>JAJFGA010000043.1 GCA_021776375.1 Hyphococcus sp. | reverse complement strand
GTCCCAGGCGGTTTCCAGATTACGGTGTTGCACCGGCGTCAGCGCGCCATCGACAATCACCAGCCCCGGACGCGGGTCTGAGGCGTCCAGCTGCGCGCGTATCTCATCAACCTTGCCGCCGCCGATCAGCGTCGCAGGCCGTGGCCGATTAACCGGGATAACTTTGGTATCAACGACGCAAAGGTTTATCGCCGCCGCGAGCCCGGCGGCCTCTTCCAACCGCGCCTCGGGCAAGCGTGCGCCCGCTTCGCCTTTCAGCGCCGGGTGAATGATGATTACAGATTCTTGATCGGGCACAGGCGTCATTTATTCTTCGTCGCTATCGCCGTCCCAAAGCGTGACCGGCTGTTGCGGCATCACTGTCGAAATCGCATGCTTGTAGACCAGCTGCGCATGGCCGTCGCGCTTCAGCAATACACAGAAATTATCAAACCAGCTGACGATGCCCTGCAGCTTCACGCCGTTCACAAGAAAGATCGTGACCGGGGTTTTTGATTTGCGGACATGATTAAGGAAAGTGTCCTGGAGATTCTGTTTTTTATCAGTCATTGGGGCAGCACTCCGCCTCATTGTTATAGTTTTTGCAATGCAGCATCATTGTGGCCGCTGAATGGCCTTGAGGCAACCGGTTTTAGTTCCTTTTGGCCCCGGAAATGCGGCGGGCCCGCTCCTTGTAAGCATCGCGCAGGCGCAAGGCGACGCGGCCCGGCGCGCCGTCGCCGACTTTGACGCCGTCAATTTGGACTACCGGCGTCACCAAATTCGTTGCTGATGTAACAAAAGCCTCAGCAGCCTTCTGCGCTTCACTAACGCTGAAAGCGCGCTCTTCGACGCGTATTTGCAAATCCCCAGCGCAGGCAAGCGCCGTCTCGCGGGTGATGCCGCCGAGAATATTATGGCCCATCGGGTGAGTGACGAGGACGCCGTCAGCGGTGACAATCCAGGCATTGGAGGATGAGCCCTCCGTCACCGTTCCCTCGCGCACCAACCAGGCTTCCGCCGCCCCCGCTTCGACCGCAGCTTGCTTGGCCAACACATTCGGCAACAGGGAAATCGATTTGATATCGACCCTGCCCCAGCGAATATCCGGCGCCGTGACAACGCCAATGCCCTTCGCCGCCTGGGCGTCGCTTTGATCGAGGTCAAACCGCCTTGCGGTCATGATCAGGGCGGGCGCAATATCATCCTCCGGAAACGGATGGTTGCGGGGCGCAACGCCGCGCGTCACCTGAATATAGACCAGCGCATCGCGAAGCCGGTTCCGGCGCAGCACTTCATTCATCACCACTTTCAGCGAAGCAACACCCATCGGCATGCGAATGTGCAGTGCACTGAGCGAGCGCTCCATCCGCGCAAGATGGCCCTCCATATCCCAATAGCGCCCGCCAATGACAAGGCAGACTTCATATATTCCGTCTGCGAACTGATAGCCGCGGTCATCGATATGCACCATGGCTTGGGTGTGCGGGCCATACTGGCCGTTGAAATATGCAATTTTCGGCATGGTTTAAAGAAATCTCCAAAATACCCGGTTGAGCAAGGCGAGCGCCACCGCCGCTTCGAGCCTGCCGAGGATCATCGCGACCAGCAGCAGCCACCGGGTCGCCCCTTCAAAGATCGCATAACCGTCCCCTGCGCCTTCGGCAAGTTGCAGCAAGGGGCCGGCATTGGCGAGCGCGGCGGTCGCCGCCGCTGCGGCGATTTCAAATGAGTGGCCGCCGAACGACAACGCCACGACAAGCACCGCCAGCGTCATCGTGAACACCAGAAAATGTATCCACACGCCAAGCTCGTTAACGACACGACGGCTGCCGAAAATCGCACTTGGCGCTATCAGCCGGCGGACTTCCTCGCGCGCGCGGCGCATAATCACCAGCCAGCGCAATATTTTAAACCCGCCCGCAGTCGAAACGGCGGCTCCGCCGATAATCGCTGTCACCATCGCCGCGATCAGGGGCGGCGCTTCGCCGATGACGTAACCGTTGGTCGACAATAGTGAGGCGGCGTTAAAGATTTGCGGCGCCGCCAACAACACATCGCCGGCGCCGGCAAGAACCCAGAACATCACTCCGACAACAACAAGAATGACCAAATAAGCGCCGGTTTCAACATCGCGCACACGCTCCCGCGCCCCGCGCGCGAGACGGGCGATCAGCACAAAGTTTGCGCCGCTGAAAACCAGAACGATGAACAAAACGCCGCTGACGGCGGGCGCATAAGCGCCGAGGCCATCAGCGTTTGGCAGAAATCCGCCCGACGCCACGCCCGACAACGCGATGATCACCGCATCAAATGCCGGCGCGCCGGCAATGGCGAGGCCGAAAAGCGCAAACAATGTCGCCATTGCATAGACCGAGGCAAACGCCCGAACCGCATTGCGCAACGGGCGAAGATAAGACGCATCATCACCGCGCGAGAACGGCGGCAGCAACGTATCGATCCCGATAAAAGCGGGGCGGATAAAAATCGCCGCAGCGATGGAAATTGACGCCAAGCCGCCGAGCCATTGCAGCTCCGCGCGCCACAACATCCCCGCCGGACTGGCGATAGCCTCGCTATTGGAAAGCCACCCGCCGGTAGTCGTAATCGCACTTACGGCTTCGAAATAAGCATCCCCATAGGGGAGCGATCCCATGGCGAAAGGAATGGCCGCGAATGCCGGGACCAGCGCCCACCATAACAAGATGACAATCAAGGCGCCGCGAAAATCTGTCGGCGGACGGTTTCCAATACTGGCGACATAAGCGCCGCCAGCCGCCATTAACGAGGCCGTCGCGCCGAAGAGATAGGCGCCGGCGCTATCGTCTCCGCCGGTCATCGCCACCAGCATCGGCGCGATCATCGCCGCGCCAAGCACCGCCAGCATAGCCGAAAGACCGCGAAGGATGCTTGTCAGGCCCATGCTGCGCCGCTCTTGTCCCGGGTCTTTGGGGCCCTTTTCATTAGGGCCCGCCTGTTCGGGTGGTTAAAAATATTCAATGCTGACACGGAACATCTGTTCTACGTCTTTGACGTTCTCATGCATCGACATCAGGACAATTCGGTCGCCGGCATGGATGACCGTGTCGCCGGTTGGCATTTGCACCTCGCCGTCGCGCAACACCGCACCAATCATAACGCCTTCCGGCAGCTTTGCCTCGCGCAATGGTTTGTTGACCAGGGGCGAGGTTTCAAGCGCCACCGCATCGACCAGCTCCGCAGCGCCGTCGGAAAGAGAGTAAACCCCCTTGATGCGCCCGCGCCGCACATGCTGCAAAACCGTTGAGATCGTTGTCGCCCTCGGGTCGATAAACCTGTCGATGCCAACGGCTTCGCAAACCGGGCCGTAATCACTGTCGTTGATTAACGCCATAGACCCGCGCCCGCCTTCGCGCTTGGCGACGACCGAAGCCAGAATATTGACCTGGTCGTTATCAGTGACCGCAACAACGGTTTCAGCTTCGCTGACGCCGGCCTCGCGCAGGATCGCCCGGTCGAGCCCGTCGCCAAGAAGAACAATGGTGCGCTCCAACTCTTCCGCCAGAAACTCCGCGCGCTTGCGGTCGCGCTCAATAATGCGGATTTTCATCGCGCCCAACTTTTCGAGCCCCTTGGCGACAAACAGACCAATATTGCCGCCGCCAACAATAATCACACGGCGGGCTCTACTGGCCGCCACGCCCATAATTTCCAATGCGCGCTGAACGTCGTTGCGATCTGCAATAAAATATATCTGATCGCCGACCTCGAGTTGATCGACCGCATGCGCGCGCCACATTTTCTCGCCGCGCTTGATGACGACGATGGTAATTTTCAGGTCGGGAAAAAGTTCGGCGACCTGACGCAATGGCGTGTTGATGATGGCGCAATCTTCACGAAGCTTGACGCCAACCGCCCAAATTCTCCCATCGGCAAATGAGGTCACCTCAAAAGCGCCCGGCGTCGACATCCGCCGCATGATCGCTTCGGAGACCTCCCGCTCTGGCGAAATGATGACGTCAATCGGCAGGTGCTTGCGGGCGTAAAGATCGGAGTATTTCGGATCAAGATACCCTTGAGCGCGCACCCGGGCTATTTTCGTCGGCACATTAAAAAGTGTGTGAGCAATCTGACAGGCGATCATATTGACCTCGTCAGAATAGGTCACCGCGATGACCATGTCAGCCTCGCGCGCGCCCGCCTCTTCCAAAGTTTCGGGGTATGCGCCATTGCCGACAACGCCGCGCACATCGAGGCGCTCAGCGACCTTACGGATCAGCTCTTTCGACTGATCGATCACGGTGACTTCGTTGTCCTCGCGAGAAAGCCGGCGGGCGATACCGACACCCACACGCCCGGCGCCGCAAACGATCACTCTCATGATCTGGAGATCCTTAAATTTCGGCGCTCTTGATTAAGCGCTCTCTGCTCTGGCCTGTCCGGTTACGCCTAACGCTTTCAGCTTACGATGCAATGCTGAACGTTCCATACCAATAAATGCCGCCGTGCGCGAAATATTACCGCCAAACCGGTTGATTTGGGCAATTAAATATTCGCGCTCAAATCGCTCGCGGGCATCGCGCAGAGGCAGGGATATAATCTGCTCCAGCCCTTCTCCCGCCGGGATCGAAAGGCCGGCGTCCATCACCTCAGACGGCAGATGCTCGCAAGTAATCTGGATATCCGGATCACGGTCCATCAAAATCAAGGTCCGCTCAATAACATTGCGCAATTGGCGGACATTGCCGGGCCAATGATAGGTCTGCAGCGCCGCCATCGCCTCAGGCGAAAACGGCCGCTTTGGCAAGCCGGAGGTGCGGGCAATCCGATCGACAAAGTAAACCGCAAGCGCCGGCACATCCTCGCGCCGTTCGTCAAGCCCGGGCGCCGTAACGGAAACGACGTTGAGGCGGTGGAAAAGATCTTCCCGGAACCGTCCGTTCGAGGCCTCCTCCAAGAGGTCTTTGGACGAGGTGGAGATGATGCGCACATCGACCGACACCGAGTTCTCGCCCCCGACGCGCTTGAAGCGCTGGTCGACCAGAACCCGTAGAATTTTGCCCTGTGTCTCCAGCGGCATGTCGCCGATCTCGTCGAACATCAAAGTGCCGCCATGGGCCTTTTCCATGAGCCCGGTCATCCGCGGCGCGCCGTCCTCGCCCTCGATGCCGAATAATTCCTGCTCCATCCGATCAGGCGCAATCGACGCCGCGCTGGCGACCACAAACGCCATGTCGGCGCGGCCCGATGAGGTATGGACCAGCCGCGCAATCATTTCTTTGCCCGAGCCCGGCGGTCCGGCGATCAGGACCCGCGAACGCGCATCGGCGACCCGCTCAATGATCCCGCGAAGCGCCGTTACCGCCGATGACGACCCGATGAGGCCCCAATCCGCCGCGCGGGCGCGCAATTCAGTATTCTCGCGCTGTAGCCGCGCCGCCTCAAGCGCCCGGTTGACCACCAAAATAAGCCGGTCCGCATTGAACGGCTTTTCGACAAAATCATATGCGCCCTTCTTGATAGCCGCGACCGCTGTTTCAATCGTTCCGTGTCCGGAAATTATGACAACCGGGAGGTCGGGATGAATTCTCTTCAACTCCTCCAAAATCTCAATGCCATCCATGGTCGAGTTTTGTAGCCAGACATCCAAAATGACCAGCGCCGGCAGCCGGTCGCGCACCGCTGATAGCGCCGATGTCGCGTCCGCAGCCGATCGTGGACTAAAGCCCTCATCTTCAAGGATGCCCGAGACCAGTTCGCGAATATCTTCCTCGTCGTCAACTACAAGAATATCAATGCTCATCTGTATACGCTCTTTTCACTTTTCTACTCAGCCGCCGCGGGACTACTTGCGACCGCCATTTCTTCTTCTGCGCACGGCAACGTCATCGTGATCCGCGCGCCTTTGCTTCCTAATGATCTGTCATCTGAAAAATCTAATGCGCCGCCATGATCTTCGGCGACCTTTTTAACGATCGCAAGACCAAGGCCGGTGCCTTTGGTTCGCGTCGTCATATAGGGCTCGGTAAGGCGGTGGCGTTCCGCCTCGGGCAGTCCAACGCCATTGTCGATAAAATGAATTTTGGAAATGCCGTCATCGACAGTGATTTCCACTTTGATCTTGCCGGGCGTTGCATCATCCGTATCGGCAAGCCGCGCGGTAACGGCCTCACCCGCATTCTTCAACAGATTGGAAAACGCCTGCACCAGCAACCGGCCGTCACATTCGGCAACCACCGGCGCATCCGGCGCTTCAATAATGAATTCAATCTCAGGAAAGGTCACTTTCTGCGGGAAAACCGCCGCTTTCACCAGTTCGCGCAAGTCTTCCCTGCCGATCACCGGCTTGGGCATCCGCGCAAAGGAAGAGAATTCGTCGACCATGCGGCCAATGTCGTTGACCTGGCGGATGATTGTTTCGGTACATTTGTCAAACACTTCCGGCGTCGATGTGACTTCGTTCAGATATTTCCGCCGCAATCTTTCGGCCGACAGCTGGATCGGGGTGAGCGGGTTTTTAATTTCATGCGCGATACGGCGCGCAACATCGCCCCAGGCAGCGTTGCGCTGGGCGGAAATCAGTTGGGTTATATCGTCAAATGTCGCAACGAAGCGTTTGCGCCCATCGACGATGTCCTTCACGATACGGACATTTAGCGTCTGCATGCGGCCATGGCGCGTCAAATTGATCTGATCGCCAACCTCAGCGAAGGACGAGGCCGAAGACGCCTCAAGAAGGGCGCATAATTCCGGCATCACGGTTTTGATATTCTGGCCTGTGATCCGGCCGGCATCTTCGCTGAGAAGTTCGGCCGCAGACTTGTTTGCAATCGTAATCCGGCCCCCTTCAGCAAGACCGATGACGCCCGCCGATACGCCGGACAAGACCGCCTCGGTAAATCGCCGACGTTCATCAAACTGCCTGTTGGTGTCGATGAGGTCGTCACGCTGGGTCTGCAACTGGGCGGTCATATGGTTCATGGAGCGAGCGAGAACGCCAAGTTCACCGTCGTTCTGGTGCACTTCAACACGCGCATCGAGCGCGCCGCCGGAGACCCGTCCGGCCATATCGACAAGCCGCGTGATCGGCTGAACCAGACGTGTCGCCGCCCACAGCGCGAGCCAAATGGCCCCAAAAAGGATAATCACCGCCAGCACGATATAGCCAAGCAGGAACACTCGCTCGAGCCGTGAGCGGCCGAGCTTTGCATCCTCCCAATCGGCGACAACGCTGCGCGTGGCGACCAGGCGCCCTGCGGTCTGGGCGTCAATCGAGCGATAGGCGATCAGCGTGCCGCCATCATAATAGGCAAGCCCCAACGCACCAACAAATGTATCGAATGTTGCGGCGTCATTCACGCCGAAGAAAAACACCTCGCCGGGTAGGTTTGCGGACTGGACTTTTTCAAGATTTTCCGCCGATGGCAGATTGTAACTGCCGGGCTCAACCTCGGTGCGGACCATGATGCGCATATCACCGTCGATCAGATAGAGCGCTGAAAGCCCGCGCACCTGCGCTTGCGCAAAAAGGTAGCGCCGGAAACTGATCGGCGTTTCTGTAAACCCAAGGCCGGCCTCTTCCTGACGACTAATGTCGAAGGCAATTTCGCGCATGGTCTGTTCATGCTCGACCCTGCGCATATCGACGATGCCATTGGCTAGGTCGCGTGCCGTATTTTGATAATTATCAATCCGCTCACTGAAGACATCATTGAGGCTGGTGCGCAAAATGGTGAATGCAAACAAAAACGCAATAATTGCCGGGACTACTGCAAGCGCGGAGAAGATGCCGACAAGCTGAAGGTGGGTGCGCGAGCCGGCAAGCTGATCGCGGCGCTCCGACAACACATGCCACAGCCGCACGCCGATCAGAATCGCAAAGCCTGCAGCAATGACAATATTGCCAACCACCATCCACGTCAGGAAGGCGCGGTCGACGCGCTCGACCAGCGGCGACATCAAAAACCAGGTCGTCAGGAAGGCAACGCCGCCCGCGCCGAACAAAGCCGCCGCCGCCGTTGTATTCGACAACGCCCATTGCGGCAGGAAACGCGCGGCGCCGCGCGCACCAGCCTCTGCGCCGCCTGCCTTGCCCTCGATATGATCTTCTAAACCCAACTCACGCCGTCCTGCGGATCTCAAATATTCTCGTCCCTCCGGTTGTGTGCGCTAGCAAAGTCGCCCACGCCGGAGCCGTGGCTGATTAGCCGCCTGCAAGCTGCAAACCAGTGCAAGCCACGAACCACGGGTGATGCTGCGTCGATTGTTGCAAGAAATCAACACAAATGTGGCTAAAATGAAACAGTCGGTAATACGTCGTGTGACGATCAGGCGGCGAAGCATTCAAGTGTGGCGTCATCACGCTCAAAAAAGGCGCTCAAGGCTTCCGCAGCCCGTTCCGGCGCCGCGATCCGGCAGATGGCCGCCCGGAACGCCCGGCGCAACGCCGGATCAATATCAATCGGCGCATGATCGACATAAGCGGCAAGGTGTTTTCGCGCCATCCTGACACCGAGCGGCGCGCCATAATGGGCGATAGTCTCAGCATAATGCACCAGCGCTGCGTCTTTCTGGGCGTCCAGCGACGGCGGCGTCATCGCCTCGCCAGTCGCCAACGCCCTCGCCACAACGCCGGCGAGCCATGGCCGGCCGATCATCGCCCGCCCGATCATCACGCCGTCAGCGCCGGACTGGGACAAGGCGTCGCGCGCAGTCGCATCATCGACGATATCGCCGTTAACGATAATGGGTATTTCGACCGCCTCCTTTACCGCGCGCAGGGCGGACCAGTCGGCCTTGCCGGTAAAAAACTGGCAGCGTGTGCGGCCATGGACAGTAATCATCTGCACGCCGGCGCTTTGCGCCCTTGCTGCAAGCTCAGCCGCATTGAGGCAATCATGGTCCCAGCCAAGACGCATTTTCAGCGACACCGGCTTTGACGTCGCCGCCACGCTTGCCTCAATCAGCCGCAAGGCGTGGTCCAGATCGCGCATCAACGCCGAACCGGACGCCGCGCCGGTCACCTGCCGCGACGGACAGCCCATATTGATATCGATGATGTCGGCGCCGGCAGCCTCGGCAAGCCTTGCGCCTTGCGCCATCCACTGCGCTTCGCGCCCGGCAAGCTGGATCACCAATGGGAAGATGGCCCCGTCACTAGCCGTCCGGCGCACCACATCCGGCCGCGCCCGCGCCAGTTCAATGCTGGCGACCATTTCCGAAACAACCATCCCCGCACCGAGGCGCGCCGCCGCCCGCCGGAACGGTAAATCGCTGATGCCGGACATCGGCGCTGCGATCACCGCGTTGGAAAGGTTTATGCCGTTGATTGAAAACATTCTTCTTAAGCGTCCTTGGCTACGAGGGTGTTTAGCCGTTAAACCAACAGCTTACAAATGAGTTTGCACATGGAAAAGCCGGACACTATCGCCATCATTGTCGCCGCCGGGCGCGGCGCGCGGGCTGGCGCTGGCGGGCCGAAGCAATATCGCACGCTTGGGCAGCGGGCGGTAATCGCCTGGACGGCGGAGGCTTTTCTTAACCACCGCGATATCGATGCTGTGCGCATCATCATTCATCGCGATGATCACGATGTTTATGAAGAAGCGATGGCCGGGCTGCTGGCGCACCCTAAACTTATGCCGCCGGTCGATGGCGGCGCCCAGCGCCAGGACTCGGTGCGCATCGGTATTGAAAGCCTTGAGGCGAACGCGCCCGCTCATGTTCTCATCCACGATGCGGCAAGACCGTTTATCGATGCGCCGACCATCACCCGCGTCATCGCCGCGTTGCAAACCCATGACGGGGCAATCGCCGCCCTGCCCATGCACGACACGATTAAGCGCGCGAGCGCCGGCGCATTGATTGACGCAACTGTGCCGCGCGACGGGTTGTGGCGGGCGCAAACGCCGCAAGGCTTTGGCTATGATAAAATCCTCAGCGCCCATCGCGCGGCCCAAGGCGAGGTGCTGACCGACGACGCCGCAGTTGCGGAAGCCGCGCAAATGCGCGTCGCGCTGGTCGCCGGTTCGCCAGACAATATGAAAATCACCCAGGCGGAAGATTTTGGCATGGCCGAAATTCTGCTGCGACGGAAAGTAGACGAGATGGAATACCGCACCGGTCACGGCTTTGACGTTCACGCCTTTGAAGATGGCGACGCCGTCATTCTTTGCGGTGTTGAAATCCCCCATGACAAAAAGCTCAAAGGCCATTCCGACGCCGATGCCGGCATGCACGCGCTCACCGACGCCATTCTTGGCGCTATCGGCGAAGGCGATATCGGCGATCATTTCCCACCGAGTGACCCACAATGGAAGGGCGTTGCGTCAAACGTTTTCCTGGCCAAGGCGCGCGATCTGGTCGCCGCACATACAGGCCGCATTAGCCATTGCGACGTGACGCTGATTTGCGAAGCGCCGAAGATCGGGCCCCATCGAGAGAAAATGCGTGCGGCGCTGGGCGAAATTTTGAAAATTGAAACAGCGCGGATTTCTGTCAAAGCAACGACCACGGAACAATTGGGCTTTACCGGCAGGCGTGAAGGCATTGCCGCGATGGCGACGGCAACGGTTGCGCTTCCCCAATCGGAGATAAAACAATGAAGAAATTAACATTGGTTGCGGCAGTCATCTTATTGGCGTCTTTCACATTTGCGTGCGAACGCACAGAAGTCGCCGAGCAAACCGCTGAGAAATTACGCACGCTGCAAGATGGCGCCCTGGTTTCATCAACCAACCCAGCTATGCGGTTTAAGCCCGATGACGCATTTGAGTATGTTGGTTCCGTAACGCTGACTGTCAAAGGCATCGCATTAGCAGAGCGCCACCATTGGGTGGTTGCACACGAAGGGCGTGTTACAAAGTTGATCATCGTGCAGTTCGAGGGGTTTCTCGACGACGCCGACGGCCAGTATAATATCGCCCTCCCCGGGGCGAATTTATCCGGCGCCAATTACAAATTTTCACCGAAACGGATTGACCTTGGCGGCAAAAGTTTTGTCCACAACACTTGGGCCTTCGACAATGCGGCGTCGGCCCGCGACAATCCCGGTCTTGAAGCAGCGGCAACGCTGAACATGTTTGCAGACAAAGGCTATGCGATTGATGGCGAACTCATCATGTCACGTTTTGGAACAGCCCTTGGCGACGAGCGGCGCCATGAGTTGATTATTTTTTATATAGAGCCGGTGGCTGATCATGGCTGGACGCTTGCGGATTTTCCTGATGGCGATCCGCTGACTGAAAAATATGAACTTTTCTCCGATAGTGTAACGAAGCGATCGCTCGATAGTTTTGTTATTACTTTTCAAGATCAGTAACCGACACTAGCGCGCCGTAACGGAGATTCAAAAAATAGCCACAGACCAACACATACTCTCATTGGCGCAAGCCATTATCGACAAGGCAAGCGCCAACGGCTTCATGGTCGCTACAGCGGAATCCTGCACCGGCGGTATGATCACCGCAGCGCTCACCGATATTGCCGGCTCTTCGGCTGTCGTTGATCGCGGCTTTGTCACCTACACCAACGAGGCCAAACACGAGATGCTTGGCGTAGCGATGGCGCTGATCGATGAGCACGGCGCAGTCAGCGAGGAAGTCGCTGGCGCCATGGCCGCCGGCGCGCTGCAACACTCGCGCGCCGACATCGCGGTTTCCGTCACCGGCATCGCCGGGCCAACTGGCGGCGGCGCTTCAAAGCCGGTTGGTCTGGTGTGGTTCGGCCTCGCCCGGCGCGGGGACGGCGTTCAAACCGAGAACCATATCTTCGAGGCCAGGTCGCGTGATTTCGTCAGGACCGAGGCCGCTCAAAAAGCCTTACAGCTTATCCTCCGCGCGCTCGACGAGATCATCGGGCGATGATCTAAGCCTTGGCTAGCGGGGTTTCAACGCGGCTGCGGCTTGAACAGGCATCGATCAGATACGCTGACCAACTCTCGTTTGCCGTCATCCAGCGTCACCGAAACAAAATTGTCTGCATAATTGCCCGGCGTCGTCGCCGTGACATTTGCTATCCCAAATCGATTTTCCATGCTCGACAAGGACGGCCGCCAGCGCACGCTAAAGACGCGCTGGCCTTGCGCGCCGCGATAATTGTTCCAGGTTGGCGCGCCAGCGGCGCAGGCGTAGGCGTTCCAGTGCACAAAATAGATATCCTCGGAAATTTTATACTTCCGAACGAAGTCTTCCTGCGCACGTTTCGACGCTTCATAGCGTTTACGTAATTTTTGTCGCGCCGACGCGCCAAGCGGTTTGTCCTTAGCGAAGAAGATATCGATATAGCGATCAAAACTGCGCGGCGCGGTCGAGCCGTGCCAGCCAATGTCGGCGCCCTCTAACAGGAATTTCCGGCCGGCGGCGACGAAGAGATAATTGGCGCAGCTCGAATAGCACGCTTTGGCGACAATCAGGTCAAAGCCATGCGGCGATAATAGATCCGCAATGTTGATCGCGCGAGCAACCGAACCGCCAGCGCTGTCGACCACCACCGCCAGATTTCGGGGACGAAGCCTGAGGCGCCGCGTGATTTCCTCTTCCATCCGCTTGTCGATCTCGCCTCGCAAGCACAACACATCACGCTCTTTAAACGAAGCGAGCGATACAGACGCGGCGCTTTTACAGCTCTTGGCAATCTGGCGTGCTTCAAACAGCTCACCACCAAGAGCCAGCGCCGGCAACGAAGAGACGCCGAGAAGCGCACCCAACAATCCACAAATGCGATGGCGATACTTCATCGACGCCTTCCTTTTTACAAACTGCGGCGCCTTCAACGGGGGCGCCCATAAAGATCGTCGGCGCGGGCGACAAACGCCTCACTCATACGCGCGAACGCTTTTTCAAAAACAGCGCGCGCCGTCGATTGCAAGAGGATGTTGCGAAATTCAAACTCGATGAAAAAATGAATGGTCGATCCGCCATGGGTATTATCTTCAAACCGCCACCGATTGTGCAGCCGCCGGAACGGGCCGTCGATATAATAAACGTCAACCTTTTTGTCCGCGACGTCTAAAGCGACGTCGCTTTTAAACTGTTCGCGAAAAACCTTATAGGAGACGATCATCTCAGCGCACAGCTTTCCCCCCGCTTCAGACAGATCCTTATTGAGAACACGCAGCGCAATGCACCAGGGCAAAAACTCCGGATACCTCTCAACATCAGCGACCAGATCAAACATCTGCGCTGCGCTATAGGGGACATCGGTCAAGGTGGTCCGTGACGTCACCGGGCTGCCTTTGCTGACAGCACGCCATATTTGGCCAAGGCAGGATCGTATAATTTCAGCAAGCTCATAGCGCTTTCAAATGTGAGAAACAGAAGCCCGAAATGCTAAATTTCGACCGATTCTTAAGCGATTAAGACAACAAGCTCAATGCGTGAGCCGCCCTAGAATAGCGCCTGCAACCTTTGTCGCATGCCGGCCTTGTGGAAAAATAGAGCTTTGCGCTTCGCACGGCAAAAGCCAACATAACCTATAGTTGTGTTAATAATAATATCACAACCAGTAATATTGAGGGGTGGCAATGCTGCATGGAGACAAACAGAGTTTTGACGACATTACCATCGTCAAGGTCGGAAAAAGCGGCGGCAATGCATCGCCCAAACCATCGAGCAATCGGTTTTTACATATCGTGATTGCGATCTTGGGAACACTCGTCGTGCTCGGCATTGGGTACGCCGCCGGTGTTCGGGCGGGGTATTTTTCAGCGCCGCACTACGTGTGTTGTTTCGGTGTTTTGGAACTCAACTTCGATTTCGAGTTGCAAGGGACAAAGCATTAACGAACGCATCCCAGCCAAACTCACCACAAATAATTTTCGAATGCCGCGGGAGGCAACCATGAACGCCAGAACCTTTATCCTTTCAATTGCTGCGTTAAGCGCCACGGCCTGCAGCCATAAAGTCGCCGTTGACGACATTGTAGTGCGCAATCAACGCATCGGCGGACCGCAACACCCGACGCTTGAAGACCGTAAAAAAGTCGCCGCTGAAACCTGCGAAGTGCAATTTGAATATGACCGGCAAAACTATCTGTCCGCCGTCCAGTCCATCATTTCCAAGACCGCCGCCTATCCGGACATTACCGGAGTGTCGCTTGAGCGGTTTCGCGCTGAAATCAACGCCAGTTACAATGCCGTCGTTATGCGTTGCAAAACCCATACACACTGCCTGGAAGTCAAACTCTACGATGAGGCCGGTTGCTATATGGCGGCGAGCGACCGCAAAGACGCGGAACGGCGCTTTTCAGATTTGGCTGAACGACTGCGCGACATTGAACGCAACTACGACAAGAAACTCGCTGGCCATAAACAAAAACACCCGGCCGCCAAGGTCAATGTCCAGACCACCGTCTCGCAGACAAACGACCAGCGCCAAACCAATGACGTGCAGGTCGGCGATGACATTGCAGATCAGGATATACTGATTTTATGTGGCGACGCGGCAAACTTGCTCGACCGCCGGTGCCGACAGCCATAGAGCCTAATTAAAGCGCCGCGCGCGCGGCTTTCAGCTTGGCAAAGTCCTCGCCGGCGTGATGCGATGAGCGCGTCAGCGGCGATGCGGAAACCATAAGGAAACCTTTTGCGCGCGCCATGGTCTCGTAAGACTTGAACTCATCGGGATGTACGAACCGGTCGACCGGCGCATGTTTGCGCGTCGGTTGGAGATATTGGCCGATGGTGATGAAATCGATGCCGGCCGAGCGCATGTCGTCCATCACCTGCATCACCTCATTTCGGTCTTCGCCAAGGCCAACCATGATGCCGGACTTTGTGAACATCTGCGGGTCGCGCTCCTTGACCTTTTCTAACAACCGCAACGAATGAAAATAGCGCGCACCCGGACGGATCGTGAGATAAAGCCGTGGCGCGGTTTCAAGATTGTGATTGAAGACATCGGGCTTGGAATCGATGACCACTTCGGCCGCGCCGTCCTTGCGCAGAAAGTCCGGCGTTAAAATTTCGATCGTGGTTTCAGGCGAGCCGGCACGGATCGCGCGTACTACTTTGGCGAAATGTTCCGCACCGCCATCGGCGAGATCGTCGCGATCAACCGATGTGATGACCACATGCTTCAAGCCCATTTCAGCGACAGCTTCCGCGACGTGTTCAGGCTCGGATGCATCAAGCGGTCCCGGCAAGCCAGTCTTCACATTGCAGAACGCACACGCTCTTGTGCAGGTATCGCCCATGATCATCATGGTTGCGTGTTTTTTGTCCCAGCATTCGCCGATATTCGGACACGACGCCTCTTCACAAACTGTATGCAGGCCTCGCGAGCGGACAATCTCACGCGTAGCGGCATAGCCTTTTGAGACCGGCGCCTTGACGCGAATCCAGTCCGGCTTGCGCAAAACCGGGCTGTCGGCGCGCGCTTGCTTTTCCGGGTGACGCGGACGTTTCGGGCCGCCATTGGGGTTGTCGATCAGGGTCGCCATGCACCGTCATGTAGCAGCGGGCCCTGGCGAATGTAAGGGGCTGAAATCACCCCGAAAGCGACTAAACCAGGCGCTCAACCATTTCCACCAGCTCGTCGAAGGGCCGGTGGATGAGCGATCCATCGAGCGGCTCTCCGAGCGCGACATTGACCGCTTCCCAGGCTTCAATCGAATCGATTACGGGGGGTGCGCCGGTGCTGGCGAGTTTTGAGCCCTCGGTGGTGAATTTGACCACCTCGCGCGAGACCGGCAGGCGCAGCCACCGCCAGACCCGGCGGTGCAGCTCGCCATCGCAATAAAGCGTCCAGCGCGGATCGGCGCCGTCATTGGTGATGTCGAAGAATAACGTCTTTAGATCACCCGCATCGGCCATCGCGATGACGCCGTGATCATATTCGAAAAACCGCGGGCTGCGACCATTGCTGAGAAAGGACGATTCGCCAAACCCGCAACGCAGATCGGCAATGGCGTGCTTTTTAGCACGCGCGAGCGTTTGGAATTCGGCGACAATGTTCGGCCATTCCTGCTTGCCGACAAAATAGAGCCCGGCGCCGACAATGGCGATAATCATAGCCGCAATCTGCAGCGCTGACATGGCCCCCTCGCCCTGATAAACAAACGCCATCGACACCGGCGCAATCAACGCAAACGCCGCAGCAATCGGTCGCTTAAAACCGATTAAATCATCGCGCGCATAATCATTTACATTATCGAAAAATGCAGCGTCGGTTTTAAGCCGTACGGCGACGGGAACGGGGATAGCAACACGAGCAGTCGACAACATTATTTTCAACTCCAACATCAACGGGCAGAAAAAAGACTGCGCTGGAGGGTTTGCCGTCGCCTTAAGCTTTACAGGTCAAATTGAATCGTATTTTCGGGGCTTTGCCGCCCAGCCCTGTCAAAACCCCGCCCTATCCAAGTCTTAATGAACGCCAACTCATATAGGGTCATAGCCGCACTGCGGTTCGGCGCAGAACTTTGCGGATCGAAAAATTGGTAATCACCCGGTCGACGCCCGGAAGCCGGGTAAGGATATCGGCGTGGATACGTTCATAATCAGCGCCGTCGCGACAAAGAATGCGCAGCAAGTAATCTGAAAGACCCGCCATCAGATAACACTCCATAATCTCACGATGAAGCGCCACCGCTTTTTCAAAGGCGGACAGCGTCGCCTGTCGCTGGTTTTTTAATGTCGCCTGGATAAATACGGATGTTTCCATCCCCAGCTTGCGCTCATCAACAATAGCGACCTGTTGCGCGATTACGCCCGACCGGCGCAGCTCCTTGACGCGCTTGTGGCAGGCCGACGGCGAAAGCCCCACTTGTTCGCCCAGTTCGGTAAAAGGCGTTTGTCCATCTTCCTGAAGGACGTTCAAGATCGCCGCATCAAACTCATCCATAATTTCGAATCCTGTTCTCGATTTCAACTCACTTGGGGATAGCATCCTTCACTATCTCATAATTCCGATAAATTATCAAAAATATCCTTAGATAAGAGAATAGAATGCGCCTGAAATCGTCTTAAGGAGAAGATCATGCAGGTGGGCGTACCTAAGGAAATCAAAAACTCGGAATTTCGCGTCGGCCTGGTGCCGGGCAGCGTTCGCGAATATGTCGCCAATGGTCATGACGTCCTGGTCGAGACCGGCGCGGGCGCGGGCATTAAAGTCAGCGACAGTGATTATCAGGCCGTCGGCGCAAAGATCGCGCCCGACGCCAAGACGGTTTTTGCAAACAGCGAGATGATCGTGAAGGTAAAAGAACCGCAGCCGAGCGAATGGGCGCAGCTGCGTGAGGGACAAATTCTTTATACCTATCTTCACCTGGCGCCGGATCCGGACCAGGCCCGTGGTCTGATTGAGTCTGGCGTGACGGCGGTTGCCTATGAAACCGTAACCGACGCTTTTGGCGGCCTGCCCTTGCTGGCGCCCATGAGCGAAGTGGCCGGCCGGCTTTCTGTGCAGGCCGGGGCCTATGCGCTCACAGCGCATCAGGGCGGACGTGGACTTTTGATGGGCGGCGTTCCCGGCGTTTTGCCGGCGAAAGTCGTCGTGATCGGCGGCGGCGTTGTCGGCACGCATGCGGCGCGCATGGCCGTCGGGCTTGGCGCGGACGTAACCATTCTGGAGCGCAGCCATCGCCGGCTGACCGAGCTTGACGATCTCTTCGAGGGCCGCGCCAAAACACGTTACTCAACCTTTGAAGCGCTGGAAGACGAAACCAAAGGCGCCGACGTCGTCGTTGGCGCGGTGTTAATTCCCGGCGCCAGCGCACCAAAGCTGGTGACCCGCGACATGCTGAAAAGCATGAAAGAAGGCGCCGTCCTCGTCGATGTTGCGATTGACCAGGGCGGGTGTTTTGAAACCTCAAAAGCGACCACCCACGAAGATCCGACCTATGTGGTCGATGGGGTATTGCATTATTGCGTCGCGAATATGCCGGGCGCAGTGCCGCTGACCTCATCTCACGCGCTGAACAATGCAACCCTGCAATATGGCTTGCGCCTCGCCAATAAGGGGCTGGACGCCATGAGAGACGACCCGCACTTGCGCAATGGCCTCAATATTCACCGCGGGATGGTCACCTATCAGGCCGTCGCCGAGGCGCTCAATGTACCCTTTACGGCAGCTGCTGACGCGCTCTCATGAGCGCTGACGCATGCCGTCACGCAGATTTTGTGCGCTGCAAGATTGTAAAATCTGCGTGAACACCCATCTGAATGCCGAAAATGCCTTAATTGTTACGTCATGGTAAGAGTTTCAGGCCTATCGGAGAGGGGCTGGATAGTTGCTATTATACTGCAATCGCGTGCATAAAGGCGTGAGGAGACACGAACAATGATGAAATTTGCAACCGCTGCGATCGTTGCTGGCGCGCTATGTATTAGCGGCGCGGCGGCTGGCCCGCTAGGCGGGTCTATGACGGCGAGCCAATCTGCCGACGAGACGGTAAAGCGCGAAAGCAAAGGCGTGCTTGCTTATTTCGTTGACCAGCTTTCTGTCTCAGTCACCGCAATAGCCGGTTCGGTAGGATATTCGACCGACAAGGCTGACGATCGAGGCTCACACTCATCAAATGATGAATGTAATGCGGGCAAAGACGCAAATGAGACCGAAGACGACAAATCTGAGAAATTCAAGCAGGCTGGCCCGGAACCGATCTATTTCGGCTTTTAAACTTTCGACATCCCCAACGAATATGAGCGCGCCGCGATAATCTTGCGGCGCGATTTTTATGTTGAGCGGCGCCGGCGCCCGACGATGAATTGCAGATCCCTTGCGATTTGGTTTCTACCCTTTTTCAGCACCACCAAAATCATGCCGGAAAAAGAAAATAACAGGCCGCCAGCGGAGAACGCCTTGATCAGCGGATTGTTGAAATCCTTTCGATCGACATAATCCATAATATGCAGCATCCAGAAGAAATCGTAGACCCGCCAGATGTCGTTGCGGCGGGAAACGACGCGGCCGTTCTCTGGTGAGATATAAAGCCGCGTATGCAATCGATCATCAAAATCGGCGCGCCATACGGGTTGTTTGCCGCGATATTCATGGGGCGCATCGCTCATCAGCCTTAGCTGTTTAATTTCACCCGCGCCGACATAATCAGTATTCGCCACTTTACGCGCCGATTTTTCTTCAATCGGGGTAATGCGTTCTCCTGTCGATGCATCAAATAATGCGCGCTCATTGACACCCTCAGCTTCATAAACCACGCGACCGAGGAAATAACGCAACGAAATCGTAATCGCACCATCCATCTGCGCAATCACGCCGCCGGGCGAGGCGTAGCCTTTGGCTTCAAGCTCCGGCGCCGGTGCGGAAAAAGCGGAGCGTTCGCCGCGCACCAGATCGAGATGAAACCAGCTCATCACAACGCCGCTCAGCATCCAGATAATCACCTGAACGCCAAGCAACAGCCCCGCCCAAAGATGAATCCGCTGAACAATTTTTGCGAATGTCACTGCGCCGCCTCAATATCGGAAGCGGCCAGCGGCGTAGTCAGCAGCGTGCGAAACGCGTCCCAACGATCCTCGCCCCCATCGACTTTACGATGCACGTAATTTTCTACCAGATCGCGACCAAGATTATAATTGATAACGTAACCACGATAGGTCTCGATGAACCGTATGCCTTGTTCGGCCCGCTCGCGCGACTGAAGCCCGAACTCCATTGACACCCTCACCGCTTCTTCACGATCAATATCGCCGTCAAGATAGGCGCGCGCGATATGGTTGCGCGAATGGGAGAGTTTGCGGCGCGCCTTGTTCAGCCGGTCCAGCTTTTCCGCGTCCTCCGGGTTCAGGCCCGCCAGCGGAAACAAGACGTCACGCTCAAAGGTGATTTTCTCATCATCGGGAAAAGCCAGCTCAATGCCGTAATTGGCCGAACCCTCCGCCGTCACGGACAGCGGTGCAAACAGCGGATAGACAGAATATTCGATCCACCCCTTACCGTTTAGAATATCACGCTCAAGCATCACATTCCATGTGTGGTGCCCCGGATAGCCTTCATGGCAACCCAGATCGACCGCGCGATCAATGATGATCGGAAAATCGGTATTGACCTGGATCAGGCTTTCATAATCGCCCTGATACCAGTTGTAACCACTCCAGGGTTTGTCGGTCACGAATTCCAGGCGAAAGCGCTCATTGTCCGGTAGTTTGTAATGCGCCAGCGTCCGTTTGCGGCACTCGGCGATGGCAGCATTAAAAACCGGCAGTAATTTATCTTCTGCAATCGCTAGTGAGTTGCGAAATGCATCAACACGTTCATAGAGCGGCGCATCGCCCGGCAGCAGCACGTCGATTTCAGCAAGCACTGCATAAAATTCGTTTACATCATATTGCGGCGCGACGGCGTCATATAAGAGCCGCGTTTCTTCATCGAATGGATAAAACTGCCCTTGCGCTATTTCGATGCGCGCAACGCTGGCGCGGACCAGCTTTTCGAGCATCGCACCGCGCAAGCTCGGCGCATCTGCATTGGCTCTGGAGACTTTGATCAACAACGCCTCTGCATCGGCGGCGAGCGCGTCATAAGATTGTGTTTGGCTCGCTGCAGCGTCAGCCCATTCTTCAGGGCCGTGATAGGCGTCGACAAAGGCAGGGTCGAGAACGCCGATCGCCAGTGATAGCTTAACAAATGCCTCCCCTATCTCATGAAGGGCGGCGGTTGCGTCTGGATTTTCTGGGGCGTTGTCCGTCTTGACTTCATGCGCTGGTGAAGGCGCAAGATCAGTCTCGCCGCCGCAGGCCGCGAGCAGAAAACTGGCGACGGCGGCGGCGAGGTATTTCATCGATCAACCCTTAAGCCGGTGTGCCGGAAAAGGTCGACGAACCGAACGCGCCGAGCTTGACGGAGCCTGAAAGATTGCCGCCGTCTTCTTTGCCTTCAAATTCGAGCGTAATCGGCATTGGCGAAGTCACTTTCGCATGCCATTTCAAAACGTCGCCCTCAACAGCGCCATTCTCAATCGGTGCGGCGCCCTGCGGGCCTGACATATCACCAGTCAGCGCGTCGCCTTCCTGCTTGAGGGTTAAAACGCCGGTCTGGTCGCCCATCGGCGTTTTGATCGTAAGGTTCCATTTGCCGTCGACTGCCATCAGTTTCTCCTGTTCAGTCCCATGCATGGGATGGCTGGTAAAATTCCGGGCAGACCTTAGCGATTGCGGGCCTTGGCGCAAGGGTTGGGTGCAGATGCTTTGACGGCGCCGGTTGTTCCAAAATGCTGATACAGCGGCCCTAAAATCATGACGCGCGGAGCCGCATTGCGGCGCATTCTGCGCTAACGATTGTTCCGCCGCCAAACCTCCATGGCCTGCGAGATGGTGAAGGTCTCTCGGTATTTTGGCGAGTCCGAAGGGCGCGGCGGACGGTCCGCCACAAGCGACATGATTTCGGCAAGCTTGTTATGGGCAACCCCCGACTGACCGGCGCCAATATAGGCGTGAAGCTCAACCAGAGAATCCGACAAAGGATCATCCGCGCGAATAACGAAATAGGGCTCGTCCTCGCCGAGATCGCTATAACAATCAAACTGGGACGGGTTGGCTTTTGATCCTGTGGGCGCAGTCATGGGTGGGGATTCCTTAGATACGTTCGCGACTTTGTCATGCGATTCGCAATTACACCTTTTAGGTATTTTGTTTCAACCGGAATATCGCGAATTGGCCCATTCTTGCCGGTCGCTTGCAATCTGCTTTCCGCTACCTATCCGAAAACGGAATGCACAATCGTTCTATAATCGAGATTTGAATGCCGATAGGGTCATATCCAGTCAGTCATAACGCCCGACTTGAGGGGAAGCGCGTGAACTTGTTTCCATTATCCTTAAGAGTTTGCGTGATAGATCCAGATCAGCCTGACGCCCATCTTCTAATCAGCACCCAAAGCTAGAAAGAAAAACCAATGATCACTTTTAACACAATACCGGTGCGGGCCTTCATTAGATCGGTGTTCATCGTTGCGATTATATCGACGACAATATCATGTGAGACAAAAAGCGCACAAATTCCAAACCTACAACAAAATGAAGTTTCCCAAACAAAGACTTCCATCAATGAACACGCGATGACGTCGCAATTTTCCGAGCAAGAGCGTCATATTACAGTGCAATTACCAACAGGATATTTTGAGCGCCCGGATCAACGGTTTCCCGTTTTGTATATCTTAGACGGGGAAAACAATCTTGAGTTCACCAACATTGTTGCAAAATTCATGTCAGATGATGGCCAGATACCGGAGCTTATTATTGTTGGCTTACATGCTGGCGAAACCCGTGGCGCCGATTATTCGCCGGAATTCGTTACAGAAAATGCACCCGCAGGCACAGTGCCTGGCGAGGCAACGCAATTTTTGAAATATATCGATATGGAATTGCTGCCATTTATCGACCAAACTTACCGGACCACATCCTACCACATGCTTTCGGGTCACTCGCTGGGTGGTCTGTTTTCTACGTTTGCGTTGATCGAAAAACCAACCCTATTCCAAGGCTATTTCGCCCAAAGCCCTTTCTTCAACGCACGAATTAGTGCGTCGTTTGTTGAGCGTATGACAACCTTGATGAAAGAAAATCCCGATTTGCAAAGCTCGTACTTCATCACCCTTGGCGATGAACCAAATTTGGAAGCAGGGTTTGTGAAAATGACATCAGCACTGAAGGACAATGCACCCGTCGCTTTTCAATGGAATGCTGAACGACAAGATGGCAGGTCGCATATGCAAACACGTCTTATCGGTATCTATCGCGCCCTAGAGCAAAATTTTGGACAAGACTGGCCACTCGCGCAAGCCGCTAAATCTGGGAATATCAAAGCGCATATTGATGGATTGTCAAAAAAATACGGCACTGAGGCGCGATATAATCATGAGGGGTTTTTCGGGGAAATCCAGCGCTTATTACAAAGCGGCGATGTCGCTTCCGGCATCGCGATGGCAAAGGTCTATGTCGATCAGTATCCGGATTCTCCGTTTCCATATTTCCTGCTGGCAAACGCATACGCATCCGGCGGAAATCGTGTGGCGGCCCTTGAACAAGTCGACATTGCAGTAAATCTAATCGAATCAAACCCGGAACCATCTGCCGACATGAAGCAAATCTATATGCGGTTAAAGCAAATGCGAACGGCTCTTAGCGCAAAGTAGCCACTACTTCATACCAAGTTCCGCTGTCTAGAGCGGTGCAAAAACCGAGATAAGTTAGACAATTACGAATGTCTTATATCCGCTGAAAAAACGGACATTTTGGTGCGGATTATCAGCGGCAAAAAGCGGCGAATTGAAGTCATTCAAGCCGAGCTTGGATCAGTTATCCAAAAAGCTCCGCAGCTTCCGCGACCGGCTCGGATGCTTAAGCTTCCTGAGCGCCTTCGCCTCAATCTGACGGATGCGTTCACGCGTCACCGAGAACTGCTGGCCGACTTCTTCTAGCGTGTGGTCGGTGTTCATGCCGATGCCGAAGCGCATGCGCAGCACGCGTTCTTCGCGCGGCGTCAGGCTCGCCAGAACTCGCGTTGTTGTCTCGCGCAGGTTTGACTGGATCGCCGCATCGATCGGCAGGATGGTGTTTTTGTCCTCAATAAAGTCGCCGAGATGTGAATCCTCTTCATCGCCAATCGGCGTTTCGAGCGAAATCGGCTCTTTGGCGATTTTCATCACCTTACGGACTTTCTCCAGCGGCATGGAGAGCTTTTCGGCCAATTCTTCCGGCGTCGGCTCGCGGCCAATCTCATGCAGCATCTGACGCGAGGTGCGCACAATCTTGTTGATCGTCTCAATCATGTGGACCGGAATACGGATGGTGCGCGCCTGATCAGCGATCGAGCGGGTGATCGCCTGGCGGATCCACCAGGTCGCATAGGTCGAGAATTTGTAGCCGCGGCGATACTCAAACTTATCGACCGCCTTCATCAGGCCGATATTGCCTTCCTGAATGAGGTCGAGAAACTGCAAGCCGCGATTGGTGTATTTCTTGGCGATGGAAATCACTAGGCGGAGATTAGCCTCGACCATTTCCTTCTTGGCGATGCGCGCCTCGCGCTCGCCTTTTTGCACGGTCGAGACAATACGCCGGAAGTCCTGCACGGTTAGGCCGGTCTCGGTCGCCAGATTGCCGATCTCTTCGCGGATCATCAAAACCTGTTTGCCGGCCTTGGTGACAAAGTTCTGCCAGCCCTTGCCGGTTTTTTTCGAAATCCGGTCAAACCAGTCAGGATCGAGTTCGGCGCCGATATAGTCGGCCAAAAACTCGCGACGGTTAACGCCATAGCTGTCGCCGAGCCGCACCAGCTTGCCCTCAAGCGCCATCAGTCGCCGGTTGATGTCGTAAATCTGTTCGACCAGCGCCTCGATACGTTGATTATTGAGCCGCACCGAGCGCACCCGGTCGACAATATCACGCTGGAGCTTTTTAAACCGCCGCGTCTGCGATGCGGTGAGGTCATCACCCTTCAGTTGCTCCTCGATCATAATGTCCTGGAGCCGGCGGAGTTTTTTGTAATCAGACGAGATGTCGTCAAAGGTCATCATCACGCCATCGCGCAGTTCCGCCTCCATCGCCGACAGCGACAGCGCGCCTTCGTCGAAATCATCCTCATCGTCGTCAGCGGTTTCGGCCTTTTCGGCCTCTTCCTTGTGGACGCGCTCGGCGACCTCGGGCTGGGTCATGTCAGGGCGTGATTCCGGCCCGCCGCCATAGGTTGCGTCAAGGTCGATAATATCGCGCAACAAGACCCGGCCCTCGGTCAGCTCATCGCGCCAAACCGTGATCGCCTCAAAGGTCAGGGAGCTTTCGCACAAAGCGCGGATCATCGTCTCGCGGCCGGCCTCGATGCGCTTTGCAATCGCAATCTCGCCCTCGCGCGACAACAACTCGACCGTTCCCATTTCGCGCAGATACATCCGCACCGGATCGTCGGTGCGGTCGGCGGACGAACTGGTGTTGGTGGTGATGACGCCCGTTTTCTTCGCGTCTTTGGTAGCCAGCGCTTTTGTTTTCGGGGCGGCCGCCTCTGGGGCCTCGTCTTCGTCGTCTTCATTCTCAACGACATTGATGCCCATCTCCGAAAGCTGGGCCATGATGTCTTCAATTTTTTCCGAAGAGACTTCTTCGGACGGCAAGACCTTATTCAACTCGTCATAGGTGACATAGCCGCGGGCTTTAGCTGACTTGAGCAGCTTTTTGACATGGGCGTCGGTGAGATCGAGGATCGGGCCATCGCCCTGCTCTACCGTTTCCGTCTGTTTTTTCGCCGCTGCTTTTTTCGCCATGTCTTTGTAAACCCTTACCGGTTGAACTTTTTATCAACGCTTTGTTTCATGCGCTCCAGCGCGTCATCAAAGCGCTTGGGCGAATCGCCATTGTCCAGCACATTTTGTTCGCTAGCTTTATTCGTATTGACCAATTCTTCTCGCGCCGCGGCGGCCGCTTTCCAGCTCTCGTCGCCATCTGTGAATATCTGAGACGCCGAACGCACAACCTCCTGTTTGAGGGTGGAATCAAACAGGTGAAGGGCCAGAGCATTTCTAAATCCTTGCTCTGCTTCGTCAATCCCAGTGTCGGGGCGGAGGAATCGGTGTTTCGAGAGCTCAGGGTCATTCAAAACCCGCTCCATAGAACCTGCCGCGCCGGTTCCGCTGAGATGGCTCCTCAGCCCGGCGCTGTCAAGGCCGGTATCCAACGAAATTGCCGATAAAACCTCGCTTAGAAGACCTTTTAAGCCCGGATCGGCAAGTTCGAGGTCAAAAAACGCCGTTTCCTGGCGTTCTATCAGCGCCGGATGGTTGATCGCCGCGAGGATCAGCGCCGCCTCACGGCTCCATTGCGAGGGCGCGCCGCGGCGCTTTAGGCCGGGGCTCGGGCGTGCGGGTTCGGCAAAACGGAAGCCCTGGCCGCGCTGATTCGCACCCCAGTTGCGGGCTCCCCCCTGCCCGCCCGCACCTTTGCCTCCCCGCCATCCACCGCCGGAACGCTGCCCGCCTGCGCGCGACGGCGGCGCGAAGCGCTCATCAAGCCGGCGCGCAAACTCTGTCCCGTAGGCGCCGCGCACATCGTTGTCGACAATGGTCTTAACCAGCTCGCGCAAATGCGCCTTCAGCGCAGCGCGGCGTTCAGGCGTGTCGAGCGGGCGCGCCTGAATTTCCCGGTCCCACAACACATCAACCAGCGGCTGGGTCTCGTTCAAAATTTTGCCAAACGCCGCCGCGCCCTCGGACCGGACGACATCGTCCGGATCCTGACCTTCTGGCAAAAAGGCGAAAGACAGAGACTTGCCGGGTTTAATCAACGGCAGGGCGCGATCAATTGCGCGATGCGCTGCGGCGACGCCAGCCTTGTCGCCGTCAAAGCACAAAACCGGCTCGTCCGATGCGCGCCATAACAACGTGAGCTGATCTTCCGTAAGCGCTGTGCCCAGCGGCGCAACGCCATGCTTAAACCCCGCCCCCCACAGCGCGATGACATCCATATAGCCTTCGCAAACCATCAGCGGCGCCTTGGCGTCCGCCGCCGCCATGCGTGCAGCGTTGAAATTATAAAGCACCGAGCCCTTGTGAAACAGCGGCGTCGCCGGCGAGTTGAGATATTTTGCACGCGCCTCCGGGTCGAGGGCGCGGCCGCCAAATGCGATCACCCGGTCGCGCGCGCCGGTAATTGGAAACATGATCCGATTACGGAAACGATCAAAACTCGCCGAGCCGTCTTCCGGTTTGATGATCAACCCGGCCTCAATCAGAACATCTTCCGCAAAACTTTTATTGATCAAAAAATCCTTGAGCCCGCCGCGCCCTGACGGCGCGTAGCCAATATTGAATTGTTTGATCTGCTCGTCGCTGACCTCGCGTCCGCGCAAATAGTCCATCGCCTGACGGCCGTCACTGCGCTGCAACATCGCGGCGAAATATTGCGCAGCGCCGGCGCAGGCTTCCGCCAGACCTTGCGCCCGCTGAGCCCTGGCGGCGTCCCCGGGGGTTTCCGCCGGCAACGGTAAACCCGCCTCTTCCGCAAGCTGTTCGACCGCCTCATGAAATGTCAGCCGCTGGGTTTCCTGCAAAAACGAGATGACGTCGCCATGCTTTCCGGACGAAAAACAGTGGTAGAAACCCTTTTGATCATTGACGAAAAAGGACGGCGTTTTTTCTTTCGTAAATGGAGAAAGTCCAGCCCATTCATTGCCTTGCTTCTTTAGCTTCACATAACGCCCGATGACATCTGAAGGCCGCAGCCGGGCCTTTAGCTCATCTAGAAAGTCTGGTGTGAAGCGAGCCATCTGGCGCAGAGGCCTCCAAAATAATAAGCCCTTCAATATGCCGCAAAGGCGGAAGCTCAAAGGGGGTTTGCAGGCCAGAACGACAATAAATCCAGATTTTGAAGCCGGCGCCCAAAGAAATTTATCCCCAGTCAAATATCTGACAAATCAGGCGATTGTCCCGATGCGACGTTTTTGCTAGTTTTCACAGGTCAGCAGGGGGAGCGGGGGAGAAAACCGCATCTTCTGAGGGTGAGATTGCGGGCAAGAAGACAGAGCACGAGAGGGGCGGCGCTTTGGCGAACCATGACGTATTTATTTCCTATTCGCGCGAGGATCGCCCGAAGGTAGAGAAAATCGCCCACGCGCTCTCGCAGCGCGGATTGCGCGTGTGGTGGGATCCGGAAATCAAAACCGGCGCCGGGTTCCGTCAGGAAATTGGCGAAGCGCTCAACTCGACGCGGTCGGTCATTGTCATGTGGTCACGCTATTCGGTGGCCTCGCGCTTCGTCGCCGATGAAGCCGACGAAGGTGCGGCGCGCGACATCTTGTTCCCTGCCCTGATCGACAATGTCGATATCCCGCTCGGCTTTCGGCAGATCCAAACCGCCGACCTGACGCATTGGCGCGGCAATCTCAACGACAACGCGTTCAAAGCCTTTATCGGCGCCGTCAGCGACGGCGCCGCGAACGCACGTGGCGCGCCCGATCGCCGGCCGCAACCGGCGCCTGCGCCCGCAGCACCAGAACCATCAACCCCAGAGCCGACTGCCAAGGAGCGGCCCAAAAAACAAAAGAAACCAAAACCGCCCAAACGCGCCAAACAACCCAGGGCGCAAAAAAGCGCTTATACGACTACCGGCTCCAAACGTCGTCTGGCGTTGTTTGCGCAGGCAATCTTTATGGCCGCGCTGATCGCCGCCGCCTTCGGCGCGCTCGCTTATACGTCAGATTTTGTTTTCGCCGCCTACCGGCCGTTTTTCGTTGGCGCCATGGGCATTCTGGCGTTTTTATCCCGCTACGGAACATTGGAGGCCGACCGCGCCGCCGGCGCCGCCTCGCTTGCGCTCTTGCCGCGCTCTTATATGGCGCTGATCCTGTTCTCCCTGATCGCCAGCGCCCCGCTCATCCTTGAGGGCCGGATCTACGCCGCAGCGCTCGAAGGTGTTCAGGTCAAAGGCATCGAAGGGGCCGACATTAACGGCGTCACCCTCGACACCGCGGGCAAGCGCCTCCTCACCTCGTCCGATGATTCCACGGTAAAACTGTGGGACGCGACCACCGGGGTTGAGCTGGCGGAATTTAAACAACACGAAAACTGGGTCTGGGATGCAGACTTTTCGCCAGACGGAAAACTCGCGGTCTCCGCCTCGCGCGACCTAAGCGCCGACATCTGGTCGACATCGAACGCCAAGCTCATTCGCCAGCTTAAAGGCCACAGCTCCAGTGTTCGCGACGCGGCCTGGTCGCCTGACGGTTCGGCCATCGCAACGTCCAGCAATGACAATACGATCATTATCTGGGACCCTGACACCGGTGAAGTGGTGCGAACGTTGACCGGACACACGGACCGCGTCGCGGCGATTGACTTCAGCCCCGACGGAGAAAAGCTCGTCTCCGCTTCCAGAGACGGCAATGTCCGCTTGTGGAATTGGCGCAGCGGAGGGCGCATTTCAACGCTTTCCATTGGCGGCGAAGGCAACGATGTGGCCTTTTCCAATGATGGATCGATGTTCGCCGCAGCCGCCGACAATGGCCGCATTCGCATCTGGCGCACCGAGGGCCGGCAGCGTCTGGCTACATTTAATCACGGCGCCGCCAAAGCCTTCGGCGTCGCATTCGCCAATAACGACAAGACTCTGGCGACCAGCGGCATCGACCCGGTCATCCGCTTATGGAACATCGCCGACCAGACGCTGATCGCTGAGCTTGAAGGCCATCGCGACGCCACTCGCGCCTTGGATTCCTCCAGCGACGGGAAAATCATCGTCAGTGGCTCGCGTGATAACACCGCGCGCATATGGGATGGGGTGACCGGCGAGGAACTGGTCACCATGGGTCATATCAAATCAGCGATTGATCTGCCCATGGCGATCGACACGCCGCCGGTGTTTGTCTCCTCGCAAGCGCCTGTCCCGGTTGATTTCAAAAAACACCCGAGAGAGGCGGGCAATCTCCTGGGCAAGGGCGTTTTAATCGCCGCCGCTTTGTTGCTGGCGGCGCTCATCGTCAAAGGCATATTGTGGGTAGTCAAAGCCCATGCGCCCGCCCGCCTGGTCGTGGTGACAGTGCTGTTTGCCGTCTCCGCCTATGTTGGTTTGTTGATCGCTTCAGCGCTACCGGCTGAGGCCCTCGCCCTGTGGCTGACACTGGCCTTTGTGCCGGCGACGATATTTGCCCTGTTGCGGTGGATTTGGCGGGCGACAATCTTGCGCAACTTCAGCCGACGGACACGCAAAGCCGGTTAGCTGCACTCAAAGTCAGTCTCTGAAACAGCGTGGCACTGCGGCGGAAACCCGTGCGTGCGCCAATAGTCTGTTAAACCGAGATCTTCCGCCAACTGCTTAAACTGCGGCGAGCGACGATAGTGGGCGAACTGCGGCAGCCACAAATCCGGATAATCATTGCCAAATGTACCAACGTTGATCTTGTCATACGCCCGCAAGGCCAGCATGACATTGGTTTTACGAGCCACATTAACTTTCGCATCCGCACCCCAGGCCGTAAAAATTTCTAGCTGATCTGGCGGCTGGTCCGCCGGGCTCTCCAGCGCGCTTATATATTCTTTATGCGGAAAGCCTGCCCGCCAGTTAATCATTCGCGACGCCGCAAACGCCATCATGCGCTCGTCGCGCTCGAGAAGAACAGGGAGGTAAGCGTCAAAGCCGCCAAAATAGTTGGCCTCCGCATTCATGCTGGCATCCTTCATGGCTTCGTCGATATTACCGAGCATAATATTGACTACAGAATGGTAGCGTCGGCACAACTGCCTCGCCTCATCCAGCTCAAGGCAAGTCCGAAAAGCGCTTATGGCGTCTTCCCGCGCGCCGACGGCGATATAGTTCATGCCGAGCCACTGCCAGGCGCTGACATTTTTAGGATCGCGCTCCACCGCCTTATTCAGATTGTCGAAAGATTCAGCCCAAGGCGTCGGGTAATGCCCCCGATACGTCAAACCAATGACGGCGTAGGGCATCGATAGGTCCGGATCCAGCTCAAGCGCTTTTTTGTTGGCGGCAAGCGCCAGCGCGGAGTAATCGCGATCCATAATGCTATAGCTCGTCGCAACACCATAAACGGCGGCAAGTCCTTCCCACCCTTTCGCAAAGCTCGGGTCCATATCAACGGCTTGTTCAAACAAGCGCAGGCTTTCTTTCACATTGGCTTTGCCGCGCGCGGCGAATAATTCGCGTGCTTTTAAATAGGTGTCATAGGCGCTCATATTGTGGGTGGCGGTTTTGATATGGACCGGCGCGCTTTCCTTCATGCCAAGCTGGTTGCGCAACTCAACGACAACGGCTGTCGCTATTTCTTCCTGGATACGAAACAGGTCCGATAACTGTCGGTCATAGGTTTCAGACCACAAATGCCGGTCATCGCGGGCATCGATAAGCTGAGCCGTAATTTTAACGGTGGCGCCCATCTTACGGACACTGCCCTCCAGGACATGATTGACTTGCAAGCGCTCGGCAATATCGCCCACGCTGAGCGCTTCGCCTTTGAGGGCGAAGGCCGAGGTGCGCGAGGCAACCTTGAGCCCGTCCACATGCACCAGCACATTGAGGAGCTCTTCCGATAATCCGTCTGCGAAATATTCCTGATCGCCTTCCGGCGACATGTCGGCAAAAGGCAGGACGGCGATTGAAATTTCTGCTGGCGCCGGCAGGGGGCCCAGCACCTCAGTAACAGTCAATTCCCCATCAGGCTCGAAAGCGGGATGGATGACGAATACATAAATCAACGCGGCAAGCGCCAACGCCGCAGCAGCCCCTGCCATGTATGCCGGCTCGGTTTTGAGTTTTGCAATCAGGGATTTCGGCGTCGCGGCTTCAAGCGCGGGCGCAGACCCGCCCGTGAGTTCGGCGACCGCATTCAGAACTGATCGCATCTCCGGCCCTGCCTGATCGCCCTTCCATTTCTGGAAGTCGATCATTTGATATTGGCGAAACCCCAGCGGCGCTTCGCAATGCGACAGGCAGATCGGGATCAATATCCCCTTGTCACGGGCGAAGACAGCCTCGTCTTTGACCCAGTCAGATTGGTTGGCGTCGGGCGACCAGGCGACGATGATGGCATCCGCTTTAACAAGTTGAGCCTCGATATCCTTGGCGAAGGACGCCCCGCCGCGAATATGGCGATCCCACCACACCGAGTGGCCCGCCGCCTCCAATGTGGCGGCCAGCTTCTCAATCGCGTCTCGATCAGCCCGCGAATAGCTAATGAACAGATGCGCCATTTTTTCCAGCCCGCAGCAGGCCGGGTGTAATCAAAGTCACAGCCCAGCCCTGTGTCCGCAACGACCTATAGAGCAAATCATATTCATTTGCACAGAAATCGGTTGAAACCCTTGCCTATTGGCTGAAAATAGCGCACGTCGCGCCTCATGACGCAACGCACAATATCGCTCCGCAATATCGCCATCATCGCTCATGTGGATCATGGCAAGACAACGCTCGTCGATGAGATGCTGCGCCAGTCCGGCGCCGTGCGCAAAGGCTCGGAAATGGCCGAGCGCGCCATGGACTCCAATGACATTGAACGCGAACGCGGGATCACCATTCTCGCCAAGTGCACTAGCGTCCTCTGGGAAAAGGATAATACCCCGGTGCGCATCAACATCGTCGACACGCCGGGTCACGCCGACTTTGGCGGCGAAGTCGAGCGTATCCTGTCGATGGTCGATGGCTGCCTGCTCCTGATTGACGCCGCCGAAGGGCCGATGCCGCAAACCAAATTCGTATTATCAAAAGCCTTAGCGCTTGGCCTCCGGCCGATTGTCGTTCTCAACAAAGTCGACCGACCGTCGGCGGAACCGGACAAGGCGCTTGATGCGACCTTCGATCTGTTTGCAGCCCTTGGCGCCAATGACGAACAGCTCGACTTCCCCGTGCTTTACGCCGCAGGCCGCGACGGCTGGGCGGCGCTAACGCTGGATAACGCGCGCGAGAATTTGCAGCCTTTGTTTGAGATCGTCGTACGCCATGTACCGGCGCCGTCAGTCGAATCCGACGGCGACAACGCGCCGTTCCGTATGTTGGCGACGACGTTGGAAGCCGATCCCTATCTTGGTCGTCTACTCACGGGACGGGTTGTTTCCGGACGCGCCAAGCCGGGCGTTACAATGAAAGCGCTGTCGCGGGACGGCAAAAAAATTGAACAGGCGCGGGTCACAAAAGTGCTCGCCTTTCGCGGGCTAAAACGCCAGCCGGTTGATGAAGCCCTGCCCGGCGACATTGTCGCAATTGCCGGATTTTCCCAAGCCTCGGTCTCCGACACGCTTTGTGACCTCACCGTAACCGAGGCCCTGCCTGCACAGCCGATCGATCCGCCGACGCTATCGGTTACAATCTCTGCCAATGACTCACCGCTTGCCGGACGTGAAGGCTCCAAGGTGCAGTCCCGCGTCATCCGCGAGCGGCTGTTGCGCCAGGCCGAAGGCGATGTCGCAATTTCCGTGAGCGAGACCGCGGACAGCGACGCCTTTGAAGTTGCCGGGCGCGGCGAATTACAACTTGGCGTTCTGATTGAGAATATGCGCCGGGAAGACTTTGAAGTCGCCGTCTCGCGCCCGCGCGTCGTTACCCGCACAGACGATGATGGAACGCTGCTGGAACCGATTGAAGAAGTGGTGATTGACGTCGATGATGACTATTCCGGCGTTGTCATCGAAAAACTCTCGCAGCGCAAAGCCGAGCTGGTGGAGATGAAGCCGGCAGGCGCCGGCAAGACCCGCCTCACCATGCATGCGCCGGCGCGTTCGCTGATCGGCTATCATGGCGATTTCCTCACCGACACGCGCGGCACCGGCGTCATGAACCGTTCCTATCTCGAACATGCCCCCCATAAAGGCGCCATCGAAGGGCGGCGCAATGGCGTCCTCATCTCCAATGGAGACGGCGCAGCTGTGCCGTTCGCGATCTGGAACCTGGAAGAACGGGGCGTGATGTTTATTTCGCCCGGCGACAAAGTCTATGAAGGCATGATTGTCGGCGAGAACGCCAAGCCCAATGATCTTGATGTTAACCCCCTAAAAGCCAAGCAGCTCACCAATATCCGCGCCGCCGGCAAGGACGAGGCCGTTCGCCTCACCCCGCCAAAGCGACTGACGCTGGAACAGGCTATTTCCTATATTGACGATGACGAGTTGGTCGAAGTCACGCCAAAATCCATCCGATTGCGGAAAATTGCGTTAAAACCGCATTTGAGAAAACGCCGTGCGAAGGCCGAAAATCAGGCGGATTAAGAGCCGAAACCAACAGTTCCGTCCGGAAAGACGGAATTTGCGGCTCCCGCCTCTCCCTACCTAACGATGTCCCATAAAATAACCAGGATCGCCATTTGCCCTGCCGTCCAGCACAGCGGTCGCAGCCCCGTCGGTCCAAAAATATAGGCCGGCACATAAATGACGCGCGCTACGAAAAACAGCCAAGCGCCGATGATCGTATATTGTCCATTCACGCCAGCCATATGGACAACGAATAACGCCGCTGCAAATTGCGGAAATATATCCAACAGATTATGATGGGCCCGGACAATACGTCCGCTCAAGCCCGTTACAGCTTTCGTTTCATCACGCGGGCTAAGCACCCAACCCGGTCCTAGCTGGCGCAATGTTGCAATGCTTTGCATGCCCACTTGCACCATCGCCAGTCCCAGTGTTGCGACCAGCGCCCAAAGATCCAATGTCATTGCATGTTCCAGACTTTATTTTTTGCGCAGAAAAATCACCGCCGCCGCCCACGCGAAAATTGCAGTAACAACGCCGGCGACTACTGCACCGATCGGCGCGAACAAAATTATGTAACTGCGCGCGCTTAAGCCGAAGGGAATTTCAATCAACTGGTAGGACGGGTTATTGTCAAAATAGATTGGCAGGAACGCCGCTTGCGTTAGAACTGCGACTAGCGCCATAAGAAAGCCGCTCGCAAAAGCATTTCGTTTTGGGGCGTCTGGCGCTACGACCACCGCAAGAAGTGCAATACCGACAATCATTGACAACCCAACCATATGCTCGCCGCCATGTATCGCTGCAACGATTGTGAGGCCTGCAAATGTCAGCCCGGCCATTGCGCCAATCAGCAGCATCAGCGGTTTTAATTTCGACATAGCGCCACCTATGGGTTTTTCAATATATACAATATGACTATTTAATGATATTAGTCAAACAGTCACAGGAAACACCATGCCGCGCGCCTTTAACGACAATGAACTCACCGCTATTCGTGCGCGGCTGCGCGATGAGGGCGCGCGTCTTTTCGCTGAAACTGGCGTAATCAAAACCAGCGTTGAACACCTCGCGACCCGCGCCGGTATCGCTAAAGGATCGTTCTATAAATTCTATGACACGAAAGAACTTTTATATTTTGAGCTGCTTGAAGACGCGCAAAATCGTATCCGGGCGCCCCTACTAACAGGAACAGCCCGGTCCCGCGGAGCGTTTGAAAAACGATTGCGAGCATTATTTGCACAAATCTGCGACGACCCCTTGGTCCAGATTATGGGCCGGGAGGCTGAGCGCATCGCCATTACAAACAGAGTCCCACCCAAAAGATTGCTCGCCCACCAGACGCAAGATCAGCAGTTTCTGGACGCGCTGATCACGCGCTGGAATATGAAAAAATCGCCGCCTAAACGCGATGCCGTCGCTGCACGCATAACTTTGCTAATGATGCTCAGTCTACAAAGGGGTTTCTTTGGCGACCGTCTTTTTGGGCCTGCCGTCGATGTTGTAATCTCCACTATTGGAGACTGTCTGTTTGGCGCACGCGTCTCGAAGTAACGCGAATACGCTAAATGCCAGATGTAGCTCTATCCTTCGCGACACAGACCTTCGGTCTGCTCCTCAGGATGAGGGAATTACTTTTTGCTACCCACGCAGCATATAACCACCCTCATCCTGAGGAGCGCTGCACAGCATCGCGTCGCGAAGGATCAGCAACGCGTCTATCCATCAACCCCAACGGCGCGCCCAGCGTTCCCGCCACCATCGACGATAGGACAGCCGCTACAGGTGGAAGTTGCGACAATGGCGCGGCGATAGTGTCGCGCAGCCATGGCAACAGCCTGGAATCCGACTGGTAAAACGGCGTGAAAAGCTGGCTGATGATTTGGTAAAGCCAGATATGGCGCTGGCGCAGCTGTTTGTATGTTGCCAACGCGTCGCCAATATCCGCCGTTTCGTCAATTGATTGTGCGAGCCCATAGGCGTCAAGCAGCGCCATATTGGCGCCCTGCCCTAATTGCGGGCTCGCCGCATGCCAGCTATCGCCGATATGAACAAGGCGATCTTCCACCGGGGTGCGGTTTGTATGGTGCGCATAGCGCGCAAACACCAATTGCTCCGGGTTTTGAAGGGTCTCCAGATGCGTCTCCAGCGCCGGCCACAGCGCCAGAACATCGCCCTTCCACGCATCAAGCCCATCCACTTGCCACCGCACATATTGATCCTGACGCAAGCTCCAGAAGAACGCCGCCAGAGGCGCCCCGTCTCCGTTATATCCGCCGATTGATCCAATGGGCATGAGGCCAGCGGTTTTACGCGCGCCTTCATATCGCTGTTCCAGCGTATTTTTCATAAACGCTGTATTTTCCGTAAGCGGTATATTCGCCCAGAGCGCGCCATAGTCGAGGAATGCATTTTCGCGCTCGATCAAAGGCGAGCGCAAGCCAAGAGCATCGACAATCAAATCATAGGGCGGAGAGTGCCGGCTGTTTGCAAATTCCAAGACCGCTTTCCCACCGGCGCACGCGGCGACGCCAGTAACTTCATGTAACGGCTCAAACTCGGCGCCGGATTTCATGGCCGCAGAAAACAGAAGTTCAAACAAGGCGGCGCGGTGAACGCCAATGCCGAATGTCTCACCGCCTCCCGCATCAAACCGCACATCGAGCGCAGTGCGCCCGCTTTTGGCGACCTTGCCGAAAAGTCGGTTAATGCGCGCCCCGCGGCGCGACAACGCCTCGCCCAGCCCAAGCGCAGACAAGACCGCCTGGCCGGTAGGCTGTATGATAAGCCCGGAGCCGACAGGCGCCGGCTTGTCCAGCTGGTCATAGATAACAACGCGATGACCGTACCGTCGCAGGAAAGACGCCGCCGCCAATCCTGCGATCCCCGCCCCCGCGATTGCAATATCCATGACGCCCCTGATCAATCAGCCGAAGCAGATATCGCCTGATTTCAAACCCCGCGTCCAGACCACATCACGCAGCGGCCGTGACCTCGTGATCACGACCGCGCGCCATTTTACGTTGCGGCGCGGTTTTGATGCCCAGGAAAATGCGCAAAAGCGGAATGCGCCTGAAACACTCATAGCCGGCGGCGCATCCAAGAACTGTCATGCCCGTAACGAGCATAAACTCCGGCCATGCGCCAAGCTGCAGTTGTGTAAGATAATAGCCAGCAACCACAATGATTGTCTGATGCAAAATATAATAACAAAAGACTGCGCCGGTGAGATATGTCAGCGCGCGCGACGGCCGATTGAGATAGCGCTGCCCAATCCCCAAGAGCGTTGCGATGAAGCTCCAAGCGTAAAGTGTAATAACCATAACGCCAAACGGGCTCTCCAATATCGATATATAAAGGTCCCAATCGGATGCGCGTAAGGTCAATCGTCCGCCGCCGATAATGATGACAAGCCCAACCGCCCAAGGCAGAGCACGATCGACGCTCAACCAGAACCGTCCGTTCTTGGCTGCAAAATAACCCAAGAGGAAGATCGTCAACCGGTGCGCGTGATTGGCCCAGTCATTTACGAGATCATGCGTTGTCGGAAAATATGGCTCCAGGAAAAATTGATACGCAATAAAGGGGATAGGAACGAACAGAAGAAGGCGCACCGGCCCGCCGAGAGCCTGAGCCATAAAGTTATCGCCCATGCCTTCCGCGAAGCGGCGCATCAAAGGTAAGAGAGGCGTAATGAGTAAAATATACGCAAGCAAATAGACAACATACCAAAGATGGTTCCAGGTCGGCGTTGTGATAGAGAAGACCTGTTCCAACTTCAAATAATCCGCCCAAAACGAAAAGTAACCGGGCTCAATCTCGCCGCTGTAACGGAGCTGAAAATAGGCTTGCGGGGTGACGATAACGATCATCCCGGCCAGGATCGGCAACCCCAGCCGGAACAGGCGGGAGGCGGCAAATCGCCTTTTTGACCCCGCCTTGTCCGACGCGAAGCGAATCGCAACGCCGGAAATGAAAAATAGAAGCGTCAGCCGCCACGGATTGACCAGCAACATTAACGCTTCGCCCGTCGGCCCTGCATAGGCGCTTTTTACGTGCCAACCCCAGGTCACGTAAAACATGCCCACATGGTAGAATATCAACAGCCCGAAGGCGATCACCCGCAACCAGTCGAGGTCATATCGGCGACCCATTGGCGTAGAAAACCCATTGCCATCGGAGCTCATCGTGTCAGCAATCGCCATCTTGTTCATTCCTTGAATACCTGCAGACAAGCTGGCCAAAGAACGTCCATACCGCCAGCGCGAAGGGCGGCGCGGCGGCTGCGTGTTGCAAACTGCGGAAAAACCGGTGCTCGTGGGATAAACGGCGGCTCGTCGGTGACGAAAGCTTAAGCCGTCGGCGCATAGTGGTTGCGAAAATACGGCTGAGCGCCCAAAAAGCACCAGATGAATACAGCCTCCCCAAAAACGAATCGCGCACCACACCAGGACGATGATGACGCCGACCGTCTGAGTTTCCTGTGGCTGGCCGGGTTCATGACGTCCTTCCTCGCGGTCGATATTCTGTCAAATCTCACCGAATACGGGCGCGACGGCGGCGGCTCAGAACCGACTTATTTCGCGATCTACGAGGTAACGAGCGTTGTCGTATTATTTGCGCTCTTCCCGGCCGTCGCTTGGCTCACCAGCCGCGCAACCCCGGGGCAACATCAATGGTCATACGTTATCGGCGTCCATGGGGTCGCAAGTATCATCTATTCGCTTATCCATGTCGGGCTGATGGTGGCGTTCAGGAAACTTGCATTCATGCTGTTTTTTTCGACCTCTTACACCTTTTCCGACCATCTAATGCGCGATCTGGTTTACGAATATCGAAAAGATGTTCTGACCTATGCGCTGTTCGTATTTTTCATCACCTTCGGTAGACAATTAGCGCAGCAACGAAGGGAGATTGCCGCCGCGCGCGAAGACGCAAAGCGGTCAAAGAGACTGACCTTAAAATGCGGCGGACGATCAATCTGGGTCGATGCTAAAGATGTGCATTGGGTGAAGTCGGCGTCAAACTATGTCGAAGTCGTCGCCAATGGCAAAACGCATCTGGCGCGCGCAACCCTTGCGGCCATAGAGAGGCAACTCGCCGATGCCGGCGTCAACGCTGTACGCGTCCACCGGTCATATATCGTGAATACCGATCATATTCAGGAAATCCGCCCGACCGGCGAAGGCGACGTAAAAATTGCAATGAACGACGGCCAAACCATTCCCGGAAGCCGGCGCTATCGCGACCGAATTTCGACTGAAGCCAGTTAGATAAAATTGCTCGTGTGCGGAAGAAAGCCTATTGAAGCGCTTCCTTCACCAGCTTCCCGGCGCAGCAAGTATTGCCAAAGATTGGATGCTGAAAACCGCTATTTGAGGTTGCCTTGTCTGTGGCGAAGCGAACGGTGACGCCAATCGAGATCGTAGCGGCGGCGCACGTCCGGTTATACTTGGGTGGAAAAGCTATCGGCGAGGGTCATTGATGAATTCCGCTTTGACGCCACCAAGGGCCTCGTTGCAAGCTCGCAGTCACCCCTTAAAATTGAAAAATGAATGCAGCGCCGATTTCGAACTCAACACCTGGGTCAATATTCGTCACTTGATCAAAGTCAGCTCGCGAAGCGCCCGCAGTCAACCGACCGTGGAGCGGTCCTGAAATGCGCTTTTCCAACCCGGCGCCGAAACGCAAAATTCCCTGCCGATCACGCTGGACGAAAGACTGACCGGCGCTCACAATTGCGACATCGAATTTTCGGCTGACTTCGGAAACATAACCGAAGGCGAGCGCATCTTGTTCTGCCCCAAACGTATAGCCTAAGATGGCGCCATAATGGGTCTGGCTGTTACTGTCATAGGCGATAGCAAGTTGCTGCGACGGATCGGAAAACTGCAAGTCGCCGTCATATCGACCGTACCCCCCCTCGACGCCAATCACGATTGAGCCGAATTGTTTCCGATACCCGCCGAGAAATGACGCGACGAATTTGTTGTCTTCCTGAAGAATATCGACCCCGCCCACAAGCGAGCCGGCGATGACGTTTTGTCGACTGAAATCTACGCCGCCATAAAGCCCGTCAAAGACCTTGCCCTCAGCGCCAACGATAACTGCGGGTCCTTCGATGGCGAGGGCCGGCATAGAGCAAAGCACTGATAAGAGCACGCCAGCGCCGATAACGCCTTGAGTAGTTTTTGCAATCCGCATTTTTAGTTTCCTATGCGTTGAGATATTGAATAAATCCAGCCACAAGGGCTTTATGTTGCGGACTGGCGGCGGCGTCATCACGAATGGGTCAGGATGCAGAAACGGGGGACGACCATGATTACCGGTGACGAAATGCGGCCATCAGGGACGAAAAACGGGGGATGTAAGTGTTGAACCGCGGTGTGGAGCAACAAGGGCGCGTCCCAAATCCAGAACATGCCGCTGACCGGCGCGCTGATCGGCGCGCACTTGCCTTCATCGCCCTGATGATCGCCGCCTCAGTGACCATGCAGATCGCAACACAGCGAACCGAAATCGCCCAGGCTGGGCTTCAAATCTCGTGGCGTCACACCTGGACGCTCGAAATCTCGTCCCATGCCACTATATTCGCGCTGTCGATATTGTTTCCCCTTGCCCTCAACCGGGCGCCAATATCGATGCTCGCCTGGCGCTGGTCAGCACCGATCCATGCCGGCGCGTTCGCTCTGTTCACCTTGCTTCACGTGAACATAATGTATGCATTACGCCTCATCCTGTTTCCGCCGCTTGTCGGGCGAAGTTACGACGTTAATTTATTGGCGCCGCATCACATCATATATGAAATGCAAAAGGACGGCCTCACCTATGCGGTGTTAATGTTTACGTTCGTTGCTTTTCGCGCCATGGAACAACGCCGGCTTGAGGCGGCAGCGGCCGTCGGCCAGGCGCGCATCACGCATCGTATCACGTTAAAATCTGGCGGCGTGTCTTTCATTGTCAGCGCTCCCGAAATTATCACAGCGCAAGCGGCCGGCAATTATGTCGATGTGCGCACCCATGACAAATCATTCCTCGCCCGCATGACCATGACCGCGCTCGAAAATTTACTGGCGCAGTCAGGCGAGGAGCATATTCGGGTGCACCGCTCGCATCTGGTCAATCGCAATCATATTGTCGGGATCAAACCGACTGGCGATGGCGGCGTCGATATCAGCCTCGCCGACGGTTCGGTTATTCCCGGAAGCCGGCGCTATCGCGACCGAATTTCGACTGTAGCCAGTTAGATAAAATTGCTCGTGTGCTGAAGAAAGCCTATTGCAGTGCTTCCTTCACCAGCTTCCCGGCGCGGCCGAAATCCATTTCACCGGTATGGCGCTCTTTCAGTGCGGCCATGCATTTGCCCATATCCTTAAGGCTCGCCGCTTCAAATTCCTTGATCACCCCCGCAACTGCAGTTTTGATCTCGTCGTCGGATAACTGACGCGGCAAAAACTCGCGCACTACAACAATTTCGTTGCGCTCCTGTTCGGCAAGCTCGGGGCGGCACCCCTTTTCAAAGGCGGCCGCGCTTTCCTCGCGCTGCTTCACCATCTTGGCGAGGATCGAGAGAATTTCTTCCTGCGTCGCGCCGTTGCAGCGGTCTTCTCCGCGCGCAGCAATGTCGCGGTCTTTAATCGCCGCATTGATGAGCCGCAGCGTCGCCACGCGAAGCTTGTCGTCTCTGGCTTTCATGGCCGTTTTAAGGGCGGTGTCGATTTGCTCTCTGAGCATCGGTAATTCTCCAAAAGCTTTTGCGCGCGCAATTCAAAACTTGCGCCACCAGCAGGAGTTTAAATCTATAAGATTGTTTTGGTTGGGTAAATTCCGTCTCGTGTGTTGTTGACCCAAACGGCGCGCTCGCATAGCTTCGCGCCAATTTGCGCCGGCTAAAACCGCAATCGCCAGTCCCGCCGCGCTGCTGGCATATGGCGCCAGAACTAAAAAGAGATATGCCTTCGTGAAAATTAGTCAAGCACCCCTGCCAAACCCCACCGCCGCACTGATTTTGGCTGACGGAACAGCGCTTTACGGCGAAGGGCTGGGGGCCGTTGGCGAGGCTGTCGGCGAGGTTTGTTTCAATACCGCAATGACCGGTTATCAGGAAATTTTGACCGACCCGTCTTATGCGGCCCAGATCATCACCTTCACCTTCCCGCATATTGGCAATGTCGGCGTCAACCCAGATGACGTTGAAAATGCATCGCCCGCTGCCGCAACCGCAGCGCGCGGCGCCGTCTTTCGCGCCAGCGTCACCAGCCCGTCGAGCTACCGTGCGCAACTCGACCTTGGCGCATGGCTGCGCCGTCGCGGCATTATCGCTATCGCCGGCATCGACACACGCGCCCTCACCGCCTTGATTCGCGAGCAAGGCATGCCCCAGGGCGTGATCGCCCATAACCCGGCGGGCGTCTTCGATGTCGAGGCGTTGGCCGCGCGCGCCAAAGCCTGGCCCGGTCTCGATGGGCGCGACCTCGCCAAAGAGGTGACGACGCCGCAATCCTACAGCTATAGCGAGACCGGCTGGATATGGCCGGACGGATATGGTGTGCAAGAAGGCCCCGGCCCGAAAATTGTCGTCATCGATTACGGCGTCAAACGAAATATTTTACGCCGCCTCGCCAGCGAAGGCTGCCGCGTTAAAGTTGTGACGGCGACGGCGAGCTATGACGATATCATGCAAGACAAACCCGACGGCGTTGTCCTTTCCAACGGGCCGGGCGACCCGGCGGCGACCGCGCAATATGCAGCGCCCGTCATCCGTAAGCTGATAGAAAACAAAGTGCCGATCCTCGGCATCTGTCTTGGTCACCAGATTTTAGCGCTCGCCGCCGGCGCCAAGACAATAAAGATGGCACAGGGCCATCACGGCGCCAATCATCCGGTCAAAGACCTCGCCACCGGCAAGGTCGAGATCGTCTCTATGAACCACGGCTTTACCGTCGATAGCGGTAGCCTGCCCGACAATGTTGTCGAGACCCATGTCTCGCTCTTTGACGGCTCAAATTCCGGCCTGGCGCTGAAAGACGCACCCGCGATTTCCGTGCAGCACCACCCGGAAGCTTCACCCGGGCCGGAGGATAGTTTTTATATTTTCAGAAGGTTTGTTGAAGGTTTAAAGGCGGCTTAACCCCCTCCGTCGCCTTTGGCGACACATCCCCCGTAGAACGGGGGAGGAATAACTCTGAGTTTGCAGCTTGTTTCTTCTTCCCCCGCTTGCGGGGAGTCAAAAGTATACTTTTGACGGCCGCGAAGCGGTCGAAGGGGGGGCTTTGGACAGCAAAACAGGCGCGAAATAAGCCGACTTAAACCGCCTTACACTTCCAATCCACATCCTTCGCCCCAACAAACCGGCCGATGCGCTCCAGTTCCGCCTCGAGTTTACGCCGGCGCGCGTTGGTTGCCTTCACACCCTTCTCCCACCAGATATTGTCGATGGAAAGCGTTCCCTTCTTGCGGTCGGCCTTGGCTTCGATGCGGCCGACAAAGCGTTCGCCTTCCAGCATCGGGTAGACATAATAGCCATACTGACGTTTTGCGGCGGGGGTGAACATTTCCACGCGATAATCGAAACCGAATAACCGCTCGAGGCGGCGGCGGTCGCGAATGACCGGATCAAATGGGTTGAGGAGACGTAGGCGGCTGGTCGCAGGGCTCAACGCCTTCAGCCGTTCTTCAATATCGGCTGGCGCCAACGCTTTGTATGCCCCGCCATCCGCGCCTTCGATTTCGACATCCACGAGCCGCTTCCGGTTCTTCTTTGTCCAGCCTTTGACTTCACCTAGATCAGCGGCGTCCCAGAACCGCTGAAGGTCGCCTTCGGTTGCGAAGCCGAGCCGCTCAAGGCCGTTTGAGCAAAGCCAGTCGAGCTGTTTGGCGTCGGTAATTGATCGGTCCCGGTGTTCGCCGGGGATGACTTTCTCGCTCACATTATAATGCTTGATGAAATTCTTGCGGTGGCAGGTCGCAAGGACGCCCGCATACCAGTAAAAATCAAGCGCAATCTTGTGCGGCGGGCGCGCCCAGGCATGTTTGGATTTCGGTTTCGCCCTCGCCTCGAAATCGCGCGTCGATAAGGGCCCCTCTTCTTCCACCCGTTTCAAAATCTTTTCGCGCTCACGTTTCGACGGCATCAATTCATACCATCTGCTGTCCTCTACGCGCGCGCGCATGCGCTCAAACTGCCGCCGCCAGTATGGATAAGATTTCATCGGTAACACCGAGGCGTCGTGCGTGAAATGCTCAAACACCATGCGGTCCCGCATCAACTGATCGAGCATCGGTTCGCGGTAATTCTGATTGCGCGACCACAAAATATGATCATGAGCGCGGGCGATGATCCGGATCGTATCGAGTTGCACAAAGCCCAGCCGCTCGATGATCGCGGCAAGCCCCTGCTGGTCGAGCTGACCTGTGGGCGTCTCCAGCAAGCCTTGACGGTCCAGCCATAATCGGCGCGCTTCGCGATTTGAGATTTTCAGGGTCACTGTTCGAGCAAGCTTCCGGAACTTTGATCAAGCAATAAACATAACACTGGCAGGCGAACTGCCAAAAGTCATTTTCATGTCGCCTGCAAAGCCTTATGCCTCCCCCTATGACAAATCAAAACCTCCAAGATCTATTTCAGAAAATCACCGATAAGGGCTTCACCGGCGCGTCCGGCTTTAAGATCCGCGATTTTGAAGAGGGCAAAGTGACCCTTGAGGTCGCGCCGAAAGAAGAGCTGACGCAATTTCTCGGCTATGTTCATGCTGGCGTCGTAACGGGCCTTGCTGACCATGCTGCGGGCGCAGCTTACGCATCAGTGCTTGCGGGCGGCCGGTCTTGCATGACGATAGAGTTGAAAATCAATTTTCTAAAACCGGCACAAGGCGAGACGCTCGCAGCGGAGGCTACCGTCGTCTCAGCGGGCGGCACAATTGGCGTCATTCAAGTGAATGTCTATGGCGAGAGCGGGGATGAGCGCACTTTGTGTGCTACCGCACTCGTCACGCTGAGAGCCGTTAATATCGGGGCCTGACGGGCTTCGGTTGACGCCCTTGCGAACGAGCGTTAGCCAAAGCCTATGACAGAAAGCCAAGCTCAACCGCCATTTCAAATTCGCGTCGTCCCGGTGACGCCGTTGCAACAGAATTGCTCAATCATCAAGGCGCCGTCCGGCAAAGCCGTGGTGGTCGATCCCGGCGGCGAGGCGGATAAAATTTTGAAGGCCGCTGAAGAGTTTGGCGCAACGATCGAGCAGATCTGGCTGACCCATGGCCATCTCGATCACGCTGGCGGCGCGGAGGATCTCAAACGCAAAACCGGCGCGCCGATCATCGGCCCGCACAAGGCCGACACCTTCTGGCTCGACGAAATCGCATCGCAATGGGCGCAATATGGCCATCCCGGCATGGGCGAGAATTGTGCGCCTGACAAATGGCTGAAAGACGGCGACACGCTTGACCTCGACGGTATCGAATTCGACGTCGTCGCGACGCCCGGCCATACGCCGGGGCATGTCGTCATCTATCATCAAGGCGTCAAAATCGCCTTTGTCGGCGACGTCCTGTTTGCCGGATCGATCGGGCGCACCGACTTTCCCCAGAGCGACCACCAGAGCCTGATCAATTCGATTACTCAAAAGCTGTGGCCGCTCGGGCCCGATATGCAGTTCGTCCCCGGGCACGGGCCAACATCAACATTCGGGGCTGAGCGCCAGAGCAACCCCTTTGTCGGCGACAGCGTTACCGGCTATCAGGGTACGGAACAAAAACCGGCGAATGAGGTCGATCAGAAAACGTCGAAGCGCTGGCAATAAGCTCTTGCATTATTTAACTGTCATTACGATTGTTCGGTAGTGAATCACGTCGCCGAACGGCGACATGTCATCGTTGGCTGCATTGATGGCGATATAGAGTGACACCACTTCGCCCGGATTTAGGCCAAATGGCGCCGCCCATTCCAACATCCAATAACCGACCTCATCCGCCGCGCTTTTCGGCGCCGTTGATCGCGCCATTCCGCCCAGAACTTCAATAGTCTCGTCTTCAATTCCGGAGAAGGTCCCGCGGCTTGCAGATACCAAAAAACCCATGGACGCGTGGCTTGAGTGAACCAGCGCTAAATTGAGCGAATAGGTTTTTCCACGTTCGATTACACTGGGCAGCCCGGTGACCAGAATATCTTCCGAAGTCTCGACCGGGTTTTCAGAATAATGACACGACGCACAGTTTTGAGCGGCTTTCGGGTCTGCTGATTCCCAAGGGGCGCCATCAGGATAAGCTGCAAGCGGTAAAGGAGCTAATGCGGTCAATACCAAACCGATTGCAGCGACGCTTCGATTCACCCTTCGCTCTCCGCCTTAACAGGCTCTATAATAGCGCGCCCCACATAATTCGTGTCGGTTCCAAACCATACCGCACCCGAAGGCTCATGATAATGCATATGCCGGATCGTACCGCCGCCGGACGGCACTGGCGTCAAAGCAAAGAATTTCTCGTCTTTTGGGTTAAATCCCATAAATATATTGGGTTTGACGCCGCTCGCCGCGATCCAGATCCGGCCCTTGCTATCCATCGCCGTGCCATAGGGACGTGCGCTCTCGCCTTGCGGCATTGGCCATTCCTTAAATTTATCCGTTTCGGGATTATATCTACCAAGCATGCCTTTGGCGTAATCAACATACCAAACGGCGCCCTCCTCGCTAATTTCTAGCCGCCGTGGCCGCGCCTCTTTCCGGGGCAAATCAATTTCGGTTAGCGCAAGCGTCTCAGCGTCAATATGTGCAAGTTTATTGGTTCCGAACAGAACCACCCAAACAGAACCGTCGCCGGCCATCTTAATGCCATAAGGCCGCGACCGTTCAGTTTTGGAGGCAATAAGGTCAACCTTGCGCGAAGCAATGTTCAGCCGACCAACCATGTTGCCGCCCTGGACTGTGAACCAGATATTTTCCTCACCCGCATCAAAAACCAGAGTGTGCGGATCGCGGGCGGCTGAACGAGGCATCGGAATTTCTTCGACCGTATCCGTTTCTGGGTCATATCGGCCGATAAGCCCATGCTTGTTTCCGGCATACCAGACTATGCCGTCGGACCCGACAATCAGATTGTGCGGCCCGGAGCCTTGTTTGAGATCAAATTTTGAAATCTCGCCAGTATCCGCCTGTAGATTAGCAAGGTATCCCGTGCGTTGACCAACAAACCAGACCGAGTTCGCACTTTCAGCAAACGGGTCGCGCGGACGTGAATTCTCAAACGGCACTTCCCATTCGCGAATATCGACGGTTTCCTGCGCCGTCGCAGCGGACGCAATAACGCCTGCCGCCAAGCCAATTAACGCCAAAGCTCTCATGGTCATGACCTCCCAATCTAATTGCATCTGCAATGTAGCTTAACACAAAGCATATTCAGATTGCATGCGCCACAAGAGGAAGGTCACAAACATCAGGCTAAAAATTTTATTAGACGGCTACATACCGTGGAAAATGTCGCCTATAGATCATACTCGTCTTTCAGACGCAGCCACTCCATGCCGTAAGAAAGATCGCCCTCATTGCGCCCCTTGGGCGCAATATCGAGAAGACGATAGGCGCAAATATAATCTTCCAGCCCACGCGCATAGGCTGAATAGGTATGATAAATCACACCGTCATCGCCTTTTGCGAACACGCTTATGCCCGGCGCTTCGCGGTTGGGAAACCCCTGCTCGCGGAAATTATAATACCCCTTGCCGTTCAGTTCTTCATCCGTGAAAGAGACATGAAAGTCTCGATTGAATTCAGAACTTGCTGAAGAGACCCAACTGAAGCGCCAACCCATTCGCTGTTTGAACGATTGAAGTTTGTCGATCGGCGCCTTGGAAACGATGGCAAGCGCGACATCGCGTTCAGCGATATGAACGGCGGCTGGATCAATGTGATCGGCAATGAAAGAGCAGGATTTGCATCCTGCCTCCCATTCCGGATTGAACATGAAATGATAGATGATCAGCTGGTCTTTACCGTCGAATAGCTCTTTCAAGCTGACAGAGCCGGACGGATCATCAAAGACATATTCCTTTTCAATCTCTACCCAGGGCATCGCCATTCGCTTGCGAACTAACGCGTCCCGAGCACGCGAGTGTTCCTTTTCCAGGCGAAGCAAATCGACACGCGCCTTAAGCCATTCATCCGCAGTCACAACCTGACCAGTTTTCATGTGATATCTCCTCTTGTGAGCGGACGGTTCAGCTTACAACCTTGCGCAGCCGTGCAAAATGCTCATCCCAGCCAGTGTCATGGTTTGCGGCCATGGCGAATGCGTCGTCCTCGACCTTGTCCCAACCCTCATGGACGAGCGTTAAAATCGTGCCGCCCATGACTTTCTCCAACGTCCAGGTGCAGGTTGTTTCGACATTTTGTAGAAAATTATGCGTGAATGTGTGTACGAGCCGTTCGGGCTTTTTCATTTCCAGCACCTTTCCCCAGCAAATCTTTTCGCCCTCTTTGCCATATGAGTTGGTTTGCAAAACATAATCGCCGCCCTCAGTAAGGTCGCCGCCGCCGCGGTGAAACCATTCCGCAAGTCGGTCCGGGTCGGTCAGAAATTTCCACACATGTTCCTGCGGCGCCTTCAAAAACAATGTCTTTACGATTTTCATTCCACTCATTTTTTGTCCTCCACGACAGTTTTGAGTTTAGCAAGGCGTTCATCCCAGAAAGCCTCAAAATAGTTGAGCCAGTCCGAAGCGGTTTTTAGAGCTTGCGGGTTGAGCCGGTTGATCCGCTCACGGCCTTTTACTTCAACACTGACCAATCCGCCTTCTTCTAGAATGCGCAAATGCTTTGCGATCGCCGGACGGGTAATCTCGAACGCAGCGGCAATATCGCCGACAGGCCGCGCGCCGGCGGCGAGCATCGATATGATCTCGCGCCGGGTCGGGTCGGCGAGCGCTCTGAAGACGGGTTGGGCGGGTGCAGATTCGTTCATAACATAAAACCTTATGGTTTCACGTTATAAGGAACCTTTTGGTATCATGTCAAATGAAAAGTTCGGAAAATTTAAGCTACGCCCAAATTAAGCCGCTGATTGGGCTTCGAACAATTTCTTCATGACGCGCCCAATGATTTCTTCGCTTTGCAAAAGCTCCGCCGGATGCATCATATGCGCAATTTCAACACCCAGGCGGTGAATTTCCGGATCATCATCGCTTAGAAGTTTAAGGCCTCTTGAAAAGGCTCTGATCTGATCGAAATTCTCCGGCCGCTCACCCGTAACTTCAGGAAATTCCAAATCAGCAAAAGCGGCAAGATACCATGCACCGGCGCTCGTGTTCATTGCAGCTTCAAGATAGTCTTGATGCAAATCACTATTGTTGAGCCCGTGCTTGTCCAGAGCGGATGCAAGGCTGAGTGCGTGAAATACCGCAGCCGACATTCCCTGACCGAAAGCCGGATTGACACTCGTAATCGTATCACCGAGCGGCGCCAACCCTATTGGAAAGGACGGCATTTTATCGTAGTGGCGCCAGTTAGATGTGGGTTTTTTATAGCTGCGTAACTCGCCTATCAGCTCAGCACCCTCAATAAACTCATAAAATTCAGGCGCCCCCAGCATGCGAGCATAGTCAAAAAAGCCATCAAGATCCGTTGGCGGTACAATATCGCCACGACCGCCGAGGGAAATGACACACTCATCATTCTCAGTCGGACAGACAAGCCCGTAGCGCCGGTCCGGAAGCCTCGGGCGAATCATCATCGCTTCGGCTTCTTCGTTCGCTGTCGCTTTTCGCTTGAAACGACCACTCACATAAGACATTGCAATGCCGATCACCGATTCAGGCGTTTCGCCAAAGCCGTTTTTGGCGAGGTCTCTCGGCAAGGCGCCCCCGCGACCGCGCGCGTCGACTACGAAATCAGCAATCAGCTCCCGCTCGCCGGAACCCTCCGATATGCGCACGCCGCGCACGCAACCCTTTTCAATGGATAATCCGGTCATGCACGCCCCGGTTTGGATCGACACATTACCAAAATCCAAAACCCGTTTGCGAATAACAGCTTCGTAAGCCGGGCGGCTCATCTGCAAAGTAGAAAAGCCGAGCGGCCTGCTGACATACCAGCTGTCAAAATCATAAACATGGAAATTCTTGCCAACGTCTATTTCGACCGCTCCGGCGCTCAAAAATGCGTTGCGTAAGCCCGGCATCAGCCGCTCTAGCCCTAGCTCCCCGCCGTGAAGCAAGGTGTGGATATGGGCGCCTTGACCCGCCCCCCTGCGGACGCAGTCGCCTAACTGTCGGTCTTTTTCTAATATGACAACCCGGTCAAACCGGGGCGCTAAAGCCGCCGCAGCCGCCAGGCCGCCGATCCCTGCGCCTGCAACAATTGCTAAAGAACCGCATTTTTCGCCATACGCCAAATCAAAACTCCCCTAGGCTGCTGGTCTGAGTGTTTTATGACGTTCAAATACAACTATTTGTTTAAGGATTTCTGGCGCCAAAAAGCAACTTTCACGGCTTCAGCGGCTTTCCCTTTTGCCCCGCATCCCATAAAACACCGCTTTAACCGACATCTGATTCCGCACCCCGTAATGCAAGGCCGCCCGCCGGCCTTCATCACGGGAACGGACTTGCGCGCGAGTAAACATGCCGAAACGCAGTGACATAGCTTCAATTTTAATTATCGGCGCCGGGCCTATCGTCATCGGTCAGGCTTGCGAATTCGACTATTCCGGCGTGCAGGCGGTTAAGGCGCTGAAAGAAGAAGGCTACCGGGTGATCTTGGTGAATTCCAATCCGGCGACCATCATGACCGATCCGGAGCTTGCCGACGCCACCTATATCGAGCCGGTAACGCCGGAATTTGTCGAAATGGTGATTGCGCGCGAACGCCCCGATGCGGTGTTGCCGACCATGGGCGGACAGACGGCGCTCAATTGCGCCCTTGATCTTGAGCGTACCGGCGTGTTGGAGAAATACGGCGTTGAAATGATCGGCGCGCGCGCCGAAGTAATCGAAAAAGCAGAAGACCGTAAAAAATTCCGCGCGGCGATGGAAAAGATCGGCCTTGAAAATCCGCGCTCGGTTATCGCCGCCTCGCCCCCGATCAATGATGAGAGCGGCGACACCATCGGCTATGACCGCGCCGCCGGCGTCGCTGCTGCGCTTCGCTCTATAGATGACATCGGCCTGCCGGTGATTATCCGCCCGGCCTTTACGCTTGGCGGCGCCGGCGGCGGCGTTGCTTACAATCGCGAAGAGTTTGAACACTTCGTGCGTTCGGGCATTGACGCCTCCCCGGTTGGACAGGTGTTGATCGATGAAAGCCTGATCGGCTGGAAAGAATTTGAGATGGAGGTTGTCCGCGACAAGGCGGATAATTGCATCATCGTCTGCTCGATTGAAAACGTCGATCCCATGGGCGTTCACACCGGCGATTCCATTACCATCGCTCCGGCGCTGACGCTGACGGATAAGGAACTGCAGATCATGCGCAACGCCTCGATCGCGGTGATGCGCGAGATCGGGGTGGAGACCGGCGGCTCCAATGTTCAATTCGCAATCAACCCGGACACGGGCCGCCTTGTCGTCATTGAAATGAACCCGCGCGTGTCGCGCTCATCGGCGCTGGCGTCAAAGGCGACCGGCTTTCCGATTGCCAGAATCGCGGCAAAGCTCGCCATCGGCTACACGCTCGACGAACTGGACAACGACATTACCGGCGCAACACCGGCCTCGTTCGAGCCGAGCATCGACTATGTCGTCACCAAAATACCTCGCTTTGCGTTTGAGAAATTTCCCGGCGCCGAGGCCATGCTCTCAACGGCGATGAAATCGGTTGGCGAAGCTATGGCGATTGGCCGGACGTTTCATGAATCGCTGCAAAAAGCGTTGCGGTCGCTGGAAACCGGGCTTTGCGGGCTTGATCCGATTGATGTTCCCGGCCTCGACGAAGGCGACGACGTCAACGCCTTTCGTGCGGCGCTGGCGGCGCCAACGCCGGACCGGTTGCGGGTTGCCGCCGAGGCGCTGCGTCACGGGCTGCCGATTGAACAGGTGCGCGCCATCACGCGCTATGATCCGTGGATCCTCGACCGCATCGACGAGATTGTTGTCGCGGAAAAAACTGTCGCCCGCGACGGCCTCCCGGATAACCCTCGGCGGTTGCGGATGCTTAAATCGATGGGCTTTTCCGACAAACGTCTCGCCCAGCTTTGCGGCGGTGCTGAGAAAGATGTGCGCACTTTGCGCCATGCGCGCGGCGTGCGGCCGATCTATAAACGTATCGACAGTTGTGCGGCGGAATTTGCAGCAAAGACGCCTTATATGTATTCTGCATACGAACCAACCTTCAATGACGCCGCAGTCTGTGAGTCACGTCCCAGCGACCGCAAAAAGGTGATCATCCTTGGCGGCGGTCCGAACCGGATCGGCCAGGGCATAGAGTTTGACTATTGTTGTTGTCATGCAGCTTTTGCGCTCGCCGATATCGGCGTTGAATCGATTATGGTCAATTGCAATCCGGAAACCGTCTCAACTGATTACGACACTTCGGACCGGCTTTATTTTGAACCCCTGACCGCGGAAGACGTTCTGGAGATCATTGAGAAGGAAAAAGCCTCTGGCGCGTTGCTTGGCGTCATCGTCCAATATGGCGGCCAAACGCCGCTCAAGCTAGCCGAAACGCTTGAACGCGAGGGCGTCCCGATCCTCGGCACGCCCTACGATTCCATCGACCTTGCAGAAGACCGTAAGCGCTTTCAAAAGCTGGTGATGCAGCTGGGCCTGTTGCAGCCTAAAAACGCGACCGCCGCATCGCGCGAGGAAGCCGCCCAAATCGCCGAACAGGTTGGCTACCCGCTGGTGACGCGCCCATCCTATGTGCTCGGCGGGCGGGCGATGGAAATCGTTCATGACGACGCCGGCCTCAAGCAATATCTTGCGACCGCGCAGATTGAAATAACCGAAGACGAGCCGCTTCTGCTCGATCAATATCTGCAGAACGCTGTCGAGGTCGATGTCGATGCGATCTGTGATGGCGAAGAGGTATTCATCGCGGCGATCATGGAACATATCGAGGAAGCTGGCGTACACTCCGGCGATAGCGCCTGCTCCCTGCCGCCTTATACGCTACCCGCGGAAGTGATTGCGGAACTTGAAAGCCAGACCAGCCAACTCGGCCTGGCGCTTGGCGTTATTGGCCTGATGAATGTTCAGTATGCGATTAAAGACGGCGTCATTTTCCTTCTGGAAGTAAACCCGCGCGCATCGCGCACGGCGCCATTTGTTGCAAAAGCCACCGGCCTGCCGATTGCACGTATCGCAGCAAAGGTGATGGCGGGCGAAAAAATCTCCACGCTTGGGCTGGCGGCGCCAGTGTTGTCTCACATGTCAGTTAAAGAGGTGGTGTTTCCATTCTCGCGTTTTCCCGGCGTCGACACCGTGCTTGGCCCGGAAATGCGCTCCACTGGCGAGGTCATGGGGATCGATGTGAATTTCGCCAAGGCGCGCGCAAAAAGCCTGATCGGGGTCGGCGCGCGCATGCCGGAGACGGGCTGCGTCTTTATCTCATTGAAAGACGACGACAAGCCGGAAATGGCCGGCGCCGCCAGCCGGCTCCTGGATATGGGCTTTACCATCATCGCCACGGGTGGGACCGCCGACTACCTCCGCGCGCAAGGGCTTGACGTTGAGCGCGTCAATAAGGTGCTCGAAGGCCGCCCGCATATTGTCGACACGTTGAAGAACGGCGCGGTGGATCTGATCTTCAACACCACGGAGGGGGCCCAGGCGGTCAAGGACTCGCGCTCAATCCGGATCACTGCGCTGGCGCAGAAAATACCCTGCATCACCACCGCGGCAGGCGCGCGCGCAGCCGTTCAGGCCATTGAAGCGCTGCGCGCCGGCGGCGTAGAGGTCGCGTCCTTGCAGTCCTATTTTGCAAAATAGCCGCCCTCGAAACGACCCAAAGGACATTGCGAGCCTAGCGGACCACATTGCTTATGGGTCTTAATGTACTGTTTTCAAAGAATTTTACGCTTTCAAAAGGCCAAACTTTCACGCTCCGGTCTTGAAATTGACGCCGCCCGCTATTATTATAACCCCTGCCTGAAGCGACGGTCGCGGCTTGCCAGCCCGGCCGCGCTATTTTTTTCACTCAAATTTCAGGCGCCAAATTTCAGACGCAAGGCTCGGACAGAATAGAAAGCGCACGACATGGATAAGTTCCCGATGACGATAGACGGTTATAAACAACTGGAATCGGATCTGAAAAAACTCAAGAATGAAGACCGGCCCGCCGTCATCCAGGCGATCGCCGAAGCGCGCGCCCATGGCGACCTGTCTGAGAATGCAGAATATCACACCGCAAAAGACCGTCAGGGCTGGATTGAAGGTCAGATTCTCGACCTCGAAGACAAATTCACCCGCGCCGAGGTTATCGATGTGACGAAACTGACGGGCAATACCGTCAAGTTTGGCGCCACAGTCACGTTGATTGATGAAGACACCGAAGACAAAAAAGTCTGGCAAATTGTCGGTGATCTTGAGGCCGATGTAAAAGAGCGGAAAATATCAGTCTCCTCGCCGATCGCCAGAGCCGTCATCGGTAAAGCCAAAGGCGAAAGCGTGGAAGTCGTCGCACCAGGCGGCGCGCGCACTTTCGAAATTGCGAAAGTAGTGTTCCGCTAAGCGCATCTTGACCATACTTTAAATCACAACACGCCTCGTCCTTCGCGACGCGAACCTATCGGTTCGCTCCTCAGGATGAGGTTGTGATAGTAGCAAAAGATAAAAACCTCATCCTGAGGAGCCGTTCGAAGAACGGCGCCGGGAAGGATTGGCCACGCCTTGGTCGGTAGAATATTCAAAACACTAAGCGACGCGCCGCCGCGCTTAACCGTCGCCGGTCATCTCTTTGACAATCGAGGCCAGGCCAATTTGTCGGCGACGCTTCAAACGTTCGCCAAACAGGATTGACCGTAACAGCTCCTCGGATTCGTCGAGCTGATAGTTGACGATGACATAGTCATATTCAGCCCAATGCGACATTTCCGCATCCGCTTTCGCCATCCGTTTCTGGACAACCTCTTCTGAGTCTTGCGCGCGCCTGCGAAGTCGCGCTTCCAGTTCCTTGCGCGATGGCGGCAGAATAAAGACTTTTACGACATCTTCGCCCGCAACTTCATCAAGCTGTTGCGCGCCCTGCCAGTCGATATCAAACAGAACGTCCCTACCCTGACGCAGCGTATCTTCAACCAGCGAGCGCGGCGTACCGTAGAAATTGCCAAAGACATTTGCCCATTCGAGCAACTCGCCATGGTCGCGCATGCGGAAGAATTCTTCTTCCGATACGAAGTAATAATCCTTGCCGTGAACCTCGCCGGCCCGCCGCTCTCGTGTTGTCACCGATACTGACAACACCATCTGGTCTTCTTTTCCAAGGATGCGGCCAGCCAGCGTCGTCTTGCCGGCGCCGGACGGGCTCGACAAAATAAACATCAGGCCCCTGCGGGCAACTTTCAGATCACCGCCGATCATCGCATTTCTCTATTCAATATTCTGCACCTGTTCGCGGAGTTGATCGATGGTTTTCTTGAGGTCGAGGCCGATACGTTTCAGGGTCATATCATGCGCTTTAGAGCACAAGGTATTCGCCTCACGGTTAAACTCCTGGGTCAGGAAATCAAGCTGGCGCCCTACCGGCCCGCGCTCGCCAAGCAGTGCGCGTCCTGCGGCGATATGAGAATGCAGCCGGTCAAGCTCTTCTCGAATATCGGCTTTAACGGCCAGCAGCGCCGCTTCCTGCGCAAGGCGATCTTCAGGGATTTGCGATCCGACAAGAAGCTCGCTGATTTGCGCGTGGAGCTTGGCCCGTAAAGCTTCAGGCGCGGCGGCGCCAAGGGCGGCTGCGGCCTTCGTTAGTCGCTCGGCCTCATCGAATAAACCCGACAAAACCGCACCCATAGCCGCGCCTTCGCTGGCGCGCGCTGCGACAAGACCGTCAACCGCCTTTTTAAAACTCACCAACAGCGCCTTGATAAGCTCCTTGCGCGCGGCTTCACTTTGCACTTCGTCCGCCGCTTCAATCACGCCGCGCAAAGCGAGAATGGCCTCGGCGCGGGGTGGGTCGCATTGAACATCAGCGCTGATTTGCTTGATCATCGACAAGACATCATCAAGCACTACCTGGTTGATACGGTAGCGCGCATCAGCCGTTTCCGATTGCAGCGTCAAATTGATATTGACCGAGCCGCGATTGAGGCGCGCTCGCGTCAGGCCGCGCAAATCTGGCTCAACATCATCAAACCCTTGCGGCATTCGCACCCGTATTTCGAGACCGCGGCCGTTGACGCTTTTTATTTCCCACGTCCAGCGCCATTGTTCATACGCGCCGTCACAGCGCGCAAACCCGGTCATCGAAGAAATCGGAAATGCCACTAGCCGCCCTTATCCGCCCTGGCGGCGTTCGCGTTCAACGCGTCGCCATTGCGCGACATTGCGTTCATGCTCGCGATTGGTTGACGAGAAGACATGTCCACCAGAGCCATCGGCAACAAAGAACAATTCATTGGTCTCCGCGGGATGCAGAACCGCTTCAATCGCCGCGCGGCCGGGATTGCCAATCGGTGTCGGCGGCAGCCCCCTTATGACATAGGTGTTGAAAGGCGTATGTCTGCGCAGCTCGCTTTGGCGCAACCCTCTGCCCAGCGGTTCCCCCTTTGTCAGCCCATAAATAATCGTCGGATCGGACTCAAGGCGCATATTGCGCTTCAAACGATTGACAAAGACCGCAGCAATTCGCGTGCGTTCATCAGCAACGCCTGTTTCTTTTTCAACAATCGACGCAAGAATAATCGCCTCGGCCGGTGTTGAAAATGGCAACTCCATCGCCCGCCCATCCCAGATCTCATCGATCAACGCATCTTGCGATTTCATCATCCGGCGGATGATTTCGTCCCGCGTCTCGCCGCGCGTAAACGCATAGGTCTCGGGCAGCAATTCGCCTTCCGGCGGCTCAAGCGTGATTTCGGTGACGAGTGTTTGGTCCGCTGCAATCAACCGCAAAATTTGCGCCGACGTCAGGCCTTCCGGAGCGGTGAAATAATGCAGAATACTTTTGCCTTCGATCAACAGGTCGATGATGTCCATAAGGCTCGCACGTGCGGGGACTTCATATTCGCCGGCCTTCAGACCACTCTGCGCTCTGCGCATGCGGACTACAGCGGTAAAAAATTCAGCATTGCGAATAACCCCGGCGTCTTGAAGTTTGTAGGCGATAGTCGACACCGCGCTACCAGGTTCTAAAAGCACTATCGTCGCCGTGACCGCGGGACCGGGGCTTTTTGCTTCGCGGTAGCCGAGATATCCGCCGACGCCAAGCACAGCGCTCGCCAGAAGTCCGAGCCCGGCCAATAGAAACAAAAACGACCTGACGCCACCGCGCCGCCGCTCCGTTGTTGGATCTAATTCGTCTTTCGCCCGCATCTTGCCTCCAGCCCGTTTGCGAGGACGCCTCGCTCGGCAAACAGCTTACCCGTCTATCCGGCGCATCACCAGAGAAGCGTTGGTGCCGCCAAAACCAAAGGAATTTGAAAGCACTACATTAATCTGTTTTTCCACAGCCTTATTGGCGGCAAGGTTTATCGGGGTCTCAACGGACGGATTATCGAGGTTGATGGTCGGCGGCGCGACCCCATCGCGCATCGCCAATAGACAGAAAATCGCCTCCACCGCACCGGCTGCGCCGAGAAGATGACCGATGGAGGATTTCGTCGATGACATCACCATCCCCCCGGCTGCATCACCGAACAGACGTTCCACGGCGCCAAGTTCAATCTCATCCCCGCGCGGCGTCGATGTGCCATGCGCATTGACGTAATCGATATCTTTCGGTTCAAGCCCGGCGCGCTTCAACGCCATGCCCATAGAGCGAAACCCGCCATCGCCATCTTCAGCCGGCGCAGTAATATGATAGGCGTCGCCAGACAGGCCGTAGCCGATCACTTCGCCATAGATTTTTGCGCCACGCGCCTTGGCGTGTTCAAATTCCTCCAGCACGAGAAAGCCCGACCCTTCCCCCATTAAAAAGCCGTCGCGGTCTTTGTCATATGGTCGCGAAGCCTTTTCCGGCGTGTCGTTAAAATGAGTTGTTAGCGCCCGGCACGCGGTAAAGCCGGTAATCCCAATCGGGCATACCGTCGCCTCGGCGCCGCCGGCAAGCATTACATCGGCGTCATCGAGCGCTATCATTCGTGCAGCATCGCCAATCGCATGGGCGCCCGATGAGCAAGCTGTGACCACCGCATGATTGGGGCCCTTCAGACCCAGGCGAATAGAAATCTGGCCGGAAACAAGATTGATCAAATTGCCGGTAATAAAAAATGGCGAGACCCTGCGCGGTCCTTTCTCATTGAGAACAAGGACTTCCGATTCTATGCCCTGAAGCCCGCCAATACCGGAGCCGGTCATAACGCCGATGCGTTCGCGTTCTTCGTCGGTTTTTATATCGAGGCCGGAATCCTCATAGGCCATTTGCGCAGCGGCGATGCCATAGATGATAAAATCGCCCATTCGGCGCTGCTCACGCGGTTCAACCCAGTCATCTGAGTTGAACGCCGCATCGCCAGCCGCCGCGCCGCCGCCATACCCATTCGCGCGCGGCACTTCGGCAGCGATCTGACAGGCCATTTTCGAGGTGTCGAATTTTTCAATCCGCCCGGCGCCGGATTGGCCATCTATCAACCGCCGCCACACCGCTTCGATGCCGAAGCCGAGAGGCGATACAATGCCCATTCCTGTCACGACAACACGCCGCATATTATCAGCCTCCAAATGCGCGCGCCCCTCGCGACAGACGCGGGGGGCGCACACCATGCTGCTAGAAACGAGTGCCGGCGAAAGGCAGCGCCCGCCCCTTCATGTGGAGCGAGTTAAAACGCAAAAAACAGACTATTTTTTTTGCTCTTCAATGAACTTGATCGCGTCCCCGACGGACTGAATGGTTTCAGCCGCATCATCTGGAATCTCAACGTCAAACTCTTCTTCGAACGCCATAACAAGTTCGACGATATCAAGGCTATCGGCGCCGAGATCATCGATAAAGCTCGCTTTCGGCTCAACTTTTGCCGGATCGGCATCGAGATGTTCAACGACAATTTTCTTAACGCGTTCTGCAAGATCAGACATCCAAGGCTCCTTAAATCGTCTATTTTAGAATACTACTGCGATCAGCTCGATAAGCCGGTAAAGCATGGTTTTCGGCGAATTAAGGCAAATCGCCCCACGTTGCAACGCCAAAAGGGTCGGCCCCATATAAGGGGCCTATCATATCATTGCCATACCGCCGTTCACATGTAACGTCTGGCCGGTCATATAATTGGCCTCATCGGAGGCCAGATAGACCGTAGCGGCGGCGATATCGTCGGCTGTACCCATGGCCCCGGCGGGAATTTTTCCTAAAATCGCCTCACATTGTTGCTCGTTCAGACCCTCGGTCATGGCGGTCGCAATAAATCCGGGCGCAACACAGTTCACTGTTACATTTCGGCGGGCCACTTCCTGCGCCAGTGACTTCGTCATACCGATCATACCGGCTTTTGAGGCGGCGTAGTTTGCTTGCCCGGCATTGCCGGTAACGCCGACAACCGACGTGACGCCGATAATGCGTCCAAAGCGTTGTTTGGTCATGCCGCGCAACACCGCTTTCGTCAGCCGGAAATAGGCAGTGAGATTAATCTTGATCACCTCGTCCCACTTGTCCGGTTTCATCATCATCATCAGCGTATCGCGGGTGACGCCGGCATTAGCGACAAGTATATCAAGCCCACCCATTGCCTCGCTCGCCTGTTTGGGGAGCGCATCCACAGCATCCAGATCCGACAGGTTGCAAGGCGTAACGTAGACACGGTCTTTTAATTCACCCGCCAAGGCTTCCAGTTTTTCTGCACGCGTTCCGGAAATTGCAACGCTGGCGCCCTGGTCATGCAGCGCCTTTGCAATGGCCCCGCCAATTCCCCCGCTCGCACCGGTCACCAATGCGCGTTTTCCTGTTAAATCAAACATTCACATCTCTTTCTTTGAGTGTTCCGACTAAAGTTTTGAAAACCCGTCAATGTCGCCAGGCTCGCCGACATTGAGTGTTTTCGCGTCGCGATTGATCCGCCTGATTAAGCCGCATAGCACCTTGCCCGAACCCACCTCGATAAAGCTATCGCATCCCTGCTCAATCATATAGCCGATGCTTTCGGTCCAGCGGACACGGCCAGTGACCTGGCTAACGAGAAGGTCGCGAATATCATCCGGGCGCATAGTCTCGCCTGCGGTAACATTCGCCACCAATGTCGTCACTGGCGCCGTGATGGTCGTCTCGCCGAGCGCATCCATCATGCGCGCAGCAGCCGGCGCCATCAATGATGAGTGAAATGGGGCCGAAACTGGCAATAATTTCGCAACCTTAGCGCCGAATTCTTTGGCGCCGCTGCAGACCGCTTCAACCCGCAATTTGGCCCCGGAGATGACCACCTGGCCGGGCGCATTGTCGTTTGCAATCTCGCATATCCCGTCGCCGGCCGCCGCATCAATCGCCTTTTGCGCGCCTTCAAGATCGACACCAATCAGCACCGCCATCGCCCCCTCGCCAACCGGGGCCGCCGCCTGCATCGCCTCGCCGCGGATCCGCAGGAGCTTGGCGGTATCGGCAAGCGAGATCGCGCCGGCGGCGCAAAGGGCTGAATATTCCCCGAGGGAGTGTCCGGCGACAAACATGGCATTGGCGATATCGGCCCCGGCTTCGCGTTCAAGCACCCGCATCGCCGCCATCGAATGCGCCATCAGCGCCGGCTGCGCGTTGGCGGTCAGGGTCAATTCCTCCATCGGCCCCTCGCGCATCAATTTTGACAGGTTTTGGCCAAGCGCATCGTCGACCTCGTCAAAGACCTCGCGCGCCGCAGGAAACGCGTCGGCGAGAGCCGCACCCATGCCTACCGTCTGGCTACCTTGACCTGGAAATACAAAGCTGCGCGCCATACCCAATTATTCCTTCTTTTCTTGCAAGAAACTTCTTGCTGCCTAACGCTCCCGCATAGCGGAAGCAATGGTGCACAACGACTAGCGCCGCGACCGCAATATTCGCCGGGCGAAAGTCGCCGCTTTGTTAAGGCCGGGCGTGCGGTCGTACCAGCGCGAACCGGCAACGTCCGAACGCGAAGGTCTCTGATTGCCAAGCGGCGGCCAGGCGGCATAGCTCTCCATTTCCGGATTGTCCTTGCGCAGCCAGCTATAAGCGCCATCGACGTGCATTGGGCCGCCCTGCGCGTCACCGGCAGGGCGGGTCATTATCGCCTCCAGATATCTCTTGGCCTCAGCGATCGCAGGCCCGTTGAAACAGATAAAATGCGTTGTTCGCAGGCCCATATTGGGCGGAACGAGGTTTAACCCTTTGACATCAAACGACCCGGCCTCATGCCCGCCATAGAATATCGACCAGGATTTCTCGCCAAGCGTATCGAGAATCGCCGGTGCGCGAATTGTGAAATCCTCGACCAATTCAAGGTCATCTTCCAATATCGCGATCGGTCCGACATCACTTTGTTCTGCATCGGTTAAAATGCCCAAATGGCTTAGAAAACAACCACGTGCGCCGATACTTGGAAATTCACCGGCGTCATCAGGTTTCACGGCAGAAAACAAACGCACCGCACTGTCGTCAAAAGACATTCCGGCGCGCGTTAATTCATGGGCCATTTCGCGCCGCCGGTCGCCGCGCGATTTCAGGTTTATGATATAAATGCGCTTAAAATAACGATTGAGCATAGCCGAAGATTTTTACCGTCCCCGCCGGGTAGTCGTTTTCCAGCTGATTGTAAACAAACCGGCAGGCTGTAAGGCCCTTGCGCTAGCCTGGATATTGTTCTAATTGCCCGCCTTCGCGAGCGATGGTCGAGAAGCGCCCGGTTTGCCGGGTTCAGGGGATAGTCCCCTTGCTTTTGTGAGCCAAAGGCCGAGTGAAGCGCCCAGCTGGCGTCATTCCGGTCTCCATCGCCAGATAAAGGGCTGGCTTATGCCGTTATACGAGCACGTCTTCATTGCGCGTCAGGATATCTCCCCTGCGCAAGTGGAAGGCCTTACCGAAACCCTTGCCAAAATTGTCACTGACAATGGCGGCAAGATCGAAAAATCTGAATATTGGGGCCTTCGCAGCCTGCAATATAAAATCGCCAAGAACCGCAAAGGTCATTACAGCCTGTTCAATATCGAAGGGCCGGCCGGCGCCGTGCAGGAACTTGAGCGCCAGGAACGCATTAATGAAGATGTGTTGCGGGCGATGACCATCCGCGTGGAAGAGCTCAACGCCGAGCCCTCACCAGTATTAAGCCGCCGTGACCGCAGCGATCGTAATGATCGCGGCGACCGCGATAAACGCCGCTAGCGGAAAAGGAACATAATCATGGGTAAACCCTTCTTCAGACGCCGCAAAACCTGCCCGTTCTCAAGCGACAACGCGCCGGTGATCGATTATAAAGATCCCAAGCTTTTGCAGCGATTTGTATCCGAGCGCGGCAAGATTGTGCCGTCGCGGATTTCCGCCGTCTCTCACAAGAAGCAACGCGAACTTGCGCGCGCTATCAAGCGTGCTCGTTTTCTGGCGCTGCTTCCTTACGCATCGGAGTAGGACCAATGGAAGTCATTCTCCTGGAACGCGTCGAAAATCTCGGCCAGATGGGCGACGTCGTCAACGTAAAGCCCGGCTTTGCACGCAACTTTCTGCTTCCCCAGAAAAAAGCCCTGCGCGCAAACGAAATGAACAAAAAAGCGTTCGAAACCCAGCGCGCCGACCTTGAAGCGCACAATCTCGAACGCAAGAGCGAAGCAGAAGCCGCCGCCAAGAAAATCAACGGCAGCGCTTTCGTTGTCATTCGCCAAGCATCAGAGACCGGTGGTCTATATGGCTCGGTTTCAACACGCGATATTGCAGATGCGGCGACTGCCGATGGTGTGAAAATCGAACGCGGCCAGGTACGACTGCCTAAGCCGCTCAAATCGCTCGGCGTTTTTTCGGTTCGTATCGTCCTCCATCCGGAAGTCGACGCCTCTATCGATATCAACATCGCCCGTTCTGACGATGAAGCCGAGCGCCAGGCGCGCGGCGAAAACGTCCTCGACACGCGCGACGATCACGATGATGAGGCAGAAACCGAAGCTGCCACTGACACCAAGGCGGAGTTCTTCGACGAGGAAGCACAAACTGCAATTGCTGAAGACGCACAAGGCGAAGACGCAAACACGGAAGATGCCTGACTGTAATAAAATAGTACACCACATTATTTAAATGTGGGGGAAAAATACAAGCGCCGGCTGGCTTTCCAGCCGGCGCTTTTTTTGATCTAACATCACCATGGCGGATGGGGCGAACACAGCAGACGATTTTAGTCCGGGGGCGGAGGATAAAATCCCCGTCAGCATCGATTCTGAACAGGCGATTTTAGGCGCGGTCCTGTTTGATAATGAAATATTTTTTCGTGCTGCTGCATTTTTAAAAGGCGAGCATTTCCACGACCCTGTACACCAGTTGATTTTTGAAGCTTGCGGCGAGCTGATCAATTCAGGTCGCCTCGCCTCCCCGGTGGCGCTCGATACATATCTCGCCAGTTCGTCCGGATATATTGAGGCCGGCGGCAAAAAGTATCTTGAGCAACTGGCCGCCAATGTTCCCTCAACCACCGGCGCAGTGGATTACGCAAAAATCGTCTTTGATTTATCGGTGTGTCGCGGGCTGATGTCGATCGGCTCGGAAATGGTCGATCGCGCAAAGACCTCCAGCCTTGAAGACCACCCCTCGAGCCAACTCGAAGACGCCGAGCAACTGCTCTATAAGCTCGCTGAGACCGGTAAATATGGCGGCGGGTTTAAAACGTTTCGCTCCGCTATTACCGAGGCCATCGAATTGGCCAATGCCGCAGTTAAACGTGACGGCGGTCTTGCCGGCGTCGCCACAGAACTGCGCGATCTCGACCGAATGCTCGGCGGCATGCACCCCTCAGACCTCATCATTCTCGCCGGCCGCCCATCGATGGGTAAAACCGCACTTGCAACGAATATTGCCATTAACGCGGCCAAGAGTTTCCGTGCTGAAAAACAGCCCGATGGCTCCATGAAAACCATTGAGGGCGCGGTTGTCGGTCTGTTTTCGTTGGAAATGGCGTCTGAACAAATCGCCACCCGCATCATCTCCGAATTCGCCCAAGTCCCATCCGAGCGCATCCGTCGCGGCGATGTCGATCAGGAAGAATTTGACCGCATCTATCATGCCGCGCGTGAGCTCGAAAAACTGCCGCTCTATATCGACGATACAGGCGGGATTTCCATCGCCCAGCTTGCGGCAAGGGCGCGCCGGCTCAAACGCCAGCATGGGTTGGGTCTCCTGGTCGTTGACTATCTGCAATTGCTGACCGGTTCCGGGCGCCGCAATGATGGCCGGGTTCAGGAAATTACCGAAATCAGTCAGGGGCTGAAAGCGCTTGCGAAAGAGCTGAACGTGCCGATCATGGCTTTGTCGCAACTTTCACGTCAGGTGGAATCGCGCGACGATAAGCGACCGCAATTGGCTGACCTTCGTGAGTCCGGCTCGATCGAGCAGGACGCGGATGTTGTTATGTTTGTCTATCGTGAAAAATATTACCTCAGCCGGTCAGAGCCGCGCGAGGGCACCGAGGACCATGCAAAGTGGATGGCGCGCCTTGATGAAGTCGGCGACACCGCCGAGGTCATTATTGGCAAACAACGCCACGGCCCGATTGGCAAAGTCGATCTTCATTTTGAAGCGAAATTCACCAAATTCTCCAACCTCGCTCAAGACCAATATAGCAATCATTAGGCTAGTTGCTTTGCCTGGCGGCAAAACCGCCCTAAAACTCGCCCATGAGCGGCAATTCACAATCCGATAAGACCTCCGGCCCCTGGGTCGATATCAACCTTGGCGCGGTTGCCGCCAATTACGCGACATTGTGCGCGGCAGCGCCCGACGCGGAGATGGCGGCGGTTGTAAAATGCAACGCTTACGGGCTCGGCCTTGCCGCGGTGGCGACAAAGCTCGCCGGACTGAACTGCAAGACGTTTTTCGTCGCCTATCCGGAAGAAGGCGCCGACTTGCGTACGGTTTTACAGTCACTCAACGCTGATGCGACAATCTATGTTTTTAACGGACCGCTGCCACACACCATGCCGTTGTTTCAAAGTGCAAAGCTGAAGCCGGTACTCAACAGCCTTGAACAAGCGACCCAATGGACGACGCATTGCGATGGCGCGCCCGTCGCGCTGCATATCGACACCGGCATGAACCGGCTTGGCGCACCGCTCAGCGAAGTCGATGCGATTGCTTCGCTCGGCGGTTTGAATATCGACCTGGTGATGAGCCACCTCGCCTGCGCGTCCGACCCGGCGCACCCCAAGAACGAAGAACAACGCATTCTGTTTGCCAATGTCGCAAAAGATTTCCCGCATGCGCGCGCCAGTCTTTCTGCATCCGGCGGCGCCTTGATGGATGCGCGTTTTCATTTTGATCTTATCCGACCCGGTATTGCGCTTTATGGCGGCAGCCCGTTCGATGTTGACGAACGACGCCTCAAACCAGTCGCCGCGCTGCGTGCGCCGGTGGTTCAACTGCGCGATATCGCACCCGGTGAGACGGTCGGATATAATGCCAGCTTCAAGGCGACCGCGCCGACCAGGCTTGCCACCGTCGCGCTCGGCTATGGCGACGGAATGCCGACCAGCGGCTCCGGCCGCGTCCAGGCTATGATCGCTGGCGCGCACGCGCGCGTAGCGGGACGGATTTCTATGGATTTGATTTCTCTCGATATTACCAATTGTAAAAACCCAATAAAAACAGGCGATATAGCCACATTCTTCGGCGAAGAGGTCAGCCTTTTTGAAACCGCCAAATCGTGCAACACAAATGCGTATGAGTTGCTCACAGGGCTTGGCGGCAGAGTGGATCGCCGTTACCTCTAACCATCGTGCAAGCAGGGGATCTGACCATGAATGTCGCCGCCGCTACCGGACGTCTGACGCTTGACGCCATCGGCGAAATTGGCCGGATCGCCAACTTCGCGGCGCGCGGCGGGACCGCGTGGTTTCTCGGCCCTTTTTACTGGCGTGCTTTTGGGGGCGCGCTCGCGCGTATCGGATACGCCTCTCTGCCCGTCGTTGGGCTGACAGCGATTTTCACTGGCGCCGCACTGGCGCTGAACATCTATGAAGGCGCCTTGTTTAATGTCGAGGCGTTCCTGCCGCAAATTCTAGGCGTTTCGATTGTCCGCGAGCTGGGACCGGTGCTTGCCGCACTCATGGTAGCGGGCCGGTGCTCGTCGGCGATGGCGGCGGAGATCGGAACCATGCGCGTTACCGAGCAGATAGACGCGCTCTCCACGCTCTCGGTTGACCCGTTTAAATATCTAATTGCGCCGCGCATTCTTGCGACCACCCTCGCCTTGCCGCTACTCGTTCTTATCGCAGACATTATTGGCGTATACGGAGGGTATCTTGTGTCAGTCTACGCACTTGGCTTTGAGCCGACGCATTATGTCACTAACCTGGTTGATTTCCTAAGCGTAGACGATGTTACTAGCGGCCTGCTTAAGGCGGCGGTGTTCGGCTTTTTAATCTCTGTTATGGGCTGTTATTACGGCTATAAAAGCCGCGGCGGCGCTGGCGGTGTTGGCTCAGCGACACGCACCGCCGTTGTCGCCGCAGCGGTCTCGGTGCTGGCGTCCAACTATCTGATGACCTCTCTGCTGGTGGAGGTTTAAAGCCCTCATGACCAGTACCCCCGTGAAAGTTTCTATTCGCAAGCTCGAAAAAGCGTTTGGCGACAATCAGGTGCTCCGCGGCGTCAATCTCGATGTCGCCAAAGGTCAATCGCTCGTCGTTATCGGCGGTTCCGGCACCGGCAAATCCGTTCTTATAAAGTGCCTCCTTGGCCTGTTAAAAGCAGACGAAGGCGTCATAGAAATCGACGGCGTCAACATAGCCCGCCAGACCGGCGGCGACCGCCGGCTGATGGCGCGGCAATCGGGCATGCTGTTTCAGAGCTCGGCGTTGTTTGACAGTTTAAATGTATGGGAAAATGTCGCCTTCCGCCTGATTTACGCGGAGAAAAAATCCCGCAAACACGCGCGGGAAAAAGCGATTGACTGCCTCGCTCAAGTTGGCCTGGCGCCGGAGGTCGGCGATCTGGCGCCGGCGGAACTTTCCGGCGGCATGCAAAAACGCGTCGGACTGGCGCGCGCCATCGCCTCAGACCCGGAGATTTTGTTCTTCGACGAGCCGACGACCGGGCTTGATCCGATCATGGCCGACATTATCAATAATCTTATTGTTGAGCGCGTGAAGGCGCTCGGCGCGACAACCATTTCGATCACCCATGACATGGCCTCGGCGCGCAAGATCGCCGATGAGATCGCCATGCTATATCAGGGCCATATCATCTGGCGCGGCAAGCCTGATGAAGTTGAAAATTCCGGCAACCCAATGGTCGATCAATTCGTCCACGGACGCGCCGAAGGCCCGATCCAGATGCAAGTCCGCCGCGACTTCGTATCCAAGAAATAGAGTTCTAACTTGCGGGTGACTTGAACGTGGACGTTTTAAAAATTGCAGCATTTTCAGATGGTGAGATGGGCGGCAACCCCGCAGGTGTCGTTATCGCAAACACACTGCCCTCTCACGCAGAAATGCAAGCCGTTGCCGCCGAGGTTGGGTTTTCTGAAACGGCATTCGCGGCGCCGGACGGCGATAGCTGGAGGGTCCGTTATTTTTCTCCGGAAACAGAGGTTCCATTTTGCGGTCACGCAACCATCGGGATGGGTGCGGCTTTAACCCTGCAAGAAGGGGATGGTTTGTTTCATTTGAATCTAAAAGAAGCGTCCATCACCGTTGAAGGCCGCCGAACGGGTTCCCTGATCACCGCGGCCCTGCAGTCCCCTCAAACCAGCAGCGGTCCGGCCGATGAGAAAATCGTACAAGAAGCATTAGATCTATTTGGTTATGATTTTGATGACCTCGACCCGAGGATCACGCCCGCCATTATCAACGCCGGAGCGACGCACTTACTGTTAGCACTCAAGTCCCGCGCACGCCTGTCTGCAATGGCCTATGACCTCGCTAAAGGCCGGGAGTATATGAATTCCAGAAGCCTGGTTACGGTAGCCTTGGTTTTTGCAGAAACCGATCAGTTGTTCCATGTGCGAAACCCGTTTGCCTCGGGCGGCGTTTATGAAGACCCGGCAACGGGCGCTGCTGCGGCGGCGTTAGCTGGCTGCCTTCGCTCCATTGATTGGCCGCACAATGGCGTAATTGACATTATTCAAGGTGAGGATATGGGCGTGCGGTCTGTCTTGAAAGCTGAAATCCCAAACGAGCCGGGCAGCTCAATCAGGGTTTCTGGGACCGCCCGGATCATGCAGCCCAATTAAAAAAAACCGTTCGGCTTGAGGGGCAAATCATCGCGCCATCCCCTCAAAGATGACAGCTTGTTCATAAAGTCTTCGAGGTTCGCAGCCCTTCAGCCGTGATGGGCAGATCATCAGCTCAATTTCACATTATTTTTGTAATTTTGGGAATAATATCAGCGCGCCAACCGTTACCCCATGAGACACACACCCTAAGGGAGATAATAGTATGCGTAATTGGAAATCATGTACGTCTACAGTGGCGCTAGCGGCTGCGCTGAGTTTTCAAGGTTTTGGGCCAGCTTCGGCAGATGTACCCGCAGCAGGCTACGCCACAAATATTGCTATGATGCTGCAAAGTGTCGACCTGGTCAGTGACGACGTTGCCGATGATGATGTGGCTGACGCTGCGGAAGATGCTCGCGAGGAAGCCAAAGACGCGGCGGAAGACGCCCGCGAGGAAGCCAAAGATGCGGCGGAAGACGCCCGCGAGGAAGCCAAGGATGCGGCGGAAGACGCCCGCGAGGAAGCCAAGGATGCCGCTGAAGAAGCGCGCGAAGCAGCAAAAGACGCTGCGGAGGATGCGCTTGAAGATGATCTAGATGACGAAGTCGAGGATGAAATCGAAGACGAAGTCCACGATGAAGTTGAAGACGAAGTCGAAGATGAAGTTGAGGATGAAGTCGAAGACGAAGTCCGCGATGAAGTTGAAGACGAAGTCGAAGATGAAGTTGAGGATGAAGTCGAAGACGAAGTCCGCGATGAAGTC
>JAJFGA010000042.1 GCA_021776375.1 Hyphococcus sp. | reverse complement strand
ACCTGGGTGCAGGACGCCTATCCGAAATCGACCATCTCCGGCACCATCATCTTGTCGGTCTTCACCACCAAGCTTGCGGTCTATGCGCTGGCGCGGGCGTTCCCGGGCACAAATGAGCTGATCTATATCGGCGCGGTGATGACGATTTTTCCGATCTTCTTTGCGCTGATTGAGAATGACCTGCGCAAGGTTCTGACCTATTCCATCAACAACCAGGTCGGTTTTATGGTGGTCGGCATCGGCATCGGCACCGCCGGCGCGCTCAACGGCGCGACCGGCTATGCGTTCAGCAATATCATCTTTGAAAGCCTGTTGTTCATGGCGGTGGGGGCTGCAATGTTCCGCACCGGCACTTCGAAGGCGACCGAGCTTGGCGGTCTTTATCGCACCATGCCGCTGACCATGACGTTTTGCATCATCGGCGCCTTGTCGATTTCGGCGTTTCCGTTCTTTGCCGGCTTCGTCACCAAAGGGCTGATCATCGACGGCGCCGGCGGCGTCAATATCTGGATCTGGCTGACGCTGTTATTTGCCTCTGCCGGCGTTCTCGAACATGCCGGCATCAAGATCCCGTATTTCACATTCTTTGGCCATGACAGCGGCAAGCGCCCGAAAGAGGCGCCGATTGGCATGCTGGTCGCGATGTCGATTGCCGCGGTGTTATCTATCGGCATCGGCGTCTTCCCTGAGCCGCTTTATGCGCTACTGCCGAACCAGGAACAGATCGCCGGGTATCACCCTTATACGGCTTATCACATCATCGAGCAGTTACAGCTGCTGTTATGGGCGGTGCTGGCGTTCGCGGTATTGGTGTTGATCAAGTGGTATCCGCCGGAGATCCCGTCGACCAATCTCGATGTCGACTGGTTGTGGCGGGTGCCGGGCCGGGCGCTGCTCTCATGGGCAAGTGGTGCGTCGCGCGCAACATGGAGCGCGCTATGGGCGATTTTTACCGGCCGCATACACGCTCTGATGGCAAGGATATACGCCGTCCATGGGCCTGAAGGGCAAATGGCGCGATCCTGGCCAATTGGCTTTATGGCGCTCTGGACTGCGGTTTTACTTGGCTTTGTTTTGATCTTGTCTTTTCTTGGGTAAGGCTTTCACTGGACCGGCTTAAGGTTAAGTCTTAACCGCGCGTCAAACACGCTCGTAAACTTATCCTCAACTTAAATTCAAGTCTTATCCTAGCTCATGTGAGCGGTGCGCTTTGCCGCTTAAACATGAGCGGGAGCAGTAGATGGTAGAACACCAAAACGTCTTTTCGGAACATGGCTGCAGGGTGGTCGCGCGCATGGCCAGAGAGGTCGTTTGCGAGGCTTATGGCATTCCCCACGCGGCGCTGCGGACGGAAAACCGCCTGGGCGAGCTTGCGCTCGCCCGCCAGACGGCAATGTATCTGGCGCATGTGGTCGGCCAGCTAACCCTCAATGAGGTTGCCGAGATATTCGAGCGCGAGCGTTCCACGGTGAGCCATGCTTGCATCAATATTGAAGACCGTCGCGACGGCCCGATATTCGATCTGCAGCTGGAATTTATGGAAAAGCGAATGCGCATCCGGCTGCGGGAATGGCGGTCCGGCAAAATGGTTGCAAACGAAACGGCGCCGAAGGGCAAATCTTTTTTGACCCGGCGTTAAGCCTGACCGGTCGTTTCAGCAGCGATGGCGCGGATGCGATTAACCATGGAATAGAGCCCGTTTGAGCGCTGCGGCGTCAGATGGTCTTTGAGGTCAAAGGGCGCCAGTGCGGCGGCGGGATCAATGGCGATAATCTCTGCGGCGGTTTTGCCGGAATATAACGCGATCAACAAAGCCACCAGGCCTTTGACGATATGCGCATCACTGTCGCCCTTGAACGAGAGCGTCGCGCCGTCATTGCTGGCAAAGAGCCAGACCTGACTGGCGCAGCCGCGCACCTTATGGGCGTCGTCGCGATGGTCTTCCGGGTAAGGCGCAAGGTCGCGGCCAAGATCGATGATATATTTATACCGCTCATCCCACGCCTCGAGGAATTCAAAGTCGCTGCGAATATCGCCGAATGTGCTCATGGGCGTGAGATAATGCGCCAGCCTGGTAAAGGCAAATGATATGCGGCGTGTGGGGTGAGCTGGGTTGCCGTTGATAGCGCATGGTGCGCCCGCGTTTCTTATCCTTCGCGACGCGAACCTTTGGTTCGCTCCTCAGGATGAGGGTGTAAAGGATCAAAAATGTAACACCCTCATCCTGAGGAGCCTTGGCAAAGCCAAGGCGTCGCGAAGGATAAGCCACAATTGCAAGCTATGAAATTTATGCGCACCCGCATCAGCCTTTCGCTTGGCGACGATACGCCTCCACCGGCAGGCCGCCGATCCCCCAGTTTTCAAGCTCGACCTCGTCGATCACCACAACGGTCGTCGCTGGCGACTTGTTTAGGACTTTGGCAAGAAGGTCGCTCGCGCCCTTGATCAGTTCGGCTTTTTGCGCCGGCGTCACACCGCCTTCACGGGTGATTTTGATATTCACATAAGGCATGGATTGTCTCCTGTTTGTTGGCGTGATGCCGGCGCTGAGTTTCAAGCCGCTATTGGAGGAGGCCTTCAGCCTTCATCGCCGCTTGGGCCGTGGGCCGTGCGGCGACGCGTTTGACGAAGCTGGCGATATTCGGCCATTGATCCAGATCGATGTTAACCAGCGAAGACCAGTTCGCAACCACGAACAGATAAGCGTCGGCGATGGTGAACTGATCGCCCGTAAGATAGTTCCGCCCGTCGGCAAGCAGGGTCTCAAGATGGCCCATGCGTTTGGCGACTTTGGCTTCGGCGATAGTGCGCGCCTCGCCCTCAAGTTTGTTGGCAAAGAACGGCGAATAGGCTTTGTGCAGTTCTGATCCGATAAAGCTGAGATGTTGGTTGACGCGCGCGCGCTCGCGGGTTCCGGATGCGGGCAATAGCTTTGCGTCTGGGTTTTGTTCCCCCAAAAATTGCAAAACCGCAACGCCCTCGGTCAGAATGTCGTCATCATCAAAGCGCAGCGCCGGGACATAACCGTTCGGATTGACGGCTGTGAAATCTTCGCCGCTTTCGGTTTTCTGCTCTTTGACATCGACTTTTTCCAGCGAGAAATCAGCGCCGATTTCGCGCAACGCGATGTGTGAAGCCAGAGAACAGGCGCCGGGCATGTAATAGAGTTTCATAGGAGATCGTCCTTGAGGTTTGGTTCCAGGGAAGGCGCTGACTTACGAACACTAGTTACCTTTGTAAACTAGATATTCTATAGAAACCAAACTATAGAGTTTCCATCTGGTAACTAAGGGTTCCTTCATGGCTTTGAAAATTCGAAAAAACAACAGCCCGCCTATCCCCCATGATTGCCCGCTATCAGAATGCATGTCGGTCATCGGCGGCGCCTGGGCGCCGAATATTTTATGGTTTCTCGGGGCCGGTCCGCGTCGGTTCAGCGAGCTGCGGATCGACATTCCGCCGATCTCGGCGAAGATGTTGACGGTGCGGCTGAAGCAGCTTGAAGAAAAAGGCATTGTCAGCCGCGCCGTCAAGCCAACGTCGCCGCCCTCGGTTGAATATGCGCTGACGAGCGACGGTCGCGCCTTGTTGCCGGCGATCGAGGCGATTGCGGACGTCGGGCACAAGCTCAAACTGCGCGCCCGGCGCCGGGCGCAAAAAAAGGGCCGCTAAAAATGGCTGCCCTTTTTATATTTTGCGAGGCAGTTTGTGCAAGTCAGCTTTAAGAGCGTGCTTCAAAACGAGATGAGTTATTTCTATCTGTTAGCACTGGTGAACCCTCCCTCGTGTCATCACCGGGCTCGTCCCGGTGATCCAGAAATTCTGTTTTATTTTCTGCCCTGGATTGCCGGAACAAGTCCGGCAATGACATGAAGAAGGATTCATCATGGAACACATTAAGATGACGGCGCGCCGACCCAGCCAACGCATGTGGCGATGTCGTTGAGGCCGTGTTCGCCAAGACAGAACGCTTCTTCATAGGGCGTGCGTGTGGCGGCGATACATTGATCCAGCGTCAGCTTGGCCATCGACAGACAGCGGTCGGATTTGTTGTTCTTGGCGTAGGCGCTGACGACCGTTGAATTCAACGTCCCGGTTGAATAACGCGCCGCCAGGTTCAGGACACGGTCCATAATCACTTGCGCGTTTTTCTCGCTCATGGCGCTGGCGGGCGCGTCCTCGCCCCAGTTGGCGTCCCAATTTTCATTAGCGCTGGCGAGCGACGGGGCGATGGCGCCGCCTTCGCTCGAACGCACGAGGGTGGGCGCCGCCGCGGCGCCGCGCTTGCTGCGATAGGCGGAGGCGTCCTTGATGCGTTCCTGACTGGCGGCAATGCGTTGCTTGCCCCATTTGGTTTTTTGCATCGCATAGGCCTGGGTCTTAAAGGCCTCGCCGAGCGCAGCGATGCGGGCGCCGTCATGGGCGGTCATGGCGAGGACGGCGGCGGTGGCCGCTTTGGCGCCGGGGAGCTTGCGGGCGTAAGACGGGTCCTGCGCCAGATTCGAGAGCAGTCCCTTGCCGCCGCCAAGTTCGTTGCGACGTTTTTTCTTCTTCATTTCTTTTTTGAGGGCTTCGGCAAATTCCGGCGTGTCGGCGGCGACCAGCGCGGCATAGGCGACCCAGCCGGAGGACAGTTCGCTGGAATCATGAGCGGCAAGACGCCGATGCGCCTCGCGCGTGACTTTGGCATTGTCAAAGGTCATCGCCTCAATCGCGGAAACGTCTTCACGAAATCGGATATAATTGGCGGCGGCGCGCTCTAGCGCTTCATCTTTGGGTTGCGCCAGCGTGTCGGCTGAAACGCCGGTGACGGCGCAGCCGACAGCGAAGGCGGCGATCATAATCAGGCGTTTCGGGGTGGAACGGCGGTGCGCCGGAAGGGGGGCAAAACGCATGGCGGCGCGCGCCGGGCTTTGCAATCTGTTACGCGACATAGATAACTTCTCCCAGAATGTGACAGTCCATCGGGCGTGCAAAAGCCCCCCCCGATATGTCCGTCACATTACCGCCCCACCAATTAACACCGCGCTGACGATCCTAACTGAATTATCACCAAATTCGACCGTTTGAGGGGCTGATATGCAATTTTTATGGGGTTTTGCCTCATTCAGTATTTATTAACGACAATTGCGCCATGGTGAACCGACGTTAACGAATCTGTCGAATTAGTTAAGAAGGCAGCGGCTCAGACCCCAGATACCCCATGAAATTTCGCCCCCTTTCCCTCTTTAAAAAGCTCGCCTCGGTGTCCCGCGGCGGCCCGGTCTGGCGCGGCGGAACCGGCGATATGGTGGCCTCGCTCTATGATGACGGCATTTTCCTTCAGGTCTCGCCGTCGGCTGCGGAGATGATCGGCGCGGCAGGCAATCTGGTGGGCCGCTCGCTGTTTGATTTTGTCCGCCGCGAGGACCGCGCGGAGGTGCGCGCGGCGATGACCGAGGCGGCGGCCAGTCCCTATGCGCCAGCGAGCCGGCTGCGCGCCAATTTTCGGCTGTTGCGGGTGCGCCGGTCGGCGGCGCTGGCGGAAATCACATTTACGCCGCTTGGCCGCGGTCGGCTGATGGCGCTGATCCGCGACCGCAGCGAGGAGCTGGCGCAACGTCGCGAGACCCGTATCGCGGAAGAGCGGGTCGCCCGTCAGGCGATGCCGCATAGGGTTGCCACGCAACCCGCATTGCAATCGCCGCCTGAAAATACCCTCTCGCCCGCCCCTGCGCAGGTGTTGCAGCCTGAGTTGATGGCCAATTTGAGCCATGAGATGAAAACCCCGCTCAACGCCATTATGGGCTTTGCCGACTCCATGCGGGCGGAGACCTACGGCCCGCTCGGGCATGAGAAGTATGCTGAATATGTCGGCGATATCCACGCTGCCGGCGCGCATTTACAAGAGCTCATCGCTTCGCTGTTCGACTACGCCAAAGTCGAGACCGGGCGTTATGGTTTAAATCCGGTATTGGCCGCACCCGGACCGGTGGCGCGTGAATGTGCTGCGATGATCCGCGGCGAGGCGGCGCACGCGGGGCTTTCCTTGCGGGTCAATATCGCGTCCGACCTTCCCGAAACCATGATTGATGTGCGGGCGGTCAAACAAATTTTGATCAACCTCCTTACCAATGCGGTCAAGTTTACCGCCGAAGGCGAGGTTGAATTGTCGGTTGAAGAAAAATGCGGCGCGTTGGATTTCACCGTGCGCGACACCGGCATCGGCATGAACGCGATAGAGCTTGCCAAACAGGGCGGGCGCTATTCCGACACCCATAAAGATGGCGTACGCGGAACAAAAGGGTCGGGGCTTGGTCTGTCGCTGGCGTTTTCACTGGCCAAGCTTCATGGCGGCGCCTTGCGGCTGCAATCAGAACCCGGCAAAGGCACAAGCGCGCGCCTGACCCTGCCGGTGCGGCGCGTGCTGGCGGGCGGGCAGGAAAGCGCCGCCGTCAGCGCATCGACTTACGATATTCAAAGCCAGCTTGACCGCGTCAACGCCTATCGCCGCGACCGCGCCGCGGACGCGGCTTAGAGCGTTTTCGATTGATACCGAGTGGCCGCTGTTCGCCAAAAGCAGGCGTAGCGCTTCGCGTTGCACACGAAGGGAATGGGCGCAAACGGAGACGTTTAGATATAGTCCTTCAATGCACGCAGTTCCGACTAGCAACGAAATGGGGAAAACCCGTTCAAAAACAATTAACCTTGCACTTTAATCGGTCAAGCCGTGTTGGCTTTTGGATTATCTCCGGTTCGTAATCCGGAAAGCGAAGGATATAAACCAGTTCCTTGGGCAGTTTAGCCGCACCGGGGCTTACCTCATTCGTCATGTAAATGATTGCCGTATCGGTATCGATATAACGTCGCACGATAGCAAAAAAGATACCATTGCTACCGTCATGCCCTGCAACCTTGCCGCTTTGAGTGCTGGAAATGCCCCATCCATAGGCATAATAATGTTGCGTAGAGTCAGAAATTAAAACATGCCGCGCCTGGTATAATTCGATCGTTTCAGGTTTGAGTACTTTTGCGGTCTGGATGGCGCGATGCCATTTGTACATATCAAGTGTAGTAGACAGAATGCCGCCATTGCCTTTCAAATGCCAGGAAACCCCGCCAGCTTCCGCCCAGCGCTCAACACTGGACCCCCATAGTTTGTTGTTTCTATAATTATAGCCCTGTGCAACAGCGTGCTGACTGTAATCAAGCCTCAGATAGCCGGTATTTTCGAGCCCTGCCGGCTTGAGAATGTTTTCATACAAGAATGTTTCGTAAGGCTGGCCAGAAACCTGCTCAACAATCATTGCAAGAAGACTGTACCCAACATTGGCATAGAGGTGTTTCTCCCCCGGTTTTGCCTTTAGCTTTCGTTTGAAAACCTGCTTCAGAAACTCTTCCGATGACAGATATTCATAGTCGTCGCCAGTATAGGCGGAAATCCCAGAGGTGTGTGTCAGCAGCTGATGAAGGGTGATGTTTTTCTTGTCGGCAGGCGCCCCGTCAAAGAATTTTGACAAGGGATCATTCACGGAAAGTTCGCCGTTTTCCATCAGCTTTAAAATGGCGGCAGCGGTGAACTGCTTGGTGATGGAGCCTATATCGAATAATGTTTCTTGTGTGTTTTTGATTTTCTTTTTCTTGTCGGCATACCCGAAAGCCTTGTTATAAATAAGCGAGCCTCTGTCTTCGATCAATACGGCGCCCGAGAAGCCATTTTCTTCGTTTATTTTCATAAATGAATCATAGCGCGCAACCAGTTGTTCCTCGGTTTGCTCGGGTTTTTTTTCGGTTTCGACCGTACGGGCCTCAGCCATATCCGCGTAAGCTGGAATTGACGCCCCTAAAAAAACCGAAGCAGTAACCACTGCCCATACCATGGTCCAATTTTTCGCTGCTCTAATCATTTTTTTGAAATTCCCCTAGACTGATTTTCCGGTGCGTGCTTCCTCGCAAAACGCCCAGGCCAATACAAGTCCCTCACGGGAAAGTGTTGCGTAATGAGTGTGAGCCGAGCGCAATATTGATATTACCCCCACCCGGATTTTCCCTTTTTTGAGCACTCTCCTCAAGGTCTGAATCTTGAAGATCGACGAAAATTTTGCATCATTTTTTTAGATCATTTGTGTACGGTTATATGGCTTTGAAAGAGCCAATAACGGAAATTAGCAAGACCATAAGCGCTTTAAAGCAAACTCCACTGCCCGAAGACAATCGCCCAGAAGGCGATCACCGCATTGGCGGACATATGCGCGATGATGGCGCCTGTGACCTTGCCTGAGCGATAGAGCGCGAGTGCAAAGGCGGCGCCGGCGAGGCCGCCGGCGAGCCAGCGATCGTGAAGCAGCGCAAACAAAACCGACGAGATGATGAACGCCTTCCAGGTGAAGGCGGCCTCAGTGACCGCCTCGAAGCGGTCGGCGATCAGTTTGCGGTGAAGGTAGCCGCGAAAGGCGAGCTCTTCAGCAATCGGTACAAGGACGATTGTGCCGACGACGCGCATTGTGAGCCAGAAGACCACCGCCGTCGCCGGCAGGCCCGCCAGCCATATGCCGAGATCACTGGTCTCGCCGCGTCCCGGATCGGTCGCAATCCACGCTGCGCCGACGACCGCGCCGATTAGCGCCGGCTCGGCGTAAGCGCGCAAGGTCTCCGGCAGTGCAAGGCCGCGATAAAACCGCCAGCCAAAGCCAAGCGCGGCCCCAATCGCAATGACCCGCAAGCTGTAAAGCCAATACCCGTCGGCGGTGAAGGCGGCGGCGATGATGCCCGCGGCGGTCATCGCAAGGAACGGCACCAATAAAAACATCGCCTCGCGAAAAGCGGGCGCGGGCGGCGCGTTTGAGATCTGCGCGTTTTCGTTGTGAAAAAAACCAATGCGGTGGGTCGCCAACATAATGCCGATCGTGACGATCAGGAACATCATCCACCCGGCCTGGGAATGAAATCCGGTGCTGGCGATTTCCGGCGAGACATGCGCGCCGAGGCTGATCAGCGCCGCGATGCGCACGCTGTTTAATATCCAGATCGTGGCAATGCCGAGTGGCAGCACCAGATAGGCATTGGGAAACCGCAACACCGCGCGGAATATCCATAGATAAATCGCCAAAAACGCGGTCACGAGACCAATCCCCTCATAGCCGGAGCAGGCAGCCGCAATGTTCACGATAAACCCATCGGCGCCGAGCAATCGGCGCGCAGGATCAACGAACACATCCTTTTCATAAAGACCAAGCACAAAGGCGGAGACATGAAAGGTCGCCTCGGACAGGAAGGTCCAGGATTTTTGCGACATTTCCGATGCGGCGAAGACAAAACCCGCAGCGCCAGCCGCCAGGAGGGCCAGCCATTTTTCACGCTTTATCGTCCGTATAAAGAAATCTATCGGCGCCAGCGCTTGGGCTAGCAAAAAGTAGAGCCCGAATACGCCAGCGCTCCATAAGCCAAACAGCAACCATGGCGGCTCGGCAAGGCCTGCACCATGGGCGTTTAACAAAATCGTCGCAACCGCAAGGGTGGCAAATCCGGCAAGGTTTGCGCCCGCCCAGAACGTCCAGCGACGGTCAGACGCGACCGCTCGCCAGTCGGCGAACAGGGCGCGCCGCTGCGGGGTCAGCAATACGCCGAGCGCGGCGCCAAAAAAGATAACGACCGGGACCATTTCTCGGAGCCCCGCACGCACCATCAACCATAAAGGGTCGGTATCGTTGATCGCCAGCGGATCGTAAAGGAACGCCAGCGCCGGCAGCTCAAGCAGCGCCAGCGCTAAAATCAGCACGCCACGCAAAACAAGGCGTGGGCCTGTAATCGTCGCGCCCATAGGATATGAAGATGTCTCGGCCACGTTCTGTTTTATAACCACGCACCTATCTGGAAGCAAAGAGGCAACGGCCCCGCATCTGGCGAGAACGGCTTGCGAGAATTACGCCAAGCCCAGGGGGCGTTTCCGATCCTATCGCAAGAGGCGTTAACTATATCTCGCCGCATTTTATTCTCGTTTGTTCGAAATATCGCCGTGAGCCATGAAAACCACTGAAACTTTTCACTCGATGCTCTAATGGTGGGCAAAAAAACAGCCCTTCACTAAGTGAAGGGCTGTTTTATGGGGTAACCAAGTCAAGGCGCTATTTGCGCTTGCTCCGCTCACGAATGATTGCAGCAACGCCAACAAGCAGCGCAATCGCCGCCACGCCGGCGCCGGCGCTCATTTCAGGCACTTCATAGCAAGGGCTATGCTCGACCAAACCCTTTAGCGCAGACGCGATGGATATGTCATCGCAGCCTATGGTTTGTGCGTTCGCAGGTGATATAAGGAGCGCCAGCGCCCCCATGATCGTTAGATTTCTCATCGTTATTCTCCCCGTTTCTATCAGATTTGGTTATTTACGTTTGCTGCGTTCACGAATGACCGCGGCAACGCCAATCAACAGCGCAACCGCCGCGACACCGGCGCCAGCGCTCATTTCAGGCACCTTCACCGCTTGGCCAGCCATAGCCGCCGTCGACAGTAAAGTCAGAGCGCCTGCCAAAATGTATTTCGTCATCTTCTCACTCCCTTATTTACGCTTACTGCGCTCGCGAATGATCGCGGCAACGCCAATCAGCAACGCAACCGCCGCAACACCGGCGCCGGCGCTCATTTCAGGTACTTCATGCGTCGGTATGCTCGCCATAGCCGCCGTCGACAGTAAAGTCAGAGCACCCGCCAGAATATATTTTGTCATCGTCATCTCTCCCTTATTTGCGTTTGCTGCGCTCACGAATGATCGCGGCAACGCCGACCAGCAGCGCAACCGCTGCGACACCGGCGCCAGCACTCATTTCAGGTACATCGACCCACAGATCTCCAGCCATAGCGGTGGTCGATATCAACGCCAAGGCTCCCGCCAAAATAACTCTTGTCATATCGTCTCTCCTCTATTGTCGGGTTTAATTGTCGTCAGTAAGGGCGGCAAAGCCACCAAGCCGCGCTGCGCCGACGCAATTTGAAATATTTTATTCCCCCATTGTCCCACCTAAAACACCGCATTCCTGCAGTCCTCAAATGATACAGTTTGGTAAGGATGAATGCAACGGATAGCCCGTAAAGGTTGTGAGCGGCGCAGGGGGCTCGCGTAATATTTTTGCGTTTGCGCTTCAAAACGGCTTATTAATTACGATTGTTGCACAGCGCATAGTTTGGCCGCCCGTCCGGCGGCGTTAGAGTATTGTGCTAACACGCTAAAAAGCGACCCGGTATGAGATCGGCAGGCCAAATAATATGGATTTTTTCAAAGGCGTGACGGGTTTTTACTTTGCCCTTGGGGTGCTGGCTACGGCGCTGGCGCTTGAAGTGATTATGCCGTGGCGGCGCGATGTGAAAATCAGCCTGGCGCGTTGGGTGCGCAATGCGTCGATGAGTTTTTATAGCTTTATCCTGCTGGGTTTGTTGCCGCTCCTTTCGACTTATGGCGGCGCGCTGATTGCGGAAGCGCAAGGGTTTGGGGTGTTTAACCAGGTGACGGCGCCGTTGTGGGTAACAGCGGCGGCGGCAATTATCGCCTACGACCTGGTCGCTTATGGTGTTCATCGCTCTTTACACAAATGGTATATTCTATGGCGAACGCATCGCACCCATCATGGTGATGCGCATGTTGACGCCACGACCTCGCTGCGGTTTCATCCATTTGAAGCGCTGATCCGCGCGATCATCGACTTGCCGGTGGTCTTCCTCCTTGGCCTGCCGGCCGAAGCGATTGTGGTCAATTTTGTGGTGCTCGCTTTGGTCAATACCTTCACCCATACCAATATCGCATTGGCGCCTGCAATTGAGCGCGTGGTCTCGCGTGTGTTTGTGACGCCGCATATTCACCGCCTGCATCACTCAGCAGCGCCGGAACATCTGGACACCAATCTCGGCACGATCTTTTCTTTGTGGGACCAGATGTTTGGCACGTTTACCCCCTCCAATCGTCTGCGCGAGAATGAGATATTCGGCATGGCAGGCCCGGAAGCGATAACACCGGACAGCTTCGCCAATCTTGCGCTCGATCCATTCCGCAAACCGGACCATGCCGCGATCCCAAAACCGGACGCCAGTGACGCGCGTGATGCGAGCGCCCATGATGCGAGCGTCAGTGACTGAGCCACGCCTCAAAACCGAAATCCGCGTCACCGCGCATATGCGCCGGGCGCAAGGCGAGGGCGCCTTTGCGACCGTGGCGCGCAAGGGCGATCCCGACGCTGGCGCCGTCGCCGTTAAAATCTATCTTGGGCCCGGGGCGGCAAAGCTGTTCGTCCAGAGTCGCGACCTTGAGGGCAAACCGATCTGGCGCGAGCCATTTTCAGATGATTTGAGCGAGCAAAAGATCGACGCCTGGCTCAAAAAAGAGACCGCCATCGATCCCGACCTGTGGATCGTCGAAATTGAGGACCGTGAGGGACGGGCCTTTCTGGATTAGCCGTGTTTTGCGTTCCGCCGTCAGCGCTCTCCACAAACCGGCATAAATGTGCAACCCTTGAACGTCATGTTTGAAAGGTTCTTGTCTATGTTCTGGCTGCGCTCCTTCCCTCTCGCTTGCCTTGCCGCGCTGATGCTTGGCGGCTGCGCTAGCCTCTCATCGCTCGGTCTTAACGGGGAGGGCGAAAATTTCGCCGCTGGTTCAGCCTTGGGCGCGCGGCTGGCCGCGCGCGACCGCGAAGCGCTTGGCGCCGCGGTCGTGGCGGCGGTGGAGAGCGGCAAGCCACAGCGCTGGCGCGGCGCGCGGGCGGCGGGCGCGGTTATGCCAGGGGACTATTCCATCGCTAACTTAAGGCCCGACCCGAATGCGCGTATTGCGCTTGCGCGCGCGGATATCGATGTCGGCTCTGTGATGGAGACCGAGCTTGGGCTATATGTCCTGACCCGCAATGCCAACATCCGCATCGGGCCGGGAACGCAATATACGATTGCAGAAAAATTGCCGTCCGGCACGGGCGTTGAAATCGTCGGTAGGCTGACGGATGGAATCTGGATGTTGGCGGCGATCGATGGCAAGGTGCGCGGCTATATCCATAAAAGTCTGGCGATCAAGGCGCCGGGAACGGAGCTGTTGCTGGCTGGCGGGCCGCGGCGGCGTTCGGTCCGGTGTCGTGAATTCACCCAGCGGATCAGTGTTTCCAGCGAACAGGATGAGTGGGCGGATGCGGCGTGTCATGACGGCGCGGCATGGCGACGCGCGCGCCCGGTGGCTGCGCCTGTCGCTAAGGATGATTTGCTTGGACTCTGAGCGAAACGGGACGCGCCGATGCTGTTAAAAATCATCAGATATCCGCTGACGCGGCTGGTTTTCGGCATTACTCTGTTGATCGGCTTTGTGTTCGCGGCGGGAAATGCGGGCCAGTTTTTAACCGATAGATTGACGATAGAAAATACCACCGCCGCAGCGGCGTTACGCACGGGCGTTGTGATCATTGCGGCGTGTTTTTCCTATTGGACATTGGTGCGGTTTATTGAGGGGCGCGCGGTGACGGAGCTGTCGGCCCGCTACGCGGCCCCGGAACTCGTCATCGGCATGCTGATTGGCGCCGGTTTTATTTCCTCGGTGATGGGCGCGCTTTATCTCTTGGGGTTTTTCGAGCTGCATGGCGTGCGCGGCGCCAACCTCCTGGCCGCGCCGTTGATTGCGGCGATCGCTACCGGTTTCGTTGAGGAGATTGCCCTGCGCGGCGTGATCTTTCGCATCATCGAGGAGTGGCTCGGCACCTGGATTTCCCTGCTGTTCAGCGCTGCGTTGTTCGGCGCGCTGCATCTTGGCAATGACAATGCAACGCTGGTTGCAGGCGTCGCCATCGCGCTTGAGGCGGGCGTTTTGCTGGCGGCGGTCTATATGGTGACGCGCCGGTTGTGGGTGGTGATCGGTCTTCATGCGGGCTGGAATTTCACCCTTGGCGGGGTTTATGGCGGCGCGGTTTCCGGCTTTGAGCAAGAGGGTTTGCTTGATGCCAGTATTACCGGCCCGGAACTCATCACCGGCGGCGCCTTCGGGGTGGAGGCGTCGGTCGTCACGATTGCCATTGGGCTAGTTCTGGCTGCGTATTTTCTGTTTCGCGCACACCAAAAGGAGCGTTTCATCGCCGCGCCTTGGCGGCGCGGAGCATAAACTGAATAGCGGGCTTTCCTACAACATTGTGAGCGTTCTTAAAAACAGCAATATGCGACTATCCTTCGCGACGCAAACCTATCGGTTCGCTCCTCAGGATAAGGATTATTTCTATAATGTTTTACCTCATCCTGAGGAGCGATGCGAGGCATCGCGTCGCGAAGGATAGCCGCATGGGATTCAAAGCATGTTCAGCTTCGCTGCCAAACCCGGCGGACTGGTCCGCCGGATTTGGCTTCGACTATGCGCGCCGCAGTTTGATCAGCGCGATGACATGCAAGATCAAAAATGCCGGGACGATAAAGGTCGGAAACAGGCTTAACGGCGCAACGCCAAGCAGGTTTGAGGCGACATGGCCCTCAAAATCAAATGGCCCGCCTTGCCGGGAGAGGATGCCGGTCGCGAAGGCGACGATAAAATCGAAAATCCCGGCGCCGATCAGCCCGTAAGCGCCAATGCGCCAGCCTTTGCTGCGGCGCTCAACTGCGAGCGCGACGGCGGGCGCAGCCATGCCGACGGCCATGTCGCCAATGCCGGCAGGCAAGGCAAACACGGCCGGGATCTCGCCAAGCCCCCAAATGGCCAAAAACGCGAAGCCTATAATGCGCCAGGCCTGCAGCGCGATGACTTCGGAAAGGTCGAGCCCATCAACCCAGCGCCGTAGCGGCGCAGAGACACTGTATACAGACAAAAATAACGCCGCCGGGCCAAGCGCGGCGATGATGACCGCGATGGGCGGCGTTGCCGCCGTGCTTTGAAAGACGCCGTTTTGGCTTAAGGCGAAAGCAGCGTAGCCCCAGACAGCCAGGATCGCCCAGACAAAAGGCGTCCGGGTCAGCTTGGTTGCATCAATAGCATCAGCGCCTGCAGCGCCATAGATTTGCGTGGTCATTGATTTTTTCCTTTTTAAGTGTAGCTACACATATTTTGATAAAATTTTTATTCCAAAGCCGAGACCACGCCTTGCGTTCGTTTCAAGACGCTTTTCGCATTCGCGTCTCCAAGCCTTGTCGCCAGAGATGTCTGGGCTGCGCGCCATAGGGGCAAGGCCGCTTCGAAGCGCCTTCGTCCGCGCGCGGTGATGTCGATCAGCCGGACGCGTTTGTCGGCGCCGGGTTTTCGCTTGATGAGGCCTTCACGTTCCATCAATGCGAGATTGCGCGTTGCTGTCGTACGCTCGGTCTCCATCGCCTTGGAAAAGCTGCTGGTGCCCAGGGGGCCGGCCTTGGCGAGAACGACGAGCGCGGAAAATTGCGCTGATGTCAGCTCGACCGGAGCCAATGCCTCGTCATAGGCGCGGGACGCCGCCCGCGCGGCGCGGCGCAGATTAAAGCACAGGCAGTTGCCGGGATCGGCCATATCGGGTCTGGTTTTGGTCATGAGAGTGTATTTACACCTAATTATGATAGCGTCAAGCTGGCAGTGTTGTCCATAGGGTCACAAATTCGAGAGTTTGGCGGCGCGAACACGCCTGGGGGCCGGGTTTGCGGCCGTCAGGCGCTATCGGCGCCGCGCCGGACGCGACAATGAGCGCCCGGAAAGGAGAGATCATGCCGGGATTGCCTGCGTTTCGCTGCGTTGGGCTGTGCAAATCGATTGACGCTTAGGCGCAATTTGCGGGACGTTGTTTTCCTGACCTGAGGAGCTGGCTGATGACACATCGCAACAGAATTTTAGCGCTCGCGATATTGGCGGCCACCGCTTGCGGGAGAGACGGCGAGGGGGAGCGCGCCGCGCCAGCGCCAGCCCCACCGCCATCGTCAAGCGCCGCTGCGGAAGGCCTTGAAAGTCATTCCAACGAGTTGCGCCGTGACGTCGTCAGGGTGACCGACAGCATCGCCGTTGCAATCGGTTTCGGGCTGGGCAATTCCATATTGGTCGAGGGCGAGACTTGCGCGTTTATTGTCGACACCACCGAGAGCCGCGAAATTGCGCAGGCGATAGCCGCTGAATTTGATCAGCTCACAGATTTGCCAATAGAGGCCTTGATCTACACCCATAATCATGCCGACCATGTGTTCGGTGCGGAGATTTTCGCAAGTGGGCGCGATATCGATATTTACGCCCATGAAACAACCGCTGCTGAAGTTGACAAGGCGGTCAATATCATCCGGCCGATCCTGTCGCAGCGTTCCGCGCGGATGTTCGGCACCTATCTTGATGCCGGCGATAACGGCTTTATCAATGCCGGGCTAGGTCCGGGTCTTGGCGTTACGGGCCCCAATGGCGGGTCGATCGGCTATCTGCCGCCGACGATAACATTCGCCGATCGTTTAGAGACGGAGATTTGCGGGCGCGAGGTCGTGCTGCAGCACGCGCCGGGCGAGACCGACGATCAGATCTATGTCTTTCTGCCCGATGAAAAAGTCCTGATGCCGGGCGATAATATCTACAAGGCGTTCCCCAATCTCTACACCATCCGCGGCACAAGCTATCGTGACGTTGTCAAATGGGCGCGGAGCCTTGATGCGATGCGTGCGATCGGCGCGGAGCATCTCGTGCCGAGCCATACCAGGCCGGTTTCCGGGCGCGAGACAATAAACGATCTATTGACCGCCTATGCAGACGGCATTCGCTTCGTACACGATCAAACTGTGCGCGGCATGAATATGGGGGTGGACCCCGGCGCGCTTGTGGAATTTGTCCAACTGCCGCCGCATCTTAAAAATCATCCCTATCTACAGGAATATTACGGTACGGTGCGCTGGTCGGTGCGGGCGATCTATGATGGGTATCTCGGCTGGTTTAACGGCGACGGCGCGGCGCTAAACCCGCCGACGCGGGCCGCGCGGGCCGCAGCGATGGCGAAGATTGCGCGTGATCAGACGACATTGGTTGATGCAGCGGCGGAGGCGTTCGCGGCCGATCATTTTGCGCTTGCCGCAGAGCTGGCGACGCTCGCGATAGACGCCGGGGACGATGAAGACCGCGCCCGCGCGCTCAAAGCTGACGCGCTGGCGGCGATGGGCTATCAGAGCATCTCGCCCAATGGCCGCAACTATCTCCTTACTCAGGCGCATGAACTACGCGGTAGGCTGGTCATTAAGGAAATTCCCGATGAACGCAGCATTGCGTTTACGCGCGCGGCGCCGGTTGCGAATTTCATGGCGTCGTTGCCGGTTAATTTGAACGCGGAAGATGCGCTGGATGTGGAGCGCAGGGCTGAGTTTCGCTTCACCGACACGGGCGACGTGTTCACCGTCGAAATCCGCCGCGGCGTGGCAATCGTCACGCCGGCGCCGGCGGGCGATCCTGATCTAGTAGTGGAAACGACCAGTCTTGTCTGGATCGACCTGCTGCTTGGTCAGCGCCGCGCAGGCGTTGCGATTGCAACCGGCGCGATCAAATTTCCCGGTGGTCTCGGAGATGTCGCCGCCTTCGGCGATTTCATGAAGCTGTTCCGGGCGGCGTAACCGTCAGACAGACGGCAGCGCCATAAACATCGCTGTACAGACGAACGACACTGCGCGCACAAAAAATTCACGCCCGGCAGGAATTTCGACTTGCCGATGGCGGGGTTCTGATATATCTCCTACATTGTATAATAAATTAAGGAGAGGTCAATGCCGCCCACACGACCCGCAAAATTCGCTGCCGCGCTCACCGCCGCCGCCATCATCGCCGCCTGTTCGATCGTCAATACGGCGACGGCTGCGGACCGTTATGAGATCGACGCCAGCCACACCCATGTACAGTTTTCGGTGCAGCGCTTTGGTTTCGCCGACACCATTGGGACGTTTACCGGCGTCAGCGGCGTCATCAGCCTCGACAAGCAAGCGCCCGAGAACAGCAGCGTTGAAGTGGAGATCGATGTCGCCAGCCTGGTCAGCGGCGACGCCAGTCGCGAAGAAGCCGTGCTCAGCGAATTTTGGTTCAACGCAGAAAAATTTACCACCATGACCTTCAAATCCACAGCGGTTGAGCTGGACGGCGAAGATCATGCCCACGTCACCGGCGACTTAACCCTCCTCGGCGTCTCCAAACCCGTAACGCTCGATGTGAAGCTCAATAAAATCGGCATGGACCCGTCCACGAGGGGTGAAGCGGCGGGTTTTTCCATCACTGGCGGGCTAAACCGCCTCGACTGGGGCATGGAGACCGCAGCCAACTTCGTCGGAACGGACGTTGCAATCCGCATCGAGGCGCTGGCGCATAAGACTGAGGAGTAGATAAACGCGCGCGCTGCGCTACTGGGCGGCGCGCGCAGTGATCAGTTCGTCAAGCGCGACGCGAAGTTTTGCGTTGTCCGGGTAGAAATAAAACCCGGCCCGATAGGCGTAGTCCGCCAGATCAGGCGCCCCTGCTCGACAAGCTCCCGGCCAAGATCCAGCAGGATTGGCGCGATGTCTTGATTATATGTGTCGGGGAAACGCAGCGCGATGGTTATATGGCGGAAGATCTGTGTCTCGTCGAGACGTTAAAAGCCCTGCGCAACAGTGTTGTGAGGCTGGCGTCGACATCACTGACGGCGAGGTCTAGGACGGGATCTGCGCTGGAGAAATAGCCGCCCGACGTCCACGGCGCCGGCAGATCCGGGTTTGTCGCCTCGCGCGCATCGTCGGCGATATAGCTGCTCCAGTGCAGCCTAGATACGCGAAATGTCAGCCCGCTGTTTTTCAGTCTGATTTTTTTGGATCCCGATATGATCAGGGTGCGAGCTGGTCGGCTCGCCGACAAAAAGAGCCCGCGTATATTGCTCCAGATTACTGACCAGAAACTGCGCCGCTGAGAATGTGCGTATCCCCGTCAGCACAAAAGTACGGCCATACTGGTTAAGCTCTTCGCTCTGGATGAGCGCCATCACCAGCGTTTTGTTCAAACCCCCGCGGTACTATTAATTTTTAACAAGCGGATGATCGCCCATGCAGTCCCGGCAAACAATGCCGACAGCCATAGGGCGTTAAAGACAAACAGAAAGACGATCACAGGGGTCATTTCAGTTTTTCTTTTGGGCGTTTTGGCGGGGCTTTCCGGGTGAGTGCTTTCAGGTCTTCAAGTTCAGCGGAATCAAGCTGTTCTTCATCGAGAAGATATTGTGCAAAAGCGTTTTTCGATCCGCCAAAGAAGCGCGACACCAGATGATCAAGCGCTTCGTTGCGTGCTGCCGTTTGGGAAACGGCGGGCGCATAAATATGGGCGCGGCCTTCGCGCCGGAAGCTGACATATTTCTTCTTGTGAAGAATACCGAGAATTGTGAGGACCGTATTGTAGGCAACCTCGTGATCGGCAGGCAGATCATCGGTAACCTCGCGAACGCTGGCTTCGCCGCGCCGCCACAGGGCCTGCATAACGCGTTGTTCAGCTTCGGTCAGGGTTTTTGAAGGGGGTCTCGACATGCTAAGTCCTAATTCCTTAGTTGATAGCTATTCCGACAAGGCGATGCTGTCAACTAAGGAATTAGTCGTATAAAGCGATCGCCCTGCCGTATTCAGTGGCCTGAACGCTTTATTTTGCGGGCTTTTCACCAGGTTTAACGCGTGCGTCAGGCGCGTTGATGAGACTGCTTTGGCATAGCGTCGCTCTGTTTATCAGCATAATGAAGGCTTCTGCCGGCATGAATTAATCTTGAACCGGCTATTTGGCTTTCGCGGCCCTCTTTTGGGGTATTCTTAAACAATATGCGCAATCATTAAGAATAGAACACCAAATGTGGGTAGTTGGAGGGGATTGCCGTGCTACGGTCGGCTTTTGCTGCATACGAAGCTTTTTTAAGGATTGATCCGCGCGGCAATGTGAAGGATGTAGTCCGTGCGCGCGCGCTCGTCTGGCTCGGCTGGGCATATGTACTGCTCCAGCTTCTAAATCTTGTGAGCCTAACGTTGACTTATGGCGAGTGGACTTCGAGCCATATGATCGCCGTGATGGTGATCGTCATGTTATTGTTCGCGATCCACATTTTTCGTTATTATAAAAACTACGCCATGTACGGCATATATATCGCCGCGCTCGCAGCTTTTGGTGTGTTAACCTCTGCTTTGCCGAGCCATACCGGTATCAATTCAGCCTTACTTCCTATTTTGATTATGACGCCAATGCTTAACGGCTTCATCTCCGGTCCGCGCGTCGCGCTGACGACAGGAGGCTTGATGCTCGGCGCGGTCGGCATACTGTACTATTGTTCTGCGGCCCATGATATCAACGGCGAGGCGGTTTATTCGTTGGAGTACATTCAGCGAGCGGTGCAGAGCGGATTAGTCATCATTATGGTGACAATTGTTTCAACGGTTTTCAGCACCAACATCTTCCGTGCGTTTGATCAGTTAGAGGCCAGCGTTGGGCGCGCGCGGGAGGCGGAAGCGGCCAAGGCGCAATTCCTCGCCGCCATGAACCATGAGCTGCGAACACCGCTCAATGGCGTGCTCGGATTATCAGAAGTGATGCAAAAGACGTCGCTTGATGACGAGCAGGCGAAATTAATGAACGACATCGAAGGCTCCGGCCGTTCGCTGTTGAGCATTTTGAACGACATTCTGGATATGTTGAATATCGATGCTCAAAAGATTGAAATTAAACCGGCGGCATTTAGCTTGCACGATTTGCTAAACGACGTTGCTGGCGCATGGCGCCTTCCTGCTATGGAAAAAGGGCTAAAGCTGGAGTTCAGCGTTGATAATGATGCTCAGCTAAGCCTCATCGGCGATGAGCTCCGTATCCGTCAGATCGTCACCAAAATTGTCTCCAATGCGGTGAAATACACAAAACAAGGCAGCGTCGTGATTTCTGCTAGCGTTATTAGCAGTGAGGCCAATGGCGCAACATTGCAGGTCGCTGTCAAGGACACAGGCCCCGGTATACCCGACGGCGCCGGCGAGCGGATTTTCACCCCCTTTGAACAGGCCGAACAGGGATTGTCGCGAGGTCAGGACGGGGTCGGGCTGGGGCTGGCTCTCTGTCAAAGGCTGGCCATGTTAATGGGCGGCGCGGTCCATTATGAAACCGAAATGGGCAAGGGAACGACGTTCTATTTCACCGCGCCGATTGAGGTCGCAGCGCCGGCGGCGGCGCCAGCCGAGGCGAGCGTTGAAAATGCGGCAGAAGCGTTAGCCGGACGGCGGGTTCTTATTGTTGAAGACAATATCGTCAACCGCATGGTCGCCGAAAAGCTGTTGTCGAGCCTGGGCGTTGCAACCGAGACAGCAGAACATGGCGGCATATGTCTCGATATTCTAAAGCAGCACACATTCGACGCGATCTTGATGGACAAACACATGCCGGTCATGGACGGGGTCGAGGCGACGACAAAAATTCGCGCCATGGCCGCCCCGCTCGGCGCAATGCCGATTGTCGCCTGCACGGCCGACGCCATGGGCGGCGAGCGTGAGGCGCTGTTGGCTGCCGGGTTTGACGAATTTCTGCCGAAGCCGATATCCGCCGACAATCTGCGCGATGCCTTGCAGATCGTATTGGGATGCAAAGGCGCACAAAACAATGCCGCCGCCTAACGACGCTTACCGCCGCCTTCTGCGCGCGCGGCGCTCATTGCCGTCGCGGCGGACGCGGGTGAAGCCGTCGGAGACATCCGTATAGAAATTAAGCAGTGTTGGCTCGGCGGCGTAGGAGACGGCCGGATAGGCGCCGTCTATTTTCGCCAGACGCAGCCCCTGATGCGAAGAGATCATAAAGCGCTTCCAGAGTTGGTATAATTTTCATTGTGTAATATAAAATTACTGTTGTAAAACAGGGCACTACTAATTGTACCTATTTAGCTGTTCACGAAAATTTTACTTCATTTATTCTAATTCGATCCGTATTTGTATTGAACAGGGTTCTGTTCGCGTAGTGTTTTTGCCTCGGTTAAGGGGATGGGATGTTGCAAACGTCGAATCGCCGTGTATTTCTTGTTTCTTCGCTTTCTTGCGCCTGTTTTGCGTTGAGCGCCGGGTCCGCTTGGGCTGCTGGTTCGCTTTGCGCAATGACTAGGTCCAATCCGGGAGGGCGACGTGGAACCCACCCAGGCTCTTCCGCTGCAGACAAAGATGCCGACGATGTTTTTGAGGCCCTTGGGCTTGGTCGACGGACTATTCCGATTTTTGCGAGTTACGAAGTTGAGAATGCTGCGGCATTTCCCAACTTGAACAATGCTGGTCCCGCGATTGTCTATAATCCGGATTTTATGACGCGTCTTTACAACATAAATGACTGGGCGCCAGCGAGTGTAATTGCACATGAAATTGGCCATCATGTTGCGCGTGATCGCGGGAATTCAAGCAGCCACCGTAGGGAGCTCGCCGCCGATGAAGTCTCCGGCTGCGCGATGGCGTGGATGGGCGCCTCGCGGCAACAGGCCACAGTTGCGATGACGAAGGGTTTGCCTGTCAACGCTGGTTCCCCATCACATCCGGGTACAGATCAACGTGTACAGGCGATTACGCAAGCTTACAGCGAGTGTGGTAATTTACGTTCTCAATAAGCAAAGGGCTAACCATGGAAAAATCAAACTTTTCTCGACGGCAGTTTATTTTTTCCGGCGGTGCCGGTGTTGCGGTTGTCGCCATCGCGCCGCCAGCATTCGCTGGTAAGTTTCGCGACGCGGTCATCAACTTTGTAGAAGAGAACTACAAAGATGACATCGAGCGAATGGCAGACGGTGCTTTGCGCAAGCTGGTGGAGCGAGTGTTGCCCATAGAGCAAGAGATTGAGCGGGCGCCGCGTGATTTACAAGATCATGTTGACGATACGTGGGGAGATGGCGAAGGCACGCGGCGTCATACAACCCGGTGTCCCTATTGCATTTCTGTAGCGCAGGAGGTTGAAAATCGCGCGCCAAATTTGCAACAGGTGCCTAATCGGGTGCCGAATTGTTTTATGGTGAACGGGGTGCCTTACGTTGCATCAGGCTGGGGGACGCTGCATCGTTACGTGAACGGCCAAACCGGACCAGCCGAGGGCTACATCTGGTTCTCTAATGGGCGCTATGTAGGTGTTGGCTACAATGGCAGGAAATTTCCAGCGCAACCAGCCTGCTAGGCGTCTACCGCCGCCTTCTGCGTGCGCGACGCTCATTGCCGTCGCGGCGGACACGGGTGAAGCCGTCGGAGACATCCGTGTAGAAATTAAGCAGCGTTGGCTCGGCGGCGTAAGAGACGGCCGGATAGGCGCCGTCTATTTTCGCCAGACGCAGCCCCTGATGCGAAGAGATCATAAAGCGCTTCCAGATTTCCGCAGGGATCGCGCCGCCGGTGACTTTATCCATCGGCCGGTAGTCGTCATTGCCGACCCAGACGCCGGCGGTAATTTGCGGCGTATAACCGACGAACCAGGCGTCGCGCCAATCATTGGTGGTGCCGGTCTTGCCGGCGGCGTTGCGCCGGCCGAGGCTCGCGCGCCGGCCGGTGCCGGAATGCATCACCTGATAGAGCAGGTGGTTCATATCCTTGGCCGAGCGTTTGGTCATCACTCGCTCAGTTTTTTGGCGGCGATGTTCATAGATAACCGCGCCATCAAGGCTCTCGATCTTAGCAATCGCGTAAGGCTCCGGCTTCAGCCCGCCGCGCGCGAACGGCAGGTATGCGCCGGTGAGATCTTCAAGCGTCAGGTCGACGGCGCCGAGCGCTATGGCGCGGTAGGAGGAGACATCCGGAATGCCAAAGCGCATGGCGAGCGCCGCAACTTTTGTTGGGCCAACGCGCTCGGAGACTTGCGCGGCGACGGTGTTGATTGATTTTGCCATCGCTTCAGTCAGGCGCACCGGACCGATATAGCCGTCGGTGTAATTGGTCGGCGACCAGCCGTCATAACTCACCGGCTGGTCAACAAAGCGCGATTGCGGCGTCAGGCCAGCCTCCATGGCGGCGGCGTAGACGAATGGTTTGAACGCCGAGCCGGGCTGGCGTTTGGCTTGCACGGCGCGGTTGAACTGGCTCTCTTTGTAGGACCGTCCGCCGACCATGGCGCGAAGCGCGCCGTCGGCGTCATAGGCGATGAGCGCCGCCTGGTCGGCGCCTTTCAATCGATTTTCAACCGTCAGCCCGGCGGCGACCGCGGCTTCCGCGTCGCGTTGCAGCTTCTGGTCGATGGTGGTCGTCACGACAATGTCGCCGGCGATGGCGCCAGTGAGTGTCTTGGCTTTCGCCGCTGCATAGTCGAAGAAATAGCCAAGGTCCGAATCCGTATTCTGATTAATCACCTGGGCCGGGCTCTGACGCGCCGCGCGGGCATCAAACGGGGTGATCGCGCCGGTCTCCAGCAGATTGTCGAGCACTTCAGAGGCGCGTCGCTCGGCGCCTTTGGGGTTTTGTGTTGGCGCATAAGTCGAGGGCGCCTTGGGCAGGCCGGCCAGCATCACCGCCTCGGCCAGGGTTACATCGCGCGCTGATTTTGCAAAATAAGTCTGCGCCGCGGATTCTACGCCGTACGTGCCGGCGCCGAGATAAATCCGGTTGATATAAAATGAAAGGATCTGGTTCTTGGTGTAATGACCCTCAAGCCACAGGGCCAGTTGCGCCTCGCGGATTTTACGCTCGTAGGTTTGCGCCGGCGAGAGGAATAAGTTTTTGGCCAGCTGCTGGGTGATGGTCGAGCCGCCCTGGACGACGCTGCCGGATTTGGCGTTGGTCACCGCGGCGCGCATAATTCCGCGCAGATCTACGCCGCCATGTTCATAGAACCGGCGGTCCTCCGTGGACAGAATAGCCTGGATGAAAAAAGCTGGAAGCTCTTCTGGCTCGACCTGTTCGCCATAACGCGCGCCGCGCGCGGCGATCTCCTCGCCATTGCGGTCCAGGACGATAATCGCCGACTGGCGGTTGACGTTCCACATGTCGGCGCCGCCGGGAATGCGCGGCGCCATGATGATAAACCCAAGCCACAACCCGGCAATTGCGCCAAAAAACCCAAGCGACGTTGCTGCTGCGGCAAAGCTCCACATGAGATCGCGCCACGCCCGGCCCTGACCTGGCGCGCGCTCATATTTGACGCTTTCCGCGTAAGGCCCCGCAGCGGCGGCGGGTTTTGGTTTGCGCCTGAACAACCCTGCAACATCGCCCGGCAGCGCCCGCGCGCCGCGCAGAAAATCAGCGAGCAGCGTCGCTGCAAGCCCCTTTCGAGCAGGGCCCTCAAGGGTGGGCTCCACTCTGGCGGGCCCCATCCGAGCCGGCAGCCCGCCATCATCCTTATGATCGCCAGATTTTGTCATCGCCCCATACTATGTCAGCGGCCGGTCTGGATACAGCCCATATTTTCAGCCGATATGCGTCGATAAAGGCGGCGGGAAAAGGGCGCAAGTAAAGAGATTTAGCGGCCGATGAAACCCTCGTAAGGAGAACCGCCAATTGGGCGGTCATCGCAGCTCAAGGCTATGGGCGGGCTGGAACCGATTTGGCGCATCAGGAGAGCGACAGCGCCATAAGCGCCGTTCATTTCATAGGCCCGGGCGACAGGGCGTCGGTGTCCAGCGCCGGCCAGTCGATGTTGCGCCAGGGATCGCCCGCCATTGATTCGCCAAGCTGGGCTCCGGCAAACAGGGGCCCGACAAAGATGTAAATGCCGTAGCAGGTGATCTCCAGCCCGATATCAAAAATCGGCGAGCGCCCGGAAAAGTAGCGCTCAAAGGACGCGTGCTCGATTGAGCCGCAATATTCATCCGAGGCGCAATCGGGGCGCCATTCGCCGCTATCTTTGTGGAGGTATTCGGTATCGCGAAGAAACAGGCTCCAGCGGTCGTCTTCGTCGAACTCAAAGAACTCGACAAATCCGCGCGTCACGGTTTGTCCCTGCTCATGTAGAAACGGGCGGTCATAAAGGTCGAGCAGAACAATCTCGGCGGCGGTGGCGCTGAGGCTGGTTGTGGCCTGTGCGACGCCCTTGCTGGCGCGCGAGGACTTACTCATCCACAATGCTCAATATTGTGCGCGCCGCCGGCGACGGCGCCACAAGATTAGCATAGGGAGTAGATTGATAAAGATAACGAAGATCACCGCGCGGGCCCAGGGCGAGAAGCTCGCGCAAGATCTCGCGCTCGGCCGCGTCGATAACGCCGTCACTGAGAACGTAATCGACAAATTCCTGTGCGGCGGCGGCCTCGTCTTGCGAGCCCTGCCGTCCGGCAAGCGCAGCAACCTCGTCCGAGAGCGCCAGGTCTGCCGAATAGGCGACGCCGTCCGGGCGCCAGGCTTCGGTGGAGGTGGCGGCGCAGGCCGCAAGCGCGCTTAGGAAAATCGGCGTAAGCAGGAAAGCCAGGGAGCCGTTGAAGGTCTTGAATTGCATGGCGATGTTTTGGCCTGTTGCGCTTTGGGCGAAGTCCCAGCCTATATCAGGACAGCTTGAAAAGTCATTAAGAGCAAAAGAACCCACGCACGGTTATTTGGCGGTAATGACGATTTTTACGCAGCGCAAGCGGGGGCCTCATATGTTGACCGATCGATTCGTTTTGCGAAATCCTCCGCGGCGGCCACATCGATGGCGTCATCGCCGGGCTGGTACAACATCCCGCCCCAGCACAGATTGAAATAGCGCGCGGTCTCGGCAAAGGGCGGCTCGAAGCTTGCCGGTGGCTCGGGGCTGCCGCCGGTGGCGATCAGGAAAGCGGATTTTCCGGCTAGCGCTTTGCCAAGGTGTTTGTGGGTTTTGGTGAGGCCGGTCAGTCGGTCGAAAAAAATCTTCATCTGCGCGCTCATGGAATACCAGTAGACCGGCGAGGCGAAGACAATGGTCTTCGCCGCGACGATTTTCTCCGCCAGTTGGAGGAAATCATCATTATCATGACGATTTTGATAATCGTATGGCGCGATGGCAAGGTTGTTAAGATTGACAAGCGCGGAATTTGGTAGAGGGGCGAACACGGCGCTAGTGAGCGCCGCCGTGTTGCCGTCATTGTTGCTTGAGCCGAGGACGCCAAGGATTTCACTTGACGCAGCTCTCTCGCGCCGCCGTTCAAATATGCGGCGCAAGAATTCGACCAGATCACCACCATCAGACATAAAGGTTCCGCTCCTCGGGCGCTTGGCTCAGATATTCGATGAATTCATATTCAATGCCTTCGGCGTCGAGAAAATAGACGCGACGGCGATGCGGGTGATCCTGGCCCCAAAGCGTTGGCGCAAAGCCCGCTTTTTCCAGGCGGGCGACCACATCATCAATGGACGCAACGACGAAGCCGAGATGGGCAAGCCCCGGCGTTGGGCCCGACAAATCGCGCTGGCTGCCTTTTTGGTCCGCCGGCATGTCATAGGCGGTCAGCGCCAGATAATCTTCGTCATCACCAACGTGAACCCATTCGCGGGCCATGCCGGCGAAAGGTTCATTGCCGCGCCCGCGCACCCGCCAGCCGGGAAACGCCGCCGTAAGGAACGCGACAGTCGGCTCGATCGCCGTGACGATCAGATTGACGTGCTCCAGTTTTGGTTTGTCTGCTTGCGTATTCATCATCATAGCCTCCTATTAAGAAAGTATTTCCTTTCAATAATGGCCCTTGTTTTTAAAAGCAATAGCTTTATAAAAGAATCCATGAGCAAAATATCGATCATGCCTATTGGGAAAACCGATCCTTCGCGACGGTTTTGGCGCTAACGCGCCTAAACCTCCTCAGGATGAGGGTGGAGTTCGTTACAAAAAACATTCCTCATCCTGAGGAGGCCCGAAGGGCCGTCGCGAAGGATAAACGACATGTGCAAGGGTAAATGCGTATGAATTCTGGAGAAAAACCCGCCAGCAAACCCACAACGCCAACGCGCCAGGCAATCCTCGACCTCTTAAAGCGTCGGGGTGAGCAGTCCGCGAGCGCTCTCGGCAAGGCGCTTGAGCTCACGCCGATGGCGGCGCGGCTGCATTTGTATGATCTACAAGGCGAGGGTCTGGTTGAGGAACGCTCTGAAGCGAAGGCCCAAAACAGAGGCAGGGGCCGCCCGGTCAAATACTGGTCGCTGACCGATGCATCGGCGCGGGTCTTCCCGGACGCGCATCAGGGCCTTGCCGTGGAGATGATCAAATCGGTTGAAGACTTGTTCGGCGCGGAAGGCCTCGCCAAGCTGGTGAAAAAACATGGGAGTAAGCAGCGCGCCGCCTATGGCGAAAAGCTTAGCCCCGCCAAAACCCTTGGCGACCGTGTCCGCCGCCTCGCTGGCGCGCGCTCGGACGAAGGTTATATGGCTGAAGCCAAAAAAGACGGTCGCGACTGGTTGTTGATTGAAAACCACTGCCCGATCTGTTCGGCGGCAAAGGCCTGCACCGGCCTTTGCGCGAATGAGCTAAAAGTTTTTTCAGATGTTCTGGGCAAGGATGCGACCGTCACCCGCGAAGACCACATCCTCACCGGCGCGCGGCGCTGTGTGTATCGGGTGAAGGGGAAGGCATGACCCAGCCCTTCTGGGAAACAAAATCTCTCGCCGAGATGAGCCAGGCCGAATGGGAATCGCTGTGCGATGGGTGCGGGCGGTGTTGTCTTTATATTCTTCACAATGAAGAGACCGGCGACGTGTTTGAGACCGATGTCGGCTGCACGTTGTTTGACGCCAAAAAGCGCCGCTGCCGGGATTATGAGAACCGCCTGACGCGGGTTTCCGATTGCGTGCAGCTGACGCCGGAGAACGCCAAGACGCTGAGTTGGATGCCGGATAGTTGCGCCTATCGCCGCCTCGCCAATGGCAAGACGCTGCCGGACTGGCACCCGTTGATCACCGGCGATCCGGCAAGCGTCGAGCGCGCCGGCATCGCGGTCTCGCCGGATTTGATTTCCGAAGATGATATCGACGACGCGTTGTTAGAGTCGCGGATTACCAAGACGCGGTAGGGGCGTTTACTTGGTTGGCCTTGCGCTTGCGGCGATCCTTCGCGACGGCCCTTTCGGGCCTCCTCAGGATGAGGTGGTGTTTGTTGATAACAAGCCACCCTCATCCTGAGGAGCGATGCGTAGCATCGCGTCGCGAAGGATCGCCGCATTGCGCGCTGTTGGCTCAATAATCAGCCTACAGACCGATACATAAGAACGTCGTTCTGCGCTTCATAAAGCCGTGAAATTCACAGAATCGCGGCGCGTTTCTGCGTTTGACGTCGTCCCCCCCCCCCCCCAAACACCCAAAATCGCACCCCAATAAGGCGAGTCGATTTCTCAAAAATACCACCCTGAGAGGGTAGTTGGCCATAAAACCTATATTTGGTGAAAAGTTATCCTCACGGCTTTCGGCGGTCCTATCCTGCTTTTCATGATGAAAAATTGCTCAAATAGCCCCCATGCGGAAAAACCGCCGCACACAGATAAAAATATGAGCTGGGAACCGCTCTATGAACGCATTCGCGTCATTGCGCTGCGCCGCACGTCCGCCCTCATGAAAGAGGACGCCGTCGACGAAGCCTTTGACCGCGGCGCGCGGTCGCTGCGCACGCTTATGAGCGCGGCGGAAATCGCCCGGCGCATGAAAACTCAGGACGAAAAGGAAACAGACCTCCATGACGGAGCACCCAAAACGCCATCTTATAACGACGAAGATATCCGAAAAATCTACCGCGACATTGTCGCCCGGGTCGATCGCATCGAACGCGAAGAACAAGCAAACGCTGCAGAACAAGTCGGAGGCGGTGCGGAAGATGATTGCGCGGGTGCTGGAGCAGCAAAAGCACAAGGCGTGGATGGCCCATGCGCATAAATACCAAATCGAACCTGCCGGCGACTGGACCACATGGTTCATTCTCGGCGGCCGCGGCGCTGGCAAAACCCGCGCTGGCGCGGAATGGATTCGCGCCCTCGTCGCCGACGGTGCGGCCAATGACGACAGCGGCGATCGCAATAGCGCCCGCGCTATCGCGCTGGTGGCTGAGACATACGCCGATGCGAGGGAGGTCATGATTGAGGGCCCCTCCGGCTTGTGCGCCGTCGCCGCGGACCTTTCGCGTCCGACCTATGAGCCCTCGCGCCGCCGTCTGGTGTGGCCCAATGGTGCGGTCGCCTATGCATTTTCGGCGGAAGACCCCGATGGCTTGCGCGGCTATCAGTTTGATGCTGCGTGGGCGGATGAGTTGTGTAAATGGCGCTATCCGGAAGAGACCTGGTCAAACCTGCAGCTGGCTTTGCGGCTCGGCAAACGCCCGCGCCAGATCGCGACCACGACGCCGCGGCCAATGGCGCTGATCAAACGCCTCATTGCCGCCGCCACGACAACGCTGACGCGCGCCTCCAGCTACGCCAACCGCGCGAACCTGTCGGAAGCATTTTTCACCGAAATCGCCGCCGCTTACGAAGGCACGGCGCTCGGCCGTCAGGAGTTGCTCGGCGAGATTGTTGATGACGTCATCGGCGCCTTGTGGTCATGGAATATGATTGAGGCGGCGCGAATTTCCTATTACCCGCCGCTGTCGCGGATTGTTGTTGCGGTTGATCCGCCGGCGACGAGTGGTCCTGATGCTGATGAATGCGGTATCATTGTCGCCGGCGTTGCTGATATCGGGGGCGGGGTGAATGACCAGCGCGTCGCTTACCTGCTCGCTGACCGCTCCGCACCGGGGCTGTCGCCGCGCCAGTGGGCGGAGCGCGCCGTCGCCGCCTTCCATGAATATGAAGCCGACCGGATTGTAGTTGAAGTCAACCAGGGCGGCGAGATGGTCAAGGCGGTGATCGCCCAGGTCGACGCCGCCGCGCCCGTTAAAAGCGTTTATGCGACCAGAGGCAAGCGCCTGCGCGCGGAACCGATTGCCGCGCTCTATGAACAGGGGCGCGTGCGTCATGTCGGCGCCTTCCCGGCGCTTGAAGAGCAGATGGCGTCATATACAGGCGCCAGTTCTGCCGGCAAAAGCCCCGACCGTCTCGACGCGCTGGTCTGGGCGCTCACCGATTTGATGTTGAACCCCGCCGCGCCGCGACCCGGCGTGCGGCGGCTGAATTAGGAATGATCGTTATGCTGAATACCCCCTTCGGCCCTTCGGGCCACTTCCCCCGTAAACGGGGGAAGAAAGAGCTTCTGCCTACAGCACGCACTTTTCCCTCCCCCGTTTACGGGGGAGGTGTCAGCGAAGCTGACGGAGGGGGCTCTCTTGTCACGGGTAGCTGCCCAAAAGGAGCTAGCCCATGCCGCTAATCCCCAAAATCTTTTTGCAAAAACCACCCGAGGCGAAAGCTTCCGCCGCCAAGGGGCTGATCGCGCTGCAGCGGCTTGGCGCTCCGGCGTGGACGCCGCGCGATTACGCCTCGCTGGCGCGCCAGGGCTATGAGAAAAACGTCATCGCCTATCGCTGTGTCCGGCTGGTGTCGGAGGCGGCGGCGTCTGCGCCGCTAAAGGTGGTCGAAGGCGGCGCCGTCCTTTGCGACCATCCGCTGATTGACCTATTGGCGCGGCCGAACCCGGCCCAGTCCGGCGCCGAATTGCTGGAAAGTTTTTACGGATTTTTACAAACTGCCGGCAACGCCTATCTCGAAGCGGTCGCTCTCGACGGGAGCCCTCGCGAACTTTACGCATTGCGGCCCGACCGGATGAAAGCGCGGCCTGGTAAATCCGGCTGGCCGGAAAGCTATGAATATTCTGCCGGCGGCCGCAAGGTGGTGTTTGCCAAGCCCGATGACGGCGCGGGCGCGTCGCCAATCCTGCATCTCAAACTCTTTCATCCGACTAATGATTATTACGGCCTGTCGCCGCTAGAGGCTGCGGCCTCGTCGGTCGATCTTCACAATGCGGCTTCGGCCTGGAACAAGGCGCTGCTCGACAACGCCGCGCGACCGTCCGGCGCGCTGGTTTATAAGGGCCCGGAAGGCGCTGAAAACCTTTCCGCCGATCAGTTTGAGCGGCTCAAATCCGAGCTTGAAGACGCCTATCAGGGTTCGGCCAATGCCGGGCGCCCGCTGGTGCTTGATGGCGGGCTGGAATGGCGCTCCATGTCATTGTCGCCATCGGATATGGATTTCATCGACGCCAAAAACATGGCCGCGCGCGAGATTGCACTGGCGTTCGGCGTGCCGCCGATGTTGCTCGGCATTCCCGGCGACAATACATATTCGAACTACAGGCAAGCCAATCTCGCCTTCTGGAAACAGACTGTTCTGCCGCTGGTGAAAAAGACCGCCGCGGCGCTCACCGGGTGGTTGGCGCCGGCCTATGCGGGCGCACAAATTATTTGTCAGACGTCGGAGATTGACGCGCTCGACGCAGAGCGCGACGCGGCCTGGGCGCGCATTTCCCGCGCGGCTTTTCTCACCGATGATGAAAAGCGCGCCGCGCTCGGTTTCCCCGCGCTCGAAGTGTCGGCTTTCGATGACGATGAGCGAGGCGATCATGCATAGAGTTACGCTGCCAAAATTAGCGCTAGAGCGGCCGCCGGAATTACGCATCACCTTTGCGATTGGCGCGGCGCTCATCGTTCAGGCGGCGCTGGCGCTGGTCTGGACCGGCGCCGCGTCTGAGCGCCTCGCACAGCTGGAGCGCGACGCGGAGCAAAACGCTGAAATTATTGAACGCACCGTACGGCTCGAAGAACAAGTCCGCTTTGCCTCCGCAACGCTGGTGCGCATCGAGGCCAAACTCGATCGGTCGATGATGGAGAGTGGGTCATGAATACGTTCTGCTCAAACACATCTGTAATAGTGTGCCTGTCGTATCCTTCGAGACACCGTTTCACGATCCTGATGATCGTGAAACGGCTCCTCAGGATGAGGATTAATATTGTTGTTACTCTCTCAACCCTCATCCTGAGGAGCGGATTGCGCATTCATAGAATGCGTAAGCTGCGTCTCAAAGGATATGCGTCGGCTTCCGTGATCTCAATCATGAATAGGAGCCTGACATGAACAACACCTCCCTCATCGCCGATATAGAAGGTTACGCCTCTGTATTTCACACTCGCGACTTGAATGGCGATATCGTTGCGCCCGGCGCCTTTAAGGTCTCGCTGGCGCGCCGCGCGGCGCCGGTGCGGATGTTGTATCAGCATGCCGCAGACACGCCGATTGGCCGCTGGACGTCCTTTGTCGAAGATCGGCGCGGGCTCTTCGTCCGTGGTGAAATTATTCTGTCGTCGCCAAAAGCCCGTGAGGTGCATGCGCTGCTGCGTGGCGGCGCGCTGGATGGCCTGTCGATCGGCTATCAGCCGACGAAAGCGCGCAAAGGGCCGGTGGGTGGGCGCCGCATCACTGAGGCGGATTTGTGGGAGGTCTCCGTCGTCACATTCCCGATGGCGCAGTCCGCGCGCATCACCCATGTCGGCCCTGCGCGCGAGGGCGCGCAGTTAGAATATGGGCCGCCTTCGCAACCCGGGCGCGAAGGCGCGCACACAGAAAACGGGCCACACTTGTGGCCCGGGCGGGCGTCTGCCTCCCCCCCAACAGACGCCCGCCATTTCGCCGACGCCCTCCACAGCGCGGCAAAAATCGCTTCTACCATGACGATCTAAGCTTAGTAATCTTTGAGGGCGCAATAGCCCTCGGTATAAGGAGTAAACGAGTAATGAGTATCGAAACAAAAGCCGGAACCGAAGGCGGCGCGGATGTGCGCGGCGCTATGCGTGAATTTCTGGGCGCCTTTGAGCAGTTCAAAAACGCCAATGACCAGCGCCTGAACTCGCTGGAGAAAAAACGTCAAGACGATGTCGTTCTGCGTGAGAAAATCGACCGTATCAACGATGCGGTCACGGAGCAAAAAGCCGCCGTTGACCGTATTGCGCTGAAAGGCCAGCGCCCGCAGTTGCACGGCGCGGCGCGCGCGCTGCCTGATGAAAGCAAGGCCGCGTTCCAGCGCTATATGCGCGTCGGCGATGCAACGGCGATTACGACGCTGGAGGCAAAATCGCTTAATACCGGAACCGACCCGGAGGGTGGCTATCTGGCGCCGGAACAGACCGAGGCGATCATTGCCGCGGCGGTCAAAGACATCTCGCCGATCCGTCAGATCGCGAGCATACGCGAAATTGGCGCCAATATGTTTCGCAAACCTGTCTCCAATGGCGACGGCGCTGCGGGCTGGGTTGGCGAGACCGGCGCGCGCGCCGAGACGACATCGCCGAGCATAACTGCGATCGATTTCCCGACCATGGAGCTTTACGCGATGCCGGCGGCGAGCCAGACATTGCTCGACGATTCCATTGTCGACATCGACCAATGGCTGGCCGACGAAGTCCAGAGTGAGTTTGCGGTGCAGGAATCGGCAGCGTTTGTGAACGGCGACGGGATCAATCAGCCGAAGGGTTTTTTGTCCTATACGATTGCGGAAGATTCCGTAAAGCTTGCGGGCGAGCTTGGCTATATCGCCACCGGCGTTGACGGCGGTTTTCCGGCGGCCAATCCGTCGGATGTGTTGCTGGACCTCATCTATGCGCCGAAACAGGCGTTCCGCGCCAATGGCCGGTTTGTGCTCAATCGATCCGTTCTCGGACAGTTGCGTAAATTTAAGGACTCTGCCGGCAATTATCTGTGGCAGCCCAATGTCCGGCCCGGCGAGCCTGCGCGTCTCCTCGGCTATCCGGTGTCGGAAGCAGAAGATATGCCCGATATCGCCATCGCCAGCCATTCGATAGCGTTTGGCGATTTTCGTCGCGGCTATCTGATCGTCGACCGGGTCGGTGTGCGGGTGTTGCGCGATCCTTATTCAGCAAAGCCGTTTGTGTTGTTCTACACAACCAAACGCGTCGGCGGCGGTGTTCAGGATTTTGATGCGATCAAGTTCCTGAAATTCTCGTTGTCGTAGTGCTTCAGCATCCCGTGTGGGTGCGGAGCGACGTGCTCACGAGAATTCCTGTTCATGTCATTGCCGGATTTATTCCGGCAATCCAGGGAAATCGTAAAGGCTGATACGCGACGGCCTGGATCCCCGGAACAAGCCGGGGATGACATGGGGAGAATGAACGAAACAAAGCAGTACGCCGCCGCCAACACGGGATGACGGCAGCCTAATAGAAAAAGGATGAGTAGCGTAATGTCCCTAACCCAAATATCTCCGCCCTCGGCGGAACCGATAACGCTCAGCGAGCTGAAAGATCATTTGCGCATTACCGACGCAAACGAAGATGCGCTGATTAACGGCGCGCTGGTTGCGGCGGTGCGCGCGGTCGAGGCGCGCGGCGGCCTGGCGTTGCTGGCGCAGCAATGGCGCTTAACGCTTGATGGCGTTCCGGGCGAGACGGTTATCTTGCCGCTCAGTCCGGTCGCAAGCATCGATGCGGTGACGGTCATCGATGCGGCCGGCGCGCCGCAAGTCGTGGCTGCACCGCTCTATGAAGCTGCGCCCGGCTCGCCCGGAAGGGTGCGCCCGGCTGGGCCATGGCCCAATCCCGGCCCGCGGCTGGACGGCGTTCGGATTGATTTCACCGTTGGTTATGCTGATGCTGCGGCGACGCCGGAACCGCTCAAACAGGCGGTTAAAGTTCTCGCCGCACATTTTTTTGAAGCGCGCGAAGCCACGCATGAGAGCCGGCTTTTTTCCGTACCGCAAAGCGTCGATGCGTTGATCGCGCCTTATCGCGAGGTGCGGTTATGATCGGCGCGCTAAGACATAAAATCGAATTGCTGACCGAGCAACGTTTGGTTGACGGCGCCGGCGGCGCGGCAATCTCCTGGTTGCCCGGTCCCGAATTATGGGCGCGGGTCGACCGGCTCACCTCAACGCGTGATTTTGCCGGCGACCGTAGCAATCGGCTGATGCGCATTGCCGCATCGATCCGCTACCGCGCTGATGTCGGCCTCGGCCAGCAGCTTAAATTTGACAATGACAATTTCGAAGTTGTCAGTATCGAGAGCGAAGATGATCAGGGCCGGCGCCTCACGCTGATATGCGAGGAGGTCGGCGGATGAGCAATGCTGAATGGGAGTTGCAGCGCGCCATCTATCAGGCGCTTGCCGCCGACGCTGCGGTTAAGGCTGAAATTGGCGATCCGCCGCGGATTTATGACGACCCGCCCGACGATGCGGTGTTTCCTTACATGACCCTCGGCGAGGCGCGCGCGCGCGACTGGCGCGGCGTTGATGGCGGGCTTGAACACGAGGTTCGGTTCCATGTGTTCTCGCGTTACGCCGGCCGCCGCGAGGTCAAACGCATTATGGGCGCGGTCTATGACGCGCTTCATGATGCAACGCTGACGCTGGTCGGGCATCGCCTGGTCAACATCCGTTTCGTCTTCGGCGACGCCTTTCGCCGCCAGGATGGAGAAACCTATCAAGGCGCCATTCGCTTTCGCGCCGTAACCGAGCCGGAGTGATGGGTGTGTTGAGTAAAATCTATTTCTTGGCGCAAGAGCCCCCATCGACCGCTTCGCGGCCACTTCCCCCGTAAGCGGGGGAAGAAAAGAAGTAGCCTATAGCTCAACCTATTCCTCCCCCGCTTGCGGGGGAGGTGTCCCGAAGGGGCGGAGGGGGCTTGCAACACAAGCATCGCCGACATTCGTAGTATAGTAAAGGAATACAATATGTCCGCACAAAGAGGAAAAGACCTACTGTTAAAGCTCGGTGATAATGGCGCGCCGGAAATATTTGCGACCATTGGCGGGCTGCGCACCCGCACCTTGTCGCTCAATGCGCAGAGCGTTGACATCACACATTCAACCTCGGCCGGAGGGTGGCGCGAATTGCTCGCCGGCGCTGGCGTGCGCCAGGCGTCAATCGCCGGAGCGGGCGTCTTTTTAAGCGCCGGCGCGGGGGATGATATCCGGTCGGCCTTCTTCAACAGTGAGATCAGAAACTGGCAGGTGATTATTCCCGGTCTTGGGGAAATCGCCGGCCCGTTCCAGATTTCCAATCTCGATTATGCCGGCGACCATGACGGCGAGGCGACAATGTCGCTGGCGCTGGAATCGGCTGGCGCCCTGACCTTCACGCCGGAGGGTGTGTGATGGGTTGCGCATGTGCCCGATCCTTCGCGGCGCGACTTACGCATTCCACGAATGCGAAAGTCGCTCCTCAGGATGAGGGTGGAACGGAATATAAATATAAACCTCATCCTGAGGAGCGGTTTCATGATTTCCAAGATCATGAAACCGCGTTGCGAAGGAGGGCGCATCGCGGAACACAAACCAATGGAGCCATCTTATGACCCACCATCCAAGCGACGCGGAAATCACCATCAATGGCGAGCCGCATAAGCTGCGCTTAACACTTGGCGCGCTGGCGCAAATCGAGGATGCGCTTGGCGGTGATTTCGATGCGTTGCAAGCACGGCTGAAAAGTCCGCGCATCAGTGATGTCATTATAATTTTACACGCGTTGTTGGCCGGCGGCGGCGCGGGATTGTCGTTGCAGCTTTTAAAGGCCAGCGACGTAGATCTGGCGCAGGCCGCGCGCGCGATCGCCATAGCGTTTCAGGCGCTTGGCGATGATGCGGAGGCGCCGGGAAAGCGCCAAGTCAGTCCGTCGGCGGAGGCGTAGACAAATGGCGCCAATGGTATGGATTTGCAGTTCTGATGCTCCGGCTTCGCCCCAGCGACTTCTGGGCCATGCCGCTTGTCGAATGGCGCTGGCTGATCGCGGCAAGTCTTGGTTCCGACGCCAATGGCGCGGCGACCGATGCCGCCACATTGCGATCTCTCATTCATCTTTATCCGGATAAAAACTTATGACCCAACCGATCAACCTTAAAATTGACGCAGGCGGGCTCGCCGTCGGGCTTGGCGAGGCGGGCGCGGAAATTGAGCGCGTGGCGCGCGAGGAAATTGCGCCGGCCGCGGCCCTAATTGATGCGGCCTTCGCCGAGGCCGCCTCGTCTATTCAGTCCAATCTTGCACGCGCCGCCGAGCGCGGCGAGATTTCGCTAAAAAAACTGACCCGCGCATTGGGCCGGGATCTGCGGCGTTTTGCCATCGACAGTCTGGTGCGCCAGCCGGTCCAGAATCTCCTGACGAACCTGTTCGCCGCCCCATTTGGCGGGGCCAGAGCTGGCGGCGGTCCGGTGGCGCCGGGCCAGTCGTTTCTGGTCGGCGAGCGCGGGCCGGAACTGTTTACGCCGGCGGCGGCCGGTTCCGTCCGCCCCCTGAACGCACCCGGCCTCACCGTGAACATCGCCCTGCCGGGCGTTTCCGACGTTGAAAGCTTCCGCCGTTCCGAAACCCAAATCGCCGCCGCACTGGCAAGAGCCGTGGGGCGGGGGCAACGGAATTTGTGATGCGATTTATTCAAGAGCCCCCTTCGTCCCTTCGGGACACTTCCCCCGCCGCGCGCGAATGCGGACAAATAATGATTCGACCGCCTTCGCGGTCGGGCGAGGGAAGAAAGATGGCTGCAAATACGCACAACATTCTTCCTCCCCTGCTGGCGGGGGAGGTGTCAGCGAAGCTGACGGAGGGGGCTCTCTACTGCCCGCGACAACCCAAACCAGTTGAGTATCAAATATGTCCTTTCACGAAATATTATTTCCCGTCGACATTGCCTTAAACTCCGAAGGCGGACCAACGCGGCGTACCGATATTGTCGCGCTGGTCTCCGGCCATGAGGAGCGCAACTCCCCCTGGGTCGGCTCGCGCCGATCGTTCAATGCCGGTTATGGCGTCAAATCGATTGGCGATATTGAAGATATCATTGCATTCTTTGAAGCGCGCCAGGGACGTCTGTTCGGGTTCCGGTTTCGCGATCCGTTTGATTTTAAAAGCAGCAAAATCGCGACAACCCCTACGGATGCCGACCAGTTGCTCGGAACCGGAGACGGCGCGGCGACCACGTTCCAGCTGATAAAGCAATATCTGTCCGGTCCGGCGAGCTATACGCGCGTGATCAAAAAGCCGATCGGCGGCTCGGTTTTGGTCGCGGTCGCCGGCGTGGCCCAAGCGCAAGGCGCGGGCTTTAGTCTCGACGACACGACGGGCCTTATCACGCTGAGTGGGCCGCCGGCCTCCGGCGCGGCCGTCACTGCCGGGTTTTTATTCGACACGCCTGTCCGTTTTGATACGGATGAACTGCGCATCAACCTCGCCGCCTTCAAGGCTGGCGATATTCCATCCATCCCGTTGGTTGAGGTGCTGGTCTGATGCGCGCGCTTGACCCGAATTTGAAAACCCTCCTCGCCAGCGGCGCCACCACGCTGGCCACTTGCTGGCGCATCACGCGGGCAGATGGCGCGGTGCTGGGCTTTACCGATCATGACCGCGCGCTCGCCTTTGACGGGACAAGTTTCCTCCCCGACAGCGGGGCGACCGGCTCGGGCATAACATCAACCGCCGACCTTGCGGTGGACAATGCCGAGATTGAAGGCGCCTTGTCGGACGCCGCTCTTAGCGCTGACGATTTGGCGGCGGGGCGCTATGACGGCGCCGGGGTGGAAATCTTCCGCGTCAATTGGGCCTCTCCCGAGACCCGGCTGCTGCTCAAAAAAGCCGTCATCGGCGAGGTTCGCCGCGACGGCGATGCGTTTCGCGCGGAGCTGCGCGGGCTTTCGCATTTTCTCGACCAAACCACCGGCCGGGTTTATCAGCGGCTCTGTGACGTTAATCTCGGCGACGCCAAATGCGGCGTGGAACTTAACGATGTGGCGTATAAAACCTCTGGCGCCGTGACCGCTCTGCGCGACGACCAAAGTTTTATCGCCAGCGGTTTTGGCGCCTTCGCCGATAGCTGGTTTGCGCACGGATTGCTGAGTTGGACAAGCGGCGCCAATCTTGGCGCGCGTGTTCATATCAAAACGCAAGGGCAGGGCGGTGCACTCGCCTTATGGCTTCCCGCAGGCGCCGACATCGCCATTGGCGACGCGTTTGCCGCAACCGCCGGCTGCGACAAACGCTTTGCGACCTGCGGCGATAAATTCGCCAACACCATAAACTTTCGCGGATTCCCGCTCATGCCCGGCAATGACTTCGCGGTCTCCTACCCGTTGCGTGCGGAGAACAATGATGGAGGCAAGCTGAAATGAGCAATATCCCAACCTTCTCCTCCACCATCTCGCGTATACAGATTATCGATGCGGCGCGCTCATGGATTGGCACGCCCTATGTGCATCAGGCGAGCGCCAAGGGCGCGGGCTCTGATTGCCTCGGGCTCATTCGCGGCGTGTGGCGCGAGATCTATGGCGCCGAGCCGGAGGCGCCGCCGGCCTATACGCCGGACTGGAACGAGCGTCACTGGAAAGCCGGCGACGGCGAGGAAGCGCTGTTATCGGCTGCCGGGCGTCACATGGTCCGGCGCGCACGGATTGCGGATAAGAAAACGCCAGCCTTTGAGCCCGGCGATGTTTTGGTGTTCCGCGTTACCGCTGACGGTCCGGCCAAACATTGCGGTCTCGCCTCCGGGCCGGACCAGTTCATCCATGCTTATGCCGGGCGCCAGGTGACGCAAAGCTGGCTCAACCGCTGGTGGCGCGTGCGCCTGGCTGGCGTGTTCATCTTTCCGGGGACGGAGTGATGAATATTTCTGCAACCCCAACATACCGCTCATCCCCGCGCAGGCGGGGATCCAGCCGTCATGAGGCTAACTTAGTTGTGAGCGGTTCATTCGCGAATAGGACAGCGCCGCTGGTTTCCCGCTTTCGCGGGAATGAGCGGATAGATAAGGCAGATGCATAATGGCCCAACTCTTCCTCACCGTCGCCTCGGGCGCGGCCGCCACGGTTTCCAGAGCCGGCATCGGCGCGTTTATTGCGCGCACAGCCGCGACCACGGCGGCGTCCTTTGCGGCCGGTTATGTTGACCGGCTTATTTTCGGCCCCGCCAAACGCAAAGTGGAGGGCCCGCGGCTGGAGAGCTTCCAGGTTCAGGCAAGCCAGGAGGGTGCGCCGGTTTTGCGCGTCTTTGGCCGCGCGCGCATCGCCGGGCAGTTGATCTGGGCGGCGAATTTTAAAGAAACCACATCGGAAACGGTCGAGACTTCCGGCGGCAAGGGCGGGCGCCCGGCGGCGAAAACTACGTTTACGGAATTTTTATACTCAATTTCTTTTGCGGTCGGGCTGTGCGAGGGCGAAATTTCGCGCATCGGCCGGGTCTGGGCTGACGGCAAGCCGCTGGATCTGTCGACGCATAATGTCCGCATCTATAACGGGACCGAGACGCAAAACCCCGACGGGCTGATTGAGGCGGTTGAGGGCGGCGGCGCGGCGCCGGCTTTCCGCGGGCTCGCCTATATCGTGTTTGAAGATTTACCGCTGAAAGATTTCGGCAATCGCATTCCACAACTGTCCTTCGAGATTGAAAAAAATCTCGCAGATACGGACCCCGACACGCTGGAAAATCGTCTCTCGGCGGTCTCGATGATCCCCGGCTCGGGGGAATTCGTCTACGGGACTACTGGCGTCACGCGCACACTCGATGAAGGCGTGACGATCTCTGAAAACATCCACAATGTTTCCGGCGCTGCCGACTTCACCGCCTCGCTCGATGCGCTGACGCAGACCGCGCCAAACCTTGCCGCGGTCTCGCTGGTGGTGTCATGGTTCGGCGACAGCTTGAACGCCGGTTCGGTGACGCTCAGGCCCGGCGTTGAAACGGCGACGAAAACAACGGCGCCTTATGACTGGAAGGTCGCTGGCGAAAACCGCAGCAATGCGCGGCTGGTCTCCTTATATGAGGGCGCCCCGGCCTTTGGCGGCACGCCGTCAGACCAAAGCGTCATTGAGGCGATCGCGGCGTTAAACGCGCGCGGGCTGAAGGTGATGTTTCACCCGTTCATTCTAATCGACGCTGCCGGGTTCCCGTGGCGCGGTCGCATCGACGCTGGCGGTAATGATAAAACCGCTGCGGCCGCAACCGACATCGCCGCATTTTTCGGAACCGCCAGCGCCAGCGACTTCTCGTTTAACGCCGGCGAGGTGGTTTATTCCGGGCCGGCCGAATGGGGCTTGCGGCGGATGATTTTGCATTATGCACATCTTTGCTTTCTCGCCGGCGGCGTTGACCGCTTCCTCCTCGGCTCAGAGCTGCGCGGGCTAACGACAACCCGCGACGGCGGTAATAATTTCCCCGCTATCGCGGCCTTGAAAAGCCTCGCTGCGGAAGTGCGCGCCGTCCTCGGATCAACCACGGAAATCTCCTACGCCGCCGACTGGTCAGAATATTTCGGCCATCAGCCAGCGGACGGAACCAATGATGTCTACTTTCATTTGGATGACCTATGGAGCGATCCGAACATAGATTTTATCGGGATCGATAATTATATGCCGCTGGCGGACTGGCGTGACGGGTTTGGCCATCTTGATGCGCTGGCCGGCGCCAATAGTCAGTATGATGTTGATTACTTAAAATCCAATATCAATGGCGGCGAGGGTTTTGACTGGTTTTATGCATCCATCGCTGACCGCGATGGGCAAATCAGAACGCCAATCACCGATACGACCTATAATGAGCCCTGGGTGTTTCGCTTTAAGGACCTCGCGAGCTGGTGGTCGAATGCGCATTACAATCGCCCCGGCGGCGTGCGTGCGATAAGTCCAACATCGTGGGTTCCGCAATCGAAGACAATCGTCTTTACCGAGACCGGCGCCCCAGCTGTCGATAAGGGCGCGAACCAACCCAATGTGTTTGTCGATCCGAAAAGCACCGAGAGCGCGTTGCCTTATTATTCCACTGGCGCGCGCGATGATTTGGCCCAGCGCCGGGTCCTGGAGGCGGGCGCCGCGTTCTGGAGCGATGCGGAGAACAATCCGACGTCAAATGTTTATGCCGGCCCCATGGTCGAGGCGGATCGGCGCTATATCTGGGCCTATGATGCGCGGCCCTTTCCAGATTTTCCGGCGCGCTCCGATGTTTGGGGCGATGCGGCGAATTGGGAGAAGGGCCATTGGCTGAACGGCCGGCTCGGCCGCGCGCCGCTCGACCTTCTGGTCGCCGCACTCGGCGCGGAGGCGGGCTTTGCGGCGGTTGAGACCGGCCGGCTCGAAGGCGTTCTGACCGGCTATGTCATCGACCGGCCCATGAGTGCGCGCGAGATGATTGATCCGCTGGCGGATGTCTTCCAGTTCGACATGGTCGAAGCGGGCGATATCATCCGCTTTCAACCGCGCAGCGATGCACCGGTTCTAACGATGGATGCGAGCGCTCTGGCGGCGCGCAAATCCGGCGCGTTCACCCTTTCGCTGGGGCAGGCGCTTGACCTTCCCGCCGCCTTCCGGCTCGGCTTTATCGACGAGCAGGAAGATTTCGCCCCCGCAGTGGTTGAGGCGCGCGATCCGGGCGCCGCCCCAACGCGCGAGATTGGCGCGGAGATTGCCGCGGTTCTGGCCCCGGCGGAAGCGGAAGCGCGCGCGCGTTCGATCCTAGCCGACGCCTGGGTGATGCGTGAGACGTTGTCGTTTTCGCTGCCGCCCTCGGCGCTTGAGTTGGAGCCCGGCGACGCTGTCATTTTGAATGATTTGGGGACGCAGCGCCGCTATCGCATTACTGAAATTGACGATGGGACCGAGCGCCGCGCCGATCTCGTACGGGTCTCGCCATCTGTGTACGAAGCGCCTGTCGGCCCGGCGGTGTTTGCCCCGCCGGCGCCGATACAGGTGTTCGCCAGCCCGCTCTGGGCGTTGATGGACCTGCCGCACTTGCGCGAAGGCGACGATGCGGCGGCGCCGTGGCTTGCGGCGTTTGCGGACCCCTGGTCCGGCGGCGTCGCGCTTTATCGCGCGGTTGGCGAAAGCGTCGGCGCACCGGCGCTGGCGGGTTCAGCGCCGGCGCGTGCTGTGCTTGGTCGGCTGGTTAGCGCGCTGGCGCCCGCCGCCTCCGGGCGCTGGATGAATGGCGCAGTGAGCGTCAAGCTGTCCTTCGGCGTCTTGGCCTCGCGCGCGGAGGAGGAGGTTTTTTCCGGCGCCAACCTGTTCGCGGTCGAGAGCGCCGGTGGCGGTTGGGAAGTTGCGCAGTTTCGCGATGCGGTGTTGCAGGGCGACGGCAGTTGGCTTTTAAGCGGTCTGTTGCGCGGTCAGGCGGGGAGCGAAGTTGAGGCGCAAGCCGGCGCCATTGTTGGCGCGCGTTTTGTTCTCTTAACCCCGGCGGTGACGCAAATCGATTTCTCGCTCAACCAGCGCGGTATTTCTTATGACTGGCAGGCGGGACCGGGGCAAGATATTCCCGATACGGTCAATTTTACGACAAAAAACCTAGCCATGAATGCGCGCGGGCTTATGCCATTGGCGCCGGCGCATCTGCGTGCGACGCGCGAAGGCGCAGACATTCGCCTCACCTGGATAAGACGCACAAGAACCGGTGGTGATAGTTGGGAAGGCGAAGTTCCATTAGGCGAGGCCTTCGAGCGCTACACGGTAAAAATTTTCAACGCCGGCGTGGAAATGCGCGTGATCCAGACAACAACGCCGGACACCCTATACGCCGCCGCCGACATCACAGCAGATTTCGGAGGCGGCGGCCCAGGCGCGACGCTTACGTTTGCCGTGGCGCAGGCGTCTGATGCGGTCGGGGATGGGGTGGAGGCGAAGGCGGGGGTGGGGATTAGCTAGGTCGCCGCGCTCATGAATAAAAAATTCTGAAATGGAGACGAAAAATCGTAAATAGTAATGAATTCACATCTGCCACACTTACGGGCGCCGTCCGAAAAGCTACGGCGGCGTATCGTAGGGCGCCTGATTTGGAGCTCAAGCGTAGTTGCGCAGAGATTGAGATACGAATCGAACTCGAAAAAAGTAAATTATCGGACGTTGCACGTCGTTCAGAAGAGCTGAAAAGGCGCTCTGAGTCGTTGGAGCGGGAGGCGCGTCGAAAAGTAATAGCCGCTGCAGTTGAGGCGCTCATCGCTATAGCAGGACCGCTTGGGTGCTTGGCAGGGTGGCCCGCCTGGTCGCGCGCTTACGAAAAGGGCGGATAACGCGCCGCGATGTGCAAAATTTGGTTCCGGCGATCGCCGCTGTCGCAGCGGCGAAGGACGCACTCGATGCCATAGATGATTTTCAAGAAGCGGAGACTCTTGCTCGTCAAGCAGATGCAGTTATCAGAAATGCCGAGGATGCGCGTGACGCGTTATTTGATCTCATTGAAGAAGCAGACAGTTGCGAACCCATCCCAATGAGCTGAATGTTGTTCACATTAGCTATTCTCTATACTGAAGAAAGTAGATTGGTGATAATATTTTTCCCAAAGTCGCCAATCCACACCGAAGCCATAATCAGTGCGAGGACACCCATCCAATAGGCGACCAACCCAAGCCGCCCGGCGTCCCGCATGCTTTTTTGTAAGCGCTGTGGAACCATTCCGTAGACCAGAACGAAGACGCTGACCGCGATGATGAGTTTCGACAGCGTGACTGTTGCATTGGAGACAAAGCTGCCGGTTCCCGAAAAGCCAGCTAGGAGAATGGCGACGACCAAAATAAACAGGCCGATCTTTTCACGCAGAGGGTTTGGTTCGACGTCTTTTTCAATCGGCGATTCTTTCATAGGTAGTTTTAACTTTCGCTAGTCAGAAGGTTATGCGTTTTGTCTTTTCTTGACTTTGTTTCATACCCATCTGACGACATCCGTCGTGTCTGCATTCCGGATTACTATAAGCTGATGGCCGGTTTGTTCGCGATCGTCGGTAATTCAGACAGGCTGGCGGCGATTGAGCGTCGTCAGCCCGACAAGCCCCTCGCCCCCCAAATTTCCCGGCAAAAATTAACCGTAAACTCTTCTATTTCGGGGAAAATCGCTTATCTCATTGTGTGTGGGCGCGTCGCGGGTGTTTTCGGGGCGCGCTTTAACGATGCGTTAATTTGAACGAAGAGAACAGTTTTGGCGAGAAATCCTTACGCAGTATTGGGCCTTGCGCCGTCGGCCAGCGATTCGGAGATTCGCGCCGCGTTCCGTAAGTTCGCTAAAAAATACCACCCGGACCGCAATCCTGACGACAAGGCCTCGGAAGAAAAGTTTAAAGAAATCTCCGCCGCCTTCGATATTGTCGGCGATTCGGACCGGCGCAAAAAATTTGACCGCGGCGAAATTGACGAAGAAGGCCGCGAGCGGGTCAGCCCGTTTGCTCAATATGCGGGCCGGGGCGGTCCTGGCGGTCCCGCCGGCGCCCGGGGTCCGGGTCGCGGGCCCGGACCGGAGCAGGGCGGCTCGTTTGAGGATTTGAGCGACATCTTCTCCGACCTGTTCGGCGCCCGGCGCGCCGCGCAAAGACCGCCCCGGCCGCAACGCGGGCGCGATGTGCGCTATCGTCTCGACGTTGATTTTCTGGATGCCGTGACGGGCGCCAAAAAGCGCGTCACCATGCCCGACGGGCGCACCCTCGACATCGCCATTCCACCGGGTCTGGATGATGGCCAGACATTGCGCCTGAAGGGCCAGGGTGAGAAAGGCCCGGGCGGCGCCGGCGATGTTTATGTCGAAGTTAAAGTCAAACCGCACCCGACCTTCGAGCGCAAAGGCGCCGACATTTATGTCGAGGCGTCGATTACGTTGAAAGAAGCGGTGCTTGGCGGCAAGATTACTGTGCCGACAATTTCCGGCGAGGTCAGCGTGACGGCGCCGAAAAATTCAAGCTCCGGTGCGGTGTTGCGGCTGCGCGGGCGCGGCGTTGCGAGAGGCAAGAAGGCGGCGCCGGGTGATCAATATGTAACGCTCAAAATTGTCCTGCCCGAAGGCGGCGACAAGGAGCTTGAGGAATTCGTCAAGCAGTGGAAGGGCGCTGATGCGCGCGTGCGCGAAGGCGCGGAATAAAAAGTAGGCGCGTGAAGGCGCACAGATTACGTGGCGCGATCTTTTGCTGGCGTTTAACGCGTGGCTGATTTAGATACGGGCGATAGATTTTAAGGCGCGGGCATGACGATTTCGGCGCAGAAAAAACAACAGCTGACGGCGTTTTTGGGAAGCCTTTCCAATGCGGCGGCGCTGAAACTGTTTGCGGGGCTGGAGGCTGACCGCGCGGACAAGCGCATTGCTGGCGCGGTCAACGGCAAATCAGGCTTCCCTCATGATATGCTGCTCGATAATCTGCGTACGCAGCTTCTCGCGCGCGGCGCGCCACCGCTGACACGAAAATATGACGCCAAGCGGATTTTCTTCTCCCCATTTGAAGATTTCTTCATCGGCGCGCGCGACGATAACAAACGCCGTGCACGGATTGCGAGGGGCTCGCTGGAGCCGATCTGGCGCTTGATGATGACCGAAAAGGCGCTCACCGACGCCGCCTTCGCCGCCGCCGCGCTTGATGATGCAATCCGCGATGACGCTGATGCGGAGGCTTTGGAGCGCGCCTTGTTTATCGCCGCCGAGGCCGGTTTCGGGCGGATCTGCGAAGAGGCGAAAACCAACGCCGCCGTGCATGCGCGGGTGGTCGAGGCGCTTGGGGATGAAGCGGTTTTCAATGACATGGAAGAACTGCGCACCCTCCTGACCGGCGTAGATTTTCTCCACCAGCTGCAAGCGCTAATACCAAATGCTGCGCCTTCGCTCACCGAAGAACAGCTTTATGAGATACGATCGCTATTTTTATCTGCTCACGATCAATCCAACGCGCTCGGCGCCTATATTCTTCTTGCGCTGATTGGGCGACTGGAAAAACCATGGCGTGCGCTTGGCGTATATTATCATCTCGCCGGCAGCGCCGATGAGCGCCTTGACGCCGCTCGCGATGCGGCTGCGGAGTTGCCGGAGACGTTGTTTGAAGAATTTGAATCGCTCGCCCGCGCGCTCGAGCGCGATGGCGCCGGCGCACTGGACGCTGAGACCGCGCGGTTGCGGGTAACGTATTTTGCCGACTATGCCGATGGTCTTGCGAGCCAGGCGAAAAAAATTGGCGATAATGTTTTTCTGAACCGGGTCGAAGCCAGCCGCGATGTCGCCGGTGAAGCCTTTGACCGCTTTGTTGAGCAGGCGCTGGCGGCGCTGCGCGCGGCGATGCCGGTGCGTCAGGGGGGCGGCTCCAGCCAGTTAATGTCGCAGCGCCCGGACATTGCCCATGCGCTTAGCCCCGCGCTTGTCGGGCAGGCGGCGGATGCGGCGGCGTTGATCAGCGCTGCGCCGAGCCTTGCCGCGCGGCTTGGCGCCGAGCCCGATTTTTCATCGCTGATCACTGAGGAAGCCCGCGACAAGTGCGCCATCTTCGCCAAGGATCTAATCGTTGAAATTCGCGCCGCAGAAGGTGATGAACGCAAAGCCGCCCGGCGCATGCTGGAGCAAATTCTTAACCTCGCCGCGCCCTTGCTCGATAGTGATGATATCGGCCTCTTTCGTGATCGCGCAGCGGCTGCGGCGGTGGCGGTTTAGGCCTATCTATTCTTGCTGAGATCCTTCGCGACGCGGCTTCGCCGCTCCTCAGGATGAGGTTGTATTTGTTGAGAGGAACATAACGCCTCCACATAGACTTCCTCATCCTGAGGAGACCCGAAGGGCCGTCGCGAAGGGTCGCAGCGCGCGCCAACAACATCAGCACAAGGACAACCTTATGGACGGCGAAACAAGAAAGACGGAATTTAAGTCTCTCGGCGGAGAAAAACTCGCCGCGGCGCTGGAGCTGCCAAGCGGGCGCCCGCGCGCCTATGCGTTGTTTGCGCATTGTTTTACCTGTTCCAAAGACATCAAAGCGGCGCGCGAGATTGCGCGCGCCTTGCGCGCCAGCGGCATTGCGGTTTTGCGGTTTGATTTTACCGGGCTGGGTAGCTCGGAAGGCGATTTCGCTAACACCAATTTTTCTTCCAATGTCGACGACCTGGTCAGTGCTGCGGATTTTCTGCGCGATGAATTTGAAGCGCCGGCGATCTTGATCGGCCATTCGCTCGGCGGCGCGGCGGCGATTGTGGCGGCCGCGAAGATCCCTGAAATCAGAGGCGTGGTGGTGATCGGCGCCCCGGCCGAGGCTGACCATGTCGTGTTGCATATCAGCGAAAGGCATGAGGAAATCAAGCGGCAAGGTTTTGCCCATGTCAGCCTCGCCGGGCGTCCGTTCACGATTAAAAGTCAGTTTCTGGAAGACTTGTCCGGCCAGAATGTTTTGAACGCGGCGGCGGCTTTAAAAAAACCGCTGCTGGTGATGCATGCGCCGCACGACCAGACCGTCGGCATTGAAAACGCCACCAAAATCTTCTCCGCCGCAAAGCACCCGAAAAGTTTCATCAGTCTTGATACGGCCGATCACTTGCTCTCGAAGGCCGCCGATGCGCGTTATGCGGCGAGCGTGCTGGCGGCTTGGGCGGGGCGATATCTGGATGACGGCCTGGTTGCGAGCCTTACCCCGGAGGCGCGCGATCAGGCGCCGGAATTTAAAGGCGGCGCGGCGGCGCAATCGATCGACGGCGAACCGCTGGCGGTCGCTTTGTCGATTGACGGCTATCCAATGGTCAGCGATGGCGGGAAGGAAGACGGCGGCGCCGGTCTCGGCCCGAACCCGACACGGATCGCCGAAGCCGCGCTCGCGGCTTGTGCGGCGATCACGGTGCGTATGTATGCGCGGCGAAAGAAGTGGGACCTCAAGAGTGTTGATGTTCGCGTGAGGCGGGGCCGATCGGAAGATAGCCATATTCCGCATCTGCTCGAAAAAGAACTGCGCGTCAGCGGCGATCTCGACACGGCGCAGCGCTCGCGCTTGCTAGAGATTGCTGATAAATGTCCAGTGCACCGAATGTTAACCGAGGGGGTCGAGGTTCAATCGCGCAGCGCTGATATGTTTAACAAATTGTAATGGCCAATCAGTGCTTTGCGGGGCGCGCCGGGATACTTATCTGGACTATGATCCCGATATAGGACTGGGGCGCTTTCAGCGAACGAAGGCGTAAAACATATGAAATCGAGTGAGAAGTTTATGAAAAATTCCAGATCCGGAAGGGTGTTGGCGAAATCCATGTTGGCGGGCGCCGCTGCGGCGCTTTTTGTCACTGGCGCGCAAGCGCAGGCGCCGCGCCTGATGGCGCCGCCGGTCGCCGCTGACGGCACTTTGTCATTTGCAGACCTCGTCGAGCGCGTCAGCCCGGCGGTGGTTTCCATTTTGGTGGAGCGCGAGGTTCAGCGCCAGGTTTTGCCGAGCCAGTTTGAAGAATTTTTCAACAACCGTTTCGGTGCGCCAAATGGCGACGGCCAGAACGATCCGTTTGAGGATGACGGCACGCGGCGGATGCAGGCGGAAGGCTCAGGTTTCTTCATCGATCGCGAAGGCCATATCGTCACCAACAACCATGTGGTCGCCGAGGCGGACAGTGTGAAGGTGCGCCTTCCCAATGGTGAGGAGCTTGACGCAGAAGTGGTCGGCGCTGATCCGTTGACGGATCTTGCCGTGCTCAAAGTCAAAGCCAACGCCAAACAACCGTTTGTTGAGTTTGCTGAAGACGTGAATTTGCGGGTCGGCGACTGGGTCGTTGCGGTCGGCAATCCGTTCGGTCTTGGCGGCACCGTCACCAGCGGGATTGTTTCCGCGATTGGCGGCCAGAACCGTGAAAACCAATATCTCGATTTTATCCAGATTGATGCGCCGATTAACCGCGGCAATTCCGGCGGCCCGACATTTGATCTCAAAGGCCGCGTTGTTGGCGTGAATACGGCTATATTCTCGCCTAATGGCGGCAGCGTCGGGATCGGTTTCGCGATCCCCGCCAAGGTCGCGCGCGATACGATTGCGCAGCTGATAATAAACGGTTCGGTAACGCGCGGCTGGCTCGGTATTCAACTCCAAGAAGTCACCACTGAAATTGCCGCCGCCCTCGGGCTGAAAGAACGCGGCGGCGTTCTGGTCGCGGAAGTGATGGACAATACGCCGGCGAAAAAATCGGGGCTTGAAAGCGGCGACGTTATTCTCGGCGTTTCCGGCGTTGATGTCGCCAGCCCCAACGAGCTTTCGCGTCGCGTGGCGTCATTCTCGCCGGGCAAGAAAGTGCAGCTTAAAGTTTTGCGCGATGGAAAGAACCGCAACATTACCGTGACCCTTGGTGAGCGCGATGGCGAGACGCTGGCGCAAAATGATGAGCCGGCCAATGACAATGACACGCTCGCTTCCGATGTCGGTTTGCGGGTGACAGAATTGAACGATGCGTTGCGCCTGCAATATCGCGTGCCGGACGGTGTTGAGGGCGTCATCGTTACCGGCGTTCGGCCCGGCAGTTCGGCCCAGGATGCGGGCCTGCGCGCCGGCGCGGTTATCCTGCAGATTGATGGTGAGGATGTGCGCACCGGAGCGGCGCTCCGTGACAAGATCAACAACGCCAAGGAGGACGGCAAAGAAGCTGTTCTTCTGCGCATGCAGCTCGGCGCTAATCGGCAATTTGGCGCGCTTTCTCTCGATAAGGACTAGGGCGGGCGGTGTTAGGGCGCATGATGAACACCATAGCGCTTGGCGGAAACTAAGTCGGAAGTGGGCGCGCCAAAAAGCGGCGCGCTCCAAAAACGGTCGCGCGGGGTCCCCCCAAAACTCTCGCGGCCGTCTTTGCATTCAACACAAAAAAGCATAAGTAGGGTCCATGCGAATTCTCTTGATCGAAGACGATGCGGAAGCCGCGGCCTTTGCCGCTAAGGGCCTGCGCGAGGCTGGGCATGTGGTTGACCACGCGCTTGACGGCGAGGCTGGCCACAAGATGGCGGCTGCGGGTGATTATGACGCCTATGTAGTTGACCGAATGCTGCCGAAACTCGACGGGCTGGCGCTTTTGTCGCGGCGGCGCGAGGAGGGCGACGAGACGCCAGCTTTGTTCCTGTCGGCGCTGGGTGAGGTTGATGATCGGGTCTCTGGCCTCAAAGCCGGCGGCGACGACTATCTGGTCAAGCCCTACGCGTTTCAGGAATTGCTGGCGCGGGTCGAGGCGCTCGGTCGTCGCGGAGCGGCGCCGGCGGCGGCGGAAGTTACAACGCGCTATCAGGTTGGCGATCTGGAGATTGACCTGATCACGCGGACAGTGCGCCGCGCGTCCCAGAAAATTGATCTTCAGCCGCGTGAATTCCGGCTGCTTGAATATCTGATGCGGCATGCGCGCCAGGTGGTCACACGCACCATGCTGCTTGAAAATGTCTGGGAGTATCACTTTGATCCGCAGACAAACGTTATCGACGTGCATATCTCGCGGCTGCGCTCCAAGATTGATAAAGGCTTTGACAAAGCCCTGTTAAAAACCGTCCGTGGCGCCGGTTATACAATTTCGGATATCGACTAGATTATGCTGCGGCTGTTCCGCACGACGTCGTTTCGCTTCACGCTGGTCTTCGTTTTGTTGTTTACGCTGGCCGTCGGCATTCTTGGCGCGGTGGTTTATCGCGCGTCCTTCGGCGCCGCCGCCCGCCAGACCGATCAGACCATCGATGGCGAGCTTGCTGTTTTGGCGGACCTTTTTTCTGAAAGCGGCCCCGGCATGTTGACCCGGGTGATCCGCCAACGGACGGCCTGGCGTGATGACAGCATCTATATGCTGATCGGCGCCCCGTCCGGAGCGGTGCTCGCCGGCAATCTCACCGCCTTGCCGCCGGAAGCCCTAAACACCGAAGGCGGGTTTTTCGACTTTGCCTTTGAGCGCCCGATCCTCGATGCGGCCGGCCGCGAGGTTGGCATTCAGCAACGCAATGCGCGCGGTAAGGTGATGCGGTTTCGCTCCGCGCCAGACGTCCAGCAGTCTTTCTTGGTGGTGGTCGCCCGCGATATTGCTGCGCGCGATGAGCTACGCGCCAGTCTGGTCAATGTTCTTGTGCGCATGCTTGCCGCGACCGTGGCGCTCGGCGTGATCATCGGGATTTTATTTTCGCGCTCGCTCTTGAGCCAGGTTGAAGCCGTCAGCCGCACCGCGCGGGCGATCCGCGGCGGGGATCTCACCCGGCGCATTCCCCGCACCGGCGCCGGCGATGAGCTTGATCACTTAAGCGGTAATCTGAACGCTATGCTCGACCAGATCGAACGATTGATGACTGGCATGCGCGATATTAGCGACAACATCGCTCATGATTTGCGCTCGCCGCTAACGCGTATTCGCAACCGCCTCACCGATGCGATGAAGGGGGATGCGAACGATAAGGAAGATGCTTTGCGAGCAACGCTGGACGACACTGAGCGCATGCTGGTGACGTTCAACGCGCTGTTGTCGATTGCGCGCATTCGCTCCGGTGAAAGCGCCGGCGTGATGCAGCCGATTGACCTTGTTGCGATTGCCGAGGAAATGGCCGAACTTTATGAGCCGGCCGCGCAAGATGCGGGCTTTGAGCTTGCCCTCACCGCCGCGCCGACGCCGCCGGTCAACGGCTCGCGCGAGCTGGTGTCGCAAGCGATTGCGAACTTTCTCGACAACGCATTGAAATACGCCGAGGGCGGAACACGCATTGAATTAAAAGTTGCGCCCGGCGCTCGCGGCAAGGCGGAGCTAAGCGTTACCGATGACGGGCCGGGGATAGATCCCGATGATCGCCCGCGCGTGTTGGAACGCTATGTCCGGCTTGAAAAAAGTCGCACCACGCCGGGCAGCGGCCTTGGGCTCAGCCTGGTGGCGGCGATCGCCCAGGCTCATGGTGCGAAAATCACCCTTCAAGATGCAAACCCATCGGCCAAGAACGACGCCCGGCGCGGCTTGCGGATCACCATGATTTTTCCGTCGGCGGATGCAAAATAACGTTGCAGCCTTTCAAATTCGCCAACAAAAAACAGGCTTTCATAGAAGATTTGCCCTTGCGGAGAACAGGAAATCAGTTCTTGGTGATTTCGCGCCGTCGGCCACGATGGCCATCTATTTGGTAACCGGGTGCATCATTTTTTCTGCGACTTAAACTTAAGGAACCTGTCATGAGCAAAGCTGAATTTATCGCCAATGTTGCGAAAACCGGCGACATGAGCAACGCCGAAGCAAAACGCGTTGTCGAACTTGTTTTCGGTGAAATCGAAAGCGGCCTGAAACGCGCCAAGAAAGATGGCAAATACACCATCGGTACGTTTGGTACTTTCATGATTTCAAAACGCTCCGCACGCAAGGGCCGCAACCCGCGTACGGGCGAAGAGATCAAAATCAAAGCCTCCAAGAGCCTGCGCTTCCGTCCGTCGTCTTACCTGAAAGGCGCTGCGGGTTGCTAGCACAAGCCTAGGGTTTGGGTCGCGGGGCCTTTGCCCTCAACCCATGAACATGGTCGCCCTGTTGGGCTGACTAAAAACCGCCGCCGGTTTTCGCCGAGCGGCGGTTTTTTTATGTACGCCTCTCTAGCCTTCTTTGCCGGAGCGTGATGAAATCCGGATTGATGACGCGTGAAAAAACTCCGGGTGAAGCGATGCTGGGCGAGGCGATTAAGTCTACGCCGAGCCCGCATGATCCGGATGCGGGGCAACGCTTGCGCGACGGGGTTGGCGCGGTATTCGATCGGCTGAAGCCGCGCGAGCGTGCGCTGGTAGAAGGCGTTGCTGGTTGCTCGCCCTATATCTTCCGGCTGATGGCGCGCGACTTCGCGCTGGTGATCGAAATTTTGCACGCGACGCCGCGCCGTATGCTGGAGCGCGCTTGTGAGACGGCGGCTAAAGCGGGCGCCACTGATAGCCAAGCCGAGCAGATCAAAATTTTGCGCCGGGCGAAAGATGAAGCCGCGCTAACGATTGCACTGGCCGATATTGCTGGCGTCTGGACGGTGATGGAGGCGGCCGGCGCGGTCTCGACCTTCGCCGACGCCGCCGTCAACGCCGCGCTTTGCGCCGCCGCCGCCCACGCAACGCTTGAACACGGGCCCCGCGGCATAGCAGTCCTGGCGATGGGCAAGCATGGCGGCGAGGAGTTAAATTATTCCAGCGACATTGATCTGGTTTTGGTGTTCGACCATCAGGCGATGGGATATGCGACCAGCAGCGAAGCCCAGACCGGCGCGGTCAAAGCGGCGCGTGAAATGGTTCATTTACTGCAAACACAAACGCCGGACGGATATGTTTTCCGTACGGACTTACGGCTGCGGCCCGATCCCGGCGTTTCCGCACTGGCGATTTCCATGCAGGCGGCGGAGGCCTACTATGAGGCCTATGGCCAGAACTGGGAACGCATGGCCTATATCAAGGCGCGCGCAGCGGCTGGCGATATCGCCGTCGGGGCCCGGTTTTTAAAATCATTGCGCCCGTTTGTGTGGCGCAAGCATCTCGACTTCGCGACCATCGAGGACGTCCATGCGGTCAAGCGGCAAATCCAGTCGGCCAAAGGTGGTGCGAGGATTGAATTTGAAGGCCATGACATCAAGCTCGGCCGCGGCGGCATCCGCGAGATTGAATTCTATGTTCAAACCCAACAATTAATCCTAGGCGGCAAGAACCCGGCGCTGCGCAGTCGCCGGACGCTGGAAGCGCTGGCCGGGCTCGCCGCGAAAGGTCATATCAGTAATGCGGTGCGCGATGAATTATCTGCCGCCTATCGCTATCTGCGCATGGTTGAACACCGCCTGCAAATGATCAATGACGAGCAGACCCATCGCATCCCGGCGGACGCAGCCGCAATTGAACGGCTTGCATGCTTCACCGGTGAGGCAGACGCTGCCGCCTTGAGGCGAAAGCTTGTAGAAACGCTCGCCCGCGTAGAGCGGCGCTATGATGAGTTGTTCCGCGACAAGACTTCTGAGAGGCAAGCCATCGGCCCCCTGATGTTCACCGGGGTGGAGAACGATCCGGCGACGATAGCGACGCTTGAAGGGCTTGGCTTTCAACGCGCGGGCGAAGTCTGCACGGCGATCCGCCGTTGGCATGCCGGCGGCATGCGCGCCACGCGAACAGAACGCGCACGGCTTCTCCTTACCAAGCTGATGAACCCGCTCTTGGAAGCGTTGTCGAAGGCTGGCAATCCTGACGATGCGTTTTTTGCGTTTGCCGATTTTCTCGCCAATCTGCCATCGGGTGTTCAGGTATTTTCGCTGCTGGTCAATAATCTGGCTTTGTTCGACGTGTTAATCCGGATCATGACGACTTCTCCGTTTCTCGGGCGTCAACTGTCGCAGCGCATCAACATCGTAGAAGGCTTTATTGAGACCGGACTGGCCGCGCCGCCGCCATCGCTGGGGAATTATGCATCTGCACTGGAAGAGGTTTTGCGCACCGCCGACGGTTTTGAAGACGCGCTTAATCTGACCCGTCGCTGGGCGGGTGAGCACAAATTCCCCATCGCCGCTCAACTCGCAACGGGGCTCTGCCCGCCGCAACAGGCGGCCGCGCATTTCAGCGCCATCGCCGAGGCCTGCATCGTTGCGCTGGCGCCAGTAGCGCAACAGGAAATGTGCACCGCGCACGGAAGCATCGACGGCGCGCTGGCCATTGTCTGTCTCGGCAGGCTCGGCAGCCGGCAGATGACGGCGACGTCGGATATTGATTTGATGTTCATCTATGACGCGCCGGCGGAGGCCGTCTCGGATGGTCGCCGAGCTTTACAGGCGAGCGACTATTTCACCCGTCTCGTCCGCCGCATCATCACCGCGCTCTCGGCCGCGACCCCGGAAGGCGCGCTTTACGACGTTGATATGCAGTTGCGCCCGTCCGGTCGCGCCGGCCCCGCCGCGGTCAGCCTGTCGGCGTTCCGCCAATATTACGAAAAAGACGCCTGGACGTGGGAGCAGATGGCGCTGACCCGGGCCCGGATCATCACCGCGCCGGATGCGCTCGCCGCCAGCATCGATACGGAAATTGAGCACATTCTGCGCCGCCCCCGCGAGCGCGCCAGGATCGCCGAAGATGTTAACGACATGCGCCGGCGTTTGCTTGACGCTAAGCCGGGCAAAAGCCCATGGGATGTAAAGAATATCTTAGGCGGGCTCACCGATATTGCCTTTATCTGCCAATATCTGGCGCTCGCGACGGGCGAGGATTTTGGCCCGCCGCCACGCGCGACTGCGGATGCGGTGAAATGGTTTGCGGAGAGGGGAGAGCTGAATGATAAAGATGCAAGCGCTCTCAGCGACGCGCAAGGCTTGTTCGATGCGGTGCTGCATGGCGCCCGGGCGGCGACGGGCGGAATTTTTGCACCCGACGGAGCTGGTGAGATGCTGACTGCGCACATGGCCTCGCTTTGCGGCGCGGCGGTGATTGAAGATGCTGAGCGTAATTTAATCCGGCGGCAGTCGGCGGTGGCGGAAATCTATCGTAGCGTGATTAAATTGAACCCGAGCCCTTAGCGGCGAACCGAGCACTGATGACAGCGATATTTGATTTAACGGTGATCGGCGCTGACGAGGCAAGCTTCTCGGCGGCGGCGGTCGCCGCGCGCTCGGGCGCATCGGTCGCGATCATTCGCCCTCGAAAACGAAAGAACATGGCGGCGACCTATTGCGACATGCCGAATTTTGTCTGGCGCCGGCTTGACCTCCATGAATATGGATTGTCCCTTGAACGGGTCAGCGCCCGGGTGACGCTGGGTCCGGATGGCGCGACGGTGACCACCTATGAGGGCGTGCGCGAGACCAAAGCGCTGCTGGCTCAAAACGATAAGGCGGATCATCTTCTGTGGGCGGATTTTGTTGATGAGATGAAGGCGCTTGAGGCCGGACGAAAGCTGCGCGATGCCGCGACCATGGCCCCTAAAAATGGCGCCGCCGGATTTTCCCTGTTCAGCGGCGGCGTGCGCGACTGCGCCGCGCTTGGCCAGGCAACCGGTTCCTGCGCCGCAGCGCTTAATGATTATCTCGGCGATGATGCGTTAAAAACCCACATCGCCGCCCATGCGCTCGGCCCAACGGGTCTTGGCGGCGGCGAGCCCGGTTCTGCGCTGGCCTTGTCTGAATTCTTTGACGACCATGCCTGGCGGGTGCGCCCTGATGAGGATGGGCCGTCTCTACTGTCGACGCTGGAGACGGCTTGCAAGGATAGCGGCGTTGAATTTTTCACCAAAGACCTCACTGAGATTGCGCGCGATGGCGCCCGGCATGTCGTCGTCAGCCTTGCCGATGGCGAGAAGATAAAAACTCGCTATGTGTTGTTCGCATCGCCTGGCGCGGCGCAAAAAGCCGGCATGCGCGCCTCGGTCTGTCCATTGGCGGGACATGGCGCGGCGACGGCGGTGTTGCGCATCGCCCTCAAAAGACCAATGCCGCCGGCAGCGCAGAACGACAAGGCGGTGTTTCAAGTTCTTGATGGCGTCGGCGATTTACAAGTTGCGCGCGAGGCTGCGCTGGACGGGCGCCTGCCCGAGAACTTGCCGGTTGAATTTGAATATGCGGCCAACGGCGACGTCCTTGTCCGAACGGCCTATTGCCCGGCGGCGTTTCGCGATGACGATGGCTGGCGTGAATGGACCGGGCAGGATCGTCAGGCGACGGCGCGGCGTATGATCGATCAGCTGGCGCGCCGCATTCCGGAATTTTCCGCCAATGTCCGCAAAACAAAAATAGAAGTGATCGGCGCAATCTCGCCAGACCGGCCGCCAATTGTTGCGGGATCGGGCTTTGCAGATAATGAGAACGTCATTGTACAGCCGAACCGACACAATGCTGTCGCGGCGGCGGTGCGGCTGGTCGACAGGGTGCTTGCCGGTGAGTGACGTTGAAAATAAACCTGGCGCCGGACGCATCGAGGGCGGGATTGACGCGATTGTCATCGGCGCTGATGCGGAAGGACTGACGGCCGCCGCCTATCTTGGCCGCGCTGGCTACAACACGATTTTGCTGGAGGCTGGCGTTGAGATCGGCGGCGCGGTGTGTGCGCGTGAGTTAAGTCCGGGGCAAAGCTATGTTGACGGTGAACATCTGATTTCCATTCTCGACCCCGCCGTCATCGCCGATCTCGATCTATACCGCCATGGCGTGTCCTACGCTGCGCGTTGTCTTGATACGGCCTATTTCTTTGAAGACGGCGAGACCTTGCAGCTTGGCGGCGATTTACAAATGGCGGCGGCGGCGTTTGACGACGAAGAGGCGGGCCCGGCGTTTCAGAAATTTATCACCGAAGTGTTTGAGGCGGCCGCGTTCTGTCGACCGGGGTTTGAGGCCGCGGCGGCGCCGGCAAGCGATATTGAAAAGGCGATGCGCGCGGCCCCGCGCGCTTTGGCGGCGCGGTTAAATTTCTTTTCCCTCGCCCCGGCGCAAGAGGTGCTCGATGCCTATCTGCCTGACGGCCCCTTAAAGACGGCGCTGTTGTCTGAAGCGGGGTTTCGCTCCGCCGCTGCGCCGCATGAGCCGTTCAGTTTCATGACGCTAATACGCCGCTGGTCGGGAGAAATCGCCGGGCTTCAGGGCGCTTGCGCTTACCCTCAGGGGGGCGCGGTTGCGGTGGTGACGGCGCTGCGCCGCGCGGCGCAAGCGGCCAAGGTCGATATTCGCGCAGCGACCGGCGTCGCCTCCATATTGATTGAGCAAGACCACGCCGCCGGAGTGGAGCTTGAGGGTGGCGGACAAATTCGTGCGCCGATTATTGTCGCTGCTGGCGCCGCGCGACGGGTCTTTATGGAGATGATCGGCGCCGCCAATATCGATATAGGATTTCAGCGTGCAATCATGGCGCCCACGCCACAGCTTTCGAGCGGGCATCTGCATCTTGCCCTGAAAGGCGTAGCGCGCGATGAGAAAACCCGGGGTCATATGAACCGGCGCCTGGTTTATGCGCCGCCGCCTGAAGCCTTGCGCCGGGCGTTTGCTGATGCCCGCGCAGGCCGCGTGCCGAGCGATTTGATGATTGAAGCGGTGTTCCCGGATGTCCTTGATGAAGAGGCCGGCGGTGATAAGACGCAACTTCTGTCGGCGATTGCGCATCCCTTGCCGTTTGATGAAAATCCAGGCGCTGATCGCCGCGCGGAGATTGAAAAAAACATTCTCGCCAATATTGAAAAATTTGCGCCCGACATCGAAGACCGGATCAAGGCGCGCGCATTGCGGTTGGCGAGCGACATTGCAAAATCAACCGGCACGCCGGCGCAAGATTACACCGCCCCGCCGAGCATCATAGAGCAAGTCGCGCTGGCGCGGGTCGCCGGCTCGGCCGGTTATGTCGGCGGGCTATATTTTTGCGGGCGCGAGGCGCGCATTGGCGCCGGGCTTTCCTGCGCCGCCGGCCGCATGGCCGCGAAAGCGGCGCTCTTCGAGGCCAAGCGCGGAGGCCGCGCGGCATGATTTTCCCCGCTGAAGATGTGATCGTCGATAGCCCGCGCGCAACCCCACTCTATGCAGCGGCCGCGTCCGCGAGCGAGGCCAATATTTGGACTTCGGTCAATGGCTGGTCGCTGGCGCGGGTCTTTACTTCGGTGGAAAAGGAATATCACGCGGCGAAAAACTCAGCCGCGATTGCAGACCTTGGCGCCTTGTCGCGCTGGGCCGTGCGCGGGCCCGAAGCGGCGCAGTTTTTGTCGCGCATCACCACCGCACCGGCGCCGCGGCTTGGCGTTGGCGAAAGCGCGCGTGGGTTAATTCTTGATGGCGACGGCGGCGTTCTCGATCTTGCGGAGGTCTCGCGCCTGTCTGACGACTTGTTTTTGCTCACCACCCCGACAGCGCATGCGCGACGGTTGCAGCTTGGCGCGCGCGGTGTTGATGCGCTGGGTGAGGATATTTGCGAGGCGGTTGCGGCGATCGGCGTGTTCGGTCCGCGCGCGAGCGAAGTTTTGGGCGCAGCGGGCATGAAAATGCCAGGCGAAGATGTCGCCGCTTCGGCGGTGGTGCGCGGTGTTGAAACTGCGGCGAGGCCGATCCAGTTTGGCGCGCTTGCGGGCGTTGAGTTAATCTTTCCCGCCGCTGATGCATTGACCATCTGGGAACGGCTGGTGCGACGCGGCAAGGCCGGGCCGATCGGGCTTGATGCAATGGAAATTTTGCGCATTGAAAGCGGCGCGCCGCGACCAGGTGTGGATTTTGTCGCCGCCGATCATCCGGGTACGGCGACGCGGCGCACGCCGGCGGAGATCGGACTGCCGCATTTGGCGCCGCTTGATCGCGGTTGGTACAATGGTCGCCGAGGTTTGCGCTATGTCGCGAGCCAGCCTGAACGACGCTTGGTCACCCTGTCGGTTGATGATGAACGCTCAATGCCGGGCGCGGCGGTTTATGCCGGCGGCAAGCCGGTCGGGCGCGTCACCAGTTGCGCCTGGTCGCCGGCGATCAAACGGGTGGTCGCGTTTGCTGATGTTGCGCGGCCGGTGGGGGCGAAGGAATATGAAATTGCTGTACCGGCGCCAGGCGAGGGAAGGGTTGCCGCCAAGCTCTATGAGACGCCTGAAAGCGCGCTCGCGACCGCGTTTCGTGCAGCGCAAGATGCGATGAAACCTTGAGGCGACTTAATAAGCGCTAATCAATCCCGGGACCGATCAATTCTAAACGAGGCCACGAACGGCAAGTGATCCGAGACTTCGGTGCGAAATTTCTCCCGGCCCATATCCATCGTCCAATGCATCGGAAACAGCCGCAGGCTGCCGCGAATATATTCCGTGGAATAGGTGCGCGAGATCGCAAACCCGTCGAGAAGGTTTGCGCGGCCGGCGGGAAGGATATGAGAAAACCGCGCCTGCAAATCCCAGGACGACAGAAAATTCATAAGATCATCGCCGCCAAGGTGATGGAAATTACTCACATCCTCGCCTGGGATCATATTGAAGTCGCCCATTAAGAGGATGTCCTCGCGAGAATTGGCGCGCTGATCGGTTATGAACTGTCCGATAATGTTGCACTGTTCGTCGCGGGTTCTTTGTTCGTCGCCGCCTCTGCCAGATTTTAGATGAACGGTGATGAGGGTGAAGTCGAATTTTCCGACTTTCATATCAACGACCATCGCTTTGCGTTTGCCCGGATCGCCAAGATCGGAATTGTCGATAAAGCGTGCATTCGTCGCCTCGACGCCACTCTTGAACAGGACGCCAATATTCAAATCGCTGGTTTGCGGCAGCATGGCGAATTCATATTCGCATCCCTTCGCTGCGAGACCGTCGACCAGATCTTGCATGTGGCTAAAAGGTTTAACCTCCACCAGCGTTACAACCTCCGCATCGAGAATAGCCAGGCCTTCAACCTGATGCTTAAGCCGTTCGGGAGAAATGGTGTTGAAGCCGGCCAGGTTCCATGCGGCAATCTTTGCCGACGTATGGTCGAAATGAGACATTTATTGATCCTCCATAGTTGACTAGGAAGTCTTTAAATACACACGCAAATATACAGGAATGAACTCGGTGAGAATACTGTTATCATATGTGCCGGGTGGCTCAAAACCAGACTGAACGCATTGCGTTGCGTCAATGGGTCAGCGAAGCCGTCACGATACTTTTACGAAGCTTAGACGCAGGAGAAATTGTTATGCAGCAAAAAACACCGAGCTTTTGGCTTCTTCAGGCGCCGGGATGGTTGTTGTTGTTATATCTTCTTATTGCGCAAGGCGTTCCAGCTTTTGATTATGAACTCGGCGTTGCCATGGGCGTGCAGGAATCGGCCGAACGCATAACGGAGGTTGGTGTTGCGTTTTGGACCGGCTTTGCCGTCGGAGATCTCCTGACATATATTCCATTGCTCGCAGCCGGCTTGGCAGGACATATTGTCGGCAAAGCATGGGCGCGTATCATACTCGCGGCCGCGCTCGGGATTACTGTCTATTGGCCAATCGTATCCCTCGCGACGGTGGCCGCAGCGCGCGACGCTGAGGGCTGGAACCTGACCGGAGAAGCTGAAGCTGCCTACTGGATCGTCTTGCCGCTAATCGCCCTTTGGGGCGCGTGGGGATTATGGAGCCTCGTGCGTTCGGGCCACTAGAGGGCCGGTCCCTATTCCGCCGCTTGCGTAACTTTAAAGCTTGGCGCGGCGGCTTCATCGCCGGTGAGCAGATGGGCTTCCTTGCGGATGAATTGCGGCAGGCGGACTTTTGCGTCTTTGCGGCGCGGGAATGTGGCGCAGGCGACGGTGCCTTTGCCGGGCTGACTGGCGATGGCGAGAATGCCGCCTTGCATTTTCATCAGTGACTTGGACAACGCCAGGCCAAGACCGGAGCCGGTATTGCTTTTGGAAAAATGATTTTCCGCCAGCTCAAACGGCGCGCCAAGTTTTTTCAATCGCACGCGCTCAATACCGGCGCCGGAATCGGCGACGATGATGGTGACGCCGTCAAGATCGGCCTCGGCGGTGAGTGTGACCTCGCCGCCTTGCGGGGTGAATTTCAAGGCGTTCGATAACAGGTTAAGCGTAACCTGTTTGACAGCGCGCGCATCCGCCCAGACGGGCGGCGCGTGACCTACCGATGTCGTTAGTGTAACCCCGGCATCCGTTGCCCGCGGCGCCACAAGCCGTGTCGCCTCATTGAGTAGTTTTTCAAGCTCGACTTTCTTTGGCTCCAGCTTGAGACGCCCGGCCTCGATTTTCGACATGTCGAGAATGTCGTCAATAAGCTCAAGCAGATGTTTGCCGCTGGCGAGAATGTCGCCGATATACTCCTTGTACTTCGCATCGCCGAGCGGCCCGTAAAGTTCCGACTGCATAACTTCAGAAAATCCGTTAATTGCGTTGAGCGGCGTTCTAAGCTCGTGGCTCATATTGGCGAGGAATTCGCTCTTTGACCGGTTGGCGTCTTCGGCGCGGTATTTTTCATACTGATATTTCAGCATGGTCTCGGACAGGTCGCGGCGCGAGGCTTCCAGATCTTCGACGGTTTGTTGTAACTCGCGTTCCTTTTTCTTCTGTGCGCTGGCGCGGCGTTTTAAGTCGGTAACGTTAGATGCAACGCAGACCCAGCCGCCTTCGGCCGTGCGCCGGCGCGAGACATGCGCCCACCTGTCGCCCGGTAATGCAACCTCGATCGTTTCCGGCTCATCGCTGTCGAGCGGTCCGAAATGCTGGTTGAGGACATCGCCGCCGGCCGCCGCGCAGGTTGAGACTTCGTCAATGGTGAAGCCGGGCTTTAAAACTTTCGCCGGCAGCCGGAAGGTTGAGGCGAAGCGTTTGTTCCAAATCGCCAGACGCCCGTTTGCATCCCACAACACAAACGCCTCGGGGATCGCTTCAATCGCATCGCGCAGCCGGGTCTCGGCAATCGCAGCGCCTGGTGAAATCGCCTTGGCGCCGGAAAGGTCAAAGGCGACGCCCGCGCGCTCAAACCGCGTTGCGTCGGTTGCGGTGCGCAGATAGGTCTTTAGCCAGCGCCCGCCGGGATCGCGAAACCGCACCAGCCCCTCATTGACGCCGGAAGGCTCGCCGCAGAGAACCGCAATCGCGGTGCGCAAATCCGCTGGGTGAACAATCGCCGATATTTCCCGCAAGGTGAAGGAGCGGTCGCGCGCGCCCAGCCCGAGCGGTTCAAGGAAGGCGCGTGAGAACGCAATCATCCGGTCATTTTTTTTGTAAAACCACGGCGCGCAGCGACCGCCTGCGAGGGCGGCCTGAAAATCGGTCAACGTCGTTAGCGCGAAAGCCGCATTCGCCGCCGCCCGGCTCTGACGGATGAACGCGGCCATCAACGAGATAATGACAACGCTGAGAGCGATCAGAATAACCGCGTAGACAATCCAGATCTGTGAGCGGTCATAGATATCGCGCGCCGGCGCCGCCGCCAGCAGGATTTCACCATTGTCGAGCGGTCGCCACACCGCCGCGATTTTTCCGCCGTCAAGATCAAGCACCCCCTTGCCGCGGGCGTGGAGCTCCAAAGTCTGCAATGCTGGCGCCGGGATTTGCACAATATCGGTGCGGCCCGATGTGGTCAGGACATCGCCCGCCGGCGAGAGATGATAGAGCGCGCTATAGCCGCCTGGCCACATGCCGGTCAGCACCTCGCGCGCCGGTGCGCCGGTCATAAGCGCGATATTCATCGCCGCGGCGCTATCGCTGGCGGCCTGTTCCAGCCGCAACTCGGTTTCGATCCGGCGCGAGGCGGCTTTGTCGTTGATTTCAAACACCAACAGAACCGCGAGCACGAGGATGAACCCGCCGGTGAGATAAGACAGGCGCCGAGGCGAGAGCGCGTCGATACGCGCCGCCAAGTCCAAGCCGCTATTATCTTTCGGGTTTTTCGTCATTGAGCGCGCTGCTGAACCTTTTCCCAATAAACCGCGATCCATAGCAAACGGCCCGCGCCGACGCCATGCGCCCCATGTTTACCTTTTGTAAACTATTCTGCTTCGCCTCGCCCTGTCACCCGCGAATCAACACCCTGAGAGCTTAAGTTTTCCAGTGTCGCCCTGCGCCGCAGGGTGTTCTTTTCCTTGGATTTTCACCGCCGCCCGTCTAACCAATGGCGATGAGACATTTTTTGAACACCGCAGATTGGTCGCTGCCGGAATTACAGGCGATGATTACCGATGCCAGGGCGATGAAATCAGCGCCTCCTGGAGCAGACTTTAGCGATGCTTTGAGGGGCAAAACGGTTGCGTTGTTATTTCTTAACAATTCGCTGCGGACCCGGACATCGTTCGATGTCGGCGCCCGCCAGCTTGGCGGCCATGCGGTGGTGCTGTCGCCCTCCGGCGGCATGTGGCCGCTGGAATTTGAGGACGGCGTCGTCATGGACGGCGAGGCGGAGGAGCATGTGAAGGAAGCCGCGAAGGTCCTGTCGCGCTATTGCGACATGATCGGCATCCGCGCCTTCCCGAAATTTGCCGACTGGCAAGAGGACCGCAAGGACAAAATTTTGCGAAGCTTCGCGAAATACGCCGACGTGCCGGTGGTCAATATGGAGACCATCACCCATCCCTGTCAGGAGATGGCTCATGTGATGGCGCTGCAGGAGAGATTAGGCGACCTTCAGGGCAAGAAATTCGTCCTCACCTGGACCTACCATCCCAAGCCCTTGAATACGGCGGTCGCCAATTCCGCCTTAATGATCGCCGCGAAATTTGGCATGCAGCCGACGCTGCTCTGTCCGAGCGAAGATTACATTCTCGATGAGCGCTACATTTCGCAGGCGACGAAAGACGCGGGCGAGAGCGGCCATGCGCTGACGATTTCTCATTCAATTGACGAAGCCTATGACGGCGCCGACGTCGTCTACGCCAAAAGCTGGGGCGCGCTGCCCTATTTCGGCAATTGGGAACCGGAAAAACCGATCCGCGACCGCTTTAAGCATTTCATCGTCGATGAAGGAAAAATGGCGATGACAAACAACGCGCTGGTCTCCCACTGCCTGCCCATGCGCCGCAATGTGAAAATGACCGACGCGGTGTTCGATAGCGCGAACTGCATCGCTTACGACGAAGCGGAGAACAGACTGCATGTGCAGAAGGCGATTATGAAGGCTTTGGTGGGGTGAGTGGTGCTTAGAGTATTTTTGATATCGCTACTATTCGTTCAAAGCGCTACGGCACGCCCCCGTTATGACGAGCATCTCTTGCCGGAGGACTCTGTATACACAGATGTCGGCCTCCGTGCAGCTGGTCCTTATTATGATTTTTATAAAGACTATGAAGAAAATGTTGTTCGGGTCTTGTTTGATGCATTTGATGATACTGTAGTCGCGCGTGTTGTTGTGTACCCCTCCTTTCAACCGGAATATGTGGTTGGTCTCGTACTAAGTGACAAAAAATATGGATTGCTGCATCTGGAGCCCTCCGCTCAGCTTTATCAATTTGAGGCCTTGGAAATAATGAAGGCCGGCGGTTACAAACCAATGGACGATCCAGATGGTAGCAAACATGCCGCCAGCATTCGTGAAATGGAGGACCATTTGCCCCCTAGTCGCGAAGACGTTGCTGTAGAGCGCTGCGAACGCAAAATTTCAGAGGAGGCCGGTGCAAAATTATACACCCTGTGGGGCGAGATGCTATTCCGGACTCGTTACCCCGATCTGCGCCCGGTAGATCCGAAATCGAAAGCGCGAATGATTAATATCGGCATAGATGGGGTTCGCTATCATTTTTCTTTTGACTATCCTGGCATAGTCTTGGCCGGGAATATTTGGAGCCCGCGCCCGGAATCGAATACCGGCCAATTCGTCTCTATTACAAACCTCATGAAAGAGGCTTGTCACGCTGAGGATAACGACGAAATTCTGACCGAGATAGAACGCCGCGTCGACGATCTCATGACAACGCTCGCTGAAACTGTTTATTGATTGAATGTTGGCTATGACATCCCCAACCTCCACCCGACAGCTCAGTGCTTTTCCGCTATCCTTCGCGACGCGTCCCTCCGGGCCGCTCCTCAGGATGAGGAAGGTTTTTTCTCTGCTGACCAAATTTGCCAAATATACAACCCTCATCCTGAGGAGCGATGCGCAGCATCGCGTCGCGAAGGATAGCGAAAAGCCGTCCGCCCAACATTAGGAACCAATCCCATGCCAAACAGCGCTCTTGAACTCGCTAAAGCCGCTTACACGGACAAGCCGCGCTTGTTTGCAGCGATTATGCCGGAGACGACCTGGACCGAAACTGAGGGCGGTCCCTATGGCGGAGTATTTACTGGCCCGGAGGCGATCCGCGCGGGGGTGTTTGCGCGCCTGCAGGGCGAGTGGGACGATTTTACCGCACATCCGCAAGATTATTGTCCGTCCGGCGATGGTGTCGTGGTGGTGCTTGGCCGCTATACTGGCGTCTATAAGAAAACCGGCAAGCAACTCGATGCCGCCTTCGCCCATGTTTTTACGGTTAGAGATCAAAAGCTGGTGAAATTTGTGCAGTACACGGATACGGCGCTGTTTCGCGATGCTATGAGTTAGCCCGCCCAATTCACGTCCGCGAATCAATCGCCAGTAAATGTATAAAATGAACCCATGACCGCCAGCCGCAATATCCGCCAGACCATTGTCCAGTTGCTCTCCAATATGAGCGACGGCAAGGAAATTCGTTCCTACCTCAACCGGTTTGCTGAGGTCGATCAGACGCGCTTTGCGGTGATCAAAATTGGCGGCGCAATTCTCGCTGACCAGTTGGAAGAAACCGCTGCGGCGCTGGCCTTTTTGCACACTGTCGGGCTGACCCCGATCGTGTTGCATGGCGGCGGGCCGCAGCTTGATGAAGCTTTAAAGCAGCGCGGAGTTACAACGCCGAAAATCGATGGACTGCGCGTCACCTCGGCCGCTGCACTTGATGCGGCGCGCGATGTTTTTACCAGCGTCAATATAGCTTTGGTGGAAGCGGTGCGTGCCCAAGGCGTCGAGGCGCATTCGCTCACTGCCGGCGCGATTGAAGCGGACTACCTTGATAAGGATAAATTCGGCTTTGTCGGCAAGCCCACCAAAGTTCATCTGGAGCTTATTCGCTCAGTGGCGCAATCGGGCGCGATCCCGATCCTCACCTGCCTCGGCATTGCGCCCGGCGGGCAGCTGTTAAACGTCAATGGCGATACGGCGACGCGTGCGCTGGTGCATGCGCTGCAGCCGATGAAGATCATTTTTCTTTCCAGCGTCGGCGGTTTGCTCGATGGCGCCGGCGAGATCATTCACTCGATCAACCTTGCCTCGGACTTTGACGAGCTGATTGCCCAGGGCTGGGTGAAGGACGGCATGTTACTGAAGATCGAAGAGATCAAGCGCTTGCTGGATGACGCGCCGCTCTCCTCGTCGGTGTCGATCACTACGCCGTCAGGTCTGGTGCGCGAATTGTTCACCCATGGCGGCTCGGGCACGCTGGTGCGGATGGGCGAGCGCATCAATGAGGTCGCGTCCAAAGACGCGCTCGACCGCGCCAAGACCGAGGCGCTGGTCGAAGATGCATTTGGTGCGAAACTGAAAGACGGATGGTGGGCGGGGCTCGATATCCATGAGGTCCATATGTCCGAGAGCTATCGCGCCGGGGCGATTTTAACGAAGCTTGACGACGTTATTTACCTCGACAAGTTCGCCGTTCTTGGCGACGCGCGCGGCGAAGGGCTTGCGCGCACGGTCTGGCGGCAATTCGCGGAGAAGAACCCGGTCTTCTACTGGCGTTCCCGGACCGCCAACGGGTTTAACGCCGTCTACCACGAAACCGCTGATGGGTCGGTCAGAAAAGGCCCGTGGACAATTTTCTGGGTTGGCGCGTCGGATTTTGAGCAAATTGCGCCTATCATTGAACGCATCGCCGCACTTCCGGCGTCGTTTGAAGGCGAGGCGTCATGAGCGAGCCTTTTCTGGTCGGGTTAATCGGCGCCCGCGGCCATACTGGCCGCGAGTTGATCCGCCTGATTGCCGGTCATCCGGAGTTAATGCTCGCTTATGCGGTGAGCCGCGAATGGGCTGGCCGTGCGGTCGCCGAGATCGCGCCGGAGGATCAGGATGAATGTATCTTTGAAGCGCTCGGCCCGGACGAGGCGGCGCGGCGACGTGCTGATGTGGTTATTCTCGCAGTTCCCGACGGTGCGGCGAAGCCTTATGTCGATGCGTTAGAGCGTGAGGCGCCACACCGGATTATTATCGATCTGTCAGCGGATTATCGCTTTGACGATGGCTGGGTCTATGGCCTGCCGGAGCTTGGCCGCAAAAAAATCGAACGCGCCAAGCGCATCGCCAATCCCGGCTGTTACGCGACAGCAATGCAGCTCGCGCTGGCGCCGTTGGTTGGCCGCCTTGACGGCGTTCCGGCCGTGTTTGGCGTCTCGGGTTATTCCGGAGCCGGGACTAAACCATCACCGCGCAACGACCCCGAACGCCTTAATGACAATCTGATGCCTTATGCGCTTACCGGGCACAAGCATGAGCGAGAGGCCGCGCATCACCTTGGCGTGCGCATCCGCTTCATGCCGCATGTACATCCGGCGTTTCGCGGGCTGATTGTCACCGCGCATATTCCGCTCAAAGAAACTCTTACGGCGAGCGTGCTTGCAGAAATTTTTGAGGAACACTATTCCAACGAGCCTTTGGTGACGCTGCGAAATATGCCGCCGGAGTTGAAGGACGGCGCCGGGCGCATTGGCGTGATGATCGGCGGTTTTGATGTCAGTGACGACGGCAAGAATGCGGTGGTTGTGGCAGTGGAAGACAATCTTCTTAAAGGCGCAGCGGTGCAGGCGATCCAGAATGTCAATTTGGCGCTTGGCCTCAAGGAATTAACCGGGATCGTGCAATAGCAATGGCAGCCGGCGGCGAAAGCGATTTTCTCATTCAAGCGGCGACCTATCTCGGCGCTGCGGTGATTGCAGTGCCCATATTCAATCGTTTCAAGCTGGGTTCAATCCTCGGCTATCTCGCCGCCGGGGTCGCGGTCGGGCCGTTCGGTTTCAATCTTCTGCACATGCAAGAAGGCGTCTTCCACATTGCCGAACTTGGCGTGGTGCTGTTTTTATTCGTCATTGGCCTGGAGCTGTCGCTGACGCGTTTGTGGTCCATGCGCCAGCAGATTTTCGGCCTCGGCGCGACGCAAGTCGCCGTTACGGGGGCGCTGATCGCGGGGCTGTTTATCATCGCCGACGTCATGCCCGCGCCGGCGGCAGTGATCGCCGGTCTGTCGCTGGCGTTTTCTTCAACTGCGTTTGCGCTGCAACTTCTAAAAGATCGCGGTGAGCTGAATACTCATTACGGCAAGCAATCCTTTTCAATCTTGTTGTTTCAGGATCTCGCCGTCATTCCGCTTCTGGCGGCCGTTCCGTTCATTGCCAGTATTGGCGTTGATGGCGCTGCGGGCGGCGGCATCCAATGGGCGGCGGTCGCCAAACCGGTTGGGGTTTTAATTGCGTTGGTCGTTATCGGCAGATACGGTCTTGATCGCGCGTTCCAAATTGTCGCCGGTTCGGGCTCGCGCGAAGCCTTTGCGGCAACGGCGCTTTTCGTGGTTGCGCTAACCGCGCTTGCGGTTTCCTGGGCCGGATTGTCGATGGCGCTCGGCGCTTTTCTCGCTGGCGCCTTGCTCGCGGATTCATCCTACCGCCATCAGATCGAAACCGACATCGAACCGTTTCGGGGTCTGTTGCTCGGGCTGTTCTTTATCTCTATTGGCATGCGCCTCGACCTTGCCGTTATTGCGTCGTCATGGTGGATCGTTCTTGGCGGCGCGGCGGGGCTAGTCACGATCAAGGGGGCCTTGCTTTATGGCTTGGCGCGGGCGTCTAAATCCACGCACAATAACGCACTCAAAACGGCAGCCGTGCTTTCGCAAGGTGGCGAGTTTGCGTTTGTCGTCATCAGCCTCGGTGTTGACGCCTTATTGTTCACCAATGGCGCGGCAACATTACTGTCGGCCATTGTCACCGTCTCGATGGCGTCAACACCGCTCTTGGTGATGGCGGCGCATCGCATCGCGAGGTCCGGCGCCGATAGCGGCGAAGACCTGGAAGGCCCGCAAGGCGGCAGCGATCATGTGATTGTCGCAGGCTTTGGCCGGGTCGGGCAAATTGTCTCGCAAGTGTTGCGCAATTCCGGCGTCAGCGTCACCGCGATTGACCGCGCCCCTGAGCATATTCGCAATGCGCAGCGTTTCGGTTTTAAAGTTTACTTTGGCGACGCCTCAAGGCTTGACGTGTTGATGACGGCGGGGGCGATGGATGCGCGCGCGGTGATGTTATGCATGGATGATACGCAATCGGTCAATCATGCCGTTGAGGCGTTGCGGGCGGCGGTTTCGAATCTGACGATCATTGCCTGCGCCCATGACCGCGCTCATGAAATCGAGTTGGCGCAACTGGGGCCGGACGTGATTATTCGCGAGACGCTTGAATCCAGCGTTTTGATGGCGCGCGAGGCGCTGGCGCGCATGGGGCATGATCAAGACGCGATTGACGATTATGTCGGGCAGTTCAGAAAGGTCGACCGCGAGCGCCTTCTGGCGCAGCGCGATTATGGACCGGAGGCGGGCAAGGAACTCCTGCACCAGCCTTTTATGCGGCCGGAAAAACCTTCTGGCGGATCTTCATAAGATACCGGCGCTTTGATACTCTCAACCACGCAAATTTTTATTCAGGCGTCGCTACAGGCGTGTCAACGGCGTCATAGAGTGCGGTGATCAGCGGCGCCGACGCCGCTACTGCGGGTGTTCCCCTGGTTATGCCTGTGCGGACGATCACCATATTTTTAGAAGGGATGATAAATACGAACTGCCCTTCATGACCGGACATGAAATAGGCGTCTTCCGGCAGGCCGGGGACAAACCGTGCGCGGGTTGTTTTATCTTGCCCGCCTTCGCCGCCGTTAACCCCGTCGCGGTTGAGCCAGAAATAGGCGCCGTACTGATTGTCCGACGCCGTTGCCGGGACGGCGACATCGTCAGACCAGCCTTCGGGCAGGATGCGCTTCGTCTCCCAGGCGCCGCCGCGAAGATAAAGCTCTCCCAACCGCGCCCAGTCGCGTGCGGTTGCATAGACATAGGAAGACCCAATCGATGTTCCCGACGCGTCCGGTTCCATGACGACGCTGGCAGCACCGATCGGCGCATAGACTGCGTCGCGGGCAAATGCATGATAGTCTGCGCCGGTGTCTTCCAGCACGTGTCGCAAAGTCCGCGCAAGCAAGTTAACCGTACCGCTGGAATAGGCCCAATGCTCCCCCGGCGGATAAATCGCCGATTTGTCAGCTGCATAACCGCCGGCGTCCGCCTCGTGGAACAACATCAGATTAACGTCGGACCGCATGCCGCCATAATTCTCGTCAAACGCAAGTCCGCTCTGCATATGCAGCAAGTCGTTCCAGGTAATTTTGGATCGCGCCGCATCCCCCTGCCATTCGGGAACCGGGGCCGGGTCACTCAGATCAACCAGCCCCTGCAATACCGCAGCGCCAAGCACCGTCGCGGTGACGCTTTTGGCCATCGACCAGGAGGCGAGCCGCGTCGTTTTGGAAAACCCGTCCGCATAGCCCTCAGCGACGATCTTGCCGTCAACAGCGACCAACAAAGCCCGGTTGCCGGCGGCGCTGTCGGCAAAGGCGGCCTCGATTAGCGCGTTGAGTTTTGTTGTATCGGTACGATCGACTGTGTGTTCGGAGTTTATGGTCGCGTCGATCCAGGGCTCAGGCGCGACCGGCGCGAGCGTGGGCAAAGCCGCGAGCGGCTTGCGGTTTTCAAGCGTACACCCATAACCGTCGCGATAGACCGCTTTGGCGCGGCCAAGACCGAGTGGGCCGGCGGCGATGGTTTCGCGTTTGGCGTCATCCACCACAACGGTCATGCGATCCAGAAATGGATCAATATTTTCAAAGTCGGATGTGAGCACGGCCTCGCGCGTTCGTCCGGCGAGAAATATCTCCGAGCAGGCGACTTTGGCTTTATAGGCGGCGCCAGTATGGGCGACGCCATTCAGCTGGATGCCCGCAAATGTCAGGCCCAGCGCTATCGCGCCGACGCCCAGCAATAAAATCTTATGGTGTGTTTTCAAGTTCATATCAGGCGTAACCTAACCGCAATTGGTGGCCCCGGGGAAATTTTTTGCAGCGACAATATCCGATCACGGCGCGCGCGTGGAGCGCCTAGCAGGAAGATCGCGATCGCGGCTTAACATTCTATTTTAAATCAAAGGTTTCGGTAAATTCGCGGGCGCGTCTCCGCCGAGCGAGATTTTGCGCGCCCATTGTTCGATCAAATCCAGGACTTCACTGTTTTGCTCCATCAGCGCAGCTTCTTCTCTGGCGCGTTGAGTGGCGTCGTAGCGACGACCTTCCTCCTTGGAGTCGGTTTGAAACACCGGACCGTTGGCAGTCGTGTTGAGTGTTTCAACGTCGATGTTTAGTTTTAAGTGATCACTTGCGGCCTGCAACGTTTCTGCTGGGCGGTTCAATAGCGTTTGGAAATTCAGCGAGCGTAAATGCGCGCTGTCGGGGTTTAACAGCAGCGCATTGAACATTTCAATTTGGTGGCGCCAAGACAGAGCGGCGATTTGCAGGTCAGTCAGTGCGAGCGCGTCCCGTTGCGGGATCACGCTGACGCCGATCTTATCCATGGCGAAGACCCGATAGATTTGTCGCACAATCGTTCTGCACGACTCACCCTTCTTGATGACGGAAGCGAGGAACCCTCTCAGATCGCCATATAGAAATAGGATTGGAACTCCATGCGTGGATAGGATTGGTGCGAGGTTGTTGGCCGCGTTTGTCGGTTTGATCAGTACCCGTTCGTTTTCCAGATGCGGCCGCGCCAGTAAATTTAAAATGACACCGCGCAGTCTTTCGGCGAGGTTTAACGCGTTCTGATCGCCCGCCATTCGATACGCGTTCGACAAGCCCATAATGATCTCGGGTTCTCTGAGCGCCAAAGTGCGGCCGGGAACGTCAAGCGCACGCATCATTAAGGTCGAACAACAATAGGAGGTGTGCAGTAGAAAGGCCGGGGCCGGCCGCGCCGGGATCTTCGCGTCGAGAAGGGCGTCGATGGGCGCTTCCGTCCATGCCGAGACCGTTCCGTCAATGCGGTTGTCCAGGAATGTTGTTTTAGACAAAGTGTCGCGATCGAACCGACCGAAAGTAATGGTACGCCGTCCCAAGTCTAATCTGTGGGGCAGCCAGGTTGGATCAGCGACGATATCGTCGAGAGCAGTTTTGGAAAGGCTCGTCATTGCCGCCTTAGTAGACGCATTGTTTCTTTTGCGCTACTCGAAGGGCAAATTTACCGGAGGCTTTTCGATGAAGAAAATCTTTCCCGACGCGAAAGCCGCCCTTGACGGCCTGGTGTTCGACGGCATGATGGTTATGTCCGGCGGCTTCGGCCTTTGCGGCATAGCGGAAAACCTCATCATCGCGCTAAGAGATACCGGCGTCACAGACCTTACGGTTGTTTCGAACAATGCCGGGATTGATGATTTTGGGCTCGGCTATTTGCTCCAGACGCGCCAGATCAAAAAGATGATTTCCTCTTATGTCGGCGAGAACAAAGAATTTGAACGCCAATATCTCGCCGGTGAACTGGAGCTGGAATTCAATCCGCAAGGAACGCTGGCCGAGCGCTGCCGCGCTGGCGGCGCGGGCATTCCCGGTTTTTACACCAAGACCGGCGTCGGCACGATCATCGCCGACGGCAAGGAGCAAAAAGACTTCGGCGGCGAGACGTATATTCTCGAGACCGGCCTGGTGTCGGATCTGTCTATTGTTAAAGCCTGGAAGGGCGACGAGCAGGGCAATCTCGTCTTCCGCAAAACTGCGCGCAATTTTAATCCGATGATGGCCGCCGCCGGCAAGGTGACGGTGGCTGAGGTTGAGGAGATTGTACCGCTTGGCAGTCTTAACCCTGACTGCATTCATACGCCGGGCATTTATGTCCAGCGCATCATTCAGGCCGAACACGAAAAGCGTATCGAACAACGTACGGTTCGCGAAAGGGAGAGCGCATAATGGCCTGGGATAGAAACCAAATGGCCGCGCGCGCGGCGCGCGAACTCAAAGACGGCTTCTATGTCAATCTCGGCATCGGCATACCGACGCTGGTCGCCAATCATATTGATGAGGGCATCGACGTGACGCTGCAATCGGAAAATGGCATGCTCGGCATGGGGCCTTTTCCCTATGACGACGAGGTTGACGCCGACCTTATTAACGCCGGCAAGCAGACGATCACCGAATTGCGGCGGACGTCTTATTTTTCATCAGCGGAAAGCTTCGCGATGATCCGCGGCGGGCATATCGATCTGTCCGTGCTTGGCGCGATGGAGGTGTCCGAGAAAGGCGATCTCGCTAACTGGATGATCCCCGGCAAGATGGTCAAAGGCATGGGCGGGGCGATGGACCTGGTCGCCGGCGTCAAGCGCGTTGTCGTGGTGATGGATCATGCCTCCAAATCTGGCGCGCCTAAATTATTGCATGAATGTTCTTTGCCGCTGACCGGTCGTGCGGTGGTCGACATGGTGATTACCAATCTCGGTGTTTTTGAAATCGAAACCGGTAAGGGCATGAAGCTCGTAGAGCTGGCCTCCGGCGTTTGCATCGACGATGTCAAGGAATTGACGCAAGCAGATTTTGACGTCGCGGTCTCAAGCTAAGCGACGGCAATGGGCGCCGCGGGCGCCAATACTGCTTCAGAGTTCTTTTCTGCGTGGACGATGCACCTGAGAAGATGGGTGATGACTTTGTCATGGCCGGACAGCTCCATGCGCGGCTTGACCTCATCAAGCGTAAGCTCTTTTCTAAATGCCTGCATAATAGTGGCGACATCGGTTGAAATATTTGCGACCGCCGGCGTGTCGGCGCCGCGCCGCACCACCATGTCGCCGTTCATATAATAAAGTGTATACGGAAAATCATCGATATAGATATGTGCAACGTAGCTCAGATCCGGTTCCGGGCAATATCGTGCAAACAATTCGATAGCGAGCGCAACGCTGTCCGGCTCAAGGTGGTCTGTGTAAATACATTCATGCGCAGGCGATGATTCCGGTCGCTCCATGAAATATTCAATTGACCAGCACATCATCTCGCGGATTGCCGGCCGCAAGCCTTCGCCCCAGGGAGCCAGACGATAGCCGGCTCCGGCCTCGGTCGATGTTGGGGCGACAATGATGCCCGCCTGCTCAAGTTCCTTCAGGCGTTTGCTCAAAAGATTAGCGCCGATACCCGGCAAGCCGGCCTGCAAGTCGCCAAAGCGCTGTGGGCCTAAAAACAGGTCGCGCAAGATCAGGAATGTCCAGCGTTCGCCCAGAAGATCGAGGGCGTGGGCGAGAATGCAGTCCTTATTATAAGTGCGCGACATAGGCGTCCTTTGCGGCTTAGCCATCTGATGACCCCCGATAGTTACTATATCTGCGACGAATCTGTCGTCCTTGCAAAAATATCATATGCTTCCTTAAATAGCCATTGACACTTTAAAAATATATAGTAAACCATAAAGTGTACTTACCGGCGCCCCTGAATTCTGCGCTGCCGGGCGCAAACCCCATCAATGGAGCCAATCCCATGGTTAAGAAGTTATTTTCCGGTGTTGCTGTGAGCATTTTCGCGCTAGCGGCGGTCCCAGCCCATGCTGCGAGCATAAGCGAGGAAGTCAATTTATGTGCGGAGGCAATCGATGCGCAGGAATTAGCGACTGTCAGTGATTATCGCGTCAAATTTATCCGCACCTCTGGCGGTTCCGCCAAACGGCTTAGCCTTGAACTTATCCCGCATGCTGACGGTGAAGTTCTGCGTGCTGAGTGCAAAGTGCGTCGCGGTAAAGTTGTCGAAGTTGCGCTGCAGTCCTGAACTACCCAAAGCGCGGTCAAATAGAAAAGCAATTCCCACTTTTCCTGATCGCGCGTCATAAAAAACTAGAGCAGAGGTCAAGTTCGACCAAAGACGGTTCTGCTCTAACTTCCCAGCAACTTAACGCGTCCGCATTCGTGGGCGCGTTTTTTAGTTCGCGGTGAGCGATTTATAGGCTGCACGGACCATTTTCTCGCTGGTGATGAAGCGCCACGCCCATTCCTCGTTGAGGTCGGCCAAAGGGTCCGCCGCAACGGCGGCGTCTTCATCAAGCCCTTGTGCGATTAGGGCCGCTATGCGTGTTCGCACGTCTTTGAGCATTGTGATCGAGCGTTCAATATCGGCCTTTGAAGATATGGGGCCGTGTCCCGGGATCACCGTGGCGTTCTCATCGATCATCGCCGCAGCGCTTTGAAGCGATGCAATATAGCCTTCGAGACTGCCGCCGGCGTCAATATCGATATAGGGATAGCGGCCTGAAAACATCGCATCGCCCATATGCACGACGTTGAGATTGCGAAAGTAGACAATCGCATCGCCATCCGTATGCGCATTTTCGGGATGGAAGATATAAATCTCCTGGCCGTTCCAGTGGAATGTGGTGGTGTCTGAAAAGGTAATCACCGGCAGAGCGGCGGCGGATTTTGTGGGCTTGGCCTTGGCGAGGCGGGCGCGAACATTGTCATGGGCGACAATATGGGCGCCGGACTTGCCGAGCAGTTCATTCCCGCCAGTGTGATCGCCGTGGTAGTGGGTGTTAAGGACAAACTCCACCGGCTTGTCCGTCACAGCCGCGATCGCCGCCAGGATTTTCTCGTTAAGCGGGGCGAACTGATCGTCGATCAGGAAGGCGCCGTCTTCACCAACGGAAAGACCGATATTACCGCCGGCGCCTGCCAGCATGTAAACGCCCTTGGCGACACTGGTGGTCTTGATTTCAACCTCGGAGAAATCATTCTGGGCGAGTGCGGGCGCGGTAGTCATCACAATGGCGGCGGCGTAGAGGATGGATTTCACGGGGCAGGCTCCTGAATATTGCAAGCGGCTGTTTGGTAGCAGCCGGACGCGTGGATGCGAAGTCACGAAAACGACAGGACGTGAAATTGTTGCAGTGCGGCGAGCCCCGCGCTACAGACATGCGTTGGTTGGAGTTTTGAAATGGCCTGGACGGTTGATAGCTGGCGATCAAAGCCGGCGCGGCATATTCCTGAGGATTATCCGGACCCTGCCGCCCTGGCGGCGGTGGAGGGGGAGCTATCGACCTATCCGCCGCTGGTCTTTGCCGGCGAGGTCAGAACCTTGCGCGCGTCCCTTGCCGAAGTTGCGCACGGGAAGGCGTTTTTGCTCCAGGGCGGCGATTGCGCGGAGAGCTTTAAGGAGTTTCATCCCGACAATATCCGCGACACGTTCCGGGTGTTGTTGCAAATGTCGGTCGCGCTGACCTTCGGCGCGGCGACGCCGGTGGTGAAAGTTGGCCGCATCGCCGGGCAATATGCCAAGCCGCGCAGCGCGCCGACCGAAACCAAAGACGGCGCTTCATTGCCGAGTTATCGCGGCGACAATATCAACGGCGCGGATTTTGCCGCAGCGACGCGCGCACCAGACCCGCAACGCCTATTGAAGGCATACGGACAATCGGCGGCGACGCTGAACCTGATACGCGCCTTTGCAACGGGCGGCTATGCGGACCTGCGCAATGTTCACCGCTGGAATCTGGAATTCGTTTCCGGCAACAGCCAGGAGCACCGCTACCGCGCGCTCGCCGACAAGATTTCCGAAGCGATCAACTTCATGGAGGCCTGCGGTGTTGATGGCGGCGATGTGCGGGCAATTCGCGAGGTCAATTTCTACACCAGCCATGAGGCATTGCTGCTCGGTTATGAAGCGGCGATGACGCGCGTCGATTCCACTACTGGCAGATGGTACGACACCTCCGCCCATATGGTCTGGATCGGCGACCGCACGCGCCAACCGGATGGCGCCCATGTTGAGTTTTGTCGCGGCATTGAAAACCCGATTGGCGTCAAATGTGGGCCGACGCTTGAACCTGATGAGCTGATCCGGATTCTCGACGTGATTGATCCCGAAAATGAAGCTGGCCGCGTCGTCCTGATCGCCCGGTATGGGGCTGAGCATGTCGCCGAGGGCTTGCCGCCGCTGTTGCGGCGGGTCAAGGCTGAAGGCCGTAATGTGGTCTGGTCTTGTGATCCGATGCATGGCAACACCATCAAGACTGAGGTCGGCTACAAAACCCGACGCTTTGATTCAATTTTATCGGAAGTACGCAATTTTGTGGATGTCTGCCGCGCCGAAGGCGCTCATCCCGGCGGCGTTCATATCGAGATGACCGGCCAAAATGTGACCGAGTGCCTTGGCGGGTCGCAGGAAATTTCCGAGGCCGATCTTTCCTCGCGCTATCACACCCATTGCGACCCCAGGCTAAACGCCAGCCAGGCGCTTGAGTTGGCCTTTATTCTCGGCGACAGCTTTAAGGATAATCGCAGCTTCAGCGGCAAGGAGTAGCGCCCAGCGGATCAGCTCAAACAGTTAAATCCCTGTAGAGTAGTTTGTGAACGATGCAAGCTGTTTAAATAGTTTGTAAGTTTTTATATTAATAAAACTCAGTAATTTGAAGTATTATAGCCAAACTGCTAGGCGCTGAAATAGCCGGAAACATAGTTTGACCATTTGTGTGAACTAAGGCAATTGCTCCGATGGTAACCGCTTGTATGGTGTCGCGGAAATCGGTTGGAGAGCCGGTGTTGTTACCAGTACGAACGGGGGTTTGTGCGTGCCGCCATCATTGAGAATGGGTGTTGCCGGGGCCGGTGTGTTTGGCTCCTATCACGCCGCCAAGCTTGCTGACCGCGACCTTGTTGACGGCAGGAATATTGTATTTTCCGGGATCTACGACACCGATGCGGAGCGTGCGCATGCGCTGGCGCGGAAATATAATGCCAAGGCCTATCAAACATATCATAAATTTCTGCAGGAGGTGGACGCGGTAGTGATTGCCGCGCCGGCAAGCGATCATTTTGCGCTTTGTGAAGCGGCGCTGTTAAATGACTGTCATTGTTTTGTAGAAAAACCACTTGCCCTGACGGTTGGCGACGTTGATCGGTTGATTGCACTCGCTGACACCAAAAACCTGGTGCTGCAGATTGGTCATCAAGAACGCTATGTTTGCGCTGCGGTGGGGCTTTTTACGCGTGAGCGCGCGCCGGTCAGGATTGAGTGCGTGCGGCGCGTTCCTCATACCGGGCGCTGTAGTGACGTTTCAGTTGCTTTTGATTTGATGGTTCATGACCTTGATATTGTACGCCAACTATCCGGGAGTGATGTCAGCACCGTTTATGCCGTCGGGAATGCTGATGAAATTTCCGCTGAACTTTTACTTGAGAACGGAACGGTTGCAGTTCTGGAGGCCGCCCGCGGCTCGAAGGTTTCAGAGCGCCGCATGACGTTGGTCTATGATGACGGCGTCATCGATTTTGATTTTATTGGCCGGACCATTTCCAACACGACGCCGGCGCAGCTAAGCGCTGATATTTCGCCGGACAAGGCGCCGCTGGCGATCCGCGATCCGCTGGCCTATGGCGCGGGTTTGTTTATCGAAGCGATCCGCGATTCTAAAACGCCTGTGGTATCAGGCCATGACGGCCGGGTAACGGTTTCCTGGGCGCAGCAGATTGAGCAGGCCGCCCAGATTGGGGTCGAGCAGGTCGCCGTCGAAGCAGAAGTCGACAAAAGGTTGCGCGCGTAACTACTGTGTCCTGCGGCCCGCTACTGCCGCTGCAGCAAACTAATATTTGCTTCCCTGTTGGCGAGACCATATCTACCCTGACATAGAGGTTATGGCTTGCGCATAATGTTTAAGCTTGCTGGCAGTTAGGTTTATGACGGACCAGATTTCAATTGCGGTAGCGCAGATCGCGCCGGTTGTCGGCGATATTGACGGCAATGTTGCGCGCATCCGTGCGGCGCGGCGCGACGCTGCCGCCGCCGGTGCTGACCTTGTTGTTTTCTGTGAGCTGGTTGTGGCGGGCTATCCGCCGGAAGATCTTGTGCAAAAGCCGTCCTTTCAACGCGCCTGCCGCGACGCTGTAATGGCGCTTGCCGCAGACACTGCCGATGGCGGTCCGGCGATGATTGTCGGCGCGCCATGGAGTGTTGGCGATAGCCTTTATAACGCAGCTTTTGTGTTGAATGCCGGCGAGATCGCCGCAACGCGCTACAAGGTGCGCCTGCCCAATTACGGTGTTTTCGATGAACCGCGCCGGTTCACGCCGGGCCCTGCGTTTCCTGAGCCTGTTGACTTTCACGGTGTCCGCCTCGGGCTGATGGTTTGCGAAGATATGTGGCTGCCGGGGGCTGGGGAGGCGTTGCAAAAAGCCGGCGCGGAAATTTTTATCGTTCCACACGGATCGCCGTTTCGCGAAACCTCGCTTATCGAACGCGCTGAGGCGGCGCACGAGCGCGTTAGTCAGACCGGATTGCCGCTGATTTTCGTCAACCAACTTGCCGGGCAAGATGAAGTGCTTTTTGAGGGCGCCAGTTTTGTCATGGACCGCACCGGTGAGATTATCTTCCGGGCGCCGCAATTTGTCGAAGGCGTGTTCCTGACGCGGTGGCGCCGCGATGGGGAGCACTGGATTTGTGAGGATGGCCCGCGCGCGCACTGGGCGGGCGGTGCGGAAATGACCTATCGCGCGGTGACCATGGCGGTACGCGATTATGTCAACAAGAACCGGTTTAAGGGCGTTATCATCGGCCTGTCGGGCGGGGTTGATTCAGCGTTGACAGCGGCGATGGCTGTTGATGCGCTGGGGGCGGATCGAGTGCGTTGCGTGATGATGGCGTCGCGCTATACGTCGCGCGAAAGCCTTGAGGATGCGCAAGCTTGCGCGGCGCTGCTGGGCGTTGATTATCGCTCGATCAGCATTGAGCCGGGCGTCGCCGCGTTCGATGAGATGTTGGCGCCGGTATTCGGCAATCTCGACAAAGACACCACGGAAGAAAATATCCAGTCGCGCCTGCGCGGCGTTCTATTGATGGCGCTGTCGAACAAGTTTGGCGATATGGTGTTGACCACTGGCAACAAGTCGGAAATGTCGGTTGGCTATGCAACGCTCTATGGCGACATGAATGGCGGCTATAATCCGCTCAAGGACATTTATAAAACCGATGTATTTGCGCTCTGTCGTTGGCGCAACGAAAACCACGCCATCGACCTGAAAGGTCCGAGCGGCGGCGTTATCCCGGAACGTATCATCACTAAATCACCGTCGGCGGAGTTGCGCGACGACCAAAAAGATGAGGACAGCCTGCCGGCCTATGACATTCTCGACCCGATTCTGGAGATGTTGGTCGAAAAGGAAATGGCGGTCTCGGAGATTGTCGCACAAGGTTATGACGAGGCGGTGGTGCGGCGCATTGAGCACCTGCTTTATGTCGCCGAATACAAACGCCGCCAGGCCCCGCCAGGACCGAAAGTCACTGCGGTTAATTTCGGTCGCGACCGGCGCTACCCGATCACCCATGGATGGCGCGACTAGGACTAGGTTTGACCCCAGCCGGGCAAAGCGTTAGGCCACGACTTTCCAACCACACGACCCATTTAGATATCGAGATTTCCATGACCGTCACTGTTCGTTTTGCGCCGTCGCCAACCGGTAAAATTCATGTTGGTAATGTGCGCGCCGCGCTTTGGAACTGGCTTTTGGCCCGCAAACAGGGCGGCGGGTTTGTCCTGCGCATTGACGACACCGACCAGGGGCGCTCGACCAAGGCCTATGAGGAGGCGATCAAGGCCGACCTTGCCTGGCTTGGGCTCGACTATGATGAGACGGTGAACCAGTCCGACCGGTTTGACCGCTATGACGCCGCGCGCGACAGGCTGATCACTGAGGGCCTGCTTTATCCTTGTTATGAGACCGCCGACGAGCTTGACCGCAAGCGCAAGCTGCAGCGCGCGCGCAGTCTGCCGCCGGTTTATGATCGCGCCGCTTTATCGCTCAGCGAGGCGGAGCGCCAAGCCTTTGAGGCGGAAGGGCGCCGCCCGCATTGGCGATTCAAGCTGTCGCACGCGCCAGCGGTGTGGACTGATTTAATTCGCGGAGAGACAAGCGTCGACACCGCTAGCGTTTCTGATCCGGTGCTGATCCGTGAAGATGGGATGTATCTCTACACCTTGCCGAGTTGCGTTGACGATATCGACCTCGGCATCACCCATGTGATGCGCGGCGAGGACCATGTCACCAATACTGGCGTGCAAATTGAGATATTCAAAGCGCTTGGCGGCGAGCCGCCGGCTTTTGCCCATCACTCGTTATTGGTCGGCGCCGATGGGGGCAACCTGTCGAAACGCCTCGGCTCCTTGTCGATTGAAGCGATGCGCGACGACGGACTTGAACCGGCGGCAATTACCAGCCTGCTCGCCAAGCTTGGCACCGCCGACCCAGTGGAGCCAGCCCGCGACCTTGCCGCGCTTGCGCAAAGCTTTGACTTCGACCGCATCGGCCGGGCGCCGGCGCGGTTTGACACGAGCGAGCTTGAGGCGCTCAACGCCAAACTCCTGCATGAAATGCCGTTTGGCGATGTCGAGCAACGCCTTGGCGACATGGGCGTCAGTGAAGCCATCTGGAATGCGGCGCGCGGCAATATTACCCGGATCAGCGACGTCGCCCATTGGATGACGGTCATTACCGGGGAAATCGATCCCGTCATTGAAGATAAAGCGCTTACGGATGAAGCGGCAAATCTAATTGAGAATGAACTCAATGAGGAGAGCTGGACAGTTCTCACCAATGCGCTGAAAGAAAAAACCGGCGCCAAGGGGCGAAAACTATTCATGCCGCTTCGTCTGGCCCTGACCGGTGAGGCGCGCGGTCCGGAAATGGCTGCGTTATTTCCACTTATCGGCGCCGAGAAGGCGCGCGCCCGCTTTCGCGGCGAGCGCGCCTGAGCGTTCATGTGATTATGCGCGTGCGCGCAGCATGTGTTGCTCGGCGGCGGGGAACACTTCATCGACAGTTGTAACGAAGATTGTGTCGTTTAATAATTCCTTGTCTGCAAATCCCTGCGATACAACGTGTTCAAACAATTCCTGTAGAGGTGTCCAAAAGCCGTTGAGATTAAGGACGATGATCGGCTTGCGGTGAAGCGCCAGCCGCGCCCAGGACAGGACTTCGATCAACTCTTCCAGCGTGCCAATGCCGCCGGGCAGCGTCAAAATTGCGTCAGACTCTTCAAACATAAGCATTTTGCGCTCATGCATCGTGTCGACGATCTTGTGGTCGACGCCCTCCAGGATGCCCTCAAGTTCGACCAGAAAATCTGGAATGACGCCAAAAACATCGCCGCCTGCGTCGCGCGCCGCGCCTGCGGTTGCGCCCATCAGACCCATTTTACCGCCGCCATAGACGATCCGGCATCCGCGGCTGGCGGCCTCTTTTCCGATTGCGATGGCGGCTTCTTCGATGGCGGGATCTTTTCCCGGCCGGGACCCGCAGTAAACACATAATGATTTCATAAGTTTGTACGTTTCTTGTTGTTGGCTGGGCATTGTACGCAGATTTTCTTTTGGGTAAAGTAAAATCGCGGTTATGCCAGATTCATGAAGGAGTAGCGTATTATGCGTGTCGTCATCATTGTCCTCTTACTGATTGTTCTTGGGTTCATTGGCTGGAAGGCTGTGGAGCGTTTCAAGATCATTGAAGATGCCGAGCCGGACGCGATTGCGCGGGACGCCGATGCAACTGACGAGGATGGCGCCGCTGCAAAAGAACCGGCGCTGCCGAGCTTCGACATTGTTTATGTCACCCGCAGCGGTTACGCGACGATTGCCGGGCGTGCAAAGCCGGGCGCCACCGTCAACCTCTATGCCAATGGTGAGGATCTGGCCGAGACCATTGCGGAATCAGATGGTTCATGGGCGCTGGCGACCGACACGCCGCTGGCGTCAGGCCCGGTCGAGCTTAGCCTGTCGATGACCACCACAGACGGATTAACCATCCGTTCCGATGAGACGGTGTTGATTTATGTGCCGGAACGCGAAGGCGACCGGCCGCTGGTGTTGCGCACAACGCCCGGCGGTGCGACGGAGGTTCTGCAAGACCCGCGTGACACGCCGGAAGGCCTCGGCCCGCTCACCCTTGACGTCATCGACTATGACGATAGCGGCGCAGTGATTTTTTCCGGACGAGCAGAGCCCAACCGCATGGTGCAGCTGTTCATCAATCGTCGCATGTTGGGGCAGACGCCGTCTACAGAAGCGGGGCGTTGGACACTGGCTCCGGAGGGTCAGATTGCGCCCGGCGTTTATCAATTACTGGTCATTCAGCTCGATGAGAACGGTCGGCCAGTCTATGCGATTGAGCTGCCGTTTGAACGCGCCAGTCCGCATCAGATCCAGCTTCGCGACGGCAAGGTCGTGGTTCAGCCAGGTAACAGTCTGTGGCGCATTGCGCGGCGCGCTTATGGCCGCGGTGCTCAATATACGATCATCTATCAGGCCAACGCCGACCAAATCCGCGATCCGGACCTGATTTATCCGGGCCAGATTTTTGAAGTGCCGGATGCTGAAGAGGGCGAACCCAACGAGTAGGGCTTATTCGGCGGCGCGCTTATAATCGACATCGAGCGGCGGCGTATCGGCGGGTTGGTCCAGCCCGATGCGGCGGCCGGTCATCCTGCTGAATATGCGCATGATAATGCTGGCTGCAGCTGGCAGACGTTTGCGTAATACCGTTGGCGCTGCGAGCAAGACCGGCGTTAAAATCAGCGTCAGCATGGTCGAAAAGGCGAGCCCGAACACCACCGCGGAAGACAACAGCACCCACCAGTCCGACGTAGTCGAGCCGCGCGTAATTGTGCCGGAGGCGAAGTTTACGGTGATCTCAAACACCATCGGCAACAGCCCGAGAATGGTGGTGACAGTCGTCAGTAACACCGGGCGCACCCGCTGGGCGGCGGTGCGGATAACCGCGTTCTCAACGGCAAGGCCCTTGCGCCGCAGATATTGATAGGTGTCGATGAGGACGATGTTGTTGTTCACAACAATCCCTGCAAGCGCGACAATCCCGGTCCCCGTCATGATGATGCTGATATATTGCCCCGAGAGGGCAATACCCAGCAATACACCGAACACTGATAATATCACCGATGAAAGCGTCAGCACGGCGTGGTAAAAGCTGTTAAATTCAAGTAGCAGGATCATTGCAATCATAAACAGGGCGGCCGCCATCGCGCCTTGGAAAAACGTTGCCGCGTCCACGGTTTCCTCATCTGCGCCGCGCATGACCCAGGTGACATCTTCTCCCAGCGCGCCGGAGGAGAGCCATTGTTTCATCTCGGCGATCGCCTGACCCTGGCTCACTTCATGGCCTTCCATACGGGTATTGCCGTTGGCCTTGATCTCGATAATGCGCCGGCCGTCACGCCGAACGATGCGGTCGACTTGTGGCCGTGCGGTGCGGGTGACAAAATTCGACAGCGGCACCGAGCCTTCGGGCGTTTGAATGCGCACGGCGTCGAGTGCGAAAATATTTCGATACTCTGCCGGATACCGGATGCGGATATCGATTTCATCATCGGCGTCGTCCGGGCGGTATTTGTCGAGCAACAGCCCGTCGGTGACGAACTGAAGCACGCCGCCCGCCTGTTGAACCGAAAGCCCATAGCGGCCGGCAAGCGCACGATCGACCTCAACCGACCACTCGATGCCAGGCAGCGGAAGCGTGTCTTCCTGATCCATATAGAGTGGCGCTTCCTGTCCGTTTACGGTCAGGGTCGCCGTGTCGGCGTAGGCGCGCACCTTTTTCGCCGCGCTCACCATGGCGTCAAAATCGACAGCGCTGATTTCAACTTGAACGTCCTTACCAACCGGTGGGCCGCTTTCACGCTGGCGTACCTCAACAATTACGCCGGGCACATCCTGAACCAGATCGCGTAATTGTTTAAGGATAATGTTGGAATGTTCGCGCTCGGTATAGGCAATCAGATCGACGCCAACCCGGCCTATAGTTTCTGAAGGAAAGTCGCGACTGCGACCGAGCGCCGGACCGGTTTGCAAATAAAGATGTTCAATCGCCGGATGGTTTTCAATGCGCGCGGAGACTTCCTTGACGATTTCAATTTTCTGCGGCTCCGACATGTTGCCGCGGCCGAGCACCAAGAGATTGACCTGCTCATCGTCGCTGCGAATAAAAAATTCAACATCCGGCGATGCGCGGAGGAATAATGCGTAGCAGACCGACACCAGCATGCCCGCCACCAGCAACACCAGCAATGGGCGGCGAACCAGATCGGTCAGGATGCGGGCGTAGATTGCGATCGGCCCGTCAAGCGTGGTTGGGTCAACCTCGTCGACCAGCAGTTGCTTGGTGGGCGCGTCAGATTTTCCCTGAATGTGGAATTTCTTCTTCATCCAGTCAGGCAGTCCCAACAGGCCGCCCAGCACCGGTAGAAAGATTAGCGCAACAACCAGCGAGGCTAAGAGCACGAAAATGAGCGTCAGCGGCAAGAATTTCATGAACTCGCCGGGCAGCGATTGCCAGAACAAGAACGGGACGAACGCGGCGAGCGTGGTCGCTGTGGAAGTGACGACAGGCCAGAACATGCGTTTGGAGGCTTCGGCGTAGGCGACGCGGCGCGGCGCGCCTTCCGCCATACGCCTGTCGGCATATTCAACAATGACAATGGCCCCGTCGACCAGCATCCCTACCGACAAGATCAGTCCAAACATCACCATCATGTTGAGCGTGTAGCCAAACACCGTCAGCAATAAGAAACTGATCAAGAATGAGGTTGGGATCGCAACACCGACCATGACCGCCGAGCGCATGCCGAGGGCGGCAACGATAACGATCATCACAAGGAGGATCGCAGTCACGATTGAAGATGTCAGGCCTTGGAGGTTATCTTTCACGGAGATCGATTGGTCGCTGAGAAACTCATAGCGGACGGTTGCCGGCCACAGCGCGGCTTGACTTTTCACGACCTCGCGCGCTTTTTCAATTGTCTCGACGATATTAGCGCCAGCGCGTTTTGATATTTCAACGCCGATCGCCGGTTGGCCATTAAACAGGGCATAGCCGTCGCGATCTTTAAAGGTCCGGCGCACCTCGCCGAGATCACCGATGGTCACGACATTATCGCCATTGACGCGAACCGGGATCGACATCAGGTCGGCGGCGTTTTTGATCAGACCGGGTGCTTTAATCGTGAACCGGCCGTCAGCAAGGTTGATCGAGCCGGCCGTGACCAACTGGTTGTTGGCGCCGACGGCGTTGATGACCTCAACTTCGGTGAGATGAAAGGATTCCAGCACTTTCGGGTCAATGATGACCTCGAGTAGCTCTTCGCGCGCGCCAGTCAGGCGCGCATCAAGAACACCAGAGATGCTGTCGAGTTGGTCTTGCAGCGCTTTGGCAGTCCGATAAATCGCCCGTTCAGGCGCGTCGCCAAAGAGCATGACCGTTAAAATCGGAAACTCATTTTGCAGATTGAATTCCGTGACAATCGGTTCTTCCGCATTCGAAGGATATTCTGCTTTCGCACGATCGACAGCCTCGCGTACGTCAAGGGCCGCTTGGTCAACGTCAACGGTGGTGAGAAATTCGAGGATGATCTGCGCCGCGCCGTCAAAGGCGAGCGAGTCCATTTGTTTCAGGCCCTCGAGGCTTTGAAATTCCAGCTCAGTCGGACGGATAAGCAGCCGCTCGCCATCTTCCGGAGAAACCCCCGGCAACGGCAGCGTCACCAGTATGAAAGGCGCTGGAATATCCGGCTCGGCTTCGCGTGGTATGGTGTTGAACGAGTTGACGCCGAAAATGATCATCACGATCAGCGCCGTCATGACGACCCGCGTATGCGAGAACGCAGCGTCTATAAGGCCGTTCATGGCGTCGCCCCGACGTCCAGGCTTTGCCCCGCTTTCACGTTCTCAATATCAACCGCCTCAACCTTTTGACCGGCGCTGACAAAACCATGACCGCGCACAATCAACTGGACTTCGCCATCAAGCCCGGCAACCCAAATACCATTTTGATCCTCGCCAAGGAGGCGGATAGACGTAAAATGAACTTCGCCTCCGGCGCCAAGCGTGCGAACGCCAAGCCCGCCATCATCGCCCAAGACAAGCGACGATCGCGGGATATGATGCGCGGCGCGCTCTTTGGCGAAGGTTGTAAAATCCGCGGTGACGCCATCGCGCAAGGCGCCGTCTTCGTTCGGCACCAAGAGTTCGACAGTGAACGTGCGTGTCGCCGGGTCGGCGGCGGCGGCGACAAACCGCACGACGCCTTCAATGGTTTCGCCGGTCGCCAGGCGCGCAACACCGCGATCGTTTTTTGAAACTTTCGCAACATCCTTTTCTGATACCGCGCCAATCACCAGAAACGGCGAGGGCTGGATAACCGTGCCGCAGGGATCCCTGACACTTAGAAAATCACCGACCTCGACGTCGCGGCGGTCAAACACGCCGTCAAACGGCGCGGTGATTTTTGTTTTTGACAGGACAATGCCGGTGCGCTCTGTGCTGGCGATCGCCAGATCAAGCGCCGCCTTTGCCGCTGCGACAGCAGTTTCAGAACGAAACCCGCCTTCATGGAGTTTGACTGCGGCGTTGTAGTCCAGGCGCGCTTTATCGAGCGCGGCGCGGGCTTCGGCCAACTCCGCCTGGCGCGCGTTCACTTCAATCTGGCACAGTACGTCGCCCTTACGAACAACGGCGCCTTCCGGCGTCGGCGTGGCCGCGACAGCGCCGGTGATTTCTGCGCGGACAACGACTTTACGTTCTGCAGCCGTACGGCCGCGTACGACGATTTCCGCCTGCCAGTTCTCCGGCGACACGGTCTGCGTGACCACCGTGAAGCGGGCCGGCGGCGCAGAATCGACGGCGTCGCCCCCGTCTCCAAACAGCCCGCGGGAGAGGAAATAGAGGGTCGTGACCACGATAATAAGCGCGGCGAACTTGACTGACTGTGAAACTTGCATATCGGCCCGATGTAAAGCAGCGGTTCTATTACGGTAAAACGCTGACAATTCGGTGAATATGATCTTCACCATTCATTATACTGGGTGGTTTACTGGCCGGATCAAGCGGCCAACCCAGTCAAATCCAAAATTATTGAAGGTTTTGGGGTCTGAAGCTCTGAGACCAGCGTTTAGGGCCGGATTTTGGCGCTGATGCTATCGCGTTTTCTGAGAAAGGTTTGGTTAATAATATTGGTTGGCCATGAGCGCGCGCGGCGATTTATTCAAGACGGTACCGATAACATTCGTTTTGGCGAGGATGCGTTTGGCTTCCTTTAATTCCGATACGCGGGTCTGGCCGCTCGCAGCAACTAGCAGGACACAATCGACTTTGGGTAGGAAGGCGAGGGTGTCGTCGCAGCCGAGCAGCGGTGACATATCAAAAATTAAGATGCGCGAGTGGTAAGTGTTGGTCGCGGTGTGGATCAACTGATCGGCTTGGTCGGAGGTTAAAAATTCCGCGCCTCTGCGGGTCACGCGCTCATTAGGCATCACCAGCAAATCGCCCAGATCTGGCCGGACCGTGACTTCGTCGAGGCTGCGTTTGCCTTCAAAATAGTCGACCAGGGAAGGCGGCTCGCGAAATCCGAGATACCGTGAGACACTGGGCCGGTAAAAATCGAGGTCGGCGAGCACCGGATGGGCGCCGGTCTTCGCGCCGATGGCAATCGCCAGATTAATAGCGGTAACGGTTTTGCCAGCTCCGGCGCCGGGTGAAACAACGGCGATTGTCTTCCAGCCTGCGGCGTCCATTTTCTGTAGAACACGAGTGCGAAGAACACGATATGCGTTGAGAACCGGGTCTTGCTCATTGGAAATGATGCGATGGGCGCCAAATTTCTCAAGATTGCAGGCAACATGTGCAAAACGATCATCCGATAGCGGATGATCGCCGCCGACGTTTCTGGAAGCTAAATGCGGCGCGCCCGGGTGTTTCGCCACCGTCGGGGCGGCTTGTTTTTCGCCGCCGCGCGCGCGCGTTACTGCTTGTCTTATTCGATCCATGACACCAACCTAATCGGAAATGGTTAAGCCGCTTCCGGCACATTACCGACGCCACTCTTACGCCGTTTGAACAATGAAAGAAGCGGCGGTTTGTTACCTTTGTCGCCGGGTATATAAGGAATGACGGCGATGGGATGCTCGTCCACCAGGCCGGCCACATGATTGCGGCCGCGGACGGTGGAAAACAACAATTCCGTGGCAAGGCCAATGCCGCCGCCGGCGGCAAGAGAGGCAAAAATAGCAAGGATGCTGAGTTTTATACGGTCGGGGCTGGTCGGGCGATCCGGCCGCAGCGCTGGCTCAAGAATGGAAAATTTTTCAGCCTGCCGATTTTCCTCAAGATTTTCGGCAAGTTGGGCGTCCTGCTGTTTGCCGCGAACCTCCTGATACTCCCGGAACATGTTTTCGTAATCGCGCGTCAGGCCGGCAAGATCACGCTCAACCGCCGGTGTTCTGCCAATGCGCGCCTCATACTCTTTTATCTGGCCGCGCAGACCGTCCGCGGAGCGATCCAGCATGCGGATGCGGTTTTCAATAACCGCGAGCCGGCCTTCCATTTGCACGCCGGAAATGTCTGTCGCCCCGTTGCGGGTGTCACGCGAGATTCTTTGGCTGAGCGCATCGCGTGCGGTCTCGACCGCGACCTCAGCGGCGGCGATGTCGTCGGCGTTAGGGGCGGCGGCTCGTTCGGTTGAAAACAACGTCGCCTCGGCGTCACGTAAGGCTGTGCGCAGCCGTTGAATATCTGCGCTTGGCGCCATCTGGCGTTTTATGGCGGCGATCTCGTCGCGTTTGGCCTGAATTTCCGGATAAGTGTCGAGATAGGTTCCGCGCAGTCGCGCCAGTTCTCCCTCAAGGCGCAATAATTCTTGTGACAAACCATTTTCAGGACGGACATTGGAGACCAGTTGTGTCTCTAAAAACCGTTTTTCCTCTTCCAGGGATTCGATTGATCGTTGCGTACCGGTCAGTTCGCGTGTTGTGCGTTCCAGCATGTCCAGATGCATGTTGAGATGTTCCGGTAATGCATCCGCATTCTCGACTTTGAAATTGGAGATGCGGCTTTCAATCGCACTGACTTCCGAGCGCAATTTCGCCGCTTCGCGTTCAAAAAATTCGGTCGTATTGGAAGCGCCCGCAGTTCGTGTGCTGACATCTTCACTGAGAAAAAGCGTCATGAATTCATTGGCGACCAGATACGCTTTGGCCGGGTCCCGGTCAGTATAGGAAATGGTGAAGGCAATCGTGCCGTCCTTGGCTGAGCGCCGCCCGCGGTCAATAGTAATCAGCGAAACATCAAGGCCGTCTCGCATCAAGTCGACGCGCTCGCTTTCAGACAACCGTGTGGTGCGAGGAAAAACGGTATATTTGTCGGCGACTTGAAGCAGCCGGTTACGGGTCATCACCCTTTGGCGGATGGTCTGGATGCGCTCCTGGGCATAGGCGTTGACGGTTGAGCGGATAAATTCTGTTGGAATTTGCTGCGATTCAACCAGGATAGTGCCTCTCGCTGTGTATTTTGGCGGCAGCAACATCACTGTCAAAATGCCGATCGGTGCAATTATCAGCACGGGGATCAGGAAATACCAAAATCGGCGCTGCAGGATGATCAGCACATCTTCAAGTGAAAATTCGTCGCCCATTCTGGAACTTCCCGATTCAACGCAGCGCTAGATATCATGCCAATGTGGCCGTTATTCGTCTTACAGGCCATGGTTGCAAGCCCTAGACTGCAAGCTTTGGTTGCAAGCTTTAGGCCGGTTAACAAATCGCTGCCAGATCGCCGCCTGCCATCGGCTAAGCTATTCGTTTGGCTGCGATATTTGGCGTAATATAATCTTCACAAGGCTGCTGCTGCAACTCCTCATATCTGACGGAATGCCGCAATTGGCGCGCGCAAGACGCCAATTCGGCCGCCAAAGACGATTTTGGGGACATGATCGCCGTTTGGCCTTTGTCGCTAGCCCGTCCTTAGGTTAATTTACTGACTGAAATGCTGGTATAATGGGTTAAGCATGCTGGCGGCGGATTTTGGCGCGGGCGTTCTTTTCCATGCCCGCTGGCCCGGACCCGAGCCCAGACGGGCAGGCGAAAAGCTGGCCCGGGCTTTGCTCAATACTGGCCAGATGAGCGGTCGCAGGGTCGTTAACGTCGGCGCAGGGTTCAGTTTGGAACGCTGTTTTTGTTAACCAGAATGTAAAAGGCGCACTTATATGGCGGAATTCCGGGCAAAATCTTCTTCGGCGCAAGACCACGCCGCCGAACTAGACCCGGCCGTGCAATCCCCGCCTCAGCCGGGACTGGTTGGCGTTGCTGATCGGGCGACACGTCTCTCACCGCATGATGATTTTGACCGTGATGTTTGGTGCCTGTTGGGCCTTCCCGTTGATGTCGCTACTGTTGACCGGGCGGTTGCCGAGATCGATGCGGCGGTGCGCACTGGGCAGAAGCTTTCTTTTGTCACGCCGAATGTGAATTGGCTTGTGCGGGTCTTGAAGGACGGCGCCGCACGTCGCGAGGTTCTTGAGGCTGATCTTAGTTTTATCGATGGTGCGCCGCTGGTTGCGATGGCGAAAATGCTGGGCGTTCCGGCGCCGTCGCGGGTGGCGGGCGCTGATATATTTGAAGCTTTGCGCCGGCGTCCGGGTTTCGGCGCGCGCCGGACGCGTGTGTTTTTCTTCGGCGGACGCGATGGCGCGGGCGCGGCGGCCGTTGCGGCTTTGAACAAAGAACAAGGCGGCGTTGAGGCGGTTGGTTGCCTCAATCCGGGATTTGGGGACGTTGAGACTATGAGCGCGCCAGAAATAATCGCTGAGATTAACGCTGCGCGCCCGGACTTTGTCGTTGTCGCGCTGGGTGCAGCGAAAGGTCAGGCCTGGATTGACCGCAACAAGGATCAATTGGAAGCGCCGGTGATCGCCCATCTTGGCGCGGTGGTGGATTTTACCGCCGGCCAGATCGCCCGTGCGCCAGAGATGGTCAAAAAACTGGGCCTGGAATGGCTCTGGCGGATCAAGGAAGAGCCGGCTTTGTGGCGGCGTTATCTTAATGATGGCGCTGCGCTGATTGGGCTCGCAGTTCGTCGTTTCGCGCCACAGCTGCTGGCGCTGCGCCATCGGCATGCTGGCGGCGACGACCCGGCGACGGCGGATATCCGCCGCGATGCATCGTGTAGCACAATCGTTCTTTCCGGGGCCTTTACGAGGGCAAGCCTTTCCGCAGCGCGCAAGGCGTTTCGAAGCGCCGCCTCGTCAGGGAGCGACGTTGCGCTTGATGTTTCTGCGGTGACCCAATTTGACCGGTCTTTTCTTGGGCTGGTCTTGATGTTGGAAAAACATGTCGCCAGAAGCGGCCGGAAGCTTTACGTAGACGGAGCGACCGCTTCTCAATCAGCGGTCCTGCGGGCGAACGCCATGAATTATCGCCAGTCGGCGCCGGCTGATGAACAGATTTTGGATACCGGGCGCGCCGCTACGGCATAATAAGCGGCAGAGCATAGTAGTGAGATCGAAAAATTTTGGACCTGTTGAGGGGGAAGTAAATGTCTAGAAAAATGAACCAACACTTAATCGGCCGGCAACGCAGTTTCGCGCAGCGCGGAAAAAATGTGCGCCGGATCCAGATCGCAGCCATTGCCGCTCTCAGCATGTTTTCTTCGGCCTGCTCGTCGCCGGAAGCTAAGATTGAGAAATATTACTCCAGCGGACAGGAATTTCTTGAAAAAGGCGAGTACGGAAAAGCCAATGTTCAATTCCAAAATGTTTTGAAAATTGACGAGAGTTACGTTCCTGCGTTGATCGGCATGGCTGAGATTGCCGAAAGCAAGCAAAACCTTAAAGCGATGTTCGGGTTGTATCAACGGATCGTGCGGCTCGAGCCAGACAATATCTTCGCTCACATTCAGCTCGGAAAAATTTATTTGATCGGTAGTGATGAGACGGCCGCGCTTGAGTCCGCTGAAAAGGCGCTGGCGATTGACCCGGCTTCAGTTAACGCCATTGGATTAAAATCCGGCGTCTTGTTGCGCCTCGGCGATACCGAAGGCGCCGTCAAACTGGCAAGGCAGGTCATAGCCGTCGAACCGACGCATGTCGAAGCGACTACCGTCCTTGCGACTGCGCGTGGCATGCAAGATGATTTGGAAGGCGCAATCGCTGAGCTTGATCGCGCGCTTAACATTGACCCAAAAATCGCCATGCTTCAGCTCCTGCGCATCCAAATTTTGTCGCAGCTAGGTCGCACGGAAGGTATTCTTGAGGGTTTCAAGGGGCTGGTTGAGCTTTTCCCTGAAGAACCGGTCTACAGGCGTGCTTATGCTTTGGAGTTCATTAAACGGAAGGATTTTGCCGCCGCCAAGGAACAAATGGAAATCTTTGCCGACCTGAATCCTGAGAATAATGAAGCCAAGCTTGATGTCGTACGGATTGTGAATGCAAAAGATGGTGCGGATATCGCCGAAGACCAGCTTCGCACTTTTGTTGAAGCACAACCGGAAAACCATGATTTGAGGTTTGCATTGGTTGACCTGCTCTATGAGCGGGGGGCTTTGGATAAATCTATCGCGGCGCTTGCGCCGTTGATGAAGTCTGATGACGCTGCAATTGTATTGCGTGCAAAAAATAAGCTCGTACTTTTGTATTTGCGTGATGGCGATCGCGACAAAGCTGAGGCGCTTGTAGATGAAATTCTTGCCGCCGATGGCAGCAATACAGACGCGCTCGTCCGGCGAGCGAGTTTTCTGCTTGACGATGGAAAATTTGACAGCGGCATCGCTGATTTGCGCACCGCGCTCAACAATAGTCCCGACCTGATTGAAGCGATGGTGTTAATGTCGAGTGCGTTCGAGCGTCAGAACAATATAGACTTTGCCCGCGCCGAACTTGCAAAAGCATATGATACAAGCGGTAAAAAAGCGCGCATTGCAAATGTTTACGCAAAATTCTTGACCAGGCACGGCGATTCGAGGCGCGCTGAAGATATATTAGTGCAGTCGCTTGCGGCTTTCCCCGGGGATTTGGAAAACCTGAGACTACTCGCCGCTGTGCGCTTGAATATTCAAGACTGGCAGGGTGCGGACGAAATTGCATCTATTCTCGAGTCGCTTGATGTGGCCGCTGAAAATGATCTCGCAAGTAAAATACGCACCGTTGCATTGAGCGGTCTTGGCGAATATGACCAGATCATCGACATGCTGTCGGTGCAAAATGAAAATGCGCCTTTGGAAAGCCGGCCATTGGCGATGCTTATCTCTGCTTACTTAAATGCGGATCGCACCGATGAAGCGGAACAGTTCTTAAAAAATGTTATTACATCGGATGCAAAAAATTACGACGCCCGTGTGCTGCTTGCGCGAACCTACGGCGCCCGCGACGACACGGCCGCCGGCGAGGCGGTTCTACTTGAGGCTGTCGATATCGAGCCTTCCCGTGGCGAGGCGTTTGAACTTCTTTACCGGTACTATGTTGCTCGCGGCGAACGCGATAAAGCGACCGCGCTTATTGAGGGCGGTCTTTCAAAAGCGCCGGATAACGCTGCGCTGCAGTTCTTTAAGGCAGACTATCTGGTGACCGCTGGAAATTTGGAACAAGCGCTTGTTATCTATAGTGACCTGATTGAAACGCGTCCCAATGATCGCATCGTTGCTAACAATTTTGTCAGCCTGTCGAGCGATTTGCGTAATGATGCAGAGGGCATCGCACGCGCGCTCGAAGTCGCCCGCGTGCTTGAAAACGATGAAAGTGCGCTGGTCCAGGATACGGTAGGCTGGGCCTATTACCGCGCCGGGCAATATAACCGTGCGCTGGAGTTTCTAACCAAAGCGTCAGCGGCGGCGAATAATGGAGAGATACTCTACCATTTGGGCGCCACGCAAATCGCCGCCGGTGAGGCGGCGCTCGGTCGAATCAATTTGAACAAAGCGCTCGAAGCCGGTGGAGAGAATTTTCGATATGAAACTGAGGTGCGCGCTCTTCTCAGTCAGGAATAGACAGGGGCGCAAATCCATTTACCTTGAGGACGCCCATGCGCGTGCTGATTTGACAAGCTGATATGTACGAACAATTTTTTGGCCTGAGTGAAAAGCCGTTTTCGATCCAGCCCGACCCCGCATTTTTATATTGGGGCCGGACCCACAGGCTTGCCTATGCGATGCTCGAATATGGCGTCCTCAACCATGCCGGTATATCGGTCATTACCGGCGAGGTCGGGTGCGGCAAGACCACCCTTGTTCATCGTTTGCTCGATCAGTTGTCCGACACTCATACCGTTGCGCTGTTGTCGAACATCCAGCAAGGTCGGGGCGACCTTTTAAGCTGGGTGCTGATGGGTTTTGGTGAGCCGTTCGCGGGCAAGACCCATGTTGAGCTTTTCTCTCAGCTGCAGTCTTTCTTCATCAGTGAATATTCCAAAGGCCGGCGCGTTGTTCTGATCATTGACGAGGCGCAAAATCTGTCCACCGACATGCTCGAAGAATTGCGCATGCTTTCCAATATCAACGCGGGCAAAGATCAGCTTTTGCAGCTTATATTGGTTGGGCAGCCGGAATTGAAAGAGATCCTCAACAAGCCGGAGCTGTTGCAGCTGGCGCAGCGCGTCGGTTCGGATTTTCATCTTACGCCGCTCAATGTAGAAGAGGTTCACGCCTATATCGACACGCGATTGGCGATCGCCGGTTGCCGGCGACGTGTGTTTACCGATCGCGCTATAGACTCAATTGCAGAGCATTCCCGCGGCGTTCCACGGGTCATTAATATCATCACCGATACGGCTCTTGTCTATGCGTTTTCCGCTGAGGAGTTAGTTGTTGGCGTGGAGACGATTCGCAATGTTATTCGTGACAAGTCAGAATTTGGCGTATTTGGGCTGGCGTCTGATGATGCCGCCGCGCCGCCGCTAAGACCGGCTAGCGAGGTTGGCATTGATGCGTTTGCAGATAATCCAAAAAAAAGCCGCCGCAAAGATAATGACGAGGCTATAGCCGCGCAGCGTGATGATCGGCGCCCGCCGCCAGCGCCGCTACACGATGACAATTTTGAGATTGAAAACCGCGCCGACGACGTCATCGTCGAGGTTGCGCAGCGCGCCAGTGACCAGTCGCGTGAGACGATGCCGCGGTTTTCCGGGGTAAAAGAAGAATCATCCATAACCGGCGTGGTTGTCGTTGCCTCCAACAATAAAACTTCGCCGGAAGCGGCGATCCGCTCGGCGGGCGACGGGCGCGCCATCGTTTTTGTGGCGGTAGGCGGAGCGCCGGATGCAACGGTAATAGCCAAGCGGGCGGGCGCTGTTATCGCCGAGGGACCAGAGCGTTCATTCACCCCAGCGGGGCGCGCGCGCAATGCCGGTTATCGCCAGCTGAAAAAGATCGCGCCACATCTGCAATATGTTCAGTTTGTCGATGCGGAAATTGCTCTTGACCCGGACTGGATTGCAATTGCGGAAAAATTTATGGCGCGGCGGCCGGAAGTCTCGATCGTGACCGGCGCCGTAAAGTCTCATAGCGGATCGAAACTGGTCGCAGCGCCGACGGGCGCGCGCGATCAAGCCGATGACGAAGGCGAGATCCAGTGTGTCTATGGCGGGTCGGCGTTGATGCGGGTGGAGAGCTTTGAAGCGGCGGGTGGTTTTCGCGGTGATCTGTTGACGGCGGAAACAGAGGACTTATGTGTCCGCCTGCGGCGGCGCGGGGCCCGGATCTGGCGCCTGGACGAAGGGATGGCGCTGGGCCGACCTGAAGCAAAGCCCGGTGGTTGGTGGGCGCAAGCTCGCAGGCGAGGGTTTGAAAACGCCTATTGCGCATCGCTGCATGGCGGGCCGCCGGAACGTCTGGGTATGATGGATACGGTGTTGGCGGTTTTGTGGGGATTTTTATTTCCCGCAGCAATCATTATCGCAGCTTTGCTGGGAGCGCTTGTGGCGACAAAATTTTCGCCGGCGACGCCGCCGATATTTATTGCAGGCGCGATTTTGGCCTTCGGGGCTGGCGTGTTTATCTTCCGGCTCGCCGCCTCTGTGGTGGTCCGGGGCGCCTTCAAACTCGGGTCTTGGAAGGCGGCGTTTTCGGCTGTCATGGGGCGGTTCCCCGAATTTTTGGGCGCCTGCAAATTATGGTTCGGGGCAAAGCGATAAGCGGTGATTGAGCGCGACGCATCATGAAGCTGGCTTATTTTATTAACCAGTATCCTGGAATTTCCCATAGTTTCATTCGCCGTGAAATCCAGGCGTTGGAGCGCGGCGGCGCTGAGGTTATTCGCTTCGCCATCCGTCCGCCTAAGGATAAAGTGATCGCGCAGGAAGATATCGAAGAGAGCGCCAAGACCCGCCACATCATTAATGCTGGTGCGGGCTCAATAATATGGTCGGTGCTCGGTGAAATTTTTACTAACCCTCTAGGCGTTGTGCGTGCGCTGGGTGCGGCGCTGTCCATGGGGTGGCGTTCAGAGGCTGGTCTGCTGCGGCACGTGTTCTATTTTGGCGAGGCGCTTGTCCTTGCCAATTGGCTAAGGCGGGATGGTCTGCGCCATGTTCATGCACACTTTGGCACCAACGCGGCGACGATTGCGATGCTTGCAGCGTCGCTGGCGCGGGCGCGTTTTAGCTTTACGGTCCATGGGCCGGAGGAATTTGAAAAACCGGCGCTTATTTCACTGCGGCGCAAAATTGATAACGCTTCATTTGTCGTCGCCATTTCACAATTTGGCGCCAGCCAATTGAAGAAACTGTCTTCGCCGTCTGTCTGGCCGAGAATTAAAATTGTTCGTTGCGGCATTGAACGCGCCTTCTATCAGGGCGTCGGAAACAATGTTGTCTCTGCGCCACATTTTATCTGCACGGGCCGTCTGTGTGCAGAAAAAGGCCAGATAGATCTGGTTGAGGCGACGGCGCGAGTGGTAAAAGATGTTCCCGAAGTGAAAGTCACGTTAATCGGCGACGGACCGATGCGGGATGAAATCGAGGCGGCGATCCGTCGCCATGATATTGGCCGCAATGTTGTGCTTGCAGGGTGGAAGACGCCGGATGAAGTGCGCGAGGCGTTGCTTGGCGCGCGCGGCTTTGTCTTGCCGAGCTATGCGGAGGGGCTGCCGGTTTCAATCATGGAGGCATTGGCGTTACGTCGGCCGGTGATTACAACCTATATCGCCGGCATACCCGAATTGGTGAAGGATGGCCTATGTGGCTGGCTGACCCCCGCCGGCGATATTGATGCGATTACAACGGCCTTGTTGGCGGCTATAAACGCCCATGACGACAAGATTGCGCAGATGGGTGACGAAGGCCGTCAACGGGTCGAAACGATGCACGATATTGATACCGAAGCGGGGCATTTGGCCGGATATTTTTCAGCCGCTTTAGAGGCGCGTTCATGAATGCGGTTTTCACCGTTCTGCTTTGGGGTGTCGCGCTGACGGCAGCGGCGCCGGTTGTTTTGCTTATCATCGAAACGCTGGCGGCGTTCTTCCCGCTGCGCCGGCAATCTACTGGCGCCCAGCCGTCGTCTCTGGCGGTAATTGTTCCCGCGCATAATGAAGGCCGTCATATGGTTGCAACATTGCGCGACCTTCGCGCGCAGTTGCGACCTGACGATCGGCTGATTGTTGTGGCCGATAATTGCACCGACGACACCGCCGCGGTCGCTGAAGACTGTGGCGCAGAGGTTTTTGATCGTGCGGCGCCGGATCATCGTGGCAAAGGTTATGCGTTGCAATATGCGATTGATTGCCTGCGTGATGCGCCGCCGGAATGTATTGCTTTCTTCGACGCTGACTGCCGGGTTGGTGAGGGTGCGCTACAACATTTGGCTGGCGTCGCTTGCGCAAGCGGACGCCCGGCGCAGGCGCTGAATATGATGAATGCTCCAGACGGCGCCAGGCCCGGAACAAGCGTGTCGGCATTTGCATGGATTATGATCAACCGTGTACGCATGACTGGCCTTTCAAATCTCTTTGATGTCACACGTTTTACCGGGGTGGGATTGGCTGCGCCATGGGAGCTGATTTCCCGTCTGGACTTTGCCGCCGGCGACATAACCGAAGATCTGCTAATGACGCTGAAAATGGCGGCGGCCGGCGCGCCGCCCGTCTTCGCGCCAGATGCGCAAGTGACCAGCTTTTTTCCAACGGCCCAAGACGCTAGCGTCACCCAACGCGCGCGATGGGAGTATGGGTCGCTGGAGATTATGGCGCGCCACGCGGCGCCGGCGATGTTGCACGGTATGTTGCGGGCCGATGTGAAGCTGATACTGCTGGCTGCGGATGCGATGATACCGCCGCTTGTGGCGCTTGGCGCCGGTTTGGGTCTTGCCGCAGTATTGTCAGCCTTAATGATCGGATTTACCGGGCCTGGGCCGCTCGTCGCTATATTGACTTCAATTGCGATATTTGTGCTGGCGCTTGTCGCCGGGTGGTTACGCTTTGGGCGCACGGCGTTGCCAGCGTCACAATTATGGGCGTTGGCGCCATTTATGCTTCAGAAGCTGAAGGTCTATGGGCGGCGCGGGCGGGCCTCAGCAAAGACCTGGACCCGCACCGAGCGCGATAATGATGGCGGTAAGACGAAATAAAACGATGTTGGCGTTCACCCATAGGCTGGATCAGTGACGGCGGGCTTCGCCGCCAGGAAAGAGGGCGGCGCTTATGAGCTATCTTGAGATCGCGGATACACAGTTCGGATTTTTTGATGTATCGGAGATGCAGGGCAAGGGCGCCGACCTGCACGATAAATATGTTTCGGCAGAGCCCTTTCCACATATCGCCATAGATGATTTTTGTTCGCCGCAAATTCTCGATGCATGTCTTGCCGCGTTTCCACAGACACTGGACCCTGATAGTCGCAGCTTCGACCGCGACCAGGAGCGCTATAAAACTAGCTTCAATCCTGATTTTTTGACACCGCAACTACGCTCTTTCTTTTATTCAATGAATTCGCGGCCGTTTATCGAGTTTTTAGAAAACATGACCGGCATTGCCGGTCTTATTCCCGACCCTTATTTTGTCGGCGGCGGATTTCATCAAACCAAATCGGGGGGACATCTTGATGTCCATGCCGATTTCAACATGCATCGTAAACTTGGACTTGAGCGGCGCCTGAATTTGTTGATTTACCTCAACAAGGACTGGGAGGAAGGTTTCGGCGGGGAACTTGAGCTTTGGGATTGCGATATGAAACACCTTCGACACAGAATTGTTCCGCTGTTCAATCGCTGTGTTGTGTTTTCAACCAGCGGTAAGAGCTATCACGGTCATCCGGTGCCGGTCGCACATCCGGGTGGTGAGGCGCGCCGCTCGATTGCGCTTTATTACTACACCGCAACCTGGGACGACACGGCTCGTGAAAAGACGACTCAATTTAAACCTCGACCGCAAACAGGCGACAAAGTTGACTGGGCAGTGAAGCGGGACGAGATCATTAACGATTTGTTACCTCCCATACTGGTGCGGGGCTTAAGAAAGCTTAGCCGTTAAGCGCCGCTGCGCCGGCCTGCCGGTCTTCGGCGGGCTTAGGTTGATAAAATTTTAGATTCATTTTCAAGGCGCCTATAGTAACTTGATCTTCGAGATTGAGGATTCGTGCGGCTGCTCTTGAAACTTGTGAAAATTTAATCCGTGATCGGCTTATTTTCATCAAATTGTTTTCAGGAGCTTCAGACAAAAGAAATCTAAGGTTCCTAATTTCTTACCTGTTGCACAATCGCATCGTGCAAGAAAAATTGTTCGGTGTGGCGAGAAAGATACTGTTTACTGTCCGATTGCAGACAAATGTGTGAGTGAGCCTGATTATGAGCAAAGAATTTCGCTCCGGCGATGCTGTCCTTTCCGCTAATTCAATGAACATAAACGATTTGTTAATGGCCAGTGAGCTTGGCGCCATCAAGGCGCCACAGGCGACAGGCCGGCGCGCAAGAAAACGCGCGAGCCGCAAGAAGATGATGAACGTCAGCGTGTTGGCGCCTTTGCTGGCGGCGGAAGGCTGTCTGAGTGTCGGCAAGGAAGATATTCCACTCGGTGCAGCTGATGATGGCGCTACAGCTCCCGTTACGGGCGGCGGCGCAGCGGCTCCCGGTACAGGCGACGACAATATCTTCGGCAATGTCGATGTCGCCCTCAACGCGGTAGATGACCACGTTCATGCTGAGGTCGATCAACCGCTGCTTATTTCTGCCTCGCAATTGCAAGCCAACGACTCCAATGCAGGTTTTGGCGGACTGGAAATCGTGCGTGTTTTTGATGCGGTAAATGGAACCGTATTTTTGGACAGCTCCGGCGTGACATTTGTGCCAAATGCCGGCTTTGAGGGGGTGGCGACATTCTCATATGAGGTCCGGGACGCGAACGGTGCGGTTAGTTCGGCGTCTGTTGAAGTCATCGTTGGCGACGTACCGCATGAAGAACCCGCCGTAAGCGGTCACGGTGGCTCAGGCGGGCACCACCATGTCGGAGACTCCAAGGCGGCTGAGCATGAGGCCCTCTTGAACCTCGTCCCGGTACATGAAGCAACGCATGTCGCCGTTAATGATGGTTCCTGGTTTGATCCCAATACTTGGGCAAATAGCGAAGTGCCGCCGGAAGGCGCCAAAGTGTTGATCTCCGAAGGCGTTAAGGTCACCTATGACGGTGAAAGCGCCGTATCCCTGTTTACCGTCCGTGTCGATGGCGTGCTTGAATTCGCCACAGATCAAAATTCCTTCATGGAAGTTGATACTCTGATCGTTTCTCCAATCGGCACGTTGACGATAGGTACTGCCGACAATCCTGTGGCGCCTGGCGTTGAGGCTATTATTCAGATCGCCGACAATGGTCCGATTGATGTTTCTTGGGACACGCAACTCTTATCTCGCGGCGTAATCAGCCAGGGAACGATTGAAATTTATGGCGATCAAAAAGATACTTTTCTGAAAGTTGCGATAGATGCGATGGCGGGCGATACATCGCTTACGCTTGAAGCACCGCCGGATGGTTGGGCTGTCGGCGACAGGCTTGTTCTAACCGGAACGAAGTTAGCAGATATTGATCCGTTGCCACCAGGGACTCTGCGCAACGACCTGACAACAGAAGATGAAGAGCTCGTCATTACGGCGATCAATGGCAATGTCATAACATTCGATCGCCCGTTGCAGTTCGATCACGACACGCCGCGCGACGACCTGAAAGCCTATGTCGCCAACTACTCGCGCAATGTCCGGTTTGTTACTGAAAATGCAGATGACCTGCCCGTACATCAGCGCGGTCACGTGATGTTTATGCATTCGGATGATATTGATGTTCGTTATGCAGAATTTACAGATCTTGGGCGTACAGATAAGTCTGAGCGCGCATTTGATGTTGCTAAACTGGATTCAGTTGATTTTGACACCAATATAAAGGCGCGCTACCCGCTTCATATCCACCGTGCTGGTGTTAGTGATCAGGACAACCCTGCCCAACTTGTCGGCAACGCCATTTGGGGATCTCCCGGCTGGGGCGTGGTTCATCACGATTCAAATGCGATTCTGGCGGATAATGCCGCCTATGATGTATTCGGCGCTGCGTTTGTGGCTGAGACCGGTAACGAGACCGGGCGATGGGTTAGCAATATTGCGATAAAATCGATCGGCGTGGCTGGGTTTGGTTTAGATAACAATCCGAAATTTGGCCCCGACGTTTCCGAGTTTGACCTTGGCCGTACGGGCTCCGGTTTTTGGTTCCAGGGACGGTTGGTTGAGGCGTTAGATAATGTCGCCGCCGGCGTACCTAGCGGACAGGGATTTATCTACTTTTCGCGCGCGCCGCTTGGGGATGAAATTCCGGTCGATCCTGATAATGCACCGTATCCGGAGAGCTTAAACTATTCCGATCAAGTGCGAATATTTCGGCCTTCAATCGCTCAGTTTAGCGGCAACGAGTCGATTGCCACGGGCACAGGGTTTTATGTTGTCAAACCGGGCCCCAATCAGGCCCATGATGTGCGTTCTCTCATCGAAGATTTTACCGCCTGGGAAACACGTTTTGGCATTCATCTGGAATACACTGGCCGTTACACGCTGAAGGATATCGATCTCGTTGGCTCCGCCAACAGCATTAGCGGTATTTTCACGGGGCAGAATACATTTGACCTGGTTGTAAACAACGCCAACATTGAAGGCTTCGATATCGGCGTGGACATGGATAAAACAACCAACTTCACGAACTTTGACGGTGATTATCGGTATGCGTTCATTGACGTTTCTATTAGCGGCGCCACCACTGATTTTACGAACCTGGATGCAAATGATCAAATTTTGACCGCCGCTGATCTTGTCGCCGGTCGTTTGGAGTTTGAATCCGATCTTGGAGAATTTCCACTTTTCGAACCCGTTGGCTCGCCTTTTTTCGGTATGAATTTCCCGGGCGTCAAAACCGATAGCATTGGATCTATCGAGCTTGGCGACCTGGACCCTCAAGTCTATGCCGGTGACGCACTGGGCAACGCGATCGAGCGGGAAGGCTATTGGACGTTGCCTGATGGGCGGGCCGTAACTGCTTTTGAACGACTTTTTGCCGACAGGGCTACGGGCGAATTAATCAAAGAGACACAATTTGTTGAAATTCCCGGCGGCGTTAACGGGGCGCTGAAAGCATCGGGTCTTGCGGACCCGATTTATCATGGCGTCCTTGACGTCAACAGCGGGGCGCCGGTAGCGACCGATGATAAGACCACGACCGTCACTTCAGGGAGCTCGGTGATCATCGACGTCCTCGCAAATGACTTCGATCCTGATGGCGACCCAATTGCTGTGGATGGATTTGTTAATCCGAGGAATGGCCGCGTGAATTTGAATGATGATGGAACGGTCACCTACACGCCGGATCCAAATTTCACCGGGATGGATCAATTCTGGTATTGGGTTGAAGACGACAATGGCAACTTCGCCCAGGGCGAGGTTTATGTTACCGTTGAAATTTAGCGTTTAAGGCGCCCATTCGGCGATAACATCTGCATCATTTTCCTGTGTTAGAAATTGGCGCCGTAAGTCGGCGATCTCTTTAGCGTCCAACAATTGCCGCAACGCCCAAATCGCGGCCCCGCGGATCAGTGCGTTATCGTCGTCGAGCAGCGCTTGCGCTGACGGCGCCAGTTCCCGGTCTTGCGAATTACCGATAGCAATCAGCACATTCCTGACAAAGCGGGCGCGGCCCGTGCGTTTGATCGGCGAGCCGGAAAACATATTCCTGAACGCGCGATCATCTAATGCGGCAAGCTCGAAAAGGCTTGGCGTGCGCAATGTTTCGCGTGCGTGGAATGCAGTCTCCCGTGATAGCGATGCGAATTTGTTCCATGGACAGACCGCCAGGCAATCGTCGCAGCCGTATATCCGGTTGCCCATGGCTTTGCGAAACTGGATAGGGATCGGGCCTTGATGTTCGATGGTGAGATAAGATAGGCACCGCCTGGCATCGAGTTGGTAAGGGGCCGGAAAGGCGTCGGTTGGACAGATGTTGAGACAGTTTTGGCATGAGCCGCAATGATCCGCCTCCGGCGCATCGGCGATAATGTCGAGCGTTGTGAAAATCGAGCCGAGAAAAAGCCAAGAACCAAACTCGCGTGATACCAGATTGGTGTGCTTGCCCTGCCAGCCGACGCCGGCTTTCGCCGCCAGCGGCTTTTCCATTACTGGCGCGGTATCGACAAAGACTTTGACATCGCCGCCATGCTCTTCAATCAGCCAGCGGGCGAGGCGCTTAAGGCGTTTTTTTATAAGCTCGTGGTAGTCTTTGTTTTTTGCATAGACAGAAATTGCCGCCGATGATTTTTGCGCTAAGGTCGCGAGCGGGTCTTCGTCCGGCCCATAATTCATGCCGAGCATGATGACGCTGCGCGCCTCGGGCCAGAGTGCTTGCGGCGAACTGCGTTGTTCTGCACGCCCCTCCATCCAAGTCATTCCACCGTGCCGGCCGAGCGTTAGAAATTGCGTCAGGTTTTTTCCAGCCTCCGAAGGCAGCGAGGCGGGCGCAAACCCAACGGCGTCAAAGCCAAGCGCGCGCGCTTCAGTTCGGATATCATCATTGCTGATGGCGGGGGACATGCTCAAAAATCCGGATCATCATAATGGCGTGGCGGCGGCAGCCCGGCGATGCGGTCGCGCAAGATCGGGCGCATGGCGGGACGCGATTTGACCCGTGCATACCACTCCTTCACCAGAGGAAAGGCGCCCCAGGGCATCGCATCGACATAATCGACGCTGGAGACAAAAGCGGCCGCAGCAATATCGGCGGCGGTATATTTCTCTCCCGCAAACCAAGTTCGCTGATCGAGTAGCCAGTTGAAATAATCCATATGCCAGGCGAGCGCCTCACCGCCACGTTTTAACAACTCATAGTCTGGCTGCCCAAGACGCATCAACCGCTTGTCAATCCGCTCACGAACGATTGGTGCGATGACATCAGCCTCGAATTTGCCGGTGAACCATGCGCATAGTCGACGCACTTCGGCGCGTGCGGCGGAAGTTGACGGAAGTAAGGGGGCGGCAGTGTAGGCGTCTTCGATATATTCGATAATGACTGTCGCCGGCGCCGCATTAATGACGCCGCGGGTCGGCGGCTCGTCGATGAGCACCGGAACCGCGCCCGCAGGGTTTGCCGCCACGAGCGCTCCGTCGTCGTCCCATGGCCGCTTTTCGATCAGCTGCGCCGGCAGTCCCTTTTCGGCAAGCGCGATGCGCACCATTCGCGAGGCGGGGTCGAGGGGCATATGAAAAAGCGTGCGCATTAACCCTAACCATAGCAGCGCGGCGCGCCGCGCAAAGCCGCAAACAACTGATATCGAAAGATTTTAACATTGGACAAAGCGCTTCGGCAAAGCAATTGCAGTTTTGCCGTTAAGGATTTTCAAAGCGCGCCGCTTTGAGACAAGAAGCAAGATTGAAAACGGGCAAAATGAGCGCAAACAGCGACAATTGGGACCACGATGAAGACTTCGCCTGGCGCCGGCCGGCGCCGGTCGCGCGTGGTGCGGCGATGGTGATTTATTCGTGGCGGGAACCTGGCTGGTCATTTCTCTGGTCAGTGCTGGCAGCGGCGCCGTTTATTCTGGCGGCGGTTCTGGCGCCGGCCCTGTTAAGCCTGTCACCAACGGTCGATATGATTGCGCCGATTGCCGAGGCACGAGCAATTAACGCTGGCGCAGAGGCGCTTAGCGATAATGGATCACCTTTCTATGTGATGCTGCTTTTAGCGGCGGATATTTTCGCCGAAACGCCGGGACGCATTCACCTCATCGCAAAAGCCTTGAGTGCGCTTTTCGTAGTCTATCCGATGGCGTATTTTGCCGCGTCGCGATTGCCGACAATTCCAGCTGCGTTAACGACGGGCGCCTTGGGGGCATATGTCGCCTCGCCATTCGCGGGCCCGAGCGAGCTTGCGCTCGCGATATTTCTGGTCACGAGTTTTTGTTTCGTCGCCGCTTCGGCAGACAACGCCCCGGCGCGCGCACGCTTTGAAGGCCTGATAGCCGGGATCGGCCTGTTCGCTCTCTGGCAACTTAATCCAGTGTTTTCACTTGCCGGCTTCATCGCCCTATCCGCATGTCCGTTTCTGTCCGGGCGCTGCGGCCTGTCGCGCTATGCCGCAACGCTTGCGATGTTTGCGAGCCTTGCGGCGCTCGCAGAATGGCTGGCGCCGGGCATTAACATAGCTCGGGCCTCAGCGGCGAGCGGTGTCTTGCAGGTTAGCGCGTCTTTTTCTGGCGGCGACGGCGCCATGGGGCTCAGCGGCGTTGTGGTCAGCACGGTTTTAATTCTCCTTTCTGCATCTGTATTTGGCGGCCGCGAACATCTCATGTCATGGCTGACGGCGCTGTTGCTTGGCATAACCGCCTTCATTGCGGCGCGCTTAACTGGCGCCAATGCGCTTCCGGTATTCGTTTTAGTCGCTGCGATTGCGGTGTTTTCGGTGTCCTCGCCGTTTTATGATGGTCTGTTTCGCAATCATGACCGCGCCAGCGTTTCGGTCGCCTTAACCGGCGGCGCACTGACGCTGTTCTGGACTGTTGCGATTGTGGTTCATGCGGCCGGACAATTTGCACTTCAGTATCAGGTTGCAGCGGCGGCGCCGGAAAATATCCGCACCGAGTTGGCGCTGGTGCAGCCGGGTGGTCCGACTATTGCGCAGTGGATTGAGGAGGGTCGTTTTTCGACCGTTGAGGCGCGAGAATTCTTTGCGCTGGCGCCGGTTGACCAGTCGATGATGTTGCTTGAGGCGGCCGGCAGAGCGAAATCGATGGCGGCTGAAGGGTGGGGTGTTGCGATTTTGACCGGCGCGGACACGGCTTGCGTCCTTGCGGAAAGGCGAAAATGCCAGGCCAGCGGCGATGCGGCGGCGAGCGCGGCGAGTGTGGTGTTCGTGCCGCGCCTCGACCTTGATCCAGCGACGGCGAAGGCTATCGGTCGCGCTGAGGCGCTGCTCTACACAGAATTCAAGATGGTGGAGCAAACCCCGGTTTGGGAAATCTGGGTGCGGCGCGGGGCGACAGTTCCCGCTAGCCTGCTGCGAACGTCAGGCCCCGTTCTCTACCGTTAGGAAGTCTTCCCCCAGGCGATAAAATACGGATTGTCATATCCGCGCGTTTCTTTTCCGTATGCCAATGGTTCGCCGCCAGGGTGAACGACAACTTTGCCGCCCGCCGCCTCGAGCACCGCTTGGCCGGCGCCGGTGTCCCATTCCATGGTGCGGCCGAGCCGCGGATAAATATCCGCCTTGCCTTCTGCGATGAGACAGAACTTCAACGAAGACCCGGCGGCGGCAAACTCAGAGACATTCATCACCCCCAGAAAATCATCGGTCTCCGGTGAGCGATGCGAACGGCTGGCGACGGCGACGAGGCCAGCGTCCGGCGCCTTACGGGCGCGTATCTTTGAGCGCTCGCCCGCCGCGCCGGCGTCGTCAATCTCCTGCAGCCACGCGCCATCATTTAAAACACCGCAATAAAGTTTGCCGACCGCTGGCGCGTAAACCACGCCGATTACGGGGCGGCCATCTTTGATCAAGGCAATATTGACGGTAAATTCGCCGGTCTTGTTGACAAATTCCCGCGTGCCGTCGAGCGGGTCGACGAGAAAAAATAGATCACCCAGCTGCGGGATATCGCCGTCTGAGGCGCTCTCTTCCGCGAGCACCGGAATGTCCGGCGCGACGACCGCGAGCCCGGCCAGAATGATTTCCTCGCCGAGGCGATCGGCGGCGGTCACTGGGGAGGAGTCGCCTTTGTGTTCGGTAACAAAATCGGTGGCGTAAACTTCAAGCGCCTTTGCGCCAGCCGCAAGCGCCAGGGCGCAGAGATCGTCTGCGAGCCGCGCGTCGTCTTTTGTATAACCGGTCATGGTGGGGGGATGGCGCAGGCGATGGCGAGATGCAAGCCCGATGGTTTGTCGATGCCTTGCGTTAACGAAAGGCAACCACCGTAAACGCCGCCGTTTGCTGCGGCGTCAGCCCTGAGGCCGGTATGATTTCCTGGATAATCCAGCCTTCGTCGGCCAATTGGTTGAGCCTCTCCTGCAAAGCTTCCGCGGCGGCGCGGCCATAATCGCGCTCATTGGCGAAAAGGCCTATTGGGCGATGCTTGACGTCTCGCCAGGCGACATGAAAGGCGGAAAATTGTTTCGACATGGCACAGGTAACCTTTTTGGCGCATAATAGCCCGGTATCGGGTAACACACAGGCAATTGGCGGGCCGAACCGGGCATCGCCGCAATTTGGCGTCAGAGAAGGGAAGCGCCTGAAAATTGCAGATTTTGGCGATGATTACGGAATATTTGCCAAAATAGTACACAGTTAGCACAAACAAGAAGTACCAAGCCCAATGGCCGAGACGAGTGTGAGTAACGCAGAGAATTATTCCGGTGAAAACGGTCGCCGCCGATCATCGGCGTCGCGGGCGCTGTTCGGCGATATCGTGCAATTTCTTGACTTCATCTTTGTGATCGCAATCTCGGTCGGCGTCGCCGCCACCTACCATATTTTTGCACTCCAATCGGAGTTTGATTTCCAACCCTACACTGCGGCCGGCATTGTCGGGGCGACCGGCATGACGGCGCTTTTGCGGCGCGACGGGTATTATGACTTTGATCAACTCCTATCCTCAAGCGGTAACATCCGGGCGGTTGTATCGATCTGGGGAATGGTCATTTTGGGTCTGCTCGCCTTCGGATTTGCGCTGAAGATATCCGACATGTTTTCGCGTGTCTGGCTGGTTGCATGGTCGGTGACGACCTTGGTTGTTATTGTCCTGGCGCGAATTATCGCCGCCAGGCTGTTGCGCTCAATGATCAGAGACGGCGGCGTTTTCGCGCGGCGGATTGCCATTGTCGGCGCGACAAAATTGGGCGCCAGATTTGCCGAGCATGTCGGCGCCGCGGAAAATGGTATTTCGATTGTCGGCCTGTTTGAGGCGGGGCTCCCCAACAACGGCGATGACTATGATGAGACCATCGCCGGTGACCTCAGCGCGCTGGAACTTGCCGCGCGCAATGGCGAGATTGATGATATCGTGATCGCCACGCCGCGCGCATCACGCACCGAGATGGATTGCCTAGCGCGGCGTCTTTCTTCGCTGCCGGTATCGATTTCGATTTGTCCGAACACGCATTGGCTTGACCATACGGGCGGCGCAGTCGCCAAAGTCGGCGCGGCAAGTGTATTGTCGCTTTATCGCCGCCCGCTGGAAGGCTGGGGCAGCATTATCAAAACGATCGAGGATTATGTGCTCGGCGCGATGCTTCTGGTCGTGCTGAGCCCGCTATTGCTGCTTGTCGCGGTTACGATCAAATTACAGGGTAAGGGACCGATCCTGTTTGCGCAGCAGCGGCACGGATTTAACAATGCGGTGTTTCGGATCTATAAGTTTCGCACCATGACGGTTGCCGATGACGGCGAGGAAATCCAACAAGCGCAATTAAACGACGTTCGCATCACCCCGTTGGGGAAATTTCTTCGCCGCTACAGCCTTGATGAGCTGCCGCAGCTGTTCAACGTTATTCGCGGTGAGATGTCGCTTGTCGGCCCGCGCCCCCACGCCTTGGCGCACAACCACCAATATGCGCAACTGATTGAAAACTATTCCGGCCGGCACAAGGTAAAGCCTGGCATTACCGGATGGGCGCAGGTCAATGGCTATCGCGGCGAAACATCCGAAAACGAACTTATGGAACAAAGGGTCAAATACGACCTCGGCTATATCGACGCCTGGTCGTTGTGGTTCGATTTTAAAATTTTAATGTTGACCATTCTGGCGGTGGTTTTTCCTAAAAACGCTGTTTAAGACTGCAGTATGATCTTTCGGGCCGTGGTTGTTCCGCTGGCCAAAACGCTAAGGAAACACCATGCGCGTCACCGTCATCGGCGCCGGATATGTGGGATTGGTATCGGGCGCCTGTTTTGCTGATTTTGGCCATGACGTTGTCTGCGTCGATAAGGATGCGGCCAAAATTCGCAGCCTTGAGGCCGGCAAAATGCCGATCTTCGAGCCGGGGCTTGAAGCGCTGGTCGCAGAAAACGTTAAAGCCCGGCGCCTGTCCTTCAGCGATGACTTTGTAGCATCAACACCGACCGCTGACGCCGTCTTTATCGCTGTTGGCACGCCGTCGCGGCGTGGTGATGGGTTTGCTGATCTGTCCTATGTCTATAGCGCGGCGGAGGAAATAGCGTCGGTCATCAATGGTTATACGGTGATCGTCAATAAATCGACCGTGCCGGTCGGAACCGGGGCCGAGGTTGAACAGATCATTCGTAAAGCGCGTCCGGATGCTGATTTTTCGGTGGTGTCAAACCCGGAATTTTTACGTGAAGGCGCTGCGATCGCTGATTTCAAACACCCCGACCGCATCATTGTCGGCCTTGAAGATGATCGCGCGATTGAAGTTATGCGCGAGCTTTATCGGCCGCTTTATCTCAACGAGACGCCGATGGTGTTCACCAATCGTGCGACTTCGGAATTGATCAAATATGCCGCTAACGCGTTCCTTGCGACAAAAATTACGTTCATCAACGAGATCGCCGATCTGTGCGAGAAGGTCGGCGCCAATGTTCAGGAAGTCGCCAGCGGCATGGGGTTGGACGGGCGGATCGGCGCAAAGTTTCTACATGCCGGCCCAGGCTATGGCGGCTCGTGTTTTCCCAAAGACACCATAGCGCTTGTGCGCACCGCGCAAAGCAATGATGTGCCAACGCGCATTGTCGAGGCGGTTGTTGCTATCAATGATGAACGTAAGCAGAAAATGGCAGAGCGCGTCATTGCCGCTTGCGGCGGATCGCTGACCAACAAAACGATTGCTGTTTTAGGGCTGACTTTTAAGCCGAATACGGACGATATGCGAGATTCGCCGTCGCTGGATATTGTGCCCGCACTTCAGGCGGCTGGCGCTGCGGTTCGCGCCTACGATCCGGTCGGAATGAAGGAAGCGGCGTTGCTGATGGACAATGTCGATTATGCCGAAGGCCCCTATCAGGCGCTGGAAGGCGCGGACGGCGTTGTCATCATAACGGAATGGGACGAATTTCGGGCGCTTGATATTGATCGCGTCAAGGCGCTTATGAAGGCGCCGGTGATGATTGATTTAAGAAACATCTATCCCCCGCGCGAAATGGTCGAGCGTGGAATAAATTACCACTCCATCGGACGCCCGCGTGAAACGTTTGATGGGGGTTAGGCCGCGCGCAATTTTTTTAGAACGGATGATTTTTTTGCGTGCGTGCGATTGGGTGCGTCGATTTCAAGTTGCGCGCGCTGCAAAATATCGGCGGTGACCATCGGCGCCTCACTGCGGAACCGGGCTTTGCCGGCTGGGTCGACATAGATCAGAAAAAACCCGCTTTCCGCATCCAGCGCATGGCGCAACAGCGAGGGGTCGAGCCATTCAATCGGATCGCCATTTTTGCGTGGCGTATCATCCCCATAGACTTCGATGACCGCAATATCCTCGCGGATGAGGGCGGGGATGGCCGGCTTCAATAGCCGCCGTTGCATCCGGCACGCAGCATGATTTGCCGCCGGGCCGATAATGAACAGGGTGTTGCGTGGCGAGAATTTCTTAACCGGATCGGCGCGCCTGAGATTAGCGCCAATCTCAGGCAACAGATTAGGCCGTATCGACAAGACGGCGGCGATCGAGCCAAACACCAGGCAGATCGCGATGATTAAGAAGGACAGGCCCATAACCGCTCTAGTTTACCGTTTCGTTCTTTCTACCGGGTTAAGCAAGTTGCTGGCCAGTTAAGCTTTTTTCAGGGCTTGCCCCAGCCCATGCGGGCCCGTGCCGCCGCCGAATGGTTAACCAGACCTTAACAGAAGACGCAGGTCACGCCAAAGGCCGCCGTGAGACGGCTCCGGACAAGTGAGATACCGGCCGAGCGCGGCTCTCCTATGCCGTCACTCTGCCTGCCGCCAGGGTCCGTTTTGGACTATCATCAGTGCTTCAAGGCGCTGATTTTTCTGCGCCATGGAGCATCTCGTCATAAAGCCCGTCTTGAACGCTTTGCCGGCGGCGGAGCATATAGAGCGCCAGCGCGCCTTGCGCAAAACCGATGACCAGGAACAAATCAACCGCCTCCAGTGATGTTCTGGGCACCAGCAACACGAGCAACGAACCAATCATCGCGCCGGCGGCGTTGAGCATGTTATTGGCCGCAAGGATGCGCGCGCGCTTATCGACGGGCGCGCGCCTTTGTACGGCCGCTTGCAACGGCACCACGAAAACACTGGTCGATATCGACGCCAGAATGAAGGCGCCGGCGAGCGCATAGGCATGTGTGGCGGAAAAGAATTCGCCCGCACTAAGGAACGATCCGTCAGCAGGCGGTGAAAAACCGGCGCTCAGAATATAGACCGCCAAGATCATGCATCCGGCGGCAAGCGCGCCGACGGCGGCGAAGCCGAGCCCGCTGCGGCCTTTGGCGAGCAACGACGCCATGGTCGCGCCGATAGCCGCGCCGATCGCAAACAACCCCATCATCACCGCAATAACCGTTCCGTCGCCGCCAAGCGTGTCGCGGACAAAAAACGGCACAGCAACCGTCACCAGCGCGCCGACCGACCAGTACCAGGCAACGCCGAGCAAGGGCCGCCAAACACCGCGCGCGCGAAAGGCGTGTCCAATCAGTATTGGCGTCTGCGCCAGGCCGTTCCAGCTGATAGCGAGATCGGGCGCATTGGCAGGGGCTGACGGCGCGAGGCGAATGGCGAGCCATCCGCCAAGGGCTGCGACGACTAGCAGCGCCGAAACGATCAGCGGTCCGTTTGGCAGGATGATTAAAAACCCGCCGGCGACGATGCCGAGCATGACGGAGACAAACAGACCCCCGCTACAAAACGCGTTGGCGCGCACCAGTTCTTCCGGCGCAAAATATTTTGGCATCGCGCCGGTGCGCACAGGGCTGAAAAACGCCGATTGTGCGCCCATCAAAAACAAAGCGAGGATGAGAATAAGGGCGTTGCCGGTAGCAAAGCCGACCGCGGCGATAATCATCAACAACAGCTCGATAAATTTGGTGCGCCGAAACATCATCACGGTCTCATATTTATCGGCGAGCTGACCGGCGATGCTGGAAAAGATCAGCATCGCAATGGGAAAAAGTGAGCCGACAATTGGCAGCGCGTCGTCATTGCTAATTAGCGGCGCGGTGATCAGGGCGTAAATCAGCGCGACGGATAGCGCCTGCTTGAGCATATTGTCGGTAAAGGCGCCGAGTGAGAGCGCGGTCCACATCGGCAGGAAGCGCCGCTGGAAGAACAGCGGCGTCCGGCTTTGCGGCGCTATGGTGGGGATATCCGCCTCGCGCAAAGAACGGCTGCCTGCTGAGGCGGTCGGGTGCTCTTTCATCTTTTCAACCCGCACAGGAAACCGTCCTTGTCTGCATGAGGGACCCTCCGCCACCTCTCCGGGGTAGCGTTGGCGTCGGCGCTTAACAAGGGAGGGCCGCCTGAACGGTGTGTTGCTAAGCCGGCCTTTTACACCTGACGAGCCCGGAAATAGGCCGATTTCCGGGCGCTGGAGGCGGTTTGGCCCTATTTGCCGTTCAGGCTCGCGTCCTGCCCTCAGAGCGGACAAGCGTGACCCTGCAGCCCTGCCGGCGCATCTTCGCACGATGGCGCATTGCAACCGGGAACGTGATCGTTATATATCCGCCAACGCAAGCGTCGGCGGCGTGGTTTATGCTGCGCGGCCCTAATCGCTGAACATTCCCGAGGAGACGACAAGATGTGGATATCGCCCGCTTATGCGCAGGCCGCCCAGACCGCCGCGCCCAACCCGTTGATGCAGTTGGCCCCGCTGGTATTCATATTTGTGATTTTTTACTTCCTGCTGATCCGCCCGCAAATGACGGCGCGCAAGAAACATACGGAAATGATCTCCAAAGTCCGCCGTGGCGACGTTGTCGTCACCGCCGGGGGCCTGATCGGCAAAATCACCAAAGTTATCGACGACAATGAAGTGATGGTCGAACTTGCCGACAAGGTCGCGGTCAAAGTTGTCAAAGCGACCCTCAGCGATGTTCGCACCAAGCCGGAACCTGCCGCTAACGATAAATAACCAAAACCAGCGGAGCGATATTTTCGCTTGGGAGCGTCTCGCCCATGTTGCAATTTTCAAAAGTTCAAACCGCCGGGATTATCGGCCT
>JAJFGA010000041.1 GCA_021776375.1 Hyphococcus sp. | reverse complement strand
CCGCATGATGACGATATGGGCGATGGCGCAGGCTCGGTCTACGTGTTCACCCGCTCCGGGACGGTCTGGAGCCAACAGGCCAAGCTGACCGCCGCCGATGGCGCGGCGGGCGACGTCTTCGGCATCAGCGTTGCTCTTGACGGTGACACCTTCTTGGTCGGCGCCGACCTGAACGATGAAAAAGCCGTTGATGCGGGTGCGGTTTATGTCTTTACCCGCTCTGGCGATAACTGGCGCCAGCAGGCTAAACTTACCGCTAGCGACGGCGCTGAGACTGATATCTTCGGCGTCAGGGTCGCCCTGTCCGGCGACACCGCCTTAATCTCGGCGCGCAGAGATGATGACGACGTCATGGGCGTTGATGCGGGCTCTGCCTACATATTCGTCCGTACCGGGACGACATGGCGACAACAGGCCAAGCTCACCGCCTCTGACGGCGCCGCCGACGACAGGTTTGGCCGCAGCGTCGCTCTTGTCGGCGACACCGCCGTGATTGGCGCCATGTTTCAAGATGACAAGGGCGAGAATTCGGGTTCGGCCTATGTGTTCACCCGCTCAGAAAACCTCTGGCGCGAACAAGCCAAGCTGACCGCCGCCGATGGCGCCGAGGGCGAGGTCTTCGGCTTCAGCGTTGGGTTTTCAGGCGATACCGCAGTGATCGGGGCAGCGCGTAGTGCCGACAACGGCAATGAATCGGGCTCGGCCTACATATTTGATGTTAACCGCGACTAAGGGCCGGGCGAAGAAGCGGGAATAGCGACGTATCGATTATATCAATTAATGACATTGTAATTATCAATTTTCTTTCTGCCAGCGGCGACCCTATATATCAAACAACGAGACCACTTTGATATTTCAAACCGGAGAATGACCCATGCAAGCGCCTCAAGTGACTTTCAAAACCCGTATCCGTGATGAAGCCGTGGAAGGGCCGAACCCCTTCCGCTGGCAGGACGTCACCAGCGATGATCTGTTTAAAAACCGCAAGGTCGTGCTTTTCGCTCTGCCTGGCGCGTTCACGCCAACATGCTCCTCGACGCATTTGCCGGGCTATGAAGCGCTTTATGATGATTTCAAAGCGCTCGGCGTTGATGACGTCATCTGCCTCAGCGTCAACGATGCTTTCGTGATGTTCCAATGGGGCAAGCATATGGGCGTTGAAAAAGTGCGCCTGTTGCCTGACGGTTCCGGTGAGTTCACTCGCAAAATGGGCATGCTGGTGGACAAGGACAATCTCGGTTTCGGCATGCGCTCATGGCGGTATTCGGCGTTTATCAATGATGGCGAGGTCGAGCAGATATTTGCCGAGCCGGGTTTTGCAGACAACGCCCCGTCAGATCCGTTTGAAGTTTCCGACGCGCAAACCATGCTGAACTGGCTTCAAGGCGAGGTTGCCGCTTAAAGAAAAAAGGCTAGTCACTTAGAGCCTGTCCCAAAATGAACTGAGTGATTTAAATCAGCTAGCGTGGGGACTCTCCCTCGCGTCATTGCCGGACTTGTTCCGGCAATCCAGGCCAGCAACTTGGCGAAAAATTCTGGGTCACCGGGACAAGCCCGGTGATGGCACACTGATTATGCGTAATTCTTTTTAAGTGTGACGCTTCGGGCAGGGTTCGCGTTCCGGATCAGATTAAACATTGCCGGCCCCGATCGCGGCCAGAGAATCGCCTGATAAGAGCGCTATCATGGCGCGTCAGGCGGGCTGACGGTGGCAAGAGATGAGCTTAAAGAAGTGCGGCAAGCGACAGTAAATATTGATGAAAATCCTCCAGCACGAGGCGAGGCCTGATGCCGCTCGCTTTCCCGGCTCCGCTGGCGGTCTATGCCGCGCGCGCGGATCAGACCCGCGGGCGGCTCTATCCGGAGGCCGAAAGCGCAAACCGCACGCCGTTCCAGCGTGACCGTGACCGGGTTATCCACGCCGTCGCCTTCCGCCGGCTCAAGCACAAGACCCAGGTTTTTGTCGCCCATGAGGGCGATCATTATCGCACCCGGCTGACCCACTCGCTGGAAGTGGCGCAGATCGCCCGGACGCTGGCGCGAACTTTAAAGCTCGACGAGGATCTCGCCGAATGCCTGGCGCTTGCCCATGACCTTGGTCATCCGCCCTTCGGCCATGCCGGCGAGGATGTTTTGCACGAGTGCATGGCGCCGTTTGACGGCTTTGATCACAACGCCCAGACGCTGCGCCTACTGACCAAGCTTGAACATCGCCACGCAAAATTTGACGGCCTTAATCTCACTTGGGAAACCCTTGAGGGCGTTGTCAAACATAACGGCCCATTGACTGGCGATCTTGCGGTGAAGGACGAACCTCTACCGGCGGCGATTGCGGAATATGCGCAAAGCCAGGACCTCTGGCTCGACACCTATCCGTCACTGGAAGCGCAAGTCGCCGCCATTGCCGACGACATCGCTTATAACAACCATGACGTCGATGATGGCTTGCGCGCCGGACTGTTCGGATTTGACGAAGCTCGCGAATTGCCGCTGGTCGGTGAGGCTTTGCGCTGCGCCGAGCATCGCTATGAAGATGCGCCGGCCGATATCTTGATCGCCGAGGCGGTGTCGGACCTGATTGGCGCGATGGTTGAAAATGTCCTCAGCGAAACCCAGGCGCGGCTGGCAACTATTTCTCCACAGGACGCCGATGAAATACGCCGTGCAAAGACCGCAATTTGCGCGTTTTCTACGGAAATGGACAAGGATCTGACCGGCCTGCGCGGCTTTCTGCATGAGAATATGTATCGCCATTTCAAGGTCGTAGGCGCCCGCAGCCAGGCCAAGAGAATTGTTAAATCTTTGTTCGAATTGTTCTTTTCAGAGCCGGAGACCTTGCCGCCCGAATGGCGGGCGCGATATGAAGACGCGCCCACGAGCGGTGATGAGCGGCTGCTTGCCCGCATCGTCTGTGACTATATCGCCGGCATGACCGACCGCTATGCGATGCGCGAATATCGCCGTCTTTTCGGGGTGGAATTGCCGGAGTGACATTATCGATCGGCGCCGTCCGGTGCTAAAATACCGGCGACAAACGATTCGGCGCCCCGATTGGCGTGACGGCGCTAACAATGCTAAGGGCGCGAAGGCGTCCCAAAAAACGGTAGGGGCGCTGATAAGGAGCGGCTTGACGGATGACAAACGCAGACGAAGCTTACGAAGACGACTACAGCGAATATGACGAATTCGATGACGGCGACGATGGCGGGCTTTCCGGCTTCTCGGTGCTGTTGATCGGTCTGGTGATGTTCGGCGCGTTTCTCGCCATTACCTGGATTGCCTATCATCAGGGCATCAAGCGCGGTGAAGGCGGCGCCGGCGAGACGCCCTATGTCGCCGCTGATCCCGAGCCTATCAAAATTGAGACCGCTGATAATGGCGAGCAAGCGCCTGATCGCGAAGTCTATGATGTGTTTGACGGCGAGAATGCCGATCCGGCGACCGTGCTGGCCGAAGGCCCTGAAGAGCCGATCGACCGCGGCGCCGAGGACCCGATTGCAGCGATTGCAGCCGATGCAGGCGCGCATACGGCGGAAACCAGCCAGGCGGTGGAAGACCGTATCGCCAGCCTTGCTGAAGAAGACGCCGGCGCGTTTGATGCTGATCCGGGGCTGGAAGTGCCCGATCCGGTTGAAGCCGCAGCGCCGATAGACGTCGCCGTGACGCCGGAGCCAACCACGCCCTCGCGCGGTGCGCTGTCGGGCAGTCATGTGGTCCAGGTCGGCGCCTTCCGCAGCGACGATGATGCGCGCGCTCAGTGGGCGCGGATGCAGTCGAGGCTTGGCGATTATGCCGCTGGAATGTCGATTGATGTGGAAACCGCAGATCTCGGCGCCCGAGGCGTCTATCACCGCTTGCGGATCGGCCCTTTCTCTTCGTCGGAAGATGCAAAGCAATATTGCGTCGGGCTGAAAGATCGCGGACAGGATTGTCTGATTAAGTCGATTTGAGGGTTTGTTTTGTTGAGAGTGATTTCAGTGATCATAACTGTTGTCGCCCCCTCCGACCCTTCGGGTCACCTCCCCCGTAAACGGGGGAGGAATTCTTAGGGTAGATGTTCTTCCCCCGTTTACGGGGGAAGTGTCAGCAAAGCTGACGAAGGGGGCTTCTTGGCCCTGTTGTAAACTTGGCAATAGGCAGGGCAATGCAAGCGATAGTTTTAAGAGGGTAAATCTTGCCATTAGCCGCAATCTTTGACTGCGAAGGCCCGACCGCGAAGGCGGTCAGATTATAATTGGCGGGCCCTCGTCGGCGCCGAGTTGCGTAATGAGTCTGTCAACGGAGTGAGCCTTGCCGCTAGCCGCTATCTTTGACTGCGAAGGCCCGCGGGCCAGCGCGGAGGAAAAGGCGTTTTTCAAAGACGTTGACCCTTGGGGGTTTATCGTCTTTGCGCGCCATTGTGCGTCTGCGGATGAATTGCGCGCCCATTGCGAAGAGTTGCGCGCCTGCGTTGGCCGCGAGGATGCGCCGATCCTGATCGATCAGGAAGGCGGGCGGGTTGTGCGAATGAAGCCGCCGACTTTCCCGGCCCATCCGGCGCCGGCGGTGTTTGGCGATCTGTGGCGCCTCGATCCGACCACCGCGAGCAAGGCCTCGCGGCTCAACGGATATTTGCTGGGCCGGCTGGTCTCCGATTGCGGCGTCACGGTCAACTGCATCCCGATGCTGGATGTGCCTCAGGCCGACGCCGATGCGACAGTGATCGGCGACCGCGCATACGCCAAGCATGGCGACATTATCGCCAGCCTGGCGAAGGCGGCGTGCGAGGGCTTGCTGGAGGGCGGCGCGCTTCCGGTGATTAAACATCTGCCAGGACATGGCCGGGCGTTATGCGATTCCCACCACCAGCTGCCGCGTGTCAGCGCCCGCCGGGAGGATTTGAAGGCGGTTGATTTTGCACCTTTTCGCGCTCTTCGTGACGTGAGAATGGGGATGACAGCCCATGTTCTCTATGAGGCCATAGACCCTGAGCATTGCGCGACCTTGTCGTCGATGATTATCGAGGAAGTGATCCGAGGCGAGATCGGCTTTGACGGATTGCTGTTTAGCGATGATCTGAAGATGAAGGCGCTGGGCGGCTCGCTTGAGGCGCGGATGCGCGACAGCCTCGCCGCCGGCGGCGACGTTGCGCTCTGCTGCAATTTCACGATGGACGAAAAGCAAGCCGTGATCAAAGGCGCCGGCGCGCTATCCGGCAAATCCGCCGCGCGCGCCGCCGCTGCGCTGGAACAGCTGCAAGCAGTGGAGCGGAATGACACAAGCGAGGCCTATAGCCGGTTGCAGGCGTTGTTGGCGCCTGTGTTAGGATGAGTTTTCAACAGGCGGAGAATGCCGATAGGCGAGGGCCAGAATCGCAAGTAGAATAGGTGATGATGTTTGCTGAAATAGATAAAGCTTTGCGCTTGCTTCCTATCCTTCGCGACGCGGCTTCGCCGCTCCTCAGGATGAGGTTTTTTGCTTGTGCTAATACCCTCTTCCCTCATCCTGAGGAGGCCCGCAGGGCCGTCGCGAAGGATTGGCCACAACAACAAACGTCTCAGTATAAGAGTATTGCAGCATAATGGCGGATGGTGGAAATATCAGTGTAGCGACAGCGAGCGCGGCGGCGGGCGAGGGCCCTGACAGCAGCGATGAGCCGTTTGACGCACCCATGCGGGCGAATATAGACGACGTTGATCTCGATGCGTTGGTCGTCAATCTCGACGGCTATGAAGGCCCGCTCGATGTCTTGCTGGACCTCGCGCGCACGCAAAAAGTCGATATCCGCAAAATCTCGATGGTCGCTCTGGTCGATCAATATCTCGCCTTTGTCGAGGAAGTGAAAAAGCGCAGCCTTGAGCTGGCCGCGGACTATCTGGTGATGGCGGCGTGGCTTGCTTATTTGAAATCCAAACTGTTGTTGCCGGTCGGCGATGAGGACGGCGATGAGCCGACCGCGGACGAAATGGCGGCGCGGCTGGCGTTTCAATTGCAGCGGCTTGAGGCGATGCGCAATGCGGTCGAAGCGTTGCAGGCGCGCCCGCAAATCGGCATTGATTTCTTTCCGCGCGGATGCCCTGAGGGCGTGCGTGTTGTCCGCACGCCCGATTGGAAGGCCGATCTTTATGAGCTGCTGCGCGCCTATGCCGGCCAGCGCATCGCCGCGGTTGACCGCGACTATCATATCGAACCGCCGAAAGTTTTCTCAATTGAGCTGGCGCGCCTGCGTCTTGCCCGCATCCTCGGATCGATCCCGGAATGGACCGCGCTTGCGAGCCTGATCGAGGCCAAGGATGTGGATGCGCCAACCACCTCAGTGGTCGCCAGCGCATTTAATGCGGCGCTTGAATTTGCCAAGAACGGCCGCATGGATATACGTCAACTGGCGGCGTTTGAACCGATCTATGTTAAAAATCGTCATGATACTGACGAAAAGGACGAGCCATGACGGACATGGATGCCGATAGCGGCCGGGATTTTCACGGCCTGGATGCAAGACAGGCGCAAGCAGCGCTGGCGGAAGAGTTGGTCAATGAGACGGAAGAGGCGCAAGCGGTGAGTAGTGACGTGAGTGATGAGAACGAAGACAAAAGCGATGACGCGCTAGAGGCGCCGCAATGGAGCGATGCGGAGTTGGCCGAGCATGCGCGTATGGCTGAGGCGCTGTTGTTTGCCGCCGCAGAGCCGCTCGATGAAGAAAGCATCGCTGACCGGTTGCCCATAGGCGCCGACATAACCGCTATCATTGAGCGCATCTCCGCGGATTATGAGACCCGCGGCGTTCAATTGCAGAAGATCGACAAAAAATGGCGGTTCGTGACCGCTGGCGATGTCGCCCATGTGTTGGAGAAAGAAAAAGTAACGCCGCGGCGGCTGTCGCGCGCGGCGCTGGAGACATTGGCGATCATCGCCTATCACCAGCCCTGCACAAGGGCCGACATAGAAGATGTGCGCGGGGTTGCGGTCTCCAAGGGCTCGCTCGACCAGCTGTTGGAAATCGGTTGGGCGCGGCTGCGCGGCAAGCGCCGGGACGTGCCGGGCCGACCGACGCTGTATGGCACCACCGAGGCTTTCCTTGAGCATTTCAGCCTGGAGACCATTCAGGACCTGCCGGGCCTGGCGGATCTGAAAGCCGCCGGGCTCCTCGATGCGCGCCTGCCGCCCGGCTTTTCGGTGCCGGCGCCGTCCGACGCCGACGATGAGGAAAGCGACGAAGGCGGCGAGGATGCTGAATTCGCCCAGGATTTCCTGTCCGAAGAGGCCGACCTTCCCTCAGATGAGGGCGGCGAAACGGTTGACGCTTAAGGGGTATTTGCTCCGCGGTTTGATTATCGCGTCACGGCGCATTAGATTGAAAGCACGTTTACTTTAGAGGCTAACTCATGGGCGCTATCGGACCCTGGCAGATTGTTATTGTACTGGTGCTCGCGGTGCTGCTGTTTGGCGGCGGCGGCAAGATTTCATCGCTGATGGGCGACTTCGCCAAGGGTATCAAATCCTTCCGTAAGGGCCTTCAGGAGGAGGATGAAAAATCCCTCGAAGAGCGCAGCGACCAGGCGATGGATGTGACGCCGGTGAAAGAAGACGAGAAAAACGGGTCGAGTGCTGAATAATTTTAACATCAGTGATGCAGTTAAAAATTTACTCTCTAATCCGCTCATTCCCGCGTAAGCGGGAATCCAGAGGGATTGTGCAACTGGATCCTCGCTTACGCGGGGATGAGCGGCGGCTGAGTGCGGTTTCGAATGAAGGCGGCTGGCTGCACAGACAATTCGAGACGCCGCGAATATGAACCTTCTTCCCCAATTCGGATTTGTAGAGCTGATGGTGATCGCTGTCGTGGCGCTGATCGTTGTCGGCCCGAAGGACCTGCCGAAGCTCATGCGCTCAGCCGGGCAATTCGTCGCCAAGGCGAGGGCCATGGCCGGGGAGTTTACCTCCGCCTTCGACCAGATGGCGCGCGAGAGCGAAATGGATGAGCTGCGCCAGGAAATTGAAGCGCTGAAGAAAGACAATGTCTTTACCAAGACCAAACAAGAGCTCGATGAAAGTCTGGCGCCGGTTAAAGACGAGCTTGGCAAAGAAACGGGCGCCATGAAAGAGGCCATCGACAAGGTTGATAGTAAGGCTGACAGTGGAGCCGAGAACAAGGCGCCGCCAGCGGAAGAACCGGCGGGACCATGACCAACACGCCCGAACCGGACGCACCGCCGCCGCCAGGCGAGCAGGGGGGCGATGACGAGATCGAGGCCTCCGCCGCGCCATTGCTCGATCATCTGACGGAACTGCGCCAGCGGTTGATTGTCTCCGCCGCCGCCATCGCCGTCGGCTTTGCCATATGTTTTGCCTTTTCCGTACCGCTCTATGAGTTTTTGGTGATCCCGTTTCGTGTCGCGGTGGAGGCGGCTGGCGTTGAGCCGACGCTCTATTTCGCGCCACTGGAGTTCTTCTTCACCCGGGTGCGCCTCGCCGCGCTCGGTGGGATCGCGCTGGCCTTCCCCATGGTCGCCTATCAGCTCTACCAGTTTATCGCCCCCGGATTGTACAAGCGCGAACGCAACACCGCTCTGCCGTTCCTTGCCGCCATGCCGGTGTTGTTCATGGCCGGCGCGGCGCTGGTTTACTATGTGCTGATGCCGTTCGTGATGCGCTTTGCGGTCGGCATGGAGCAGGATGCGGGTGAGGGCTCGGGGGTTTCGATCGAACTCCTGACCCGGGTCGGCGATTATCTGACCCTGACGACGACATTGCTGATGGCGTTCGGTTTCGCGTTTCAGCTCCCGGTATTCCTGACGCTGCTGGCGCGGGCCGGGCTGATCGATGCGCAGTTCCTGCGCAACAACCGCAAATACGCTATTGTCGGCATCTTCATCATCGCCGCCTTCCTCACCCCGCCCGACCCGGTCAGCCAGCTGGTGCTCGGCGGTTCAATCATTG
>JAJFGA010000005.1 GCA_021776375.1 Hyphococcus sp. | reverse complement strand
GCGCCGGGGAAGATTCGAACTCCCGACCCCTAGATTCGTAGTCTAGTGCTCTATCCAACTGAGCTACCGGCGCCTGCCGCGGCGCTTGGTTTTGCGCCTGAGCGGCGGGGTTTAACCCTAACGGGCCGGTAAATGCAAGCGTACTGCGGCGCCTGCGCCTCTTGGCGGCAGATAGAGTGGTTTGTGGGCTCGATTGCGCTGGCGCATCGGCGTATGAGGGGAGGCTGAGCAGCATAGAGGCGAGTAATGAGGGTCTTACTTTTATTGGGATTGGCGGCGCTGGCCGCATGCGGGCGCAACCAGGCGGCAGAGACTCGCCCGGTTGCCGTGAATGTGGAGCCGCCGGCGGAGGCTGTCGAGGTTGCGTCGAAACGCTGGTTTATTTCCGCGGCCAACCCTTATGCCGCGGCGGCAGGAGCTTCAATTTTGCGCAAGGGCGGATCGGCGGTCGATGCGGCGATTGCGACGCAAACTGTGCTTGGGCTGGTCGAGCCGCAATCTTCCGGCCTCGGCGGCGGCGCGTTCATGTTGCATTACGATCCTGCGACGCAAACCCTGGAGACTTATAACGGGCGCGAGACGGCGCCGGCAGCGGCGACCGCTGACCGTTTCCTTATGGATGATGGCGAGCCGATGGCGTTTTACGATGCGGTTGTCGGCGGGCTATCCGTTGGCGTACCGGGTGCGGTGCGGATGCTGGAGCTTGCCCATCAAGACCACGGTGCGCTCGACTGGGCCGACCTTTTGACGCCGGCGATTGCTTTATCGGAAAATGGATTTGAAGTCTCACCGCGCCTCAACGGTCTGCTGGCGCGGATCCCGAAATTAAATCAGCTGCCGACGGCAGCTGAGTACTTTTATGATTCGGATGGCGCGCCGCGTCCCGTCGGACATGTTTTAAAAAACCCGGCTTATGCGCAAACGTTGAAGGCGATTGCGGCCGGCGGCGCGGATGCTTTTTATACCGGCGACATTGCTGCGGCGATTGTTGAGGCGGTGACGTCAGCGCCGAACCCAGGCGACATGACGCTTGAAGACCTTGCCGGCTATGAAGCCGTCAAGCTGGAGCCGGTTTGTAGTTTTTATCGCGCCTATCAGGTCTGTTCGATGGCGCCGCCAAGCTCCGGCGGCGTGACTTTATTGCAGATTTTGGCGTTGATGGGACCATTGGACATTGCTGGAGCGGGCGCCCACTCGGTTGAGGCGGTGCATATTTTGTTTGAGGCCAGCCGCCTGGCCTATGCTGACCGGGATCAGTATCTTGCCGATAACTCGATGTTGGCGGGCGCCGGCGGGCTTTCTAGTGAAGAGGTTATCGGTGGTCTCCTGAACCCCGCCTATCTTGCGACGCGGGCGAAGCTGATAAATCCCGCCAGCGCGGCGCTTGAAGTGTTGCCGGGCGATCCTTCCGCTTATGATGTTGACGCCAGCGCTGGTAAATGGCGAAATTTAAGCGCTGACGCTTCGCCTGAGCCACCCTCGACCAGCCATTTTGTGATTGTCGACGGTGAGGGCCGGGTGGTCTCGATGACGGCGACGGTTGAGTTTGCATTTGGCAGCCACCTGATGTCCGGGGGGATGGTGCTCAACAATCAGCTTACGGATTTCTCGTTCCTGCCGGAGCGCGACGGCGTGCCGGTCGCCAATGCAGTGGCGCCGGGAAAACGCCCACGCAGTTCCATGAGCCCGGTGATTGTCTTTGATGCAACGGGCGCATTCTGGGGCGCGCTCGGCTCGCCCGGCGGACCGGCGATTATGGGCTATGTTGTCAAAACGCTGGTCGCGATGATTGACTGGGATATGTCGGCGCAGGAGGCGATCAACCTCCCCAATGCAGTGTACCCGCGCGGTGAGCCGATCCTTGAGGAAGGTGCGTTCGACGACCAGATCATTACCGGCCTTACTGCGCGTGGTCATCAGGTTATGCAGCGTGCGCTGACCAGCGGCGTCCACGCCGTACGGATGGCTCCCGATGGTGCGTTTGACGGCGGCGCCGACCCACGCCGCGAAGGCGTCTGGCTGACCGGTGAGGTGGAGAGTATAGAAAACTAAAATGCGCCACCGGGCAGCGTGATCTTGAACTGAGTTCCAGACCCGTCGCTGGCCGCCAGCGCAATCTCGCCGCCATGGGCGCGGATGATTTCGGCGGCAATGGCGGCGCCGAGACCTGAACCGCCGGGTTTTTGCGAGCCTTTGAAGGGCTCGAATAATACTTCGCGCGCATAGTCGGGAATGCCGGGGCCGGTGTCTGCAATGATGATGATAATCTCGCCATCGCTAGCGGATGCGCTGATGCTGACCACACCCAGTACAGGTTCAGCGGCGTTAATGGGGGCGCCGCCCTGCGGCGTCATGGCGTCGACAGCGTTGCGGACAAGATTGAACAAGCAGCGGTAAAGTTGTGTCCGATCGGCGTTGATGGAAAAATCTTCCGTAACAAGATTTTCCGGCTTAATGCCCATGGCCGCGGTGTCTTCAAGCACTTCTTCTGCAAGCCCATGAAGGTCAACCGGCGCCTTGCTCAACACGCGCGCTTCCATGCCGCCAAAGGCAAGCGTGTCCCGGCTCAGCACAATCGCGCGGTCGAGCGCCGAGATCAGACGCGGGCTCAGCTTACGTACGCTCGGATCGTCGCTTTTGGCGAGGCGGTCCGACATCAGTTGCGCGGATGCGAGTATGTTTCTGAGGTCATGGCTGATTTTTGAAATGCCGGCGCCGAGGGCGGCGAGGCGGCGACGCTCGTTCAACAGGTCGTGAATGCCGCGTTGCATGGCGGCGAGGCTGCGCTCGGCGGCGCCAATCTCGTCTTTTCGGTCGCTTGGCGAATGGATCAGCGCTTCCCGGTCTGGATCCGTCTCGAATGCAGCCATGTCATGGGTCAGGCGTACGACCGGCCGGACGATGATCCGGTTCAGCGCCCAATAAACCAGCGCCGCTGTCAGGCTTGATATGACCAGCGACAGCGCCAGAATATTGCGCGCATAAACAAGTAGATCGCGGCGCAGCGCGGCCTGCGATACGATAATATCGACCTTCTGGTCAGCCGCGTAGCGCGGCGCTCCGGTGACCTGGATTAAATCATCGCCGCTTGAAAAGACCGTCCCCCACGCATTGGCGATCAAGGTCAGGGGCATCCGGTCGCCAAGATTGATGCGGTGCATGTGTGGCGGTCCATGCGGATTAATTTCCGGAGCCAGGATCAGCATACGCATATTATCACGGTTGATAGTGACGCCCAGAATATTTGCAGTAGAAAAAAGCTGCCGCGCAACCTCTTCTTCAATCATTGCCTCACGGGGGCCTTCAAGCGCTAGGGCCACAAGATAGGCCGCTTCAAGGCGAGCTTCGAACCAGTCCATGCGCTGTTTTGCGACTGATGGGATCATCACAACAATTTCTGCAAGGAAGATGAACACGACCGTCAACAAAAACAGCTTCGTTGAAAGCGATCGGCCTGCGAATCCCGGAGGTGTGTTCATGGTGAGAAAGTTTAATCAAAAATTGACAGTAAAGACACCAGCATTTTCGTACGTTTTGAAAATAACGCTTGCGTATACCATGCCCCGGCGGCGCGTTTTGATATCTCGCCGCGTGTCGGGTAGGGGGCGATCATATTGGTAAAGCCTTTGATCTTCTGGCGGTTGGAGATCGCAAACGCCCAAGTCTGGATGAGGTCGCCGGCGCCGGCCCCGACGATTGCGGCGCCGAGAATGGTTCCGTCTTTGGCGGTTGTGACTTTGATGAACCCCCTGGTGTCGCGCATCGCCTCGGCGCGGTCATTATTGGCAAAAGCCGCGCATACGATGCGGACATTGCCGTGGCGCGCGCGCGCGGCGGCTTCGGTGAGGCCAATCTGAGCAAGTTCCGGATCGCTATAGGTCACCCATGGCGCCTGATCATCGTTATTGGTCGCGGGCATTTTAAATAGCATGCCGCGGATAACGACAGAGGCGTGGTAGCCTGCCACATGCGTGAACTGGAGGCCGCCGCGGACATCGCCAATGGCGTAGATGCGCTTATTGGTCGTTCGCAACGTGCTGTCGGTCTTTATCCCTGTCTTATCGTAGTCAACACCCGCCGCTTCGAGATTTAGTCCGTCAACGGTCGGTTTGCGTCCGACTGCAACCAGAATATGCGATCCGCTTATGGTCCTTCCGCCGGCTGTTAGTTGAACACCGTCGCCGGATGGGGTTGCCCCATCGACGATAGCCTTTTCGATGATATCGACGCCGTCTTCTTTGAGCTGTGTACGCACCACCTCAACCAGTTCCGGGTCGTCCTTATTGAGGATAGTATCGCCCTCAATAAGCGTCACCTTTGCGCCAAGGCGGCGATGCGCCTGGGCCATTTCGACGCCAATCGGCCCGCCGCCAATGACGATGAGGTGGTCGGGAAGCGTGCGGTTGTTAAAAATGGTTTCATTGGTGAAGAACGGCGTCTCGCTAAGCCCTTTGATCGGTGGAATAAACGGCGCTGAACCGGTGGCGATCACAAAATGCTTGGCGGTGACTGTCGCGTTTTCGGTTTTGACCTGGCGCGGGCCAGCAAAGCTTGCATGCTCGCGCAAAACCGTGACGCCCAATCCTTCAAAGCGTTCCTGGCTGTCAATCGGTGCTATGGAAGCGATGACGTCATCGACATGGTCCATAACGCCGCCAAACTCGATTTCCGGCTCGACTGGTTTGATGCCAAATTTTTCGGCGCTGCGCATGGCGTGAGCGCGTGCGGCGGAGGCGATCAGCGCCTTTGACGGAACGCAGCCGGTGTTGAGGCAGTCGCCGCCCATCTCGCCTTTTTCAATTAGCACAACCTTGCGGCCAAGCTGTGCGGCGCCGGCGGCAACCGACAGACCGCCAGAGCCTGCGCCAATAATGCAAAGGTCAGCGGTAATGGCCTTCGTCATTGCGGATGCTCGTCGAGAGCCGCCGCTTGCTTACTCATGCGTTTTAAAACCACCGGAATGAGCGCAAGAACCGTAAGCCCGACGATCGGCAACAAGGTTTGCGGCTGCATTAAAATACCGCTTAGCGAGACGTCTTCTCCGGCGCTAAAGGCGGCGCCGGCGGCGTTGCCAATGCTGGCGTAAACAAATCCGCCGGGAATAATTCCAAAAAACGTGCCGATAACGAAATTGCGCAAGTGGACGCCGAGAACCCCGGCGGCGATATTAATCGCCCAGAACGGAAACACTGGAACAAGGCGCAAAACGAACATGTAACTAAGCTCATTTTCGCGAAACCCTTGCTCCATGCTTTTGACCAGACCACCGGCGCGTCCGGTCAGGAGGTCGCCGAGCGCGGTCCTAGAGGCTAGGAAAATGATGACAGCGCCGATGGTTGCGGCAAGAACAACAGCGGGAACGCCCGGCCACAGGCCGAATAGAAAACCACCAAAGACGGTGAGGATGCTCGCCCCGGGAAATGAAATTGCCACAGCGGCGGCATAGACTGACATGAAAATCACTAAGGCCAGGAGCGGCGAGGCGGCGACCCACATGCGCAAGGCCTCGTTATTTTCGCGCAAAGTCTCGAGCGTGAAATATCGCTGCAGGTTGAGGGCGAAGAAAAGCCCTAATGCGATCGCGATTATGGCTATTGGCGTTGCGCGCTTCAAAAAGCCGCCCGCTGGAGGTTTATTTTCCTGGGTCGTCATGATGGTGGTTCGAGTCCCGTCTGCCTGATGGTAGATTGTTATTCATGGTGCTGGTCAATAGCCTGATGTAGTCGCCCCGGCGGGATTGCGGGGTAACAAGAGGGCCGCCGCCGATCAAAAATGCGCGAATTTGCCGGGAGGGCGGAAATTCACCGGCCACTAGCAAATACTTGGCCGAAAGCTTGCCCGGAACGCTTGACGGCGACGGCGTCTAAGTCTATCTCCCCGCCCTCGCGCAGCACATCGCGAATTTGCATATAGACTAAGGACGAAACGATGAAACGGACCTACCAACCGAGCCGGCTGAAGCGTAAGCGCCGTCACGGTTTCCGTGCGCGCAAAGCGACCAAGGCTGGCCGCAAGGTGTTGGCGTCGCGGCGCGCGAAGGGCCGCAAGAAGCTTTCGGCCTGAGCCTGAACGAAAAACCCTCAGAAAAACAATCAGATGGCGCACATAGCGTGGGTTTGAGCCTGTCTGTAATCAAGAAACGCCAGGACTTTCTGGCGCTTCGTAGTGGCGCCCGGGTCAACAGCCCGGGATTTTTATTGGCCGCTCGGCCCAATTATGCTGCTGGCGAGGGGGCTCGAATCGGCTTGACGGTGACAAAAAAGATCGGCGGGGCGGTAGCCCGCAACCGTATTCGCCGGCGGCTCAGAGCCGCTGCGCGAGAGATATTTCCCCAATTTGCGCGCGCGGGCGTGGATTATGTATTGATCGCCCGGAAAGCGGCCTATAACCGCAATTACGCTTTACTTCTTGACGATATGAAGCGCGCCCTTTTAAGGCTCGCGCGGGATACTAAATAAGACCCAGCGCCGGCCCGTCGGCGATAACCAGAAAATCAACACGAGACCGCAAATGGACCGGAATTTAATCTTGGCGATCGCCCTGTCGATGGGCGTGCTTTTAATGTGGGACGTGTTTATCGCCGGTCCTCAGCGTGAGCAGATGCAGGCGGCGCGACAAGTGGCTCAAGAGGCCGCCGTCGAAGAACAGAGCGATTTTGCTGGGCTGGATGGCCTTGCGCCTGCCGAGGAGCCGGTGTCCTTAGAAGAGGCCCTTGCCGAAGCGCCAGGCAGGATTGCGATTCGCACGCCTAATCTGTCGGGATCGATCAACCTGCAGGGCGGGCGCATTGATGATCTGGAGCTTATTCAGTATCACGAGGAACTTGATCCGGAGAGCCCCAATATCCGGCTGTTGACGCCGCGTGAGGCGAAGCACGGTCACTTTGTCGAGCAGGGTTGGGTTGTTGGCGACAAGTCGGGAGACAAGGCGCTGTGGTCAGTCGCAGATGGTGTGGTTCTGACGCCGGACACCCCGGTCACGCTGACACGCGAACAAGACGGCCTTTCCTTCGAGAAAAAGATCTCTGTCGATGAACAATTTATGTTTACGGTTGAGCAGAAAGTGCGAAATGGAACAAGTGAAGCGCAAACATTAACGCCCTATGCGCTTGTTGTTCAGCGTGGCAAGCCCGACGACCTTAGAAATTTCATGATCCTCCACGAAGGCCCGCTCGGCGTTATTGGCGAGCGTCTTTATGAGCGCAAATATGACAAGCTGCGCAAAAATAAAAACAAGCAAGTCAATGAAAGCGGCATTGGCGGCTGGGTAGGCATCACCAACAAATACTGGCTCGCCGCCGCGATCCCGCCTCAGGATGAAGAGATAAAAGCCTCGCTATCGAATATCGGCGATGAGGCCTCGCCGATATTCCGGGCGTCCTACACTCTGCCGACCCACGCATTGGCTCCAGGCGAGACTTTTACGCAGGTCTCAAACGTTTTTGGCGGCGCGAAGGACGTCGATATCCTTCAATCCTACGAAGCGCTGCCGGAAGATGGCGGTCTTGGCGTCCATGATTTCGATAAGGCGGTGGACTGGGGCCATCTTTTCTTTCTGACCCGTCCGATTTTTTACACCCTCAATTTCTTCGGCGATCTGATCGGCAATTTCGGGGTCTCCATTCTTATTTTGACGCTTATCATCAAGGCGCTGCTCTTTCCCATTGCGAACAAGGGTTACGAGTCAATGTCGAAGATGAAAAAGCTGCAGCCTGAGATTGAAAAACTCAAAACGCGCTTTGGCGAAGACAAGATGAAGATGCAGCAAGAGATGATGGCGCTTTACAAGAAGGAAAAGATGAACCCGATGGCCGGGTGTGTTCCGATCCTGTTTCAAATGCCGATTTTCTTTGCGCTCTATAAAACGCTTTTTGTCACCATGGAAATGCGCCACGAGCCGTTCATTTTATGGATCAAGGATCTCTCGGCGCCGGACCCGACGACGATATTTAACCTCTTCGGCCTATTGCCTTACGACCCTACTGCGCTGCCAGTGCTTGGCGCGTTTCTCGGCATCGGCGTTCTGCCGCTGTTGATGGGTGTCGCCATGTGGTTCCAGACCAAGCTTAATCCGCCGCCGGCCGACCCGGTACAGGCGCAGATTTTCGGGATGATGCCTTTCGTCTTTGTCTTTATTTTCGCGCCCTTCGCTGCGGGTTTGGTCCTCTATTGGTTCTGGAACACGGCGCTGTCGATTTTGCAGCAATGGGTCATCATGAAGAAAAATGGTGTGGCGGTTAACTTGGGCGAACGCTTCAAGCTGCCAGGCAGTAAAAAGACGCCGGCGCCAGGCGAATGACAGGGACGGATGTTGGCGACCTCTCGCGCGATGAGATTGAAGCTGGCCGCGTCCTGTTTGCGCAAGATTGCGCATTCATGCTGGGCGTCGTTAAGATGGACGGCCTGCCCGATGAGGGACCGCCTGAGGTTGCGTTTGCCGGGCGCTCGAATGTTGGCAAGTCGACACTCCTCAATGCGCTTACCAATCAGAAGGGCCTTGCGCGCGCATCGAACACGCCGGGGCGCACGCGCGAAATCAATTTTTTCGACCTCGGCGGTAAGATGCGCTTGGTTGATTTGCCGGGCTATGGATATGCCAGAGCCTCGCGCAAGGAGGCTGACGCCTGGAACGCGTTGACGCGCGATTTTTTGCGCGGGCGGTCGGTGTTGCGCCGGGTGTGTTTGTTGGTCGATGCCCGTCATGGGTTAAAGCCGGCAGATATCGAAGTGATGGACCGGCTCGATGAGGCGGCAGTGATTTATCAGATTGTCCTGACCAAGGCCGACAAAATCAAACCCACCGCGCTTGATGTTTTGGTGAGCGAGACTTCCGCCCGCATTGTGCGCCGCCCTGCCGCGTATCCAAGCGTGCGGGCGACGTCGTCTCAGACAGGCTTCGGGGTTGACCTGTTGCGGGCTGAGCTTGCCAGCTTGACGGTCCAGTAGGGCGCGAGGTCCGTCAGGCGTCCTTTGTAAAGACTTTCTTAACCTTCGACGCCGCCTGTTAGGGCCATGTCCGCTGCAACACAAAAACAACCGGCTGGCGTATTGGCGGCTTGGCGCGCGCGCTTTGAGCAACACCTCAAAGCTGAAAAGCGCGCCAGCGCCTATACGGTGCGGAACTATGGCGCGACGCTGGCGCGGTTTGACGGTTTTTTAACTGCCCATCTTGGCGCTGAGCCAAAGCTCGATCATCTGGCTGCGCTTGAGACAAAAGATTTTCGCGGGTTTTTGGCGGCGCGCCGCGCGGAGGGTTTGCAACCGCAATCAATCAAGCTCGAATTGTCGGCGCTGAAGACGTTTTATGTTTTCCTGCGCAAGCGCGCCGGTATTGAAAATGACGCCATCGGCGCCATGCGCGGCCCGAAGGTGAAAGAGCGGTTGCCGCGGCCGGTGGGTGAGGCTGACGCCGCCGCGCTGATCGAGACGGCGCAAACAATAAAAACCTCCGCTGCCAAACAAACTTGGGAGCAGACCCGCGACGCGGCGCTGTTTACGCTGCTTTATGGCGCGGGGTTGCGCATCGCCGAGGTGTTGTCGTTGCGGTGGGGCGCGGCGCCGCTTGGCGAAACGCTCCGCATTGAGGGCAAGGGCGGCAAGACACGCATTGTCCCCGTGCTTGCCGCTGGACGCGAGGCGGTTGCGGCTTATGTCGCCGCCTGTCCTTATGGTGCGGATACTGACGATCCGTTATTTTTTTCCGCTCGCGGCAATGCATTGTCGCCGCGCCATGCGCAAAGAACCATGGCGTCGCTGCGCGGCGTGCTTGGCTTGCCCGCATCGGCAACGCCCCATGCGCTGCGCCACGCTTTTGCAACGCATCTCTTATCCGCCGGCGGTGATCTTCGTACCATCCAGGAGTTGCTCGGACACACTTCGCTGGCCGCCACCCAGCGCTACACAAAAGTCGACACCAAACGCCTTCTCAGTGTTTACGACAAGGCCCATCCGCGTAGTTAGAGCCCATGCCTTTTCTCATACGCCTTCACATCGCGTTTCAACTCCGGCATCAATAAATAAAGCGCAATGATGTTCGGGATCGCCATGGCGAACAGCATCGAGTCTGTGAAATTGACAATCGCTGACAGCGACACCGCAGCGCCGGTTGATAACAACACACATAAGACGATCTTAAACGTCACATCGACGCGCTTTGTCGGACCAAAAATATAAGCGGCGGCTTGTGATCCGTAAAACGCCCAGCTGACCAGCGTTGTAAACGCAAACAGCATCGAGGCGACAAGCAGAAGATAAGGAAACCAGCTGAACGCGCTTCCAAATGCGGCCGAGGTTATCTCAATGCCCTGCACATTCGACTGGAACAGATAAGGCTCATAGACGCCGGTGACGACAATGACGAGCGCTGTGATGGTGCAGACAATGACGGTGTCGATGAACGGCTCCAGCAGCGCGACATAACCTTCCGTCAGCGGTTCATTGGTTTTCACCGCAGAGTGGGCGATCGCGGCAGAGCCGGTGCCGGCCTCGTTGGAATAGGTGGCGCGGCGAAAGCCGTTGATCAGGGCACCGACAAATCCGCCTCCCAGCGCATCAAGGCCAAAGGCGCTTTCGAAGATGGTCAAGAAGGCGTGCGGAATCGCCGGGGCGTTCATCAGAAGAATGAGAAGCCCGGCGCCGAGATAGATCGCGCCCATAAACGGCACAAGGATGCCCGCGACATGTCCGATGCGCCGGATGCCGCCGAGAATAACGAAGGCGACGCCGCTGGCCATGATAATGCCGAAGACAATAGGAATGGAAAGTCCGGTGACATTGGCGAACTGCGCATGCGCCTGGTTGACCTGAAAAATACTGACCGATGCGCCCATGGTCATCACGGCAAAGAAAATCGCCGCACCCTTGCCGAGGGTTTTTAACCCGCGGCGGGCAAGCACCGCCTCGATATAAAACATCGGCCCGCCGATTGTGCGGCCGTCCGGTTCGACGCGGCGATATTTTACCGCCAGCGCGCATTCGGCGAACTTTGTGCTCATGCCCAAAAAGCCCGCAAGGATCATCCAGATAATCGCGCCCGGTCCGCCAAGCGTGATCGCGATCGGCACCGAGGCGATATTGCCGAGCCCGACCGTGCCGGAAAGCGCCGCCGACAGCGCCTCGAAATGCGATATCTCGCCATCGCCGCCCTCGGCGGATTTGGGTCGGAAGACCAGCCGCCAAGCATGGCGGAAGCCGCGCAAATTGATAAAGCGGAAATAGAAGGTGAGGACGAAGCCGGCGGTGATCAGCCAGACCACAACCAGCGGCAACGACACCCCGGCGACATTGACCGAATAGAAGATGATCGACGAGACGAAATCGCTGACCGGGGTCAGCGCATTGTTAATCGCATCGGCGATGCCTGCCTGATCGCTAGTCGCCATAGAAACCTTCCTTAAATCGGGTCGAAGCGCCCAGCGAGGAGATTGCGTAGTTTATCAAGCTCCACGCCCATGTCACTGATTTAAAGAGCAATTAAGGCTACCTCGTTCAAAGTCCCGCGAGCGCGTGTTCGAGGTCGCGGCGTAGATCGTCAAGGTCTTCAATGCCGACTGATAGCCGCACCAGGGCGTCGTCAACGCCGAGTTCGGCGCGCCGCTCCGGCGGGATAGAGGCGTGGGTCATGATCCCCGGATGCTCAATCAGGCTCTCAACCCCGCCAAGGCTTTCGGCGAGGGTGAACAGGTTGACCCGCTCGAGGAATGCCCGCGCCGCATCAAGCCCGCCCTTCAGGTAGATCGTCACCATGCCGCCAAAGGCGTCCATCTGACGTTTGGCGGTCTCATGACCCGGGTGCGATTTGAGGCCCGGATAAATCACCTTTGAGATCGCCGGATGGGTCTCCATCCATTGCGCCAGCGCCATCGCATTGGAGCTTGCGCGTTCCACGCGCAGCGCCAGGGTTTTTAGCCCGCGCAAAGCGAGAAAGGAATCAAACGGCGCCTGTATGGCGCCAATAGAATTTTGTAAAAAAGCGAGGCGCTCGCCGAGGTCTTGATTATTGACCACGAGGATGCCGCCGATGACGTCGGAGTGACCGCCGAGATATTTGGTCGCCGAATGCATAACAATGTCGGCGCCAAAATCTAGCGGGCGCTGGCAATAGGGCGATCCGAAAGTGTTGTCGCAACCGACCAGCAAGCCGGCGTCATGGGCGACCTTTGACACCGCCTCGACATCGACAATCTTCAACGTCGGATTGGTCGGGGTCTCCAGCCACACCATTTTAGTTTGCGGCGTGATTGCCGCAGCGAGGTTTTCTGGCTTGGTGAGGTCAACATAGGTGAACGACATGTTGGCGCTGTCTTTGCGCACCCGTTCAAACAAACGAAACGTGCCGCCATAGACATCGTCCATGGCGATGACGTTAGAACCGGCCGGGAGCAGTTCCAGCATGGTGGCGATGGCGGCCATGCCCGAGGCGAAGGCAAAGCCGTGCGATCCGTTTTCAAGATCGGCTATGCAGCGCTCATAGGCATGGCGCGTCGGATTGGCGCCGCGGGCGTAAACGAAGCCCTTATGAACGCCAGGGCTTTCCTGTGCATAGGTCGAGGTCTGGTAAATCGGCTGCATCACCGCGCCGGTGGTCGGGTCGTGGCTTTGCCCGGCGTGAATGACGCGGGTGGCGAAAGCGGGGCGGTTGGTCGGTTTGTCGGTCATTTGTGGCCTTTACTCTAATATTCTTGTTGCGCCGCCATACGCTTTTGCGGCGATTTTGACCAGTGATTCCGGCGTGGCGCAGTTTTTCCCATAGCTTACCTGCGCCGCGACTTGGGAAAGCCCGAACGTATAAAGGTGGAGAGGGTGCGCGAGACGCAAAACATCCTCGATAAATTTTAAACACAGACGCATCACGTCTCGCGCGCGGCTTTTACAGCGCCATAAACCGGTTGCGTAACGGGACCGCCCTTTGAAAAGCACCGGGCGCTGTCACGG
>JAJFGA010000040.1 GCA_021776375.1 Hyphococcus sp. | reverse complement strand
GGATCATGCAAGTTTGTTTCTGTAAATTCAGTTAATCTTCATACTGATTTTTAATTAATTCTCACTATTCATTGTTAAATAAGTTTTCCCAGCTTGCCATTGCTCTGAGATTTCCATTATTACGGCCGTCACCAAACGCTCACATGACGCAACATTAGGGAATATTCTTGCAACACGAGTACGGCGTTTAATCTCTTGGTTAACTCGCTCAGCCATGTTAGAAGTTCTCATGCGCCTTTGATGCCCTTGAGGCAAACTAAATACCGTAAATCCTTCTGGCAGAGCTTCCCGCATCCACTTTGCAAGCTGCGGCATCTCTTGCTCGTATTTATCAGCCGAGAGCTCCAATAAGCGTTCAGCTTCATGACGATTCTCCGCATTGAAAATAGCTTTTATAGACTGTGCTACTGCCGATTTCTTTGCTTTCTTAGTTACATAAGACTGTGCATTTTGTTGAAGATGAAACTGACAACGTTGCCAAGGAATGCTGCCTAATACCGCTTGTAGGCTAGCTCTCAGCCCACTGTGAGCGTCACTGACTATGCACCTCAAACCATGCAAACCCCGTACCTGCAAACTTTCCAAAAACTTACGCCAATGAACTTCAGCTTCTGATAATGCTATTGATACTCCTAAAACCTCGCGCTTGCCATCTTCGCCAACTCCAAAGGCTATGAGCACCGCACTGTCTTGAACACAGCCGCCTTGACGTACTTTCTCATAACGAGCATCCAAGATTAAGTAAGCGTATTTACCAAGCTTTCGCTCTCTAAAGTTAAGTAGCTCTTCATCCAGCAATTGAGCAGCTCGACTAACTTCGCTACTGCTAATATTCAAGCCACAAAGCTCCTCGAGTATGGCATTAACTTTGCGGGTTGAAACGCCCTGAATATACATCTCAGCCAAAGCTAACTTTAGTGAACGCTCTGAACGTAAGCCTTTTTCCAGGAACGACGGATAAAACTCGCCTTTGCGAACTTGAGGAACATTTAAATTCAGCTCTCCTAGTTGAGTTTTAAGCTGCTTGGGCTTAAAGCCATTGGCATAATCTTGGCGGGCATCTGCACGTTCATATGGCTCAGCTTGTAAATGTCGTGTACGTTCCACCAGCATCGCTTCATTCAGTAAAATTTGCATTGCTTCAGCCATTCCTGAGAAACCTTGTTCAGAAATAAGTTCAACTGCATTTATCAATTTGTTATTCTTATCGGGCATAGCCATTGTTTTTCTCCATTGGTTTGGTCACCACGAAGATTAACTTTGGCTTGCTTCTTTTTAAAGTACTTTTTTGGTACTTCTCAAGCCTTATTTGAATTTACAAAAGAGAGGATACACGGGCTATACAGCTATTTGATAAGACTTAAATTATTTTTGAAGTGGCAAGTTGAACTTGCCTATCTTTGACCGGAAGTTGAGCTACTGCAGTGTAAATACGGTATTTTGTTTGAAAATAATGCTATAGAATTGATTTTGCTACTAGGCTATTTAGAAATTTTGGTCAAGAACTTAGTGTTGTATAGGAAGCTATTGATCTTAAATTAAAGAGTATTATAAAGAGGATAAAATGTTACAAAATGAAACTGTATTACGTTCGGGCTTTGCTGCTAACGTGAATAAATATAAATCATTACAACTTTTTATGATTATATTTCTTCTTTTTATTTCAGGTGTTGCTTTTGCTTCACTAAATGAAAATCTAAAAAACATACAAAATATTGGGCCAATGGGTGGTAGAATCACAGGTTTAGCTGCTTCCACAGATAATCCACGGGTTATATTAGCCGGAACCTCAGTCAATGGAATTTATATTTCTAAAAATGGAGGTGAATCTTGGGCATCGGTAAATACAGGGATCAATAATTCACGAGATGTATGGGGCTTAGGGTACTTTAAAGGAAACTTTTATTCAGCCGTAGGTGGCCGTGTTTACACATTTAATCAAATAAGCAATCAGTGGGTTCCCGTACCATATTTTCAAAACACTTTAACTAGTCAGGTGTATACAGATGGTTACCGACTGTATATGTTAGACCAAATGCATTTATATATATCCAGTAATGGCATTAACTGGGCTTTGAAGCCATTTAATAGTTTAAACACAATATATTCAATTACTACAAATAATCAAAATACAATTTATTTGGGCTCCGTAGATGATATCTTGAAGAGCATTGATGGTGGAAAAACATTTAATAAAATCCCTATTGTTAATTTTAAACCTTCTATTAAATGGCATGAGGTTACATCTATTGCTGTTAACGGTAATATAATGTTAGCTGCTATTGAAACAGGTTCCCAGTGTGAGCCATCTATTTATACACTTTATTTTAGCACTGATGCAGGTGTGCACTGGAAAAATATTAGTGCTAAATTTCCTCAAGTCTCTATTTTTTCTGATACTCAAATTCATAACAATGTTATTTATGTAGGAACAAATAGAGGGGTTTATAAATCACAAGATGATGGTAAAACTTGGACACAGTCATACAACGACGAGGGATTGTATACTATAAACTCACTTGTATTTAGTAAGGCAAATATCTATGCTAGCACAAACAATAATGGGGTTCTGCTTAATCATTTTGGAACTAATAAATGGTGTTTTATTAATAAGGGATTAATAAATGGCTATATTTTAAATATGTCTCTAAGCAATGGAAAGATTTATGTTACTGATAAATTTTCTGACGTTCGTGGTAGTGACATTCCAAAGTATATTTTTTTATATAATCCAACTAATCAAACATGGAGGCTACTTAAAAGTCCCCCTTATTTCGATGTTAATGACTTAAGCTCAGTGGGGCATATTTTATTTTCTAGAAATGATGATCTTATTAACCCCAGCGGTGGTTTTTATAAGAGCCTAGATGATGGTATGCACTGGCAGAAAATTAGTATTAACGGGAATAATAGTTTGTCTGGCGATGCATCAAATGGTTTTGTGTATGCCTTTGGAAATAATAACTTGGGGAGGCCATTTATTTATGTTAGTTATGATGCGGGTGTTACATGGAAAGCATTAGGGACTCAAGGCCTACAGAATGCCATACTTACAGAGGCAAAATTATATAATTTAAATGGAACATTATTTATTTATTCAGGATATGCTGATAGCATTTATTTTAGTACGAATAATGGTATTACTTGGAATCGATCAACCCTATTGTCAGCATCTAGTATGTTCGCTATCGGATCTACCTTTTTTGCGGTTAACGGCTATTTGTATAAAAGCATTGACTCAGGAAAATCATGGTCTCAAGTAAATACAATGAGAGCACTTCCATCAAATGTTGGCGATGTTGTAAGCAATGGGAAGGATATCTTTTTATTGGGAATGCGTGATGCGGTTTCTCCAACCTATATTATTGCTAAAAGTAGTGATTTAGGGAAGCATTGGTCGGTCTTATATAACTATACAGCATCAAACGTTTATCTAACTAATTTTACTCCTAATAAAATTGCCGTTATGAGTAACTATTTGTATATTGGAACACAGGGCTATGGAGTTTTTAGGCTGGCTTTGACGAAGGCCTTTAACAAATACAGTTAGATAAAATTAACAGCGAAGCACTAGACGTAGAGGATTCATTTTATTTAAATTAAAATTGGAGGAAATATGAAAAAATATATTATAGTAGGACTATTGACGACATGTATTAGCTTAAGTGGCTGTGCCACAACGATTAATTTAACGCCTCAAGAACGAAGCAAAATTAAAAAAGTGGTTATTAGTTCCAAAGTAACAAAACCTAAAAGCATGTATATGATGGAGCCTGGAACCAGCGTTGGGATGATGTTTGGATTGATTGGTGGCATGATAGCAGGTGCTGCGAATGAGAGTGCGGCTACACGCTTTGAAACGTATTTAACTAAAAATAACATACACATTAAAAACATCGCTAGAAATGAATTTGTGAGTGCCTTTAGAAAATATCACCCTTTTAGATTGGTTCAGACGCATGGTGATGCTACTGTTTATCTAAGGATAAAACAATATGGGTTGAGTGTGCCTACTGGGTTTTCATCGTATTTAAAACCAACCTTGGTATTACAAGCCTATATGGTTAAAAATAAGAAAGTAATTTGGCAGAATGAAGCTAAGGTACTGCCCTTGACAGGGGGGATGCCAGAGTACATGTTTCAACCTCTGATGAAAGATCCAAACAAAGTGAGATCTATGTGGCGAGCCGCAGCTAAGAAAATTTCAGATGAATTAGTGAAAAGCTTGAGCTGATAGGACTTAACAGTGTGCGCTTTGAAACATATGAGCTGTCTATTTAAAATTTTTTAGAAAGTTAAGAACTTGTGAAAACAAGCAACTATAAAGATCATACGCTGTATAATGCCGCTTGAGATTTGGCAATATCTGCTCTTGGTTTTGATGGAGTATGCCAAATAATTAGCCTGGTAAGTCATTGCCTGTATCCTATCCCCTGATAGTGTATACAGGCAAACAAAGATTTCATTATATTGCATATTGCAAAGCCCCCCCAAATTAATTATAGGAACTTTTAACTTGCTATCTTAGACTAAATTAATTATTAATCAATGAATTAAGGGCGTATGAATGCTAAGTCCAACTTGCCACGCACAATAAGGTAACAAACAAATTTAGTTAATCAACAAAGCCATCTAACCATGCAAACCTGTCATGCACAAGGCCAGCCATGACTATCACCTCTAATTGCCCCTTAAATATAGGTATTCACAAAATTTATATAACACGGTATTATTTGCATTACGTTATCAATGCAAATTCATAGGTTGTTTTACAGCCTAGCTTAAATTTATTTTTATAATCTTTGCAAAAACAGATTAATTTTTTAATTGCTAACATGAGAATTTTTAATTATGAAAAAATATAAAGCCATCACTCCAGGAAAAAAAGGTTATTTTTCAAAAAGAGAAAAATATAATTCAGAACGAGAGTTAACCTCCTTAAAAAGAGAGAGAGTATTATACTAAACTAAAGTCTGTATTAATAGAAATAAAGGAGGCTTCCTTTTCAGTCTACCTTGATAAAGGAGACTTACATTTTGAGGATTTAACTAAACTAGCAGAAAAAACGGGAGGAAGCAGATACCTTTTAAAAAATGTTGAGACAACAGCTAAAGTTAATTCAGATGGAAAATCTTATACATTTTCATTTTCTCTTTTATCTGAATATTTAACTAGGAGCCAGAGCGCACTTTGTTACAGTGTTCATAATGTAGATACTATAAAGCGGCTCAATGAGAATCTATTATCTATTAAGAAAACAAAAAATACTATAAAAGCTTATGATCCACCGGTTACGATTAAGGAATACATAGGAAAATATGTCTCGGACTCGTGGTCCACTGTTGAAATAGAAGAAGCAAAAACTAAATTAGAATCAGTGTGTAAAAAGATAGAAATAAAAGAGAAAGAAATAAAAGGGACAGAAATAAAAGAGAGCCCTAGATTCTCAATTTAACTGTGTCAGCTGTAAATCTGTCCTTACCAAGGGATACTGTCAGCTTAATTACCGAGCGACTTTGTCGTAGTAAGATATCAAACATGGCTGCAATGATCAAATTATATTGATTGATGCAGCCGCTTTTGTAGCCTCAGGGCAAAGATAAACAGTGGCTAGGATATCGAATAGTAGCTTATAGTAGTGAGAGACAGTGAGAGACAACTTCCCCGTAGGAAACAAACCTAACCAAAACTAATTAATTTCAATTAGTTAAAAGAATCGATTTGTGCCCTCAAAGGGCACTACCTTTAGAAGGCTCATGGTATAATTTTTTTTGCTATCTAAATATTTTACAAATTGGGCATGGATGCTTAGTCCAAAGCGATTAGCAAAATGGTCATCATTATCAAACCATCTATACTAATTAAACTTCATAATGCCTTAATTAATTTGGTGGTCGTCGTATTGCAATGCAAATAAGTACTATGTTTGGAGTCAATATTAATAAAGATGTTGTCTGTCGTATTCTATCGAAAAATTACAAACCCACATCCGATGATGATGGCTCTTCATGGCTAACCTTTATTGGCAACGCGAAAGATAGCCTTTGGTCGGTTAGTTTTTTTCGATGCGAATCAATTTCGTTGAAAACTCATTGGGTAATGGGGTGATGGATCAATTTACTCGAAGAATTATAGGCTTTGCTGCTCACCAAGGTGATTTAAATGGTGTTACGGTTTGTTGTATGTTTAATAAAATAAAGTCAGGTAAGAAACTACCGAAATATTTAAGTTCGGATAATGGTCCACTTTTTAAATTTCATCGCTGGCGAGCTAACTTACGAATTATGGATATTAAAGAAATAAAATCTATACCCTATACGCCAACTTCGCATCCATTCGTCGAGAGGTTAATCCGAATATGTCGAAATGAGGTTTTGGATCACTCGCTTTTCTGGACTACCACTGACTTACAATGCAAGCTTGATCAATTCCAAGTCTATTTTAACGAACATCGAACCCATATGAGTTTAGATAGCAATATACCTAATCTGATTTCTGAAAATAAAAATGCGAAAATCATTGATATTGAATCACATCGTTGGAAAAAACATTGTCGCGGATTATTTCAGCTACCAATTGCGGCTTAATCATTAATTCAAGACGTACAGGCTGTGGCTTTTGATAAAAACACAGTTTATGATGCTGTCTCAGATAAATTTGAAAATGCAGAAATTGTGATCCCACCCGCCAGTGACGCAGTTTATGGCAAGAACAGTCACACTCAACGAAACTGAAACATTCAAGAGATCCAAACGTTTGGACGGATTAATTGGCAACGAGCTAGAAATTATGGGCGACGCAATTACGCTGAATTATCCATCCAACACTACAAAAGAATTTTGGGAAATAAATTACATTCTAGAGAGATTTCGCGTCAGGAAAATGAAGCCATGATAGGTTGTGGGATCATAAATAAGATGACAAGCCTTGGTATGCCGGAGAGTTATAGAACCGCCTGAATTTTGAAAAAGGCCGAAGGTACAGGGGGTAAGAAACAAAGCCGGTTTCCGTGGCACACATCCGCTACACACATGTTAATCCCTCTTCTCCTGAGCAATCAGACTTCTTTTATTTAATGCAAAGAACATTTGAAAAAACAGCGCATGGGGGCTACTGGAATCGATTTTTAAGTCGACTATATCGTTGGTTTTCTAATTATGGTCAGAGCACTCTAAAGCCTTGCTTGGGGTTATTGCTTTCATGGATTATTTTTGGTGGTATTTATTCTTGCATTAATATGTCACATATGAATACATGGCAGCTATCAGATAACTTGCTAACGTCATTACAACAAATGATACGCCCGTACTACCTCATTCTATCATCGGCCTTACACCAGAGTAACTTGGCTTTTTATATTGCTTCATTTTGTCAATCAACCCTAACTATTTTTCTGATTGCAACATTTATAATTGCTTTAAAATGTAATTTTACCAAACGCTAAACTTATAAATTAATATTAATGGCTGAGGAGTCGAATCATAACCAACGATAACCGACCTTATCGTACGTTATAATCTAGTTAGCTAAATAATAGAAAAGACATTGCCCCAGCAACATTACTAAAATTGAAGGTCAGTCATGAAACTATTATATGCTCATATCAAAACATCCATTGTGATGTTTGTTACTGCTTAAATTTTAATAAGTTTCAGTTCTAATAGTGAATCGAGTATAAGTAATAACTCTGGATAGCCATCATTGATGCTAATTATATTAAAGTTATCATAATATTTAACTAATTTTTTGCGATGTTTTTTTATGTTTGTTAAATCCAACTCAGATATTGCACACAAACATTCAGAAAACCATAGAATAGGCAAATTATCTCTGCTCTTTCTTCGAATCATGTGATTTTTAAATCGTCTTGTCCAAATTTCTATAAAGCTGCTGTTTAAAACAAGTTCTTTGAGAGATTGGTACATAAATCTTTCTATTGAAGCGGAACCTTTCCCTTCAACAACATCAGCAGTATTTTGAGCCACTTCATGTATTAATTGTAAATTTTTCGATAATAAGGCATCCTTTAAGTCATTTGAAATCTTTGCTATTTCAGAAAACCCTTCTCTAAAGGAACTTATATCATTATTTATCAAATATTGAGAGATAATTAAGTTACGCAATATTTTTATGTCTTTATGTGAAAAACTTTTATGAAGTTTTATTTTTTTAGCTTGCGGCTCTAGACGATTTATAATTAAGGGTAGTCTATTTTTAAATCCGTTATACTTTTTTATAGCATTAAAGTTATCTTTTAAGACGTTATAACTTTGTAAATCTGTTGGTGCTTCAACATAATTAATTGCATAGGGAAGTTTAATATTTAAATAATGAGTAAGCTTAAGTAAACCAACAATCCAATATGAAAACCAATTATTATTTAAATCTCCAAAATGATTTCCTTCTTTTGATAAATTTTTGTAGCTTTTAATGGTTTCAGGAACATTATCTACGATTGTTTCTGGTTCTAAAATGATTGAGTGCAGTAAATTAATAAATGCATTAAGTGATTTGGGAGTTTTATGCTTTTCTTTGGCTAGAATGATATATTTTTCTGCCAAGTCCTTGTTTCCTAATAAAATATATTTTAAGGCTAAAACATAATTTTTAAAATAGAATGCATTATCATCGTTAATAATACACAGAAAGTGTCGTGCAAGCTTAAATTGATTTGATACAAAAAAATAGTGTATTTCATTACACCAAATGGGTGGATTGTTCACGCCTTCTTCATATTCCAACGCTTTGTTGTAAATATTTTGACAATGAACTGTCAAATAACTTAAAAAGCTATCAATATTCCTATCAATAACATAGGATTTAGTCGCAAGATCTAGGTTTATATCTCTGCCATTTGAGTTCTGGCTAACGATGTCCATTAACCGTTTCTTTTTATATGCTGTATTATCTTTCATGAATTACTAATTTGATATGATTGTATTGCTATTTCAGAGATTTTATCACATTCTAGAAGTTTATCACTCCGTTCCGTTGGCTATAATAAGTACCAGCAGTCTGGTCAGTTATTGCCGTGATTCCCCTTATAATATATTTTCTAACCCATGATAATCCCGCTTCTCGTTGCTTGAGCAGTTCATGTCGGATAGTGCTTTGGAAATGAATAATTCAAAATAATGGCTGAAGAGTGATTGTTCCATCTTCATCAAAATATATTCTATGCTTTAGTAAACGAGCAATAGCAGGCTTGAGTTTAGAAAATTATTATGGTGCCTGATTCATAATAAATATGAGCATTCAGAGCAAAGACGCAGTGAGTCTAAGCATTAGCTAAGTCTAGAGTTTATATTGATGTTTATGTGTATTTTTCAACAAAGTTGGGGCCTTCACCCTACATAAAAGGATGTACAAACTCATTCCATATTAAAGAAGTCTCCGTCTTGACAAGAGGCTCCTCTATAGTACACAATCATTACCAGCTCTTATTGGTGGTTTAATTGGAAATAATTTATAACTTGCAATACAATTATTGCCAACTCAAATGGAAGGATTATGAAAGACTCCAAGCCTTTATTCGACGTCGTATTTTTAATGAATATCTTATTTGGATTATTACTCATAGTAGACTTATTTGCTGGATTCTTTCTCAGCTCAATGATGATATATACTATTCAAGATCCAACGGTATCAAAATTTAATCCATCACAACAAAGCATTCTCTCATTCTTTGTGATTGTTATATTTCTTATTTATCCAATTACCTACATAGCTTCAGTTATCGCTTCAGTTCATTTGAAAAAGCAATTAAAACTCTCGAAGGCTTTTTATGCTTCCTTAATTCCAGGTATTCATGTTTTGTTATTTGTAGGAGTTTTTCTTATCTTAGTGTCATAATCTTAAGGAGACAAATATGTTGAAACACTATGTATATGCAGTTTTTAGCGAGTTAGCCTATAAAGGAGAGAATCCTCCGCCTATGCCTAAAGGTTGGTCTTTACTCATGTATTCTCCAGGTATAATTAATACACAAGGATATTTTGGTGCTGCATTTATTAATACCAGTTTAAAAGAAGTAGTGATAGCACATAGAGGAACTGTACCAGGTTGGAATTTTTATCAAGATTTTTTAATATGGTTGGAGAAAGTTCCAACACAATTTATTAATAGTGCGGATCCATTTACAGGTTTGGTTAAAGAAAAGCTTTCCCAGGAATTTCCTTCCGATTGGAAAGAGTTTAACTACGTTTATACAGGTCATTCATTAGGAGCTACCTTAGCTGAACTATCAGCAGCAAGAGAATTAAAGCCAGGGATCACTTTCGAAAGTCCTGGATCTTTGGCAATGATTCAATCTTTTATTAAAAAAGGCGTTATTTCTTCAGAAGCTTTAGACTTTTTACAAAAAAAATTAGTTACCTACAATACTAGCCCTAATGCAATTGATACGACAAATCGGCACCCCGCAGCCAATATTGTCAGGCTATATCCTGAGTTAGATTTTAAGACGGCTTCATGTGAACCAAACTCCCTAAGCTTT
>JAJFGA010000039.1 GCA_021776375.1 Hyphococcus sp. | reverse complement strand
CGCATAAACATAAATCTGTTTGACGATGTCGCGAACATGGATGGCCGTTGCCGGGGCGCCTCGATCTTTGACCTTCTGGCACGCTGCTCGAAGGTCTTCTTCTTTGATCTCTTCCAATAGCATGTTTTTGAAACGCGGAATGATGTCGCGAACCAGAATTGAACGACGCATAGCGCGGGTACTTTCGGCGAGCTCAACTTCCTCGATCCACTTTTCTGCGTATTCGCCAAATCTCTGCGCGCCAGACAAGCGCTCTTTTTCACGACGCTTGCTTTTGGCGGGAGAGATGCCGTCTGCCACTTGCTTGCGCGCATCCAGGCATTTTTCACGCGCAAGCGCCAAAGATATGCCGCCTCTCCCGTACCGGCCGATGACAAAAGTCTCGCGGCGCCCGTTAATCCGATAATCGTATCGAAAGGAGATAGATCCGGTCTTTGTCACGAACGCATACATCCCGTCGCGATCGGACACTTTGTAGGTTTTATCCTTTGATTTCATATTCTTAAGGGCAAGCTCGGTCAGCATTGGACGCTCTCCTGAGCATCGATACCGTCATTGAAATTTTCCGAGATTTTTCTATTATTATATCTGCATTTCAATGAGTTAGGCATGTTTTTAGTACCGTCATTGCTAAATCTACATTGACGGTACCTTCGATTTCAGGAAATCGCAAATTTTTTGGTCCGTCAACAATACCGCCGATGGACCTAGTTTGAGGACGAAAGATAGCGATAGATTCCGGCAGCAAAAATGGCTTAATTACCTGTTTCAATTATGTTATTTGATAGATGGCGATAGACCTCGAAAAACGTCGGATCATTCCCACTCAATCGTTCCGGGTGGCTTTGACGTTACATCATAAACAACGCGGTTGACGCCGCGGACCTGATTGATGATCCGGGTTGCGCAGGCGCCGAGAAAATCATGGCTGAACGGATAATAATCCGCCGTCATGCCATCAGTCGAGGTGACCGCGCGCAGCGCCAGCACATAATCATATGTGCGCCCATCGCCCATCACACCAACCGTCCGCACGGGGAGTAAAATCGCAAAGGCCTGCCAAATCTCGTCATAAAGCCCGGCCTTGGCGATCTCATCGAGATAGATCGCGTCCGCCTTGCGCAATATATCGGCCTTTTCTTTCGTCACCGCACCGGGAATGCGGATCGCCAGGCCCGGCCCCGGAAACGGATGGCGGCCGACAAAATGATCCGGCAGCCCCAGCTCCCGCCCCAGCGCGCGCACTTCATCTTTGAAAAGCTCGCGCAACGGCTCGACCAGTTTCAGGTTCATGCGCTCCGGCAGCCCGCCGACATTATGGTGAGATTTAATCGTCACAGACGGTCCGCCGTCAAACGAGACGCTTTCAATCACGTCCGGGTAGAGCGTGCCCTGCGCCAGAAATTCAACATTTTCAATCTTGCCGGCTTCTTCGTCGAAAATATCGATGAAGGTCGCGCCGATAATCTTGCGTTTTTGTTCCGGATCGTCGACGCCCGCCAGTTTTTCTAAAAACAGCGCTTCGGCCTCCACATGAACAAGCGGAATATTATAGCTGTCGCGAAACAGGCGCACGACATCTTCACCCTCACCGACGCCGTTAATATTGGCGCGCATCAACCCGGTATCGACAAACACACAAGTCAGCTGTTCACCGATCGCTTCATGGATCAAAACCGCGGCCACGGAGGAATCAACGCCGCCGGAAAGGCCGCAAATCACGCGGGCGTCACCGACCTGTTTGCGGATCGCCGCTACCGCCTCCTCACGGAACGCCGCCATCGTCCAGTCGCCCGAGAGCCCGGCGATTTTATGTATAAAATTCTTGAGGAGTTTTGCACCGTCAGGCGTATGCATAACCTCCGGGTGGAACATGACGCTGTAAAACCGGCGCGCTTCATCAACCGCAATCGCGAAGGGCGCGTTTGGCGAAGTTCCGATAACCTTGAACCCCTCTGCCAATCTCGTCACCCGGTCGCCATGGCTCATCCAGACGGGGTACTTCTTGCCGACTTCCCAAACCCCTTCAAGCAAAGGGCTCATCTGGTGGACTTCAACGTCAGCGCGTCCGAATTCGCGCTCGTCGCTGGGCTCAACCTCACCGCCAAGCTGTACCGCCATCGCCTGCTGACCATAGCAAATCGCCAATACCGGAACGCCAAGCTCAAAGATTTCCTGCGCCGCGCGAGGGCTGGTTGCGCTTTTCACGCTCGACGGTCCGCCGGAAAGGATCACCGCCTTTGGCGCGAACTCAGCCAGGAACGCCGCGTCAACGCGGTTAAACGGATGAATCTCGCAATAGACCCCGCTCTCGCGCAGCCGTCGGGCGATCAATTGCGTTACCTGGCTGCCAAAATCGACAATCAGCGCGCGTTCATGGGTCAGGGCATGGGGATCAAGGGTCATGGCGCCTTCGCATAAGGGAGTCTTGCTCCGCCGTCACTAGGGGTTTCGCGTCTTTTGTGAGCCCAGCAACCACGGGGCCTGCAGCCGAATCTGGTCCAACATTTTTCGGCCGCGATCGCCTCCTTCAGTAATGTCACTGGCGCCGCCTGTCGCCGGGCTGTCTTTATGTGCTGCATCTGGATGCGCTGCATCAGGTTTACTCCTTTGGCCGCAATAACGGATGATGAAGAAAGGTGACGTCCACAGCTCTCCTTATCCGAACTGCCGATAATATAAGGCCGCCCAAACCCGTGAGGATAACTTTTCACCGAATATAGGTTTAATGGCCAACTACCCTCTCTGGGTTGCAAAATCGAAGAATCGATTCGTGTTGTGGTTGTTTGGATTTGCGCCGCTTTCTTCCGTCGTCATCCCGTGTGCTGCGCGGAGCCCGCGCGCGAAGGCGCGCAATGTATGATTCGACCGCCTTCGCGGTCGGGGTGACGGCGTTACGGTTGATTTTTGACAGTCGGCGTTATACTGGCAGCGCCCACAACTTATGGAGGGCGTCATGTCAAAACACTCCAATACCGAAAACCTCCCATGCTTTCGAGGTCATGTCGAAACGGCGTAAGGGCTTCCCGTCCGAGACGAATGTCAAACGGGGCTATCGCACAATTAAGGGCGGCGATGTTGAGCTGAATGAGAAGCTCGGCCGTAACGATCCGTGCCCATGTGGAAGTGGACATAGATTTCAAGAAGTGCTGCATGAAGTCGGGCCGCTATGATGGCTCCGAGCGGGGAGAGTATTTTTAGGTAGGCTTGCCCTCTTCGTCGGCGCCGCCGACACTTCCCCCATAAATGGGGGAAGAAAAGAGGCTACCTATAGCGCAACCTATTCCTCCCCCGTTTACGGGGGAGGTGTCCCGTAGGGACGGAGGGGGCTCTGGCGAACCATCAAAACCTCAATGCGCAAGCTCAACACCCCGCCTAAGCCTTCGTCAGCACCGCAACAAAAAAACCGTCTGCGCGGATCTTGTCGGGCGTCAGTCGGAGCGCGCCGTCAGGGGTGACGCACGAGGATAACGCATCGCGGCCTTCATCGGTAAGGGTACCGCTCGCGGCAATTTGTTCGATCACGGACGACATGGAAAAATCTGAATGGTCGGCGAGAAAGGCCCCGAGGCGGTCCTCGTTTTCTTCCTTTAAAAATGAACAGGTCACCCACACCAGGCTCCCGCCTGGCTTGCTGTACCGCGCCGCCTCACCCAGCACTTTGTCCTGCTCGTCCATGCGCCGGGTAAGCTGCGCCTCGGTGAGGCGCCATTTTGTGTCCGGGTGCCGCCGCCAGGTGCCGGCGCCGGAACACGGCGCATCAACGAAAACGACATCCATCTTGCCTTCTAGGTCATCAAGCCCCTCCCCGCCTGCCGGCGAGCGTATTTGCAGGTTCCTGACGCCAGCGCGCTTGGCGCGATGGAACAGCGGCTTTAGTCGCCGCGCATCCTTGTCATAGGCGTAGAGTTGGCCGGTGTTTTCCATCAGCGCCGCCAGCGCCAGCGTCTTGCCGCCGCCGCCGGCGCAATAGTCCATAACCTGCGCGCCTTTGACAGCACCGGCCGCTGCGGCGGCGATCTGGCTGCCAAGGTCCTGCACCTCAAGCCACCCTTTGTTGTAGGCTGGAATAACAGTGACCGCAGGGGCGCGCTCTGCCGGGTCGGGCGCGTTAATGCGCGCCGCTGTCGTCAGTATGGGAATGGCCTCGCCCTTAACGGTCTTCAGCGCCTTCAGGGATTTTTCCGGATCGGCTTTTAAAGTGTTTAGGCGCAAGTCCACATCGGCGCGCGCTGCGAAGGCCGACATGATCGCGGCCGCCTCATCGCCAAAGGCGCGGGTGATGTGGGGCGTCAGCCATTCGGGGAAGTCGCCCGATATATGAGGCGCCGTTTGTCCCGGCGCCATTTTGGTTTCAGCAGATAGCCTCACGCACTCATCGTCACTCAACGCCCCGGCGCCATGCGGTTCTTCTGCAGCAACTTCGCCAAGTTCCTCGATCGGCATGCGCCACAAAAACCGTATCGCGCCAAGCGCCAGCGCACGCGGGCTGTCGTCACCCATCGCCGCACTGAGCGAATTCTTCTTGCGCAAAGCATCAAGGCATAGTCCCGATATCCACGCCCGGTCCTTAGCGCCGGCATAACGGTTGCCGCGCGCCCAGTCCGCCATCGCTGTTTTCAGTGGCACGCGGCGAGCGTTGAAGTCGGTTAGAATTTCAATCGCCGCTGTAAGCCGGCCTGCAGTTTTCATGACACATCCTGATTGAGACCGAGCTCTTTTTGCAATTTCTTTGTCAGGCCCAGAGACACGATGCGATGACTTTCGCTAAGATGCTCACGCAGATCCTTATCGGAGAGCCCCGGCTTGGCGTAATGCTGGATCCACTTCATCCCGCGCGAGGCAAGATAGGGCGCGGGGCGGAGGCCTTCGCGGTCCTTCAGGACTTCAAAGGCGATGTCGGAGACTTTGAACGTCACGCCGATTATCCCGTCATCATTCCAGCCGCCAACCGCGAACATTTTACCGCCAACCTTCCAAACATGCGACCCGCCCCATTGCACAACATACGTCGTATGCGGCAGTGATTTGCAAAACGCGTTGTATTCCTCATACGTCATTAAGTCGTAGTCGGATAATTTGGCGCTTCGCGGGTGATGGCGACGTCGTGGACGTGGCTTTCTTTGAGCCCGGCATTGGTGATCTTGACGAATTTGGCGCGGGCCTGCATCTCGGCGATGGTTGGTGCGCCGACATAGCCCATGGAGGCTCTGACGCCGCCCACAAGTTGATGCAGGATCGGACCGATTGCGCCTTTGTAAGGGATGCGCCCTTCAATCCCCTCCGGCACCAGCTTGATCTGCTCGGTGACGTCGGCCTGAAAATAGCGATCCGCCGAGCCCCGCGCCATCGCCGTGATCGAGCCCATGCCGCGATAGGATTTGTAAGACCGACCCTGATAGAGGAACACCTCGCCCGGGGCTTCGTCGGCGCCGGCCAATAGTGAGCCGATCATGACGCAGTCGGCGCCGGCGGCGATTGCTTTTGCCGCATCGCCGGAAAATTTGATCCCGCCATCGGCGATCACCGGAATGCCGGCCTCGCGACAGGCGCGCGCCGCATCCGCCACCGCGGTTAGCTGCGGCACGCCAACGCCGGCGACAATACGGGTGGTACAGATCGACCCCGGTCCGATGCCGACCTTAACCGCATCAACGCCAACATCGGCCAGCGCTTTAGCGCCGTCATAGGTTGCGATATTGCCGGCGATCACTTGCGCTGTGGGTAAGTCGCGTTTGATGCGCGCGACTTGCTCGATAACCTTGGCGGAATGGCCATGTGCGGTATCGATGACGACCACATCAACGCCGGCCTCGACCAACGCCTCTGCCCGCTCATAGCCCGCATCGCCGACGGAAGAGGCCGCCGCCACGCGCAAGCGCCCTTGCGCATCCTTCGCCGCAAGCGGATAGGCGCGCGCCTTTTCCATGTCCTTGACCGTAATCAGGCCTACACAGCGATAATCATCATCAACGACGATGACGCGTTCAATCCGCCGTTTATGGCATAGCGTGCGCACCTGGTCCTGACTGGCGCCTGGCGAGACGGTGACAAGATCGACCGCGGTCATCAGATCGCGCACCGGCTGATCAAGATCGCGCGCGAACCGCATGTCGCGATTGGTGAGGACGCCAACCAGTTTGCCGACGCCGTTGGCGTCAGGGTTTTCAACCACCGGAAAGCCGGAGATTTTACGGTCAAACATAATCGTCTGCGCCGTGCGCAAAGTATCATCGGGCGTCAGCGTCAGCGGATTGACCACCATGCCGCTTTCAAAACGTTTGACCCGGCGCACATGTTCGGCCTGCTCGGCGATCGACAGATTGCGGTGCAAGACGCCAATGCCGCCATGCTGCGCCATGGCGATCGCCATTTCCGCTTCGGTGACCGTATCCATCGCCGAGGCGAGGATCGGGATGTTGAGGGTGATCTGATTGGTCAGCCGCGCCCGGACATCGACCCCTGACGGCATCACCTCGGACGGGCCCGGCTCCAGCAGCACATCGTCAAATGTCAGCGCTTCACGAATTTGCATTTGCAGCTCTCCTTCTCAAGCGTTTTTAGGAAAAGTGGGTCCGGTTTTCCGTTATAAAAACGCGACAATACAAAAATCCTAGAGCCGTTTGTCGTGAGACAACCGGCGCTAGGTAATGGGGTCCGACAGAACGCCTTCGCGATCAAATGTCTGCACCAGGACTTCGCCGGGACAATCGACATCCATGGCGATGGTGATTTCTAACGCCCGGCGGGTCAGCTCTTTTGTCGAGCTGACATAGGGCTTCAGGCCGGCCGCGGCGCCGATGGCGAGATCCATGCCCGAGCCGCGCGCCCAATAAGCGCCGCGAGGCACTTCCGTCAGACAAAAGCTATTGTCAAAATCCCAAATCGCGCCGCTCTTGTGGATCAAAAACCCGCTGCCGCAATAGCGCTTCAAGCCTTCTTCGGTCTCGCCAATGTCGAACTTCTCATATGCGGCTTTGAGGAACTGTAAAACCTCAAACGGATGCGCAGACTCTTTTGGAAACTCATGCGTATGCGCTTTAATCGCTTCAATCTTGGGCCCGGTTCCAGTAATCCCAAGCAACCAGCCGCCGAGCGCCAGCCATTTTTTGTCTACAGACGGGCCAACAATACTGCCAAGCGTCGCGCGGCCGTTTGAGCCGAGCCAAACGACATCGCTCGCGGCGTCATTAATGACAGTGAGAATGGTCACGTTGTTCCCCCATAAAAATAACACGCCGTCATCGCGTGCGCATTGCAGCATCTTTGATGATGCCATGCAGATACGCGATCGCTTACCGCACTCGCCAAAGGCGTCTTTGGCGATCCCGGACCCGCGCAGCAATATTTCATATTGCAGCGCATCCGGGATGACGTGGAATGTGATACGCGCATTATCCCACCCCCCTAAATCCCATGGCCACGACATATTTCTCCGCCGAGCCTGAGCGGCTGGCTTTCGGCTTGGCGTGTTTGACGAATTCGAAATTTTGTTTCAGCCGGTTCAGCAATTCGCCCTCAGCGCCGCCCGCGAAAACTTTGCAGACAAATGCGCCGCCGGGCGCAAGTACGTCCTCGGCAAAATCGAGCGCGGCTTCGGCCAGCGCGACAATGCGCAAGTGATCGGTCGATTTATGCCCGGTGGTCGGCGCCGCCATATCGGAAAGAACCAGATCCGCCTTGCCGCCAAGCATGGTTTTCAGGCGCTCTGGCGCGCCCTCATCCAGAAAATCCATCTCCAGAATATCGGCGCCAGGCACCGCCGGGACATTCAGATAATCAATCCCGACCACATGGCCCTTTTTGCCCGTCGCCTTCACCGAGACCTGGAGCCAGCCGCCCGGCGCGCAACCCAGATCGACGACCCTCGCACGCGGCTTTAACAATCCAAATTTCTCATCGAGTTCCAACAGCTTAAAGGCCGCGCGCGAGCGCCAGCCTTCAGCCTTGGCGCGGCGCACATAAGGATCGTTGAGCTGGCGGCGCAGCCATAGCGTCGAGCCAATCTCCCGGTCCTTGGCGGTTTTGACATTGACCTTCAGCGCCCGCGGCTGGGCGTCGCCCCGCATCGGCGCAGACTTGCTGCGGACGCGCTTTTCCGGCTCCACACCAAGCGCAGTTTTTGCGATATTGGATTTTCGCTGGCGTTTTTTCGCCGGCGCAGCCCGTTTGGGCGGCTTAGATGAAGATTTGTCTCGCTCCATGGGCCTTCATAGCGGAGTCTGGCGGCCTGACAAGCGGGATTGTGGGCAATTATAGGCAGCTGGCGGCCCGCACAACGAAACCATTGCAATCAGTCACCATAGGCGAGCGACCAATCCCTTAGGGATCTGAGGACCGGAAGGAGATCACGCCCTTTATCCGTCAGCTTATAGGTGTAGCGTGGCGGGTTTTGCTGATAGGGCTCTTTGACGACGACGCTTGCTTCTT
>JAJFGA010000038.1 GCA_021776375.1 Hyphococcus sp. | reverse complement strand
CCGGCGAACGATCTTGAGTTTCTTGGCTCAACCAACGCACCGAGTATATTAATAGCGTCCATGACGATTGCGGGCGATTAAAGTTCTGGAGACTGAGATGTCTGACGACCACGGCGACGACAAACAACTCTTGCATATGGTTTTCGGCGGCGAGCTTGACGACCTTGAGGCCTGCCACTTCCGTGACCTCAACGCGCTGGATATTGTCGGCGTCTTTCCGAATTACCTATCCGCAGAAAAAGCCTGGCGCGCGAAAGCGCAACAGACCGTCGACAATGCGCATATGCGGTATTTCATCGTTCATATGCACAAACTCCTGGACCCTGACGGCGACGGGAAGTTTTAATTTCGGTGGACCAACCCCAACTCAACCGCAAAGAATTTGCAACGCCGCAAGGACGCAAACGCGCCTGGCGCGCGTTGATGCTCGGCGATCACGGGGTGTTGCGCAAATTCTACGACAACACTCATGAGATTGCGCCTGGAAAAATGTGGCGCACGTATCAGCCCTCACCCGAAAAACTCAGCCAATGGAAACAGCGCGGCGTTAAAACCGTCATCAACCTGCGCGGTGACAATCCCAGCGGATTTTTATTCCTTGAAGAAGACACCTGCAGCACACTTGGCTTGACGCTGGTCAATTTCCGCGTCTACTCGCGCGAAGCGCCGTCAAAAGATATCCTCCACGGCGCGCGCAAACTGTTTGACGACGTCGAATATCCCGCCGTCATGCATTGCAAATCCGGCGCAGACCGCGCCGGCATGATGGCGGTGCTCTATCTTTTCTTCCATGAGGGTCGCCCGCTCGATCAGGCGCTGGAGCAGCTTTCCTTCAAATACGGCCACATCAAACAAGGCAAAACCGGGGTCATCGATTACGCCTTTGCGAAGTATCTCGACTATGCGGGGGCCAACGGCAAATCCCTGTCCTCCGTAGGCGACTTTTTTGACTGGGTCGATGACGGCTACGACCACGCCGCAATGAAACAGGCGTTCCGTGGCACAGGCTGGGGCAATTTCCTGACAGAGCGCGTGTTACGCCGCGAATGAGACGCCGCGTCCTATTCGTCTGGTCGCAAAATAACGTCGCCTCACCGGCCTTCACGCCGCCGCCATTGACCCGCCTACCGGAACCTTCTTTTCTCGAAACCGTTCAAACCGGAGCCGCACCATGCAGCGTTTTTTCCTCACCGCCCTTGTCTGTTGGATCGCATCTCTACCTGCGTCCGCCGGTGACGCCGACAAGCTTCAGGGCCTCAACAGTCCCCGCTATCACCGGCTTGATTCTGAAACACTCGGTCAGCCCTTTCATATTTTTGCCCGTCTGCCGGAAAGCTATGAAGAAAATGCGGGCGCCAGCTACCCGGTTGTTTATCTCCTCGACGGCGGCGTCACCTTTCCGATGCTGGCCGGTTATTATCGTTATCTCTGGTTCAGCGAGGAAGTTCCGGACGCCATTCTTGTCGGTATTTCTTACGGCGCGGATGATTTCGAAGACGGCAACTATCGCGGCTCGGATTTTACCGCCCCAGCGGCGAGCCGAGAGCATTATGGCGGCGCAGGAAAATTTCAGCAGATGTTTGAAGAAGAATTGTTGCCATTGATTGAAGACAAATATCACGCCGACCCGAATCGCCGGATCATCTTCGGCCAGTCCCTTGGCGGGCAGTTTGTTCTTTATACGGCGCTGACCCGCCCTGATCTGTTTTGGGGGCATATCGCGTCTAACCCAGCGCTCCATCGCAATCTCGATTTCTTTCAAGACTTCGATTTCGCAGATGCCCCCACAACACAATCAAAACTATTCGTCTCCAGCGGGTCCGATGACGATGATCGCTTTCGCGAACCGGCGCTTCAATGGTTTGCCTATTGGTCAGGCGCGCGAGAAAAACCCTGGGCGCTTAAAATGGTCACCCTTGACGGCGAAACCCATTTCTCCGCCGCGCCCGCGGCGTTCAGACAAGGCATGGCGTGGTTGTTTACCGGTGAGGAAGATCCAGCAGAATAGCTTGCAGGATCAGGACAACTGCAGCCGCGCCTGACTTGCATAGACGCCGTCTTTGGCGATCAACTCGTCATGCGTGCCGGTCTCGACGATGCGGCCATTGTCCAGGACCGCAATCAGGTCAGCGTCTTTCACCGTTGACAGGCGATGGGCGATGACCAGCGTGGTGCGCCCCTCGGTGAGCCGCGTGAGCGCGGCTTGAATTTTTGTTTCACTTTCCGCATCAAGCGCCGATGTCGCCTCGTCGAGCAACAAGATCGGCGCATCCTTCAAGAACGCCCGCGCCAGCGCAATGCGTTGGCGCTGCCCACCGGAAAGGGCGCCGCCGCCCTCGCCCAGCGGTGTGTCATAACCATTGGGCAGAGCCGCAATAAAATCATTCGCCGCCGCATCGCTCGCCGCTTGGATTATCTCTGCGCGCGACGCGCCGGGCCGGCCAAAGGCAATATTTTCCAGCGCCGACATATTAAAGATCACCGCATCCTGACTGACCATGGCGATGCGCGCGCGTAAAGATCGCAGCGTAACTTGCGCGACATCATGACCATCAATCTGTATACGGCCGGAATTCGGCTCATAAAGCCGCGGCAAGAGATTGATCATGGTCGATTTACCAGAGCCGGAAGCGCCAACCAGCGCCACCATCGCGCCTGCGGGAATATCCAGACTTACACCGTCCAGCGCCCGCGCGCCGTTCTCGGTTGCGCCCCGATAGGCAAAGCTGACCGCGTCAAACCGGATCGCACCCGGTCCCGAAAGCAAATCACCGGCCTTGTCAACGGTTTTGATCTCCGGTTTGGCGTCAATCAAATTCAACATCCGCTCAAAGGCGCCAAAACCTTCCTGCATCACCGCATTCAACGTACCCAGCCCACGCGCTGGCTGCGACAGCAGCAACAGCGCGATGATAAAGCCGACAAATTCTGACACGGTAAGCGCGCCGGTAGAAATCCGCATAGCGACGATTGCCACCACCAGCGCCATGGCCAGCGACCCGGCAAAGAAAATAAACGGCTCGTTGAGGCCGCGCGCATAGGCCATCTTTTTCAGCAAGGCCAGGCGATCATCAAATGCATCCGCGGCGCGCACGCGTTCTAGCGGTTCGATCTGATAGGATTTCACCATCCGCGCGCCGGCGACGGTTTCACCGATCAGCGCGGTGACGTCGCCGGCCTGCTCCTGCGCGCTAGACGATGTCTTGCGCAAAAATTTCCCGATCCGCATCACCGGCACGCCGATCAACGGGTAGACGGCTAAGATGACCAGGAACAACGCCCAGTCATAGTAGATCATCATCGCGCAAAGCCCGGCGAGGGTCGCGATATCGCGCACCGCATTTGCCGCCCGGGTCAGTGTCTCGCGCAGCACCAGCGTGTCATTGGTAAAGCGCGAGATGGTCTGGCCGGAAACCTCACTGCGTTGCTGTGCAAAATCCATCGCCATCAGGCTGGAAAACATATCGTTTTGAAGATCGCGCAATGTCGACAACGCCGCGCCCGCGGTCAGCCGCGTCTGCACATATTGCGCGACCGCATTGATCGCGCCGAGGGTGATGATCACCAGCGGGCCGAAAATCATTACGGTGCGCAAACCCGGCGAGAACCGCTCGCTGCCGCCAGCCAGCCCGGCATTGATCCATTCAACGCCCACCGGAATGAGGCTCGCCGAGGCCGCATAGGCCGCCATGGCGATCAGCGACAAGGCCAGCCGCGGCCAGTAGCGCGACAGATACCCCCCCCACAAACGCCCGGCGAGGGCCAAAGACGAGGCCGGAGCCGTTGCGGTATCGCCGCCCGTTGCAGAATTCCTGGCGTCCACGCTTGGCTCCTGTCTTTGATTTAACCATCAACCAATATCATCGCGGGCACCGGTCTTATAGGCAAGCTATTGACGTAAAATGAGAAATAGGGAACGCCTTTCTCATAATGTTCAAGCGTTTCGCCAAATCCGCCTTCGCCGCCCGCCTCGCCACAAGCGTGATCGGCGCCTATATCCGCCTCGTTAACGGAACAACCCGCTGGACGCTGGTCGACCGGGAATATTTCGACAAGGTTGAACAGGAGGGCAAGGGCGTTATCTTCGCGTTCTGGCATGGCCGGCTGATGATGTCGCCGCAGCTTTGCCAGGAAACCGATCGCCAGGTGTTCATGCTGATTTCCGCCAATCGCGACGGTGAAATCATCGCGAATGCGGTCAGCTCATTTGACGTTAAATTCATTCGCGGTTCAGCCGCCAATCCGAAAAAACCGGCAAAGAACAAGGGCGGCGCCTCCGCGGTCACGCAAATCCTGGCGGCGCTCGCGGACGGCGATGTTGTCGGCGTAACCCCGGATGGGCCCCGCGGTCCGGGCGAGAAGCTGCAATCTGGCGTCATCAAGCTCGCCCAGATGTCAGGCGCGCCAATCTTGCCCGCGGGGATCGCCGTCAGCCGCGGACGCAAGCTTTCAACCTGGGACCGGTTCCTGTTTGCAGCGCCATTCTCGCGAGGGTTTTACGTCGCCGGGCCGCCAATCTGGGTGGGGCCGGAAAATGACACCGAAACGCTTGAAAGCACGCGCCGGAAAGTGGAAAACGCCCTCGCCAGCGTCACGCGAACAGCCGATACTCTGGCGGGGCGCAAAGACGCCGAACCACCGCAAAGCTGATCGGCGCGAAACTTTATGACCCCTACTCTCCGCGAGCCGCTTGGCCTGAAAATCTACCGCAAGGTGAGCCGCGCCGCCGAGCCGGTCGCCAATTTCGCCCTCCAGCGCCGCCTGAAAGCCGGCAAGGAAGACGCCGGCCGGATCAAGGAACGCCGCGGCGTCGCCTCAAACCCGCGACCGGATGGGCCGCTATATTGGATCCACGGCGCCAGCGTCGGCGAATCGCTATCGATCATCCCACTGGTCCGGCGGCTGCGCGAATTGCGCCCCGACCTTCAATTCATGGTCACCACCGGCACTATCACCTCCGCCAGGCTGATGGCCGAGCGCCTGCCCGAGGGCGCGTTTCACCAATATGTCCCGCTCGACCATCCCGATTATGTCCGCAGCTTTCTCGATCACTGGCGCCCGAATGCAGCGATTTTTGTTGAATCCGAATTCTGGCCCAACCTCATTCTCGGCGCGCGTGCGCGCGTGCCGTTTATGGCGCTGGTCAATGCGCGCATTTCGCCGCGCTCCTTTGAAGACTGGCGCCGCCAACCCAATGCGATCAAATTCATTCTGTCGTCATTCAACGCCATCTTCGCTCAGGATTATCCGAATGCGGAGCGATTGATGACACTATCCGGCAGGCCTGTGGAAATGCTCGGCAATTTAAAACATGCTGCAACACCTCTCCCCGCAGTCGAAGAAGATATAGAACGCTTGTCGCAAGAGATCGGTTATCGTTCCACATGGCTGGCCGCAAGCACCCATCCGGGCGAGGAGGAAATCGCGCTGGCCGCGCATAAGCAATTGCTTCGCCGGTTTGACAACATCTTGACCATCATCGCGCCGCGCCACCCCGAGCGCGGTGAGGAAGTTGAACAACTTGCAAAAGAACAGGGTTTGATAACGGCGCGCCGGCGCTTGGGCGAGCCGATCACTGACGAGACTGATATTTACATTGCCGATACGCTTGGCGAGTTGGGCATCTTCTACCGGCTCAGCGATATTGCTTTTGTCGGCGGCAGCATCACCCCCAAAGGCGGCCACAACCCGCTTGAACCAGCCCGCCTTAGCGCTGCAATCCTGCACGGGCCGCATACATTTAACTTTGTTGAGACCTATCACGACATGCGCAAGGCTGGCGGCGCGGCGTTGGTGCGTAATGACCGCGAACTGGCGACCGCCGTGCGCCGGCTGCTCTCGGACGACAAAACTCGCGAGACGATGATCGATGCGGCGCGCCTTGGCGCAGAGGCCAATGCGGAAAAAGTATTGGCTGGTATTTGCGATGTGCTGATGGAGAAAATGCCGGAAAAGGCGGATTCATGATGCGCGCGCCATGGTTCTGGCGCGAGCAAACTCTCGCTGCGCGCGCTATCGCGCTGGGGCTGGCGCCGGTTGCGGCGCTATATGATGCGGGCCAGCGCGCCCGCTGGCGGATGACGACGCCGAAGCGCGCACCGGTTCCCATCATCTGCATCGGCAACGCCACGCTTGGCGGCGTCGGCAAGACGCCATTTGCGATTGCCCTGAAAGGCTTGCTTGGAGACAAGGCAGTTCATTTCCTGACCCGCGGCTATGGCGGGACCTTAAGCGGTCCGATGAATGTTAATCCGTCCACGCATGATGTGGACGAAGTTGGCGACGAGGCGCTGGTTTTGGCGCGTAATGGGCCCGTCTGGATCGCCAAAGACCGGCCCGCCGGCGCAAACGCCGCCGCCAAGGCCGGGGCTGAGCTCATCATCATGGATGACGGCTTTCAAAACCCGACGATTGAAAAAACTGTGTCGATTTTACTGATCGATGCGGCAGGCTCCGACGGCAATGGCAAAATCTTTCCCGCCGGCCCCTATCGCGAACCCCTGGAGCGCGCTCGGGCACGCGCCGATATTGTTGTCTATGTCGGCGGTAATGCGGCCGCCGCCACGGCCGCCGCAAAAAATAATAATACGCCGTTTGCTGCCTGGCTCGCGCCGCAGAACCCGCCAGAGGCAGCCCGCGTCGTCGCCTTTAGCGGCATCGGCAAGCCGCAAAAATTCTACGCGACGCTCAAAGCCGCCGGCTTTGACATTGCCGAGACCGTATCCTTTCCCGACCATCACCGCTTCAACGATCAGGATCTCTTCGCCTTGGCGAGGGTCGCCGCCGCTAAGGGCGCGCCATTGATCACGACCGAAAAGGACTACACTCGCTTGCCGGACGACTTTCGCGCCGACGTTCTGGTCTTTCCCGTGCTCATGAAAATCAACCAGCCGGCGCTTCTTGTCGAGGCGATACGCACGGCTATCGCCAGCGAGGCGTCATGAGCGACACAGCGCCGGACCCTTCTCAATACCCCCTGCCGGAGCGACGCTCAAACCGCCCGGTAACCCTCAGCCATCGTATCGAATTTTCAGTATTCTCTATGCTGATGGGATTTTTCCGCCTCCTCGGTATCGACCGCGCCTCCGCGCTTTGCGGACGCACCATGAGGTTCGTCGGCCCAAAAATCCGCACGCTGTCAAAGCGCGGCGAGGAAAATTTGCGAATGATTTTCCCCGATTGGCCGGAGGATAAAATCCGTTCGACGATTGCCGATGTCTGGGAGAACCTTGGCCGCACGGCGGCGGAATACGCCCATCTCGATAAGCTGCATATTGACGGGGACAATCCGCGCATCATCTGCGCCGATGCGGAAAAAGTGGCAAGAGTGTTCAAAACCCACAGTCGCATGGTGTTCGTCACCGGCCATTTCGCCAATTGGGAAGTCACCGGCATTACCGCGCATCAGATGGATGTGCCGTTTGGTGTGATCTATCGCGCACTCAACAACCCCTTGATCGACGAAGTCATCATTAAAAAACGCGCTGCGGTCGCAACCCGCCGGCAAATTCCAAAAGGCATGGAAGGCGCGCGGCCGATGATTGATCTACTCAAAGATAATTACTCGATTGCATTTCTGGCTGATCAGAAGCTCAACACTGGCGGCATTCCGGTCCCGTTCATGGGGCATACCGCAATGACGGCGCCGGCCGCCGCGCGCCTCGCCGTGCGGTTTAATCTGCCGGTAATTCCGATCTCAAACGAACGCTTGAACGGCGCCTATTTCAAAGTCACCAACCACAACCCGATTGCGTTCGAGCCCACCGGCGATCTTCACGCCGACGTCGAAGCCCTCACCATAAAGATCAACGAATTTTTAGAGCATGACATCCGCGCAAGACCGGAACAATGGTTGTGGCTGCATCGACGATGGGGCAAGCTTGCGGAGAGTAAGGATAAAAGTCCAAAAATTTAGGCCGAGCGCAATAACTTTATATACGCTTGCCTGCACGCGATCACCGCTCTCAATGTTTTTCACGCCCCCTCAGTGCGTGGCAATGGGTCACTGTTTGGGGGCAATTTGTCTCATACGCCGCCCGCAGATATTGTTTAAACTCAAACTGTAACGACATCTTTTCGTCTAAAATTCCCTGCGGGCGACACCCGCAGAAGAGATTGATGTGTGTTGTCATGAACGCAGCACGGAAAAAGCGGGCGCGCGAGCGTGCGGCGGTTCTTGCTCACTCATCATATGAATACGGTCGTCTATTGGCGCGAATATTGAGGCTATGATGAATATCATCACACTAAATAAACAGAACGAGAATCCATTTCCCATTGCTGAGGCGCGGGCGATCGTAAAACGTTTCTCAAGACCAAAGCCAATAATTTATTGGGTCGATTTTACCGTCAGCGCCACCATCGCCTGGACTGCTTTTTTCTTTGCCGTAACGGCCCCTGCTTTTTCGCCGATTCAGTTTGGCGCAATCATTATCTCTGCGCTGGCGCATTATCGCGCGGTTATTTTTACGCATGAACTGGCGCATCTGAAGCGAGGAACATTTACGACTTTTCGCGCTGTTTGGAATATTTTCAGCGGCATACCCATGATGGTCCCCTCATTTTCCTATACCGGCGTTCATATCGATCACCATCGTCCGGGCATCTACGGTTTTAAAGAAGACGGTGAGTATGTACCTTTTGCAACCGGCAAGCCGTTGCGGATTATCGGCTATATGCTGCTAATCTTTGTGCTGCCGCTGTTAATGGCGGCGCGTTTTGTTGTGCTCACGCCGCTATCTTATGTGATCCCACCATTGCGGCGCGTTTTGTGGAAACACCTTTCATCGCTTGCGATAGATCTGGGGTATAAAAGACCGCCGCCTGCAAAGCAGGATGACGATAGTTGGCGCCTGCAGGAGTTCGGCGCATTTGTCTTTGGCGCCGGCGCCGTGACGCTGGTTGTGTTTAACGTTTTACCCGTCGCCGTACTTCTCGTGTGGTATGCGGTGGCCGTTGTGATTTTTCTCCTGAACAGCCTGCGCACGCTCGCCGCGCACGCTTACAGAAATCCAGGAGACCAACTGATGTCTCGCAGCGATGAATTTCTTGATTCCGTCAACGTGCCAGGCATTCCCGTTATATCAGCGTTATGGGCGCCGGTTGGCTTGCGCTTTCACGCCACACATCATCTTTTTCCGAGCATGCCATATCATGAACTGACAAAAGCCCATAAAGCGCTTGTCACGGAGCTGTCCGACAACAGCACATATTTGTCCGCATCAAGAAAAAGTCTTTTCGATGCACTTGTCCGCCTTTGGCGAGATGCCCGCACAGCCGAGGAGGTGCAGTGAAACGCACAAGGAAACAGGCTTTGTCTTAAATCACTCTTGAATGGCGCGCCTTGCCTGTCTTGAGGTAGTTGTCGAAAACCGCGCAGACAGAGCGCACATAAGCTCGAAATTCAGATGGAATCTTGATCACATCGCCATCGACCGCCACCAACCCGTCTTCTTCAAATTCCTCTAGCCTGTTGCGTTCATCCGTAAATAGCTCTAGCGACGCGCCATGTTTCCTGCAAACCGCACTCAGGTCGGTCGAATAATCACACATCAATCGTTCGATAATTTCACGCCTTAACCGATCTTCATCGCTGGTTTTGACGCCGCGGGCTATTGGTAACCGGCCCTCTTGGATCGCCGCAAGATAGTCGCGCGTATCGGTAATGTTTTGAACATAACCTTGCGGGAAAGACCCGATTGCCGAAGCGCCAAAACCGATCAGGGTATTGGCGGGATCATCACTATAGCCTTGAAAGTTTCTACGTAATCCGCCCGATTTCGCCAGCGCCGACAATGAATCGTCGGGCAATGCGAAATGGTCAAGGCCAATAGGGTTATAGCCAGCTTGTTTCAGAATACGCGCGGCGGCAAGAGACTGTTGCAGCCTTTCACGCTCACCCGGCAGCGTCGCTTCATCGATCAGCCTTTGATGCGATTTCATCCATGGCACATGCGCATAACCGAAAACAGAAACGCGCTCTGGGCGCAGTTCAGCAGTGAGCGCCGCCGTATTTTCAACATCGGCGGTTGTTTGTTTGGGCAGCCCATACATCAGGTCAAAACTAATCGATTTTACGCCAGCCCTGCCTAGCATGGCGACGGTGCGGACAACTTGCTGATGGGACTGGCGCCGGTTGATTGCGCTTTGGACATGTTCCGCAAATTCTTGCACGCCAAGGCTGGCTCGCGTAACGCCGGCGCAGGCAAGAAGTTCCGCTTTGCTTTCGGTCATCGACCTGGGGTCGATCTCCACCGCGATTTGTGCGTCAGATGCTAAATCGAAAGCCTCCCGCAGTTTATTCATGGCCTCCAGAAAGTCGCCGCCCGTCAATATTGTCGGCGTTCCCCCGCCCCAATGCACCGTTTTAATGATCGGCCTTGCTGCCATCGCATCTTTGACAAGTGCGAACTCTTTTATGAGGGCTTCCAAATACTGTGCTACCGGCCGGTAAGATTGCGTTGCGCGCGTATTGCAGCCGCAATACCAACACAGCTGATGACAAAACGGGACATGCAAATACAACGATGTCGGCTCATCTGCGCCAATGCCAGCAAGCCATGTCCGGTAAACGTCTTCATTTACGCTTGTGTTAAAATGCGGCGCTGTCGGAAAACTGGTATATCGGGGTGCGTTGCCGCCGTATTTTTGGGACAGCTTGCTGTGATCAATCATAACCTTCTCCGCCACGGGAATACTATACCGTTTCTATCTGTGTAAATTCTTCACGCGCCTCAACGCGCCGAGCGAATTGTCGCGGCGCCGTAATGATAAATAACGTTGCTGCAATGAAAAAAAATACAGACCCCGACATCCTAGGCGAGCGCAAACATTCTTCCACGGGCCAGACCACAAGGAAATTGCCACCAGGAATGCGGCGGCTGCCATGACCGATTAGCGCTCCATTGCGCCAATGATGCCGCCGAGACCATTTGTATGCGACGCGCCCTAGTGGGCGTGAAGGAGGCCGAAGGTTAAGTTACAACCGCATTAATCCCAGCCACGCTCAAGCGCAAATCACGTCGCCGCATTCTTCTCGTCGACCCATGCCTCGACCACGTCTTCAAGAACGCCAAGCGGCATCCCCCCGTTGAGAAGGATGGTTTCGTGGAATTCTTTAAGGTCGAATTTGTCGCCAAGCGCGGCTTCTGCGTCGGCGCGCATTTTTAAGATCGCAAGCTGGCCGGTTTTATAGGCCGTCGCCTGACCCGGCCAGACAACATAACGCTCGATCTCACGTGTGACCTCCGCCTCGGTCATGCCGGTATTGGAAATCATATAGTCAATCGCCTGTTCGCGCGACCAGCGCTTGGCGTGCATGCCGGTGTCGACAACCAGGCGCACCGCGCGGAACATCTCCGCTTGAAGGCGCCCCAAATCGCCCAGCGGATCATCGGCGTACATGCCCATATCCTGCGCGGCGATGCGTTCGGCGTATAACGCCCAGCCTTCGCTGTATGCGGTGAAGGGAGAAACCTTCCGCAAGAACGGCACGCCTTCAATCAATTGCGCAGCCGATAGCTGAAAATGGTGACCGGGCGCACCCTCATGATACATCAGCGTCGGCAGCGTCCAGCGCGGATTGTCGGCTGTGTCTTTCTGATTGATATAGAACCGTCCGTCACGCGAGCCGTCCAGCGCTGGCGGGTTATAATATCCGCCCGGCGCGCTATCTTGCGAATATTCCGGCACACGGACGATTTCCAACTTTTGCGGCGGCAATGTGATGAAATAATCACCCGCCTTCGCCATTAGATCGGCGTTCAACTTCACCAGATAATCAAGCATTTGCTGGCGACCTTCATCAGTATTCGGAAAATGGTATGCGGGATCTTCCATCAACTGCGTAACCCGGTCTGAAACCGAGCCTTCTGTGCGCCCTTGCGCAATCAGGATTGCGTCCATTTCTTTTGCAATACGCTCAACTTCGGCAAGCCCGATCTGGTGAACTTCCTCCGCAGAAAAATCTGTCGTGGTGTTTGATTTTAGCGCTGCGGCGTAAATTTTGTCGCCGTCAGGAATACGCCAGATGCCGGCGTCATGATTGGCGGTCTCCAGCATCTCTTCAAACAGCGCAATCATCGCCTCATATCCGGGGATCACCTGCTTCTCAACGGCTTTCGTTGCCTCGGCGATCAATTCAGCCTTACGCTCTGCGCTCAGCTTTTCAACTTCGTCCAGCCTTGCAGGCAGCGTCGCCACCAACGGGTTTTCCGTAGCGCCGCCTTCGATAAACGCGCGCATGCCGACAAGTGATTTTTCAATAATGAAATCCGGCGGCACAACGCCATGGTCGCGGTGATCTTCAACCCGGACTTTCATTTCACCCAACACCCGACCAAGTTCATTGACGCGGGCAACATAACGCTTCGCGCTTTTCTCACTGACAATCGAATGCGTATCGGTCAGGAATTGCGGGAGGTTTACAGTGGGGCCGGAAATCTGATTGATCGGATAGTTGCTATATTCAAATTCCGCCTGACGCAGCAGGTCATCGAAAAACCAGGTCGTGATCTCCCAGCTTAAGAGCTCCTGGCCTTCAAGTCCCTCAGGTCCGTACTTGTCGAGCCCGGCGCGCGCTTTGCGCAGTTTGGCGAGTGATTTATCGTCTTGTTCTTTGGTGTAGTCGGCAAGCGTGCCGCTGTGAAAATCGAGCGGCGTGTTGTCGATCATACCGAGCGAGGTCAAGAGCTCCGGCGAATCGATCAACAACTCCATCGTGGCTTTGTTGATATAATTATTGACCCCGACCGGCTTCCACCAGAACCATGTGAAGGCGCCGAACGCCGCAACAATAATCAGGAGCAACAGCCCCCCAAGAATTTTTCCGATAAGTCCCATGATATTCGCCCCTCTTGCGCGCCCGCCATTTGATCGCTAGCGGCGCCATCATAGCGCCATTACCGCCCCCACGCGATTCCAATTACCGCAAATCCGCGACTATTCAACGATGAATCGTGATGCGCGCCCGCGTATCGCCGCGATAGAGGACGTATTGGAACCATAAGGAATGCATGGAATGAAATACAACCATCGAGCGAAGTTCATTCCCTATTGATAGGCCCCGCGTCAGCGCTTGTCGCTCCACTTACAATCATGATACGCGGTCAATTGCTTCTTACGCCTGCTTCGTTTGCTGACCGGCCAATCCTACCCCGGATCAACGATATGGCCTGAATGACAGGATAAAGTCCGTATGGACGCAGATATAAAATTACACCAGATCGCCTCTGATGCGTTGAATACCTTCCCTCCTCTTGGCGATGACAATAGCGCCGCCAGCAATCACGCACAAAGAATGCTGACGAAAATCCTGTCACAGAAACGAAAATCCGGTCAAAATATCAGCGATGAAACGGATCAAGCTCTACGTGCAGAACTGGATTGCGTTATCAACACAATTGAAGTCCCGTTTATAGCCTCGCCGAAAACCGAGCCTGAAAAACCAACAGCCGTTGAAGCTCAAGCGCCTCAGGCCGAGCAAATAGACGCCATCATCTCAGATTGCTTTCATACCGCGACCGATGGGTCGCCAGAGCATCTGAAATATCTACACAGCAAAGCCAATGCAGAAATTGTGAATTACCTCAGAACAACAAACGCTGGGTTCATAACAAAGTTTTATTTTAACAATTATGCAAAGAGGCAAATCCGGCGCCAAACGAGCATCCTTCAAAATGGATAATTTTAGAGCTCATGATTTGCCCGTAATTCAATATCATCACTATCAATAAGGCGCACATTCAAACCCATGATAGAATGCTCAAATACACTAATCGAATGTTCACCTTCAAATGCGCAAAGTACATTTTTTGTGGGGCTGCGAAACGATGGAAATCTCTGATTTAATAAAACCTGTAATCGGCGCCGCGATTTTAGTCGGAGGAGGGTATTGGCTCTACGATGGTGGTTGGGAGGGGCTGACAAGCAAACCGGGACGTGTGGGCGTTACAATCTACACCGCCACACAGAACGCCAATTTGGAAGAAGAGTTATTCCTGTCAACAGGAATGAAACCAGAAACAGAAGCTGACGCAGAAGCTTTTACTCTTTGCAATGCTAGCATTGAGGGTGTTCCCGGGCTGACTTGTGCTAAAATCACCTTCATGCCTCGCCACACTTGCATGGTTCGCTATCGCATTGGCTCTGGCATTTATGCTGCGGAAAAACCTTCGCTAGAATCCGCAGATGTGGCGGCAAAATTCAACTGTGAATCCAGCCAATCCAACGAAGATCCAAATTTCGAATGCATCAAAGACGCTGAAATATGCACCGAAGGAAGCGTCCGCAAATTGCGTATATGGGGTCGCGCCGCTTTTGGGGTTACAAAACCTTTTACATCAACTGATGATCGTGGAGCCTTCATGAATATGGGTATTTTCGGCGGGCCACAGCCCTCTGAAGCTGCAGGGCTGGAAGCCATGGAAAAGGCTTGTCTGGAGCAAACCGGAGAAACCTGTCTTACACAGAAAACCTTTAGCGGCGACATCTGTTACGCTTTTTCGGCAAGCACCAGTGGACATTTTGCCTATATGCGCGGCCAGAATGAGTTCGCGGTAAAATTGAAGACCCTTGCCAATTGCGGCATGCAGACAGACTCTGAGTGCTCAGCAAATTGGATTTGCGCCTCTCCTTTGACGTGGAATTGAACCTTCTGGAGGCAGGCCCCATAAGGAAACAAAACTGTCTTTAGAGCCTGTTCCAAAACGAACTGAGTTATTTCAGTTAGTTAGCGTCGATGAGCCCTCCTTCATGTCATTGCCGGACTTGTTCCGGCAATCCAGGACTGCAAATAGCGAAAATTTCTAGATCACCGGGACAAGCCCGGTG
>JAJFGA010000037.1 GCA_021776375.1 Hyphococcus sp. | reverse complement strand
CTCTCTCAGTCAACCGAACGACATACCTCTTGTTCATCGCGATCACTCCATGATCCACAAAACAGGCACATCCATGTGCCTCCCATGGAGAGATCGGCCAACCAACCCCAACTCGCTCAATCAAAACTGACAGTACACTAGTTGCCGACATCGCAGCGCTGATCGCCATGGGCGATAACCTCACGCACAAGACCGAGAACACGCTCCTCTGGGCGTTCGGCATTTCCGCGGTTGCGTGGTCCTCCACTCTTCTCGCCTTGAAATGTTTTGGCCCTGAGTACGGTCCGCCTCGCGAGACCACATGCCACAGTCACGAGAAACCGCCCCAAAAACTAGTCGATACGAGCAGAACGGACGGCATGGATCCGGATTCTCCGGGGGATGAGTGGTGAACATGGACGCGAAACCGCCAATTCGAAAGACCCTTCAAGCACTGAGTCGCGGGAGCAGATCGCTCGACGCGGTGGATTGCCGTTCACTGCCCGCCCTCACGCTCAAATGGGGATGTCAGGATTGGGCTATGGCGAAGCTTGCCCCGCATTTCCTCATCCTCGGCACACCCGGTAGCGGCAAGACGCTTCTCCAGAAAATCTTCATGACTTCGCTTCTGCCTGACTCCAAGCATGGAGTCGCCTATCGGGCGGCGATCTTCGATCCCAAGCGGGAGCTTTACCCGTTTCTTGTTCGCATGGGGATTCCCGTCGAGCAGATCATCGTCACGCATCCGTACGACGAGCGTTGTGTTGCATGGAATCTGGCGGCTGACTTTACGGATGAGGGCCACGCCAAGACGCTCGCCAATGCACTCATTCCCCTTCGTGATCCGACAAACGAATCGAAGACTGCCGATTTCTGGGTAAACGTCGCGAACCAGACGCTCCATCACGTCATAGTCGGCCTTATGCAAGTATCACCCAACGCATGGGAACTGCGGGACATTACAGAAGCGTGGGGAGTGTGCTATTTTTAGTTGAAATTTGAGACGAACGGCTCCATGAATGACGGTGATTTTTGACAAATCTATCACACAAGGAGCCGTATCATGAAGAGTTTCGTACGAATCGGAGTGAATCGCAAGGGCCCAGGCAATGGGCGTGGAACGAAAACTGAGGGTGGCCAGGAATCGATCCCAGAGGGCGAACAACCTCAGATCGACGCACGGGCGGAGCTGATCCAGGCCCTGATCCCGATCGGGCTGGAGGCGGTCAACGATCTGCTTCAGCAGGAAGTCATTTCACTGGTCGGAGCACGTTACAGCCGCAGTGATGGCGAAGGCGACGACAAAGGCAACTGCGCACGATGGGGTCAACAGCAGGGATCGGTTTATCTGGGTGACCAGAAGGTGGCGGTCACGGTCCCTCGGGTTCGCGATCTTCGCCGCAAGCAGGAAGTGCCGTTGGCGTCCTACCAGGCATTGCGACATTCGCGACGCGCCGAGGAAGCTGCGTTGCTGAAAGTTCTCAAAGGCTTGTCCTGTCGCGACTACGAATCCTGTGCAGAGCCGGTGGCTGAGACGTTCGGGTTGGCAGCGTCATCGTTGTCGCGTCGTTTCAAACGGTCCAGCGCCAAGAAGCTGGCGGAGTTGACGGAGCGTGATCTTTCGGAGCACGACTTCGTGGCGTTGTTTTTGGATGGCAAGACGTTCGGCGACGATCAGATGGTGATTGGCTTAGGCATTACGCTGGAAGGGGAAAAGGTGGTTCTGGGCTTCGTGCAAACCGCGACGGAGAACGCGCAAACGTGCTCTGCGTTTTTGCGCGGGCTTGTGGATCGCGGGTTGAAGTTCGAGGCTGGTTTGTTGTGTGTGATCGACGGCGCGAAGGGATTGCGAAAAGCCGTGGACAACGTCTTCGGCGACAAAGCCGTCGTGCAGCGATGCCAATGGCACAAGCGCGAGAACGTCGTGCGCTATCTGCCAACGAGCAAACAGTCCACGTTCCGACAGAAGCTTCAACGTGCTTACGATCAACCGACGTATGCCAAAGCGAAGTCAGCCATGTCGCGGATTCGTTCGGAGCTGAGCCTGTTGAACGCATCAGCCGTGGGCAGTCTGGATGAAGGGTTCGCCGAGACGCTGACGCTTCATCGGCTGGGATTGTTCGAGGCGATGGGCCGATCGTTCAAGACGACGAATTGCATCGAGAATCTGAATTCACTGGTGGCCCAGCGGACGGACAAGGTGGACTATTGGAAGAACGCGGACCAGAAGCATCGGTGGTTGGCCACCGCATTGTTGAACATCGAGCCGAGATTACAAAAAGTGTGTGGCCATAAGCATCTGACCCGCTTGCGTGCCGCGTTGCAAACGCAGTTGAAAGGCCGCCTCGACGGGGTGGCATAACCCAAAGGAGCCGTTCGCAATTCCAACTAAGAATGGCATTGACCCATGTACTCTTGCCTGCAAGCGCTTTGCCCTTGTCTTGAAGACGCGTTCGCTGTGTTCCCAACGGATCTTTCTTGCCGACCATGACCGCCAACAACGGATCGTGTCGCAAATCATCGTGATCGTTGATGTCCTCGTAGCCCAGGGTGAGCGCGTAGACACGCTGAGCGATCAGTTCTTCGGCGGTGTGTTCGATCAGCTCCGGATCGCGATGATCGGTGAAGCATGCTGCGAACTGACGGATGATGCTGGTGATGCGTTCTGTCTCGCGCAGCAGCAGACCGCCCGCGTCGGATGAAATTTTGCCGCCATCGAATCGAGCCACCACATCGCGGCGTCCTAGGGGGTGGAATCCGAACGATTGTTGGTTACACTGTGCAAACATAAGGCTGCTCCTCCGTGAATGATAAATTGGCTTTGACAACCGAGTTTATCGCACGAAGGGCAGCCTTTTTCTATCTATTTAGTGAGAAATCCGGGTAAGGAACGTCGTCGAAATAACTTCCCGATTTACCCGGCGGCGGGGATGGCTCGGTAGTTCCATTTGGGCAAGAAGGCATCGAAGACGATCTTCATGTTCTTCTTGAACCCTTTGGCGCACTTGCGGCCAATCTCGTAAG
>JAJFGA010000036.1 GCA_021776375.1 Hyphococcus sp. | reverse complement strand
GTCAGCTGAAACTGAAGGACGGCGTCGCGCTCGACCATGAACAGGCGGACGCTATCGACGTGACCGTCACGGCGACGGACGCAGGCGGGCTCTCAACGGATGCGACCTTCACGATTGCCGTTGGCGATGTGAATGAGGCGCCGGATGATCTATTGTTTTCAAATGATACTGTTTCCGAAAATGATCCGGGCGCCGTTGTCGCCACCTTGTCGGCAGTTGATCCGGATGCGGGCGACAGCGCGACCTTCGCAATTGTCGATGACCCGTCGGGCGCATTCGAAGTGGTCGGCGACCAGTTGAAACTTAAAGACGGCGTTGCGCTGAATTACGACGATGCAGACGTTCGTAACATCACGATTGAGGTCACTGACAGCGACGGCGAGACGTATCGTGAGAACGTGACGGTGAACGTTGAAAACGTCAATGCTGCACCGACGATTGGACTGGCGGGTAGCGAAGGGCTTGCGGCATCCTATTATGATGTTGGCCGGTCGATCCGTAATTTAGACGAAATCGATTTCGACGCTGACCCGGATGCAACTGCGATTGTCGCTAACCTAGACTATATGACTGGGAATGAAAAATTCTGGGACGGCGGGCCCGACAATTTCTTTGCTGCGAAATACGAAGGTCAACTCGTTGTGGGCGAGGCTGGCTCCTATACGATTAACCTCGCGAGCGACGATGGCAGCGAGCTTTTTGTTGACGGCGTCGCGGTGCTCGACAATGACGGGCTTCACGGAACGCGCACCAGAAGCGTTACGCTGGACCTTGATGAAGGCGCACACGAAGTTGAAGTCCGGTATTTTGAAAATGGCGGCAGGCAGACCTTGCAGATGACCTGGAGCGGCCCGGATACTGGCGGCGCTACCGAGCTGGTTGATGGCGCCTCGTTCTTCAGCGGTCCTAAGGCCGACGCGCTTTCTATTTCTGAGGATACATCTGGGGCCGTTGTGGCAACCCTTGCGGTGTCTGACATTGATGTTGGCGACACCCATACATTCGAAGTCAGCGATGACCGCTTTGAGGTTACCGAGATCGGCGGATCGCCGGTTTTGAAATTGAAAGATGGCGCCAGCATCGATTATGAGACGGAATCTTCCGTCGATGTTTCGGTCACTGTGTTTGATGCTGCCGGCGCAAGCGATAGAGCCGATTTCTCGATTGCTGTTGCCGATGACAATTCTGCGCCGACTTTGGCAGTCGCGAACACCGAAGGACTAGCCGCGTCCTACTATGATGTCGGCCGGTCGATCCGCAATTTAGATGAGATCGACTTTGACGCGGATCCAGATGCTACCGGCGTGGTCGGCAATATTGATTACATGACCGGAAATGAAAAATTCTGGGATGGCGGGCCCGACAATTTCTTCGCCGCAAAGTATGAAGGCCAAGTCGTCGTAGGCGAGGCCGGGTCGTATACGATAAACCTCGCGAGCGATGACGGCAGCGAGCTTTTTGTTGACGGTGTCGCAGTGCTCGACAATGACGGGCTTCACGGAACGCGCACCAGAAGCGTTACGCTGGACCTTGATGAAGGCGCACACGAGATTGAAGTCCGGTATTTTGAAAATGGCGGCGCGCAGACCCTGCAGATGACTTGGAGTGGCCCGGATACCGGCGGCGCCACAGAGGTCATTGATGGTGCAGCATTGCGTCAGCCTGGGGCCTTTGACGTTGAAAACACCTCGGTTACGGAAAATGTCGATGGAGACATTGCAGTATTTTTATCCGCGGTAGACGCAGAAGGGGATGCGATTGCCTTTGGTGTTAGCGATGATCGTTTTGAGGTCGTTGATACGGATGATGGTCTGGCGCTCAAGCTTAAGTCGGGCGAGGCGCTCGATTACGAATCTGAACCACAGGTCGATGTTGTTGTCACTGCGACGGACGAGCATGGTGAGAGCGCGAGTGAAACTTTCACAATCACGGTTACCGACGTTAATGAAGGACCACCGCCAATCATTGGTACGCCCGGCAACGACAGGCTCAGGGGAACAAATAATGATGACATTATTGATGGTCTGGCCGGCAATGACATCATAAGCGGCCGCGGAGGAGACGACGTTATCATTGGCGGCGAAGGCAATGATCGGCTGTATGGGGGCGCGGGCGATGACACATTCGTCGTTACCGGAGATAATCAGGGCTTTGATCGCGTAATAGGCGGCCGTGGTGACGATCAAATCCTTGCCAGCGCTGATGATACAACAATTGGTCTCAACAATTTTGGCAACTGGGTCGAAACGATTTCGTCCAGCGGCTTTGACAATGTCACGATTGAAGGCACGGCAGGCAACAACACGCTGAACTTCTCGCGCACTGCTCTAGACGGCATCGAAGCCATCGACGCCGGAGCCGGTAATGATCGCGTCATCGGCTCTTCCGGTGACGACGTGATCATCGGCGGCGCCGGCAATGACCGGCTCAGCGGCGGCGGCGGCGATGATACGTTTGTGATCTCCGGGACCGGCGATGGGTTCGACCGCTTTAGCGGCGGCGCTGGCGATGATCAGATCCTGGCCGGGTCTGATGACACGTCGATTGGGCTGGCTTACTTCAATAACTCAGTCGAGACGATTTCGGCGGACGGCAATGACGGCGTCGATATCGTCGGCACGGCGGGCAACAACAGGCTGAACTTCTCGCGGACCGCACTCGACGGCATCGAAACCATCGATGTTGGTGCGGGCAATGACCGGGTGACTGGCTCTTCCGGTGACGACGTGATCATCGGCGGCGCTGGCAATGACCGGCTCAGCGGCGGCGGCGGCGATGATACGTTTGTGATCTCCGGAGCCGGCGACGGGTTCGACCGCTTCAGCGGCGGCGCTGGCGATGACCAGATTATCGCCGGGTCTGATGACACGTCGATTGGGCTGGCTTACTTCAATAACTCAGTCGAGACGATTTCGGCGGACGGCAATGACGGCGTCGACATCGTCGGCACGGCGGGCAACAACACGCTGAACTTCTCGCGGACCGCACTCGACGGTATCGATGTGATTGACGCCGGTGCGGGTAATGACCGTGTTATCGGTTCAGCCAGCGACGACAATATTGTCGGCGGGGCGGGCAATGACCGGCTCAGCGGCGGCGCGGGCGATGATACGTTTGTGATCTCCGGGACCGGCGACGGGTTCGACCGCTTTAGCGGCGGCGCTGGCGATGACCAGATTATCGCCGGGTCTGATGACACGTCGATTGGGCTGGCTTACTTCAACAATTCGGTTGAGACGATTTCGGCGGACGGCAATGACGACGTCGCCATCGTCGGCACCGCGGGCAACAACACGCTGAACTTCTCGCGGACCGCACTCGACGGTATCGATGTGATTGACGCCGGTGCGGGTAATGACCGGGTTATCGGTTCAGATGGCGACGACAATATTATCGGCGGCGCCGGCAATGACCGGCTATATGGAGGTTTGGGTGATGATACGTTCTTTGGTGGCGCGGGCAGCGACCTGGTAAACGGCGGCGCTGGCGCGGATATCTTTGTCTATGAAATGGGCGACGGGTCAGACCAATTTAATGCTGGCGGCGGCGCCTGGACGGATACGATTCAGTTTGGCGATGGTCTCGGGGCGCTCGGCGAGCTTGGCGTCGACTGGACGATTGACCTGACGCAAGGATCAGTCGTTTCTAGTAGCGAGGACAGTATTGAGCTTAGCGATGGCGCCGATGGCATTATCACGTTGGACGATGGCTCGACGATTACATTTACTGACGTCGAGCAGATTATCTAATTTTATACTGGCTCTTCTTGACTGGCTCGTTAGCGAGTTTATTCATCGCTGGTCGTCAATAGGCGTCCGGCGGTAGCAGCTAGTTCATATTGGATAATCCGGTAGTCATGCTCGGCTTGGGATAGGCTGATCATTGCGATCACCAGATCACGCTGCCCATTCAACACGTCGATTACTGTTCGTCGGCCGGTTTCATACTCGATTTGCAGGCCTTTCACCGACGCTGCTGCAGCATCGATTGCGTGTGTCGCAGCAATTCGACGCGCCTCGGCATCTCCCAGCTGTCGCCAGCTTCGCGAAATCGTTTCTTCAATAAAAAGCCGGGTTCCACGAAGCTGTGCATTGCTTTCAGCGGCGGCGGCGCCTGCTGATTTCAGGCCGGCGTAGTTCCTGCCTTGTGCAAAAATTGGTACGCGAGCGCGGGCGACAACCTGGTATTCTTTCTCATCGGCCGGTAAGATGCCGTCGCCATATCGCCTGAAATAGGTTCCCTCAAGCGCAAGCGTTGGCGCAAAGCCGCCTTTGGCTGCGTTCTTGGCATGCTTGGCGGCTTTTGCGCCGGCGCGGGCGGCATTGAGATTGGGGTTGTTGGCGAGCGCAGCCGCTAAAGCAGCATCTCGCGTGCTGAGGCCAAAGTCATCAGTCGCCGGATCGATGATCATTTCTTGCGGCGCTTCATGGCCGATGATGCGAGCGTATGCGGCCTCGCGACCAGCTATGAATGCGCGCGCTTGGCCGAGATCCACCTGCGCCTGGGCCCGACGCATCTTTGCTTGTTCGACCCCCGTGCGGCTTTGCGCGCCAGCCTGGCGCCGGCGTTCGGCAATATTAAATTGCCGGTTGACGAGTTCCAGATTTGCTTGGCGGTGTGCGGCAATCTCGCGCGCAAGAACTACGCCTGAATGCGCTTGCGACGCTGAAAGAGCCACTTGCTCACGCGCGCTCATTAACAAGTATTTGGACTGGGATAGCCGCGCGCGGGATTCACGAAACCCATTTATCGCCGAAAGCCCCTGAAATATCGGCTGTGACGCGGTGACGCCAAGGGTTGTCCCGTCGCGATCTTCCAGCGTGCCGAGGGATGAGCTTCGCAAGCTATCATCGGCGTAGGATACGGTGGCCTCAATGTTGGGCAGGAAGCGGCCGACGGCGCGAAGTCTGTCGGCGCTGGCGGTTTGTGTGCGTGATCGCGCCACCTCGATCTCGGGGTTATGCGCGAGCGCCGCCATGATTGCATATCTGACAGTCTCACCATCGGGGTCCGCGGCTTTGGCTGCTGACGGCTCTGGGTAGAGAGATTGGGAATTCGCGACGTCACAGGCACTGACAATCGTCAAAACGCCTGCGCAATAAGCGGCGAATCTGGTAACCCACAATCTCATAGCGCGCTGTTACAGTGACTCGCCAGGAAATTGGTAGGTAATGATCAGGGAAAATACCAGTGGATCTGCCGATTGAGCCAAAGTTGGATATTCAACTGAAGAGCGTCTTTGGCTGATTCTTAAGTGGGTTTATGACTGCGCGCGCCGCGCCGCCAATTCACGCTTCAGCCGGTAATATCGGGCCCCAAGAAATGGGGCGCCGAGGATTGGAAAGCGCCGTTCCCAGTTTTTAACCGGCAGCGTAAAGCCGGCATGACGGCTGATTTTCCAGGCAATATAATCGACCCCGCCTTGAAATGTGATTGTGCCTTTGAGTAGTCGAATGACCGACAGAAAGGCGCCCTGAACAGCGCGCAACCGCCAGGCGAGACGGCTTTGCCATTTGTCGCCCAACCGGGTTTGGGAGGGGCCTTCCAGGCGGGTGACCTGGTTTGGCCAGTCGCCATAGCTTTCGAGCAGATCATCGACGCGCCCCGGCTGTTCAGCGCGGAGCTCCGCCTTATAGGAACGTGTCAGCCCCTGGCGCCAGATTTGAGCAACCGAAGCGTCAGGACCGGCAAGCGGCGCTGCGCGGCTAACAAATGTATCGACCGCCGTCTCAACAGTTTGCCCAAGGCGCTCTCGCATGTCGTCTGGTGCGGCGACGATAACGCTTGGTTGTGCAAAGCGCGCCCAGAAATAGGAATGAAAGGTTTTTTTGCTGACCAGCTTTTCAAAATGCGCGATCGACAAAATCGCATATTTTGCACGCAGTTTTTTGTCGCCAAACTGTTCTTCCAGAAAAAAGACATTTGGCGGGATGCAGTAATTCAAAAATGCAACCAGCCAGGACCCATAGGCTTTGCGATAGGAAGGAACGATCACATAAAAATCGAACAGGATTTCGCTCGCGTCGGTTTTGCTCAAGACGCTATTGCCAGAGCCATAAAGCAATATCGCGCAATCAGAAAACCTGTCCTGTAGCCAACCGGCGAGAAGGCAGACCGCCTCCGAGCAAGGTCTTGTGAGCACCTGGCGTATAAATACTGATCGTTCCTGCTTGCTGATGTTCGACAATGCCGGGACCCTAACTTAGAAAATTAACATGATGCGTTGTTTCGAGGATCGTCGGTTGCGTTTTGTCGGCATGAAAAATTTCACCGTCAAAGACGAAGGGCCCATCAATATTCAGCGCCATCTGGTCTGAACGCCAGCTTTGATAGCCGTATTCTTTAAACCATGGCCGCTCTTTTCCGCGCAGCACGGGCAATGCCGCGCTCATAGCTTTTTGGATCGGATGATCGATAAGCGTCGCTGCCATCGCACCGGGTCCGTCGCCCCAGAACGGAAAAATCCCGGAACCGAGCTTCGATAGGGTCGTCGCGATAAACAAGCTGCGCACTTCATCCGCCGATACGTCAGAGGGGGCGCCGTCGAGGAATTTGAGGTCGACGGGATCGAATGTGTTGTTCGGATCGGTTACGACTTTCATGATGTAACTGAGGACGCTAAGGATCAGTGCAAGCGAGCGTTTGGCGCCTTTTGATTGAATGTCAGAGCGGCTGAATTTGACAGCAGAGTGAAACGCACCTGCACCCAGAAAAAATCCATGGATGGGGTCCTGGTCGCCGAGGCTGACACTCAAAAGCGGACGGCTCAACGGCGTGACATCGCCCTTCTGGCGGCGCCACAAAAAATTGTCCAGAGATTTTGCCGGCGCGCCTTTAAGACCGCAATCTTTGGCGATGACATTGGTCATGCCGCAGGGCAGGGCGACATAGTTGGGGGCGAGATCAAACCTCCGATTGTTGATCATATCGGTAAATGCCGCCTGCAAGGTGCCGTCGCCGCCGGCGATAATCAGAGTATCGATCTTGCTGGCGTTCATGCTGGAGAGGGCTTTGCCCAGCCCTTGAATGCCATCAAGGACTTCAGAGCGAACCGAATCGGAGCGATGCGCAACATGTAACAGATCATCAATGACCGACGCACTGCGATTGCTTTTGTCGTTTATGATTAGTCCGACGGAGGCCATATACTTATTCTATGCCGCCATCTTTGGCCGTCATGGCGGCGTGTCGATTTTGTTGTTTGTTCGCGTGCATTTTGATAGGTTCCCTAATCCGGGCGCTGGTTCATGGTCATATATAATTAAATGTTGCGGCCATGCTAGTAACTCAGTCAACGAAACGCTTTGAAAAAGCAGGGGCTCAGTGAATATCAAATTTGCCCATCTGACGGATATTCACTTGCCAATCCGGGAAAAACCGCAGCTGAGCGCTCTGGCGAACAAAAGGGTGCTTGGTTATCTGTCCTGGAGCCGCCGGCGGGCTGATCTCCACAAGCAGGAGGCATGTGACGTGCTGGCGGCGGACTTGGCGGCGCAGAGCTGTGACACTGCGGTTATTTCAGGCGACCTCGTCAATATTGCTCTGCCGGCAGAGTTCGAGGATGCCCGGCGGTGGCTGGATGACCGTTTTGTGGGCGTCCCAACGGTATTTGCGCCGGGCAATCATGACACCTATGTGCGGACCGACTGGGGGCGAACATTGGGGCTTTTGTCTCCATACATGGTCGGTGCGCGCATTGGGCAGGACGGTGAGCGCGAGGCGACCGGGTTCGATGACTTTCCGTTCCTGCGACAGTTTGCCGGCGTTGAAGATATTGCTTTTATCGTCGCCAACAGCGCCCCGACAACAGCTCCCGGATTGGCCAGCGGTAAGCTGGGCGACGATCAGATTGCACGCATCCGACAAATGCTCAATGATACGCGTCGGCAATTTCAGGTGCTGGTGCTGCATCATCCGGTCAATGACGGCGTTGAGCCGGCGCGCAAAGCGCTGAGCGACAGAAAAAAGTTTCGCCAGATGATTGCCGAGACGGGTGTTGATCTGATCCTGCATGGGCATGCGCATGAGCCGGTTTTTGGCTATGTAGAGACGCCTGACGGACTGGCGCCAGTGATTGGTGGCGGCTCGGCGTCGCATCCGTACGGGCGCGGGAAATATCGCCCTGCGCGTTATAATCTGTTTTCCCTGTCCAGACTTCAGGGCGGTCGCTGGCGGCTGGAGTTGGCAATCAGAGAGTTGGACCCGGACAAAAACACTGTCGTGACAATTGAATCTCGCCGCTATGAACGATACGCAACACAATGATGCTGCTGTCCCGGTTTTCCAGCACGGAACATTGATAAAGGAAGACGCCTGATGTCATCCAGTATGATGCCGATGCATGCGCTGGTTTTAGCGGGGCGACGAAACGTCACCGGTGATCCGCTTGATGAAATTTCCGGTGGCCATAAAGCGTTTCTCGACATCGGCGGTATGGCGATGATTGAGCGTGTGCTGGACGCGCTTGGCGGGGTGCCTGGTGTCAGCGAGCGGCAGGTCGCCGCGCCTGCCGATGTGCGTGAGTGGTTGCAGGGCAGGGCCCAAGATGGGCCGCCAATTCGCTTCGTTGAGGTGACGGGCTCGCCATCCAGAACTATCCATCAAGTTCTGAAAGCCGCGCCTGCGGAAGGCAGCCTTCTGGTGACCACATGTGACCATGCGCTGCTGACTAGCGAGATACTTAAAGCGTTTCTTGGGCAAATCGACTGCGACAAGCACGGCGCTGCGGCGGCTTGCGTGACGCGGGAGACCTATCAGGCGGCTTATCCGGATACCAATCGCACCTTCATACGGTTTCGCGATTTTGAATTCTCCGGCGCCAATCTGTTTTGGCTCAAAATCGGAACCGCCGAGCCGTTGATTGAGTTTTGGCGCCGGCTTGAGGACAATCGCAAGAAGCCTGCAAAAATGGCCGCAGAAATTGGGCTTATCACCGGCGTCTTGTACCTCACAGGCTGGCTTACAAAAGCCGCCGCGATAAAGCGGATTGAGCAGAAGACCGGCGTTAAGATTGGGTTAATACCTTTGCCATTTGCTGAAGCGGCAATCGACGTCGATAAGCTGGAAGATATCGAACTTGTTCGGTCGATATTAAGCGAGCGCAACAGCTAGCACGATTATTTTTTTGGATGACGCAAGTAATATTTAGCGGCGCTTAGTTTTCCTATTTGAGTCATCAGTTTGGTTTTGTGCTTACAAATTTGTATCAAATTTTGTCGCCAAAAATCACTTGAACACAAAATCTTGAACACTAGTGATGGCGCGATCGCTATCTCGATGAATTCCTGAACGTATATAATGTCAACTAGAACAGTATGGGTTCCTCACAACAGGAGCTCGGCGCCCCGCTCTGTATTCACAGCGAATTCGATAGTGAGAGTACGATGAAAGCACAAATTGACTCATTGCCCCTAAAATCTCCAACCGCAACAGCGGCAACAGCTTATCGTGTAAACGCTGCAACGAATGGTGCGCCGCTTGAGTTCGATCGTGCTGCTCCGTCCACAAAAATTGGGTTTTTATTTGTTCATGAACGCCCTCATCATATTCCGCATAGTGCACCGATCCTGAATGCGTTGGCGTTGCAATCGAACAAATATGAAATTCATGCATTTGTACGCAAGCATGAAAACCTTGCTCTGCTGAAAAGCCTGCTGTCGCAGGAGGCTTTACGGCGGATTAATATGACGGTGCTCAAAACGCCCGTTACTGCGGCTGGGCTGGAATTTCTGACGGGCGGATCGGCTCCCCTCGAGCGCATTGGCGCGCTGTACGCCAACCGTAATTTGCTAAAAAACATGGACGTAATCGTCTCGCCGGAGACGACGTGTCTGCTGTTAAAAACCCGGTTTGGTCTCAACGATGTAAAATTTGTTTATACACAGCACGGTGCTGGCGACCGGGCGATTGGGTTTGATCCGAGCCTTAAGAAATTCGATCACATTTTGATCCCGGGACAAAAAATTCTTGACCGGATGTTGAGCGAGGAAATTATTTGTGAATGTAATAGTTCCGTCGTCGGCTATCCAAAATTTGATATAGTCAAGCTCGGCTCCGCGCACTCTTCAAGCTTGTTCGAGAACGACAATCCAACGGTATTGTACAACCCGCACTTTGATCCGGGTTTGTCATCCTGGTTCTCGCATGGCGAGCAGGTTCTGGCGTATTTTGCCGAGCGGCCTGATTATAATTTGATCCTCGCACCGCATATCATGCTTTACACAAGACGGTTTCATGTTTCAGGCAATTTTAAAAATATGAAATGGCGGCCGCGGATTAAACGGCGTTATTTTGAATGCTCAAATATAAAAATCGATACCGGTTCTAATGCGTGCATAGACATGACCTATACGCGCGCGGCGGATATCTACATTGGCGATGTTTCCAGTCAGGTTTATGAATTTCTATATAAGCCAGGGCTTTGCATGTTCCTCAATACGCATGGCGTGAATTGGGAGGATGATCCAAATTATGCGCATTGGGATCTTGGTAAAGTGATTTCCAGCCCGGCGGAAATTGATGATCTGCTTGCTCAACACACGTGGCTTCGGCAGTTTTACATGGAGCGCCAGAAGACAGCATTTCGTAACACATTTGGCAATGATGTAACGGGCTCAGCAAGTCGCGCCGCGCAGGCACTGGAGCGGTTGGCCTGAATAGTCTGGCGGTGGTGCGGGCCGCAGGCTTCGTAGTGCTTTGTTTGCAAACTCACAGATGTGCTGTATGCGGTGTGTTTGAGTTTAACCACGCGCCAGTCCATTCATGACCCCACCCGTCGCATTTTCCGCGCGCCAATCAGCGGGCCGGATCTTTAAGAACGCCAGAACTCTTGTAAGCGCCAAGGCGGTTGGCGGCGTCTTAAGCCTTGCTTATCTCGCAATCGCCGCACGCAGTCTTGGGCCTGAGCAACTGGGCGTTCTCATACTTGTTCACGCCTATGCGGTGGTGGTCGCCGGGATTGCTGGTTTCCAGTCATGGCAGGCGATCATACGGTTTGGCGCGCCGATGCAACATAGCGATGATCGTCAAGCGCTTAAGTCTCTCATTCGGTTTGCGATCCGTGTCGACATCATTAGCGCTGGCGTCGCTTTTTTGGTTGCCGTACTTGGCGCGCCTTATGCGGCGCGCTTTATGGGCTGGTCCGATGATGTGGTGCGTTTGGTTTATGTCTATAGCCTGGTGATACCGTTTTTAATCGCGGCGACGCCGACCGGTTTGTTGCGTTTGTTTGATGATTTTAGAACATTGAGCCTGCAACAAGTCGTCATGCCATCGATCCGGTTTGTTGGCGCTGTTGGGTTATGGGCTGCGGGCGCGGGTGTGAATGCGTTCATTCTTCTGTGGATTTTAAGCGCGCTGATAAGCGGCGCCAGTCTATGGTTTTTTGGATTACGGGCGCTCCACAAAAGAGAATTGACGCCGAGAGTTTTTGGGGAAACTGACAAGAAGGCCAGTCCCGAATGGTTGCCGTTCATGGTCAAGACCAATCTGTCGAGCAGCATAGAAATGACGCACACGGAACTGCCGGTGTTGATCGTCGGCGCTGTGTTGGGCCCTGTTGCCGCGGGATTTTTACGTATCGCTACCAACCTTTCAAATCTTATTGCGCATCCTGCAAACATGTTGAACTGGGCAATATTTCCTGAGCTCTCGAAAGTGGCATCAACGTCGGGGCGCGGTGCTATGTTACGTGTTGTTGCTCGGTCTGTCCTGACCGCTGTTGGCGTGGCGGCGCCGATTGTGATTTTGTTTGCGATTTTCCGACGTGATCTTGCCGTCATCGTCGGCGGGAAGGCGTTTTTACCGGCGGCTCCGGTTATTGCGTTGATGGCGGCGGCGCAGTTGTTTCGCCTTGTCGGCATCGGCCTTGACTCTGCGGTTTTGGCGCGCGGCCGGCCCGGTTGGGCGCTTGGCGGACAGGCGGCGGCTGCGCTCACACATTTATTGTTGCTATACGGACTAATGTTCATCATCGGCGTTATCGCTGCGCCGATTGCCTTTATGGCGGGGTGGCTTACATTGATGGTTGTCCTGGTTGTCGCCTCGCTCACATGAGTGCGGGTGAAATTTATTTTTGCGTCGTAAAATATTCCCTCAGCATGTTGGCGTAAATCGCCCGGTCGCCGGTTACATAGGGCACGATTTGCATCATTGTTGTGTAGACGCCGTCATTGATGGTTTTGCGATCATTATTCGACGGCGTGGTCAGGTCGCGATATTGCAACCAGAAGGTTAAATGCGCGGCAAGACGGGCGGCGAGCGCCTCCTGTTCGCCGGGCGAGAATTCGACCAACCCTTCATCCACCAGCGTTTTTAACGTCGCGTTTGCGGTTTCGTGTTTGAGTTTTAGCAATCGTGTCATGCGAGAACGCAGCCCCGGGCAGCGTTCAAGAATGGACGCCAGGCCATAATAGAAGAAGCGAAAATCATTGATTTCCTCAAAGACGATATAAACGAAAACCCAATTATCCTCGATCGCCAGCGGATGCTGAATGGGCGCTGAAAGCACCTGGCGGATTTCCCGCTCGAAGTCGTCAAACAAGGCTTCAATAATCGCTTCCTTACCGCGGAAATGATAATAGAGATTGCCGGGGCTAATCTCCATGACGGCAGCAATATCAACGGTCGAGACTTGCGCTTCGCCTTCGGCGTTAAACAGCGCCAGGGCGGTGCGAAGAATTTTCTCGCGAGTTTTGATTTTGCCGGCCATGGCGCGGCGTTAAGACTTTTTTGGCTTTGAGGCGGATTTTGGTTTCGCCGGTTTTTTTGCCGGCGGCTTTTGGACGGCGTCGAGCAACAGATCGAGCTTTTCCTCAATTGCGCCAAGTCGCGCTTCAAGCACTTCCATCCGCTCATCGCGATCGTCGTCATCGGCGGTTAGCCGCGCGCGCATTTTTCTGATGCGCTCGTCGAAAGAACGCGCCGGCGCGTTCACGCGTTGGGCGAGCGCGCGACCCCGCTCTTCAACGGTGTCTTCAATTTCCTCGCCCCGGGCGACCAAATCCTCGAACATTCGCGACGTATCGTCAGTGACTTTCGCGAGCGATTCTTGCGCGTCGGAAAAGGCGCGGCCATAGGCGCCGACGCCGGCAAGCCAGATCTTGCGCGCCATATCGGCGCGACGCGGGGACGTTTCTGGTTTCTTCGCCACGAAGGGGCTCCGTTCGCTTTATCCGGCCGGCTGCAACGCCGCATCCGAAATTTCCAAATCCGCCTCTCCCGGTCCGTCGAGGAAAGCGGTCATTATTTTCAATATTTCTTCTGCACGAGACAACAGGAACAAATGACCGCCGCCTTCAATCACGTGTAAACGCGATTTTGCGATCATGAATTTCAATATTTTCGCATTGGCAAGCGGCACGATTTTGTCTTTGTCGCCGGCAAGGATGAGCGTCCGGTGCGGCAGGAATGGCAGGAACGGCAGGGCGGTCCAGCCCGCCATCGCCGATAGCTGCGCAAGATAACCGCGCAGGCTCGGCGGCGTCATGTGTTCGGCGAACATGTGTGCGCCGGTCTGCTCGTCGCCATAGAGCGTTTCAAAATGCTTCACCAGATAGTCCTGGCTGACATAGCGCATCGGGTGGGCCATTTTGGTGAGCGCCGCCAATTCGCCCGGCACCATGATGACGCCCGGCGAGGTCGCCGCCAGCACCAGGCGGCCGACATGCTTCTTATACTGACAGGCAAATTGTTGCGCCACGCCGCCGCCCCAGGAAACGCCCATCACGTCAACTTTATCATAGCCGTTGCGTTTGAGGATCTGCCGCGCCGCATGCGCAACCCACCACGGCCGGTAAGGCGCCAGCGGTCGCGGTGAGCCGCCAATGCCCGGAAGGTCAAAGGTAATGACATCACGGTCGCGCAGCAATTCGCCGAGCGGTTGGGCGATTTCGAGATTGGCGCCGATGCCGTTGAAGAACAGCAGCGGGCGTTTGTCATTGTCCTTCTGGCTGCGCCAGATGGCGACGCGCAGTTTTTGCAGGCCGATTTTTTCAAACCGGATCTCAGGCAGGTGAAGGGGCTCAGTACTCACACAAACTCCTGTTTTGATCAGCCGAAGACATATTCACCAGGCGCCTTAACGATCGGCGGATACGCTTTGTGGCCAAGTGATTTTGGCGCGGATTTCTTCTCACCAGAGCGTTCGCTCAGCCATTCTACCCATCGCGGCCACCACGATCCCTGCTGTGGCTCGGCGCCGGCGAACCACTCTTCAGCATCGTCAGGCAACTCGGGATTAGTGAAATATTGCGCTTTGGGATTGCCTGGCGGGTTTAACAACGCCTGAATATGCCCGCTCTTGGACAGCACGAATTCCACATCGCCGCCGAACAAGTGGTTGTTGCGATAACAGGCGCGCCACGGCGTAATGTGGTCGGTAATCGCCGCCACCATAAACGCGTCGTGCTTGACCTTGGTCAGGTCGATTTTGTGGCCCATGAAATCGACATTGCCGGGTTCAGCAAAGCGTTTGTCGCCATAGATATCGAGATAGTTCGAATGCAGCTTCGCCGGAAGATTGGTGGTGTCATTGTTCCAGTAAAGAATATCAAACGGCGGGGGATCGTTGCCCATCAAATAGTTATTGACGACATAGTTCCAGATCAAATCATTCGGCCGCAACCAGGCGAAGGAGCGCGATAGCTCGTCGCCGGCGAGAATGCCTTTTTTCTTTGTGTGTTTGCGTGCTGCTTCAATCGCCGCGTCGGAAACAAACAACCCGACCTCACTATCGTCAAAATGCGGATCGAGAATGCAAACCTGCAAGGTGAAGCAATTGATGATGTCTTCTTTACGGGCGGTAAGCTCGCTCAAAAACGACGCCGTCGTCACGCCGCCGGAACAGGCGCCGGAAACATTGAGTTTCTTCTGTTTGGTGATTTTCAAGATCGCATGGGCGGCTTCGATCAGCGCGTTGACATAATTTTCAAGGCCCCACTCGGCGTGCTGTTTTTGCGGATTGCGCCAGCTAACGGCGAAGGTTTGCATGCCTTGCGAGGTTAAAAACCGCACCACGCTTTTGTCGGGGCTGAGATCGTTGGCGTAGAACTTGTTGATTTGTGGCGGCACAATCATCAACGGCGTTTCAAACACTTCGTCGGTTATTGGCTTGTATTGGATGAGCTCCAGCATCTCGTTTTTGAACACGACGGCGCCGGGCGTGATGGCGAGATTTTCGCCGACCTTGAACGGGCGCGTATCCACCTGGCTCGGCATGCCGCCATTATGGCGAATATCTTGGTAGGCATTTTTCAAACCATTGACGAGCGACATGCCGCCGGTCTCGTAAAGGCGTTTGAGCGCTGCCGGGTTGCCGATGAGGGTGTTGGTTGGCGCAAGACTGTCGGCGATCAGATCGAGGATAAACCGCGCGCGGACCTGATCGGATTCGCTGGCCCCGGAATCATCGATCCAGCCTTCAAGGCCTTTACGCATCGCCAGCCAGGATTGCAGGCTGTACTTATAGACAGGATTGTATTTCCAGGTCGGGTCCTGAAAGCGGCGGTCTTTTTTCTCTGGCGCAATTTCAGATTTGCCGGTGACAATCTGGAGAAGGTCTTTGCCGTAGTCGGCGAAGTGTCGTGCGAAGGGTGCGGGCTGGCGTGCGGCATGGGCCATAACGACGCCGAATGATTTCATCAGCTCGCCGGGACGCACGCCGATAATCGGGTTGAGCCCGGTCGTTGTTTCTGCGGCGCGTTCGCCGATGTTTTCAGTTTGCTTCGCCATATCGCCTCCCAGGACGTTGATCCTGTTTACTATTACAGGACCCGGAGTATTGAGGGTTTTTCTCGCGATCGCAAACGTGCATTGGAATTATTTGCTGCGATGCAATATAAAACGGGGCGCCAATCATGACGCCCCGCTTTGGTACGCAACAAATACTAACACAGCTTTATGCAGCTTTTGCGCTGTCGGCTTCCGGCTCGCCGGTCAGCTCAGCAACTTTTTTGCTCAGCGCGGCAATTTCAGCCTCAAGCTCGTCAACGCGTTCTGCGCCGGCCACAAATTCCGGCATATACCGGCGAACGCGCGATGCGCCTTTGCCGTAAAAGCTGTTGGCGCGCTCGCGAACGTCGCCGACGACTTCCTGGGCGTTGGTCTCAACCGTCTCACCTTTGACAATCAGCTGCTCAATGGTTTCGCCGGCTTTGTTCGTCAGCGGCTTCACGCGCTCATAGGCGGCGCCATAAAGGCCGAGATAGGCCAGCCAGCCCTTGCGGAGAACTTCTTTCGGGGTGATTGGCGTGGTTTCAACTTGTTCTGTCATGGTCGTTTCCTTTCTTTCCGGGGCGTGGCGACGGCGGGGATATCTCCGCGCCAGCCCAAATGTTTCCTTGGAGGCAAAGATAGGGACGAAAATTAGAATGCTCACCCAAATTTTGCTGCGCTGCAAAAATATGTTTTTCTCTGTTCTGGCAGGCGCATAAACGACGGTTCGACCGCCTTCGCGCTAAATGTAAGCCCTGTAACCACGGGGCCTGCAGCGGAATCTGGTCCAACATTTTTACCCGCGATCGCTGCTGGCGCCGCCGGTCGCCGGGATGTGTTTATGCGCTGCATCTGGTTTGCTCCTTTGGCTGCAATTACCGGATATCAGAGGAACGGTTGTGACAACGCCTCTGCGATATTCCGACTGTTTGGGAGTATAAGGGCCCTGGATTCAGTGAGGATAACTTTTCACCAGTCAAATGGCTGATTGGGCTGGGGGACCCAATCATGGGCCCCATTTGACGAAATTTGTGACGTTAAGCCTTATGCTGAGCACGTCTTGCGAGAAAAGTTCATGTAAAAACAACTTCTACGGAGAATTTGTCGCGTGCGGCGCACCAAAAGGGAAAATGCATGTCCGCGCAGCTGCGTATGCTTCGCTGGTCCGGGATCTGTTGCGGCGGAACAAGAGGACCTACCCAAGCGTCCGGCGCAACGCCTCTTTCCACCCGGCGAGATTACGGTTTCGTTCTTCCGGCGCCATTGCCGGCTGGAAGCGGGCGTCGAGGCGCCAGCGCTCGGCGACTTCGCTGACATTATTATAGACGCCGATATGCAAACCGGCGAGATAGGCAACGCCCAGCGCCGTGGTCTCCAGGATGCGCGGTCGCTCGACCGGCAGGTCCAGAATGTCGGCCAGAAACTGCATCGTCCAATCATTGGCGACCATGCCGCCATCGACGCGCAAGGTGCGGGGCGCGACCCCATCGGCGGCGAAGGCGTCGATGAGGTCGGCGGTCTGGTAGGCCACAGCTTCAAGTGCGGCGCGAACAAGATGCGCCCGGCCGGCGCCGCGGGTCAGTCCGTATATGGCGCCGCGCGCGTCAGCGCGCCAATGCGGCGCCCCGAGGCCGGTGAAGGCGGGGACAAGATAGACCCCTTCATTGCTCTCGATGGTGTCGGCGAGATCGGCGGTGTCGCTGGCGTTTTTGATAATTCCCAATTCATCGCGCAGCCATTGAACCGCAGCGCCAGCAATAAAGATGGAACCTTCAAGCGCATAGTGCGTCTTGCCGCCGAGCCGATAGGCGATGGTCGTTAAGAGTTTGTTGTTTGATATCAGCGCCTCCGCGCCGGTATGCGCCATCACGAAACATCCGGTGCCGTAGGTGCTTTTAATGTCGCCAACCTCGAAGCAGGCCTGGCCAAAGGCTGCGGCCTGCTGGTCGCCGGCGACGCCGCAAATCGGGATTGGGCGACCGAAGATTTCCGGATCGGTGTGGCCAAAGTCATCGGCGCAGTCGCGTACATCGCCCAGACATTGGCGCGGTACACGGAATTCTTCCAGCAGTCCGGTGTCCCATTCATCAGTATGGATATTATAAAGGCTGGTGCGGCTTGCGTTGGTCGCATCGGTTGCGTGAATGGCGCCGCCGGTCAGGCGTGAGATGAGGAAACTGTCAACCGTGCCGAAAGCGATCTCGCCATTTTCAGCGCGCGCGCGGGCGCCGTCGACATGGTCTAAAATCCATGCCGCTTTCGAGGCTGAAAAATAGGGGTCCAGCAGCAGTCCGGTGCGGGCGGTGATCCCCGCCTCAAGCCCCTCGGCGCGCATCTGGTCGCAGATATCGGCGGTGCGCCGGTCCTGCCAGACGATGGCGTTATAAATCGGTTTACCGGTTGCGCGGTCCCACAATATTGTCGTCTCGCGCTGGTTTGTGATGCCGATCGCGGCGATCTCGCGGCCGGCGCCTTCGACTTGTCTGAAAACCTCACGCGCGGTTGCGAGCGTCGTTTGCCAGATGTCTTCCGGGTCGTGTTCAACCCATCCGTCGGCGGGATAGTGTTGCGCAAACTCCTGTTGCGCGGCGGCGACAGCCTTACCGGCGCCGTCAAACACAATTGCCCGGCTTGACGTTGTGCCTTGATCAATGGCGAGAATATAAGGCGCCTCAAAATCTGTCATGGCATCTTTCTAGAGCAAGTTTCCCGACTTGTGTGTAGGAAACTTGCTCTAGATTCTGATTTTTCGCGCGTTCTTTCCGAAAACCGGTATCCACTTTTCGGGAACGCGCTCTATGTTATTTGATAACGCCGCACATAACCGATCCTAACGCGAAATGGCAGCAATGAAAAAGCCGGAGATTTTTGTCGATGCTGACGCCTGTCCGGTGAAGGACGAAGTTGTGCGCGTGGCGGACCGTCATGGGTTTGCGGTTCACTTTGTTTCCAACGCCCGTATGCGTCTGCCGGCGGGGCTTGATGTGCGCCGGGTGATTGTCGCTGATGGTCCCGATGTCGCCGATGACTGGATCGCCGAGCGGGCGGGCGAGGGCGACATAGTGATCACCAGCGATATCCCGCTCGCCGAGCGTTGTCTGAAATCCGGCGCGCAGGTTGTGGGCTCAACCGGCAAACCGTTCACCGCCGACAATATCGGTATGGGCATGGCGATGCGCTCGCTGTCGCGGGACTTGCGCGAGATGGGAGAAATCTCCGGTGGCGGTCCGATGTTTTCAAAGAAAGACCGTTCGCGTTTTCTCGAAGCGCTGGAGCTGGCGGCGCGCCGGGCGCGGTGATATTTAAGGCGCGCCCTATGGCCACTTTGCTTCCGGCGGCAGCGACGACAGGATCGAGTCTACATTGCCGCCGGTTTTTAGACCAAACGTCGTGCCGCGGTCATAGAGCAGGTTGAATTCCGCATAGCGTCCGCGCTGGATCAGTTGCGCTTCGCGGTCGTCTTGCGTCCATGGCTGGTCCATGCGTTTGGCGACGAGCTTTGGATAGGCGCCGAGAAAGGCGCGGCCAACATCTTGCGTGAAGGCGAAGTCTTTGTCCCAGTCGCCGCTATTGTGGCGATCATAGAAAATACCGCCGACGCCGCGCGGCTCATTTCTGTGCGGTAGGAAGAAATAGTCGTCACACCATTTTTTGAACTTTGGAAAATATTCTGCGTCATGGGGCGCACAAGCCTCGCGCATCGCCGCCAGAAATTCTTGGGTGTCTTCGTGGGTCTCGGTCCGATAGGCGGGATGCATCGGATTTAAATCTCCGCCGCCGCCGAACCAGTCTTTGGTAGTGACAATAAATCTTGTGTTCATGTGGGCGGCCGGCGCATGTGGGTTTCGCGTATGCGCGATCAACGAAACGCCCGACGCCCAAAAGCGCGGGTCTTCCTCCGCCCCCGGAATCTGACTGCGGAACTCTTCGGAGAATTCACCATATACGGTCGATGTGTGGATTCCCGCCTTTTCAAAAACCCGGCCATGCAGCATCGACATGACGCCGCCTCCCTGATCTTCATTTTTGGTCGTCGCGTTTTCTGCCGAAAAACCGGTTCCCACTTTTTCGGAAAACGCGCCGGGGCCATCGCCTCGTGTCCATGGCTTTTTTTCAAACCTCCCGGCGGGCATATCACCATATAGGTCGCCGGCGTCCTCCTCGAGCTGTTCAAATGCAGCGCAAATATCGTCACGTAGTTTTTCAAACCAGGCTCGAGCTATTTGTTTTCGCTTATCCAGGAGTTCTGTTGGTTGATTTGACATTTTTTGCTTGCTCTATTGTTTTGACGTGTAATGCTATGCGTTGAACCAATATAACAATTGCGGGGGCAATATGTGGGAACAAATTGGCGCAGCGGCGATTTATGGCGCTATCGGCGGCGGGGGCGGCGCACTCATAGGCGGCGTACTCGCTACATTATTTAAAAATTCGCGTCATGCCGCAATGATAACGACAGGCTTGACGGTGGCGTTTGCTGTGGTCGGGGTGAAAGTCGCAGAACCGCTGCTCAAACCCTATATCGGGGAATATCTGCCGCAACCTGCTTCGCAGGATGAGGTTCTCGACGAGATTTTGGCTGACGCGCGCAAAGACCCCATGTTGGCGGCGTTGTTCGTCAAAGAACCGGCGATTGAAGATGATCTGCGACAAAAACTTAAAGAGATTTTAGAGACGGAAACCGGGGCGGATGAGGCCCGGGTAGCGGCGTTTAATGCTGGCAAGAATCTGACCGAGAGCCACTTCGTCTACTATCTCAAACGGGGTCGCGACGAGGATATCATTGCCTTTACACACTTTATGATTGGGATGATGGATTATTTGACCGAGGCCGAACCGCTGTTTTGTCATTGGTATTTTTATGACCCAGTATCTCTTGCTTCGTTGTCGGCTGACGATATCAAGGCTAAGATGGGCGCTGACCGACAGCGTTGCCAGCAGGAACTTGCCGCTAGCGTCATTTCGAATGCTTTTGACGAAATCCCCTTATATGATGTGGACGCAGCACAGGCGCGTTTAATGGAGGCGGGGCAGCTTCTGAACGAATTGCTTGGGCAGGAGTTAATCGGGTTACTCACCGTTGGTGGGCAAAAACCGCAAAGCGACGAAGAAACGGCGGCAGCCTGTAATGCAACCGCGCGTATGTTTGAGCATCTTGCTGAAAGCGACAATGCAGGAGCGGCGATCCGCCATATATATACGCTGTCGGGCTAGCTGTTCCGCGGAACATGTCAGTGCGCATTTTTATACACCAGACGCCTCGAAATTATAAAGCGAGCGGATGCTCTTTGTTTAACTGCAACAAATCCCAGCGGTTGCCATAGAGGTCTTCAAACACCGCCACAATGCCGTAATCGGCCTCTTTCGGATCGCGGACGAACCGCACGCCCTTGGCTTTCATCGCATTATAATCGCGCCAAAAATCGTCGCTATTGAGAAACAAGAAAACCCGGCCGCCGGACTGGTTGCCGATGAAGGGTTCCTGCTCTGGTTTTGACGCCCGCGCTAACAACAATGTCGTTCCGGTTGACCCCGGCGGCGCGACGACAACCCAACGCTTGTCCTGTTCCGGTTGATAGGTGTCTTCGACCAGAGTGAAATTTAAAACCTTGGTGTAGAAATCGATAGCCTCGTCATAGTCGCGAACGACGAGAGCTATATGAACGATGGATTGTTTCATTCGTCAGTATTAAAGCCAACGATTTGCAGGCGCCAGCCTAATTCGCGTTTGGCTTGATAAAGAACCCAGGAACTGTTCGTTCTTCTATAAATCCGGGATGATACATATCCATATATATAGTGACCGATTTCACGCTCTTACATTTGACGTCATAGCCGTCAATGATGTGCCCGTATGGGCCCATGCCGAACGAACCAATGCGCTCAAAGCTGGGTTTGCGATTATCGTTGATGCATATGAGCCGATTCAAATAGGTGCGTTCTCCGGCGGGCATGTCTGCGCGAACTGGATTACCCATACTGCCAAGCGTGTGTTTGGCGATTTCTTCAAGGTCAGGTTCAAAATCCGACTTACCGAACAACAACTCCAGGGCGCCAGACGAAGATTCAGTTTCGTTTTTTTCATCAGGATTTGAGTTTTGCGCTAATGCAGGCGCCATGAGAAAAAATAAAGATAGAACAGTTCCAGTTATTATCCGTAGATTCTGCATGAAAATCCCCGCTATTTTTCATGTTAATACTGTCTGTCCGGATGAATGCTGTCAAAGTATTTTCGACTTACCCCCATCCAACTTGCCGTCTTGCTTCTGCTAATGCTACCGAGGCGGCCACAGCGACATTGAGCGAGCGGGCGCCGGGCGCCAGGGGGATGGAAAGCCGCGCCGTGGCGGCGGCGTGAACATCTTCCGGCGCGCCGGCGCTTTCGCGGCCCATCAGGAGGGTGTCGGTTTCGCGAAATTCAAACTCCCAAATCGACTGATCCGACTTCGTTGTCAGTAGAATCAGCCGCGCCTCACCGAGGGTCTGGGCATAGGCCTGCCAGCCAATATGGGCGACCGGCGGGGCGAGGGCGCCATAGTCCATCGCGACCCTTTTGATCTCCCGCGAATCAAGCGGAAAGCCGCAAGGTTCGACAATATCCAGTCCGGCGCCGAAACAGGCCGCAGCCCGAATCGCCGCGCCGACATTTTGGGGAATATCAGGTTGATACAAAGCCAGCCGCATGGGACTGTTTTTGCACATGTTTCCGGTCCTGTCGCCTACTCCCTCGCGACGCTAGGACGCAGCGCTTTGCCGCCTAGACTTTGTACAAGAGACATGCAAAACAGCCTCGCGATTCTTGCTCTCGGGCGCACTCCTTAAGGCGAAACACCCATGACGACGGAAATTTCAGACGCGGGACCATCTGATGATGGTGAGCCGACCCGGCGCGATTTTATTCATATCTTCGCCGCGGCGACCGCCGCCGCCGGCGCTGGCGCGGCGATCTGGCCGCTGGTTCATCAAATGAACCCGGACGCTTCGGTGCTGGCTTTGTCCACCGTTGAGGTAGATCTTTCCAGCATTTCGGTCGGTCAGGCGATTAAAGTGATGTGGCAGGGCAAGCCGGTCTTTATCCGCCACCGCACGGAAGCGGAAATCACCGAGGGCGAAGCGACGCCGCTTGGCGCCCTTAAGGATGATGCCGCGCGTAATGGCAATCTTACCGGATCGGTTGACGCGACCGACGATGCGCGCGTGACATCACGCGATGGCGCGGCGCGCCCGCAATGGTTGCTGGTTGTCGGTATCTGCACCCATCTCGGCTGCATTCCGCTCGGCACGTCTTCTGGCGAAAACCGCGGCGACTACAATGGCTGGTTCTGCCCGTGCCACGGCTCGCATTACGATATCGCCGGGCGCATCCGTAAAGGACCCGCGCCGGAAAATCTTGAAATTCCGCGCTATGAGTTTCTTTCCGACGCTCTCGTGAAGATCGGTTAGGGGAGAAACAACCATGAGCCATCCGTCTACATACAAACCCGCCGCAGGCTTCGCGAAATGGCTGGACGACCGGCTGCCGATTGTGCGCCTCGCCCATGACAGTTTTGTCGATTTCCCAACCCCGAAAAACCTCAATTACTGGTACACTTTTGGCGGCATCCTGGCGATTTGTCTGGTCATCCAGATTATCACCGGCGTCATTCTGGCGATGCATTATGTGCCGCACACGTCGATGGCGTTTAATAGCGTCGAACACATTATGCGTGACGTCAATTACGGCTGGCTGATGCGCTATGTGCACGCCAATGGCGCGTCGATGTTCTTCCTCGCCGTTTATATCCACATGTTCCGCGGCGTCTATTACGGCTCTTACAAGGAGCCGCGCGAAGTGTTGTGGATGCTTGGCGTTGTCATCTACCTGCTGATGATGGCGACGGCGTTTATGGGTTACGTTCTTCCCTGGGGGCAGATGTCCTATTGGGGCGCGACCGTTATTACCAATCTGTTCTCGGCGATCCCGCTTGTTGGCGAAGATATCAGAACGCTTTTATGGGGCGGGTTCTCGGTCGATAACCCCACCCTCAACCGTTTCTACTCGCTGCACTATCTGTTGCCGTTCGCGATTGCCGGCGTGGTGATGTTGCACATCTGGGCGCTACACATTCCGGGCAACGCCAATCCGACCGGCGTTGAAGTCAAAGATGTTAAAAAAGACACCGTGCCGTTCCATCCCTATTACACCGTCAAGGATGGCTTCGCGATTGTCGTCTTTTTGATCCTGTTCGCCGCGTTTGTGTTCTTCAACCCGAACGGGCTTGGCCATCCGGATAATTATATCGAAGCCAACCCGCTCTCGACGCCGGCCTCGATTGTGCCTGAATGGTACTATCTGCCGTTCTACGCGATCTTGCGGGCGATCACTTTTGATATCGGCCCGATCTCGTCGAAACTCGGCGGCGTGATGGCGATGTTTGGCTCAATCCTGGTGCTGTTCGTCTTGCCCTGGCTCGACACCTCCAAGGTGCGCTCAATGCGGTATCGTCCGGCGGCGAAGATGTTCTTTTTCATCTTCATCGCGGCTTGCCTGGTGCTTGGCTATCTCGGCGGCAAACCAGCGGAAGGCTCATACGTCTTCTATGCGCAGATCGCCACAGCGTATTATTTCTCGTTCTTCCTGATCATCTTGCCCTTGCTTGGGTTCATGGAAACGCCGAAGCCGTTGCCGCGTTCGATTGCGGAATCTGTTTTAAAAACACCCAAAGCTGGCGAGGCTGCGCATAATGCGCCGGCGCAATAGGGGAAAAGGCATGACGCCGATGATTATGATCCGAACTCTTATGCTCGCCGCCATTGTTGGTCTGGTTGGCGTAACCGGCGCCACGGCCAGCGGCGGCGGCGCAGAAAAGCCAAAGCATGGCCATTGGCATTTTGCCGGTCCGTTCGGAACCTATGACAAGGACGCGCTGCAACGCGGCTACCAAGTCTACGAGACGGTATGCGCCAGCTGCCACGGACTTGAACAGGTTTCGTTTCGCAACCTCGGACAAAAGGGCGGGCCGTTTCATCTGGATAGCTGCCCGGCCGGCATTCCCGATACAGTCGATTGCGCCAATCCGAACCAAAACCCGGTGGTCAAAGCCCTGGCGGCGCAATATCGGTTTCAGATTGTCGATGGCCCCGATGATAGCGGTGACATGTATGAGCGCGCCGCGCTGCCGTCGGATCCTATTCCGGGGCCTTTTGCAAACGAAGTCATCGCGCGGCTGGCGAACAACAACGCGCTGCCGCCGGATCTGTCGTTGATCACCAAAGCGCGCCATCACGGTCCGGATTATGTCTTTAGCCTGCTGGTCGGCTATGAAGAGACGCCGGCGACCATCGAAATCAGCCCAGGCCAGTACTACAATCCATATTTCCATGGCGACATGTCGCAAGCGCTGCGGCCGGAATTTCTCGATGCGCACGGGCATCCGCTTGAGGGTGTTGAGGTTCCGCTTGGCGGCGTTCTGGCGATGGCCCCGCCGTTGTTCGATGGTTTGATTGAGTATGCGGATGGCTCTCCGGCGACGGTTGAGCAATATGCCGCCGACGTGACGGAATTCTTGATGTGGGCGGCCGAGCCGAAGCTGGAAGCGCGCAAATCGCTCGGCGTGATGTCGCTGATCTATCTGATCATTCTCGCCGGTCTACTTTACTGGTCCTACCGCAAGGTATGGTCAGATCAGCACTAGGCTTGATCTAGGCCCGGTCACAGGATTGCGTTTTGAAATTACTCCGGCGCTGCGTAAACTGCAGCGCCGGATTTTTGGTATTTGGAAAGCAAAGTGATGGACCAAAAACGCGTTCTCGGTGTCCTCGGCGGTTCTGGCGTTTACGCCATGAACGCGCTTGAAAATATTGAGCGGGTCACGATTGAAACGCCCTGGGGCGCGCCGTCGGACCCGTTGGTGCGCGGACGGCTTTGCGGCGTGGACGTTGTTTTTCTGGCGCGCCATGGCGAAGGGCACGTCATTGCGCCAAGCGACGTAAACTACCGCGCCAATATCGACGCGATGAAGCGCGTTGGCGTTACCGACCTCATCTCGCTTTCGGCCTGCGGTTCGTTCCGCGAGCGCCTCGCGCCTGGAACCTTTGTCATCGTTGATCAGTATATTGACCGTACGACTAAGCGGGCGTCATCGTTTTTCGGCCCCGGATTTGTCGCCCATGTGTCGATGGCGCAACCGGTCTGCCCGGTTCTTGGTGATGCGGCGGAAGCAGCGTGCAAGACGCTTGATATCTCCCATGCGCGCGGCGGGACTTATCTGGCGATTGACGGGCCGCAATTTTCATCGCTGGCGGAGTCGAACCTTTATCGCTCATGGGGCTGTGATGTCATCGGCATGACCAATATGCCGGAGGCGAAGCTCGCGCGCGAGGCGGAGCTGCCCTACGCGACCATCGCGATGGTGACCGATTATGATTGCTGGCATGAGGAGGAGGGGCCGGTCGAGGTCTCGCATATCCTCGAAATCATGAAACAGAACACCGCCAACGGCGCGCGCCTTGTGCAAAAGCTAGCAGCGCAATTGGGTCCGACCCGAACGCCGTCGCCGCTCGGCATTGAAACCTGCCTTGATTTCGCTGTGATTACCGCACCGGAGGCGCGCGATCCGGCGATGATAAAAAAACTATCCGCCGTAGCCGGACGGTTTTTGAAGAAGTGAGGGAGGGGCTGTCTTGGCCCTTTTTGGGCGTTCAAAAGACGCTCAGTGATTGCCGGTTTTTTAGCGTTAAGTCGTCCAGCCCTAACGCTTGATATATAGCATTCCATTTTTGCTTGACATGATACCTTTAGGTACTCTAATAAAGAGATACCATAAGGTATCATAAGGAATTGATGATGAGAATTTCGCCACGACAGATTATGGCAATGTGCATGGTGTCTGGGGCGCTCCCGATGTCGAGCGCGGACGCTTTTGCCGAAGAGCCCATTTCAAACATGCCAATTGCGAAGATGGATTTTGAGACAACGCCGGAAGGTGTCGGCTTCGCGCCGTTGACCGGAGACCGGTTCACTGAACCTTATATGGCGATGGTTCGCCTTCCGGCCGGGCTTGTCAGCCCACCGCATGTGAAAACAGCGAATATGTTTGGCGTCATGGTGTCGGGCAAGATGGTTCATATTGCAGTGGATGCGGGACCGGAAGACGAAGTAATTTTGCCAGCTGGGTCTTTTTATAAAGTTCCTGCGGGGATGCCGCATATTAGTAAATGCATCTCCGATGTGGAATGCATAACCTTTTTGTACCAAGACGGTAAGTTCGATTTTCAGCCGGTGATGCAATGAATGCATCGGCTCAATCCCATGCAGCGCAAGGTGCGTTTCGTGCGCTCGCCGATCCGACGCGACGCGACATTGTCATGTTTTTGAGTGAGCAGGATATGACTATTGGCGAAGTCGTTGACCGATTTGATATCACGCGCGCGGCTATCAAGAAACATTTGATCGTTTTAGAGGATGGCGGGCTGATCTCCGTCCATCCAATTGGCCGCGAGCGAGTCAATCGACTGGAACCCTTAGGGTTCAAATCCGTCAATGGCTGGCTAAATCACTTCAACCATTTCTGGGACGATCGCATGTCCAAATTGGCAACCGCTGTCGAAAAAGAAAACCTGAAAAAACAACACGAGAAAAAGAAATGACCACCACCACAATTTCAAAAACTATATTCGTCAACGCCGCACGAGAAACCGTGTGGTCATTCCTGACCGACAAGGACAAGCTCGGCGAATGGTATCACCCTGCTGAGGCCGATCTTGCAGAGAATGCTGATTATGTGCTTTTCGCCAGAAATGACGATGGCACAAAAAAACGCCAAGTCTGGGGCCGCGTTGTTGAGATGGACCAACCATCGAGGCTTGTCACAACATTTATTATTGAGCCGTTCAATGGCGCTGAAACTATAGTGACTTGGGCCCTTGAGAACGCCGCCGGCGGTACGCGCTTGTCGCTTACCCATGAAGGCATCGCGGAAGCAGCCGACAAATCTGCAATACAGTTCCTCACGGCGCTTGATGCTGGGTGGGACAATCATCTGGGCCGCTTGCGTGAATCTGTAAAGTAAAGGCAGCTTCTGGCGAAAAGCTGCTCCTCAAGTATTAAACCTAAAGTGCATCACGTCGCCGTCCTGGACGATGTAGTCCTTGCCTTCCAGGCGCATTTTGCCGGCTTCCTTGGCGCCTTGTTCGCCGCCAAGGGAGACGTAATCGTCATAAGGTATCGTCTCTGCCCGGATGAAGCCGTGTTCGAAGTCGGTATGAATGACGCCGGCGGCTTGCGGCGCCGTGGCGCCGCGCTTGATGGTCCATGCGCGGGTTTCTTTGGGCCCGGCGGTGAAATAGGTCTGCAGGCCGAGGAGGTCGTAGCCGGTGCGGATCAGGCGGTTGAGGCCGGGTTCTTTAAGGCCGAGGGAGTCAAGATACTCCGCCTGCTCATCATCGGCGAGTTGCGCCAGTTCGGATTCGATCTTTGCCGATATCACCACCGTCGCTGCGCCCTCTTTGCTTGCGCTTTTTTCAACTGAGCGGGAATAGTCGTTCCCGTCGGCCGCCGCATCCTCGTCAACATTAGCGACAAACAACACTGGCTTGGAGGTCAGGAGTTGTAAGCCCTGCCAGGCTTTTTCATTGTCTTCGTCAATTTCCACCGTGCGGGCCGGTGCGCCCTCGCGCAAGACCTCGAGCGCCTTACCGACCAGCACCAGCATCGCCTTGGCTTCCTTGTCTTGCCCTCGTGCCTTTTTCTCAAGATTGGCGCGGCGTTTTTCCAGGCTTTCAAGATCGGCCAGCATCAGCTCGGTTTCGACAATTTCAAAATCCGCAATCGGATCGATCGTCCCGGTGACATGCGTGATGTCGTCATCGTCAAAGCAGCGCAGCACATAGACCACCGCATCAACCTCGCGAATATTGGCGAGGAACTGATTGCCGAGGCCTTCGCCTTTCGAGGCGCCTTTGACGAGGCCGGCAATGTCGACAAACTGCATCCGGGCGGGGAGGATTTCAGCGGAGCCGGCTATCTCGGCGAGTTTTTTCATCCGCGGTTCCGGCACCGCCACATCGCCGACATTCGGCTCGATGGTGCAGAACGGATAGTTCGCCGCCTGCGCCGCCGCCGTCTTTGTCAGCGCATTGAAAAGCGTCGACTTGCCGACATTCGGCAAGCCAACAATACCGCATTGGAAACCCATAAGATGACACCACTCCTGCTTGGGCCGTGGGGGTAACGCAGAACTATCAGCGGGTAAACCGGCAAAACTCTAAAGCCGCCGGCGCTCGGCGGGAGGGGCTAAAAATCCGAGCGAGCGCTCGCCCGAATAGTAGGGCTTCCACCAGGCGATGCTGATGGGGACGGCGACATTAAGCCAGAAAGAGGTCAGCATCAGCGTGTAGAAGACTTCTTGCGAGATGATATGTTCCTGAACATAGGCGATGTCGAGGACAACAAAGGCAAGTTCCGCACGGCCAAGCATGCCGAAGCCGATCATCACGCTTTCGGGCCATGAAAAGGACCCGGTATAGCGCGCCGCCAGGCTCGCGGAGAGGATCTGCGCGACCAGAATTGCGACTACCAGCATCGCCGTTTGCGGGATGACCGACATGATGAGGCCGGCGTCGAAGACGATTTTTGTCCCAAGCTCGACAAAAAAGACCGGACCGATCCATGAGAACGCGACATTGTCGACAACGACTTTGACGTTTTCATAAGCGGCTTCGGTTTGGTCCGGAATGACGTGAAAGAAGTCCTGTTTGAGGATCAGGCCGGCCATATAGGCGCCGACAGCGGGGTGAAACCCAAAGGCGTGGGCGGCAAGCCCCAAAAGCAGGGCCAGCGTCAATACGGCCAATATGGCGTGACGGCCCTGGTCGAAAACGAACAGGCCGCGCACGCCCCAGCCGCTCAAGAACCGCAACCGCCGGACAATTTTGCCCGTGATGTCATGAGGGAGTATCCATGCGCCAAGGAAAGTAATCAGTGCAAAGAACAGCGCCGCCTTGGAGATGATCCAGAGGATCGCCGAGGTCGTCGGCGCCGTGTCGCCGCTGGCGATGGGCACCAAGATCGCCACCAGCGCCAGCGCGGCAATATCGTCGAGGACGGCGGATGTCATAATGCCGGTCGCCGCCGCCGATTTTTGAAGCCCCTCACTTTTCAGCGACACCATGGTCAGCGAGACCGCCGTCGCCGTCATGGCGAGGCCGGAAATCAGCGCGACATTAGCGTCGCCCCAGAAATAAAAAATGATTGAATAAGCCGCGCAAAAGGGCGCGATCGCGCCAAACAGCGCAATGCCCCAGCTGCGTTTTACGCTCTTGATAAAGTTTTGCGTGTTCTCCTCGAAGCCGAGGGCGAACATGATCAAAATGATGCCGATTTCCGCGAAGCCGCGAATGAAGGGATCGCTCTCTTCGGGCAGCAGGCCGGTGTTGACGTAGACGGCGCCGACGGCGAGATAAAACAAGACCGGCGTCATGCGCGTTTTTCGCGCGAAATAAACCGCGACAAAAACCCCAATCCAGATCAGCGCCAGATGCTCAAGTTCGACCATGCGATTCTCCAAACGAATCGCAACGATAATACACTGAAAATATCAGCTAATGACGCAGGTCAATGATATCTCAATGCGTCAGCGCTCGCCGTCGCCGCGTCCAAAGAGCTTGCCGAGCGCTGAGAAGGGGCTCTGGGGCGAGGTCGCGTCCTTGTCCGGCCTCGGTTCTGTTGCCGGCTTTGGCGAAACCTTGGGGCGTGCTTTTTCGGGACGTATCGGCGCCACCCTTTGGCCGACTTCCGATGCGAAGCGCTGATCGTTGGTGGTCAGAAACGTTGCCGCGGTGGCAATCGCATCCAGCATCAACCCAAGCCATTCCTGATCGCTCTTGGCGAAATTGCCGAGCACATGGCCGGTGACCTTTGAGCGGTCGCCGGGGTGGTCGATGCCGATGCGCACGCGCCGGAAACCATTTCCAAGATGCGCGTCAATTGAACGTATGCCATTATGTCCCGCCGCGCCGCCGCCAGTCTTGATGCGCAGCTTGCCGGAGGCGAGATCAAGCTCGTCATAGAAGACGACAAAATCTGATGGCTCCAGCTTGTAGAAATCCGCGACCTGACGAATGGCGAGACCGGACTCGTTCATATAGGTCTGCGGTTTTACGATAAGTGCTTTGACGCGACCGCTTTCGCCGGTGAGGAAGCCTTCGCGAATTTCGGCGTGAAATTTTGCGCGGGCAGGGCCGAAACCATGCGCATCGCCGATGGCGTCTACCGCCATAAAGCCGACATTATGGCGGTGGCGTGCATGTTTCTCCCCGGGATTGCCGAGGCCTACGAGAACGATCATGACGCGCTCCGTTTAAAGCAGCGCAAAAACAAGGAGTGAAAACCCAGGCTAAGCGAAAGCCCTGCTAGTCTGCCTTCGCGCCGCCTTCTTCTGTTTCTGCGGCGGCTTCTTCGCCTTCGGCGGCTTCCGCTTCGGCTTCGTCTTCTTCATCTTCGCCAGCCGAGCGGACGGCAGACGGCGCAGCGATGGTCGCTACGGTAAAGTCGCGGTCCGTCGTCACCAGCTTAACGCCGTCCGGTATCGCCACAGCAGAGATGTGGACCGCATCGCCAATGTCGATTTCAGAAATATCGAACTCAAAAAATTCCGGGATTGCGGTTGCCGGCGCGTAGACGTGAATCGTGTGGCGCACAATGTTGAGAACGCCGCCGCGCTTCAAGCCGGGCGATTCCTCTTCGCCGACAAAGCGCACAGGAATTTCAACGTCGATCCGTGTATTGTCGTCAACCCGCATGAAATCGACATGAATGGGCGTGCCCTTGACCGGGTGGATCTGAAAATCACGCGGGATCACCGGCTGGTGTTTGTCCTGGCCCGGAACATCAATCATCGCCAACTGCGGACGCAGGCGGCCGCTGAGATAGGCTTTTGTGATCTCATTGTGCTTCAACCGGACCGGGGTCGGCTTTTCGCCGCCGCCGTAAAGAACACCGGGAATCCAGCCGTCGCGACGGACCGCCCGGGCGCCGCCGGTGCCAGTGCGTTTGCGTGGTTCACAATAAAATACGTCTGCGTCGGCCATGGAGAGAGTATCCTCAATGCAAAAAGCTGCCGCGGGCGTCGGGCCCATACGGCGGCTGAAAATTCCTGAATGAGCGGCGGTCTATAGACGAAACACGAGGTCCGTGCAAGCGCCTGGAGGCAAGGGTTTTCGGGGTATTTACGGCTTGCCGGGCGGGTGCGGTTAAGGCCCATACGGGGGCATGGCGTTGGTTCGGACTTATCGTCCGATATTTCTGACGAATATCAGGACTTCGCCCGCTTTTTGACCAGCCACATGACGCTGGCGGCGATAATCGCAATATCGATCACGAACATGATCGGCAGCGCCATAGGCCCGCCATTGGCGAGGTAGTTTGACCCGCCGAGCCCGAGGCCTGTGAGCGTGACCGCGAGGGTTGCGAGAATGGCGTTGCGGCTATGGCTTTTCGAGCCGTCATTGGTGTCTTTGCGGACGTAAAAGCTGAGTGCGATATAGACCGCGCCGAACCCGGTCAGCGGCAGAGCCAGCCCCGGGGCGACGCCGAGTAGCGCCACGGCGAGGTGAAAGATGCCGGTGGTGGTCAACAGCGCAATAATGAGAAGGCGTAAGGTTTGCGGTTTCATTGGTTCAGTCCCCTGATTCGATCAATCGCGCCCTGGAGTATAAACGTCGCCGCCATGGCGTCGATCTTTTCCGCCCGTTTGGCGCGGCTTGTGTCGAGTGCGATCAAATCGCGCTGCATCGCCATGGTCGACATCCGTTCATCCCAGAAGGCGACCGGCAGCGGCAGGATGCGGGCAAGATTGCGGGCGAAGGACCGCACCGACTGGACCCGTGGGCCCTCAGTTCCATCCATATTGAGCGGCAGGCCAAGGATTAAACCGGCGACATTGCGCTCGCCGGCAAGGGCCGCTAGCCGCTCCGCATCGAGGGTGAATTTTTTGCGGTGGACCGTCTCCACCGGCGTCGCCACCATACGTGCGGGGTCACACACCGCTACGCCAATGGTCTTCTCGCCAAGATCGAGACCGAAAAGCGCGCCTGTAGGTCCGAACGCCGCCGCCTGTTGTTCAAATGTCTCCGTCATGGCTTTATGATAGCATGGATCGTCAAGGGTTAGCCAAAAGGGCTTGCCAGTAGGCATAAGCACATTCGCTTGACCATGAAATGTCATCACCGGGCTTGTCCCGGTGATTCAGAGCGGAAAAAAGCGGTGAAAACGTCTCTGGATTGCCGGATGGAGATGGATGGGAACCATCGACCGTTCGGCAATGACAATGGCAGGAGTATTGAGGTGTCATTTTCGTTTCAGCGCTTTGCCGCTCGTGTGCGCGTCATGGCCGCGATTGCTCTTCTGAGCGCAGTAGCGCTGGCGACAATGGCGTCAGCGTCGGATCGCGCCCGCCCAGCAGATATTCGCGTGAGCGTAGAGCAACTCGATAGCGGGGCGTTGCGGATCGCTTATGATTTGAAAAAACCACGCCGGGCGCTTGCCTTCGGCGCGCTTGCCGCTGGTCATCGTGCGCGCCGTTGGAAGATCGACACGCCGGGCTTTCAGCTTGCGCGGCTTGCCGATGGCGACCGGATTACCCGCACCGATGGAGCGAAATTCGACCGCGTCGTCATTGTTGCATCGCCTGACCTTATCCGTATACAGAAAAATTACCAACCGATCGCGGCCTATGGCGAGGGCGGGGTGATGGTTTATAACGGCCACTTCTGGCCGATGACGCAGCGCGGCGGACGGGTCAATACGACGTTTAGTTTTATCCCTAAGCCCGGCGCCAAGGCAGTCGCCTTTGGCGCGCGCGCCGACCATCTCACAGACTGGCGCAGCCCTATGGCGCATCCGGCCTTCATCTATATGGGCCCACTGGACCCGGTTGAGACCCGCGATGTGATGGCGGTGGTTGATGCGGCCGCGCCGGAGTGGGTTCGCGATGAGTTTTATACGCTAACGCCGCGCATCTTTGCCCATCTCGCCAGCGAGTTCGACTTTTCGCTGGCGGTTAAACCGAACCTCTTTCTGGCGGCGCCGCTGGGGCGAGAGGAGGGGCGCTTGAGCTATTCCGGCGATGCGCTGCCGGCGCAATTTCAAATCACGCTGGAGGGCGCCGCCTGGCGCGAGCCGTCGCCCAAGGCGTTAGGGATCTTTCGCCGCTCGACGATCCATGAGGCGGTTCATCTGTGGCAGGCGGCGGCGCGGCCGGGTTCAGACGAAGTCGCCGGATGGATCCATGAAGGCGCCGCAGACGCCATCGCCGCGGAGACATTGGTGGCCCTCGGACTGTGGGATGCGGCAGCGTATGCCGCCGATTTTGACCGCGCGCGGGGCGAATGCGCTAATGCGCTTCAGGGCGGATCGCTGGCGACGGCAGAGGCGCGCGGGCGCTTTCGAGCGCTATACGCCTGCGGTCATGTTATTGCCGCAGCGGTATCCTGGGCCGAGGAGGAGACGGTCTCGGATTTCTGGAAGGGGTTTATCGCCGAGGCGAAAACCAGCGACGGTTATACGGAAGAGGATTTCTACGATTTTGTCGCCAAACGCAGCGGCGAGAGCGAATTTGTCGATGCGCTGCGCTATTTTGTGCGCACACCGCTGGCCAATCCGACGCGTGAAGTGGCCCGGCTGCTCGCTGCGACAGGCTCGCCGCTGGCGCACCCACTTGATGCCCCTCTTGAACCTTTGGACGCTCGTTGATAGGCCAACACCGACGAGACATCTGATAGGAACCCCATGGCTGTCGATAAAGAGATCATGCGCAAAGTGGCGCATCTTGCCCGCATCGCTGAACCGGAAGAGCGCCTGGCGCCCCTGGCCGAAGAAATCTCCGGCATTCTCGGCTGGATTGAGCAATTGAACGAGGTTGATATTGAAGGCGTCGAGGCGATGGCCTCGACCGTCGATGTCTCCTTGCCGATGCGCGAGGATAACTTGCAGGAAGGCCCGACCGGCGGCGGTCAGCCGGACAACATCGTCGCCAACGCGCCCAAGACCCAAGACCATTTCTTTGTGGTGCCGAAGGTGGTGGAGTGATGACAAGGCGCCCGTCATCGATCCTTCGCGACGGGCCTTCGGCCCTCCTCAGGATGAGGGCGGTGTTTGCGGTAAGGTTTCGCTCCCTCTCAACCGATCAAAACTCGATAAAGATCCCGGACCAGCACGGCAGCATTTCACGCTGCAGTGCGTCCGGGATGACGGAATAATTTTATGACCGACATTACCAATCTCTCCCTCGCAAATCTCCGCGATGCGCTGAAAGACAAAAAAATCTCAGTGGCGGAGACGACGGATGCTTATCTCGCACGCATAGACGCGGCGAAAGAATTGAACGCCGTCATCACCGTGACGGCGGACGAAGCTCGCGCCATGGCCAAGGCGTCGGACGACAAGCTCAGCCGCGGTGAGGGCGGAGCGCTTGAAGGCGTCCCGCTCGGTATCAAAGACCTATATTGCACCGAAGGCGTCTTAACGACGGCGGGCTCGCATATACTCGACGGATTTAAACCGCGCTATGAATCGACCGTAACGTCGAATCTGTGGCGAGACGGTGCGGTGATGCTGGGCAAGCTCAACATGGACGAGTTCGCCATGGGCTCGTCGAATGAAACGAGTTATTATGGCCCCGTGGTCAGTCCGTGGCGGCGCGCGGGAGATGAGACGCCGCTGACGCCGGGCGGGTCTTCCGGCGGTTCGGCGGCTTCGGTCGCGGCGCGGTTATGCGCGGGCGCCACCGCCACGGACACCGGCGGGTCAATCCGTCAGCCGGCCTCGCTCACCGGCACCGTCGGGGTCAAGCCAACCTATGGGCGCTGTTCGCGCTGGGGGATTGTCGCCTTCGCTTCCTCGCTCGATCAAGCTGGGCCGGTCACGCGCGATGTGCGCGATGCGGCGATCATGTTGCGGTCAATGGCTGGGCATGATGCAAAAGATTCAACCTCAATTGATCGTCCGGTCCCGGACTATGAGGCCGTCCTCGGTCAGTCCGTTAAGGGGCTCAAAATCGGTGTGCCGAAAGAATACCGCCTCGACGGCATGCCGGACGAAATTGAAAAACTATGGGCCGACGGCATCGCCTGGATGAAGGACGCCGGTTGCGAGATTGTCGACATCTCCTTGCCGATGACAAAATATGCACTGCCGGTCTATTATATCGTTGCCCCGGCGGAAGCCTCGTCGAACCTGGCGCGCTATGACGGCGTTAAATTCGGCCATCGCGCCAACGACTATGACGACATCCTGTCGATGTATGAGACCACCAGAGCGGAAGGCTTTGGCGATGAGGTCAAGCGGCGGGTGTTGATCGGAACTTACGTTCTGTCGGCGGGCTATTATGACGCCTATTATCTGCGCGCCCAGAAAGTCCGTAAGAAGATTTTCGATGAGTTCACCGAGGCCTACAAAAAAGTAGACTTGATCCTCACGCCATCAACGCCGTCGGCGGCGTTTGGCCTGGGCGAAAAAGCCGGCGATCCGGTGCAGATGTATTTGAACGATATCTTCACCGTAACCGCAAACCTCGCCGGGCTTCCCGGCGCCTCAGTGCCCGCTGGGCTCGACGCGCAGGGCCTGCCACTGGGCTTGCAGCTTTTGGCCAAGCCGTTCGATGAAGAGACTATGTTCAAAGGCATGCACGCCCTGGAGCAAGCAGCGGGCTTTAGCGCGCAGCCGGATGAGTGGTGGGGGTAGATCTTACGAATTTGCGGGATTGGCTTGGGAGCCATAATATTGTCGAAACGTTTCACACTGCTGCGTCATGCATGTGTATGCAGACATGAGGAGGCTTCCATGCGGTTCATATTGATCGCTATTGCTTTTATTATGGCGGTGTCAGGTTCGGCTTTGGCAGCAGATGATGCCTCATTGCTGGACCGTTTCGCGGGCGAATGGCGCTCGGACGGCGATGCTTTTGGTGCGCCCGCACAAAGTGTCATGACCTGGGCGCCAGTTCTCCACGGCAAGTTTGTTCAGCTTGAATATCACATAGAAATGCAGCGCAGCGAGGATCAAAAAGCTGTGTTTCAGGGCGTGGCGTACTACGCGACGGGAGACAGCGATCCGTTCAGCGCTTTTTGGGCGGATAACTCTGGCGACCTTCACCCTATAAAAGCTGAACACGAAAACAACGCATTGATCGCCCACTGGGGCGTCGATGGCGGTAAACAAGGTCGCACGCGTTATGAGCTGCTAGCGCCTGAAAAGATGCAAGTCACGGATTGGATTAAAACCCTGGAAGGTTGGCGTCAGTTTAATCAAAACGATTTCACGCGCATGGGCAGCGAGGAGTAGACGTTGTTCATATTTATGCACGTGATGGAGCAAGGGGTGGGCTTTACCGCGCTCCCGGATGAGTGGTGGGGGTAGATGACAAGACGCCGCGTATCGTCAAATAGCCCGCTTGAACCGGTCATAGGGTTTTCACGAGCGGTTCGCATTGGCGATTTCGTCTGTGTGTCCGGCACGGCTCCAATCGGCGATAACGGCCAGCCGCTCTGTCCTGGCGATATGGCCGGGCAAACACGTGTCTGTTTTGGAATCGTGGAGCAGTCTCTGGCGCAACTGGGCGCATCCTTGAGTGATGTTATACGCACACGCACTATGTTGACAGATGCGGCACGGTGGAAAGAGGCGGCCGATGTTCATGGAGAATTCTTCAGTGACATCATGCCGGCTTGCACTTTTGTTGAAGTGAAAGGGTTCATCAACAAAGAGTGGCTTGTCGAAGTTGAGGTGGATGCTGTCATGCCAAGCGAGCGCTGATGACCCGTTCCTACCGAGAAATCACTTACACCGCGCCGCTCTCCCAGCCGCTTGAGCTTGACGCTTATCTCGCATCGGACCCCGGTGACTGGCGGGTCGTCGTGTTTCCGGGCACGCCTTGCAACAAGCTGTTGTATACGCGGTTTTTGCGCACCGCGCCGCGCGGCCTTGAGGTTGTGGTGTTGACCCGGCCGGGCTTTGGCAAGGGCCATGACGGGGTGATCACCGATTTTTCCGAACAGGTCGCGGCAATCAAACCGTTTCTACCGGGCGGCTCCTTTGCGGAAAAAAAGATCATAACGCTCGGGGTTTCCTATGGCGGCGAATTGGCGCTGAAAGCCGCGCTTGATTTTCCCGATGAGGTCAAGGGCGTCGTCACTGTTGCGGCGCTGATTGACGAGCCCCATGACTATGCATTGACGTTAGAAAAACTCGGCGGTGAGGCGGGGCTGGAGCCTTATATTCCTAATCGCTGGCAAAAAGTGCGCGCCGAAGTCGCCGGGCGGCGGGCGCAAATCGGACCGCTGCTGGAAGCGATCGGCACGCTTGAAAAACCGGTGGAGGTCCTGCATGGCGATTTCGATGCGCTGGTGTCGAAATCAAATGCGCACAAGCTGATGGAAGCGCTGGGGCCGGACGCCAATCTCGACATCATCACCGGCGGCACTCATTATCTGGAGCTGCAATATCCAAGACGGCTGCATCGCGCGATTGAGCGGGTGATTGCCCGCGCCGGGATGTAGTTATAGCCTGGAGGCCGTTCTCGACTTATTAAACAAGCTTTAGCCGACCTGAACCGCGTATTCCCGTGAAACATATACTGAAGCCTGGGAGTTGAAGCCACGCCAGTGTATGTGCTGTGCCATGTGAAGTATTGTATTAATACGATAATACATTAAGATATTTCATGCAGCGCGTTTTACCCGCGGATAAGGTTCGGGGCCTGCGGGCCGTGTTATGAAACAAGCCCAGCAGGCAATGGGCTTGAAGCGTTCCTAGCTGTTAAGAATTCGAAATATGGGGCGGCGTGCACGCAACTTCGATCGTTGTTTGCATAGGGTGGTCTAATGTATTAATACAGCACAACAATGCTGCGACTCAAGTAATGACGCTGCTCAATGGTCGCGCAGTTTCGCCAGTCGCCAGTCGCTAGCGCAGCGGTTAGTGTATTAATGATTAGTACGATTGCATATCGATCTTCCGATGCCCCATTGTCGCCGCTGTTCTGGGCGTACATGTCCGACTGGTATCGATTATCGCTGTCGTTCTGGGGGCTACATTTGCGACGTGCTAGTTTGTTTATAACTTGCAAAAAATGGCCTTATGTATTAATACATTAAAACGACAAAGGCGCGATCCATCTTTGTGAATTTTGAATAATTGATCTTGGCGAGCTTGTTGGAAGCGCACGCTAAGGGAAGGGGTTTTGAACATGCGCGGACCGGCAAATAGAAATTTCAGCACTAGACGCGCGAAAGACGAAAAAGCGTTGTTTGACGCTTTCGCCAAGTTGAAATCCGGCGCCGAGGCGGGGCGGTTTCTGCGCGATTTGGCGACGCCAGCCGAATTGGAGGCGTTTGCCGAGCGCTGGCGAATAGCGCGGATGCTGGATGGGGGCGGGGATTCATACCGCGATATCGCCGCCGAGACAGGCGCTTCGACGACGACCATCGGCCGGGTTGCAAGGTTTCTCCGCGAGGAGAAGCATCAAGGATATCGTCTTGTTCTCGATCGCTTGCGCAGATAACACGGCCCGCAGGGGGGCGTCATTCTATCGCCAATCAATGTCTTGCAGACTATCTTCTCATCCAATCTCCCCTCGCATCCATTGTTTTCGATCATCCAAGTTTCCAATGGATCTTTTAGGATAGTCTGGGTTTGGTTTGAGCCTGGCATTACGCCATAAACAATGATTGATCGCAGTTGGCGTTTTCTCGCCTCACTTGAAACATGAAATACCAGGCGAAATACGGGATCCGGACCCCAATTCGTTGAAAGTGCACTTGAACACAAGCTTGTGTGTTGTGCCATCGTATTAATACAGTATAACAACCTTGCCCGCTGATGCTACCTGGCCGGAGGGTAGGCGGCGACGTCTAACGTGATCAATATCGGGCGGAATGGTTGATGTTGGGTGGCGACGGGCGCCGGTGATGGCGGGCGTTGAGTGATTGTAGCGCAAGCAGACGATGCGGCGGTTTGCAATAAAGGACTGAGGAGTAGGTGGTTATGGCGGAACGGTTGCGGATTGCGATCCAGAAATCTGGGCGGCTGTCGGAGGGCAGCATCGAGCTATTAAAAAGCTGCGGCCTGTCGATTTCTCGCGGCAAGGACAAGCTTTATGGTCGGGTGCAGGAAATGCCAATCGACGTGCTTCTCCTGCGCGACGACGATATCCCGGAATTCGTTTCTGACGAGGCCTGCGATATTGGCATTGTTGGACAGAATGTTTTCGAGGAGGAGCGGCTGGCGCAATCACGCGATGCGCCGGCGCGCGAAGTGTGCACGCTGGGCTTTGCGCGGTGTAAATTAATGCTGGCTGCTCCCAAGGAGTGGACCTTTGACGGCGCCGGGATGCTTGAGGGCAAGCGTGTCGCCACCTCCTATCCCGGTCTCACCAAAGCCTGGCTTGAAAGCCATGGCGTCAACGCTTGCGTGGTGACGATGAAAGGTTCGGTCGAGGTCGCGCCACGCCTAAAAATCGCCGATGCGGTTTGCGATATCGTTTCCACTGGCGCAACGCTCGACGCTAACGGGTTGAAGCCGGTAGCGACAGTGTTTGAAAGCCAGGCGCTATTAATCCGCAATGCGAAAGATTTTTCCGCCGCCAAGCAGGCGATTTTTGAGGCGCTGATGAAACGCATCAACGGTGTTCTGACATCGCGTGACGCCAAATATGTGATGATGAATGCGCCGCGCAGCGCGATTGCTGCGATTACCGAATTTCTACCGGGGGCGGAGGCGCCAACGGTTCTCGATCTTGCCGGCAGTCCCGACAAAGTCGCGATCCATGTTGTGTGCCGCGAAAGCGTCTTCTGGAACACGCTAGAAGAGTTAAAAAAACTCGGCGCCAGCGCAATTTTAGTCCTGCCGATTGAAAAGATGATGGCTTGAGCGCTTATGGTTTGCGAAACGGCAATGTGTTGAGCCGCTCCGGCAGCGGCGGCATGGCGAGTTTTGCGGGATCGTGCTCAGCCGGTTCATCCTCGGCGAGGATGTCGATCATATGTTTGATATGCTTGGCGTAATCGCGCGCGATGCGCAGGTCTTTCAAGAATGCATCGAGCGTTTCCTGCGATGCGGCAAAGGGCAGGGCGTCGCCGCGCCTGTCGATCTTGATGATGCTGTCAAGATAGGCGCCCGAGGGCGTCAGCGCCGGGATGCCGTGTTCAACAACATTTCGGTTGCCGCGTAGCCGGTTATAGATTTTCAGAAAATGGAACACATGCGCTTTAACCGCATCATTGGTTTCAAGCCTGTTGATTAGATAATGAACAAATTCGGCCTTGGTGACATTGCCCATAAACGCGAAGATATGCGCCGCGACATCGGCCTCGACGGTGAGGTAACTGAAGCCGAGCTGTTGCAGGTCGTGTTCAAGGTAATTCCACTCGATGGCGGCATGGCCGATCGCAAGTGCATAGCGGTTTTTGTCATTATGATGGGGCATAACCAAACGCTAGACGCTTGGCGCGAGCAGGTAAATGCAGAGCAGACAGGCTTGCCGCTTATTTTAATTGCAGTTTTTGCCGACTGTATTCGCGAAAGCTGATCAACCGGTGGCTGTCTTCATCCCAAAGCGCCAGCCGCCAGCATTTCAAACTGCCGCGCACTGTAATTCGTTTGGCGGCATTGCGTAATTCCGGGAAGGTGTCGAGACACGCCTGAAGCCGGTAATTGGGAATCTTGCTGCACAGATGGTGGATATGGTGAAGTCCGATATTGCCGGTAAACCACCGCAACACCGGCGGCAGTACGAAATAGGAGCTGCTCTCTATGGCTGCCTGGTGAAAATTCCAGTTGTCGCTGTGCTCCCAGTATGTCCCTTCGAACTGGTGCTGGATATAAAACAACCATCCGCCGATCCAGGCTGCGATGATCAACATTGGCAAATAGGCGGTGAGAACCGGCCAGACGCCGATCATCGCTATCGGCAGTCCAAAGGCGATAAGCAAAGCCAGGTTCAGCCCCATGATGCTGCGCCGTGATTGACGATCACGAAACGCCCGGCCGAGGGGCAAACGCTGCAGCAGCAGAAAATTTACCGGCGCTCCCAGTGCAATCATGATGAAGGGATTACGGTAAAGACGATAGCCCAGACGCTGCAATCGTGGCGCCGACCGGTATTCACGCGTCGTCATGACCGCAACATCGCCTTGCCCGCGACGATCCAGATCGCCGCTTGCGGCGTGATGATAGGCGTGAGATTGTTTCCATTGGTCGTAAGGAGTGAAGGTCAGGACACTGATAAAACGGCCGAGAACATCGTTGGCGGTGCGCGAGGGGAAGTAAGACCCGTGTCCGCAATCATGTTGAAAGATAAACAATCGCACAAGAAGTCCCGCGGTTGGCGCCGCCAGCAACAGGCTCAGCCAATAGATATGTTGAACCGCCGCGGCCGTCATAATGGCGAGCAGCGCAAAAAATGGGACGATGGTAAATGTCAGTTGCAGAAGGCTGCGCTTTGTGTCCGAGCCGTAGACCTTCAAAAGCGGGGAAAGCCGCAACGCAAGCGCCCGTGTATCGACAGGTGCAGAATGCTCAGCCGGGCGGTCGTGGTCGCCGGATTGGTTGCTGTGTGGTTTGGAAGCGTTAGAGGGCACTGGTTTCGTCTCGATTGCTGTGATAATTCGATCAAAGCGCGGCCCCCACTATCGCCTATATCTGAATCGGCGTTATTCACCAATCACATTGCAGAGATATGGCGGAAACCGGGAATTTGAGGCGGCAGGCCTGTGGCGGTAGGGCCTTCTGGCCGCCGGCCGGTCATGTGTTCGTTATCGGCTTTGCCGATGGGGCCGCCGTCGGAGGCGCTTCTTCGCGCCGCGGGACAAAAACTGGTGCTGCCGGAGAGATTCGAACTCTCGGCCTCTCCCTTACCAAGGGAGTGCTCTACCCCTGAGCTACGGCAGCGTTTGGGTGGTGCGCCATGGGACGCCTTGAAAAGTGGCGGCGGTATAGCGCGGGTGCAGACAGATGGGAAGCAGCCGGCGGCAAAATATCCGTTCAGCCCGAAAATCCGAACGGCTCAAGGATTTCCGGCCCGACGCGTCGGGGTTTGCGGCTCTCGGCGTCAATCAGGCACCAGACGGTGAGGACCTTGGCCGCCGGGCGTGCGGCGCCGGGTTTCCTAATGTCCACATGGCGCTCATATCGCGGGCCGGTTGCGGCGCCGAGCCAGGTGCGGATTTCGACGGTCTCGCCAGCGAAAGTCTGGTCGCGATAGTCAATTTCATGGCGCAGCGCGACCCAGACATATTTCTGTAACAGGGATGCGCTCGCCAGGCGGCGCCAATGGGCGGTGGCGATATCCTGCGCCCAGGAGAGATAGACCGCGTTATTGACATGGCCCAGCTCATCAATATCGCACATCGCCGCGATACGGGTCATCATCGCAGCGGTCTCAAATGACTGCGCGCCGGATAAATTGCCGCCAAGCGGCGTCGGTTCGCTCATATGCGCATTCCTGACAAATCCGCTATCCTATAGGTCCCAACTTGACCGCGCTGCGCCCGTGACTATGGTCCGCCGCCATGCCAACCGATATGCCTGAAGACGAACAATCACAAGCTCGCCCCGCAGTCGCCGCGAAAAAGACCAAGCCGGTGGGTAAGCCAAGCGTTGAGCGCGAGGACCGCCTTGCCGAGGCGTTGCGGGAGAACCTGCGTCGGCGCAAAGCGGCAAAGCAGCAACAGGACGAGAAAGAGTAATTCATGGACAAATTGGCGATCATTGGCGGACGGCCACTTTATGGCGAGGTGGCGATCAGCGGTGCGAAGAATTCTGCGCTCAAGGTGATGGCGGCAGCGCTATTAACCGACAAGAAGCTGACGCTGACGAATGTCCCGCAGCTTGCCGATGTTGAGATGCTGGCGCGTCTCTTGGCCCAGCATGGGGCGTTAATCGATTTTGCTGATGGCACGCTGACGCTGCACGCCAAGGATATTGCCTCAACCGAGGCGCCGTATGATCTGGTGCGCAAAATGCGTGCGAGTTTCAATGTGTTGGGACCTTTGCTTGCACGAGAGGGTAAGGCGAAGGTCTCTCTGCCCGGCGGCTGCGCTATCGGCGCGCGGCCGGTGGATCTGCATCTGAAAGCGCTGACGGCGATGGGCGCGCAGATTGAGCTCGATGAAGGCTATGTCATCGCCGAAGCGCCGGACGGGCTGAAGGGCGCCGACATCACCTGGCCGTTCGTGTCGGTTGGCGCGTCCGAGCACACGATGCTGGCGGCGGTGCTGGCCAAAGGCGTGACGGTGATTGAAAATGCCGCGCGTGAGCCGGAGATCGCCGATCTTGCCGCTTGCCTCAACGCCATGGGCGCGAAGATAGAAGGCGCCGGGCGCTCGTCGATCCGCATCGAGGGCGTTGACCGTCTTCATGCCGCCGAACACCGGGTGCTGCCGGACCGGATTGAGACTGGCGCCTATGCGATGGCGGTCGGCGCGACCGGCGGCGAGCTGACGCTGACCGGAACCGATAGCGAACTTCTGGGCGCCGCGCTGGCGGCGCTGAAAGAAGCGGGCCTCGACATTGACGACACCGAGAAGGGTTTGCGTATCAAGAAGACCGAGGCGCGCTGCAAGGCGGTGGATATTGTCACCCAGCCCTTTCCTGGTTTTCCGACAGATCTTCAGGCGCAGTTTATGGCGCTGATGGCCACGGCGGAGGGCGCAGCAACCATTAAGGAAACGATTTTTGAAAACCGCTTCATGCACGCGCCGGAATTGTCGCGAATGGGCGCGCAAATATCCGTTGACGGACAAAACGCGACCGTGCGCGGGGTTGCGCGGCTCAAAGGCGCGCCAGTGATGGCGACGGATCTGCGCGCGTCGATGTCGCTGGTGATTGCGGGCCTTGCCGCGGAAGGCCAGACCATGGTCAATCGCGTCTACCATCTTGACCGCGGGTTTGAACGGCTGGAAGAAAAACTGCAAAATTGCGGCGCGCTGATTGAGCGCGTGAAGGATTAGAAAGGCGTAAGCTCTTTGGCGACCTCCCTTAAAGACTACCAGGCTCTCGGGCTGATGGCCGGCGACGCGGCAGATCTCGCTGTGATTTCCACGGTGCTGCAGGATGCGGTCGCCAAGCTCGGCGATTTTGCCTATCTGCCCGACGCTCGACGGTTTGCGTTTGTCACCAACCGCTTTGTCTGGGAATGCGTCGGCGCTCGACGCGGCGGTCCGTTTGCGCGCGTACGCGCCGGAATTCATTTTGACGACGTCGTGTCGACGAAATTTCAAAATTTGCGCAATGATGCAAAGGACGCGGTGGTGGAGCTGTTAGCGATCCGGTTTGAGCCGGGCGAAGACGGCGCTGGCGCGATTATGCTGGACTTTGCCGGCGGCGGCGCAGTGCGCCTCGAGGTGGAAAGCATCAACGCCTATATGTCGGACATATCCGAGCCCTGGCGCACCCGGGCGAAGCCGAAGCATAAAGTGTAGCGACAAATGCCGAATAAATAGAGGTTCGACCTTGCGTGCATGCATTCAAGTTATGCAAGACGGTTTCTATCCTGTATCTAAGCCGGTTTTCCGCTCATCCCAGGTTTCGACGGAATGAGCGGTGGATGAAACAGGAATACAGTCTTTTGGTTTAGGCGAGAGCTCTAGGGAATTCGATTGTGGGTGTAAAAAGACTCATTGCCGACGATGCGGGTTTTGAACAAGCCTTCGACGCCTTCATTGCGCAGGACCGTAAAGGCGGCGCCGATGTCGCGGCGGTCGTGAGCGATGTTATTAAGGCGGTGCGCGCCGATGGGCTCACGGCTGTTAAAACATACACCCAGAAATTTGACGGATTTGAACTGTCCGATGACAATGTCGCGGTCAGCGCCAAGGAGATTGATCGCGCCGAAGCGGTTTGCAACGCAGACGAACTGGCCGCGCTAGACTTCGCCGCCGTGCGCATTCGTTCCTATCACCAAAAGCAAATGCCGCGCGATGAGCGCTATACCGATGATATGGGCGTGACGCTCGGCTGGCGCTGGACATGTGTTGATGCGGCGGGGCTTTATGCGCCAGGCGGGCGGGCCGCCTATCCGTCCAGTGTTTTGATGAACGCGATCCCGGCGAAGGTTGCCGGTGTTGGTCGCCTGGCAATGGCGACACCCACGCCAAAGGGCGAGATGAACCCGCTGGTGCTGGCCGCCGCCAAACGCGCCGGTATTGATGAAATCTACCGTATCGGTGGTGCGCAGGCGATTGCTGCATTGGCCTTTGGCGCCGGGCCCATAGCGCCGGTCGATGTTATTGTCGGGCCGGGCAACACCTATGTCGCCGAGGCCAAGCGGCAGGTGTTCGGCTATGTTGGTATCGACAGCGTTGCCGGGCCGTCGGAAATTCTTGTGCTCGCGGACGGCAAAAACGATCCGGCTTGGATCGCTGCAGACCTCCTCAGTCAAGCGGAACATGATCCATCATCGCAAAGCGTTCTGATTACGGATGATGAAGGCTTTGCAGACAAGGTCAGCGCGGCCGTGGACGCGCAATTGGCGGCGAGCCCCCGCAGAGGGATTGCTGAGGCCGCATGGAACAACAATTCTGCGATCATCGTTGTGGCGTCGTTGGAAGATGCGCCGTCGCTGGTTGACCGCATCGCGCCGGAACATCTGGAGCTGGCGGTCGATGATCCGGAAGCCATGCTCGCCAAGGTTCGCCACGCCGGCGCGATTTTCCTTGGCCGGCACACGCCGGAAGCGGTTGGCGATTATGTGGCGGGGCCGGACCATGTGCTCCCGACTGCGCAGGCGGCACGCTATGCCTCTGGCTTGTCCGTCATGGATTTCATGAAACGTACGTCGATAATCGGTTGCGACGAAGCGGCGCTCGCCAAAATCGGCCCCGCCGCGGCGACGCTAGCTAATGCGGAAGGCCTGCCGAGCCATGCGAGGTCGGTGCGGGTGCGGCTCAAAACCTGACGACCGGGAGTTTTGGCGACCGACAGGTTTGCGCGTCGTTTCAACACAGCGTGACGACGGGATCACTCCTCGCCGGAATATTTCTCAAACCAGCCGAGAATATGCTCAACCTTGCCGATCATACGCGAAGGCCTTGAGGCGATGCCGTGGCTGGAGCCGGGAATGCGCACAAGGGCAGTGTCAACGCCGCGTAATTGCAGAGCCTGATAGAACTGCTCCGACTCTGAAATGGGCGTACGGAAGTCTTCCTCGCCCGCCATCAGCATGGTTGGCGTTGAGACATTGCTGACAAGGGAAAGCGGCGAGCGTTCCCAATAATGTTCGAACTCCTCCCAGGGCGGCCCGGGAAATTGGTGCCTGATCTGGTACGTGTAAATGTCGCCAGTCAGCACCTTGCTCGTCCAGTTGATGATCGGCTTGGCAGCGACGGCGGCGCGGAAACGGTCCGTGAGGCCAACCAGAAAAGCGGTTGATACCCCGCCCGCGGACCCGCCCGTAACGTAAAGCTGATCCTCGTCGATAAACCCTTTGGCGATCATCGCATCGACGCCGGACATGTGGTCCGCGAAATCGTCCCGGCTTGGGTATTTGTATTGCAAGAGCAGGCCGAACTCTTCGCCATAAGAGCTACTGCCGCGATGGTTGTCGTAAAAGACGACATAGCCCTCAGCGGCGTAGCGCTGGATCTCAAGCGAGAAATGTGGGCCATAGGCGGCATGGGGCCCGCCGTGAATTTCCAGAATGAGCGGATATTTTTTGCTCTGGTCGAAACTCGGCGGCGTGACATACCAGCCTTGAATTTCGACGTCGCCGACCGACGACGTGTAGATAATTTCGTGGACTTCACCAAGTTTTTTCGGCGCCAGAACATCTTCATTCAGAGCCGTCAGCATACGGATGCGACCATTTCTACTGACCGCGATATCGGCGGGCCGGTCCGCGGCGCCTTTTGTGAAGGCGATGGCGCCATTTTTAGCGACGGAAAAACTGCCGCTAACATAGGGTCGCGAGTTGAATGTGCCGCTAATTTTGTCGACAACAGTTTGCGGCGCCCCGTTCAAGCGGACATAACCGACTTTTTTCTCGCCGCGATCATCATAGTGATAATACAAACCTCTGCCGGAAGCATCCCAGACGGGCTCGCGGACCGACCGGTCAAGATTCGGGGTGAGGGATCTGACATTTTTTCCGTCTTTTCCCATGACGTAAAGCTGCGAAATCCGAAAGGCGAGGCTCTTATTTTCAGCGCCGACAAACGCGATCTGATTGCCGGATGGAGAAACGACCGGGTTCGATTCCGCGCCGCCTTTGCTGGAAAGTTGCGTAAGCTCTCCGTCAATTGAGACCGAGAAGATATCGTCTTCGACGGTTTCAAGTTCCCAGTTATCGTTTCGGTTTGCGGAGAACAGAATGTTTTTTGAATCTGGCGTCCAGGAAAGCGGACCCTGGTGATTGAAGTCGCCGCTGGTTACCTGTTGTGGCGTGCCGCCGTCGGCTGGCGTGACGAATATGTGGTCGTGCGCCGGTTCCAAATATCCCCGGCCGTCGAAACGGTAGCGGATGTCGTCGATATAGTTGAAAGGCTCCGCCCACTCCGCGCCCTCAGGTTTTGCTGGCGATTTCACGAAAGGATCGTTGTCAGCTTTGACGCTCATAACGAATGCGATCAGCCGGCCATCCGGGGACCAGGCTAAATCATCCGGCGCCTCGGTCAGGTTTGTGATCAGTGCTTCATCGCCAGTGGATAACCATTTTACATAAAGTTGCGGCGATCCTTCTACAGAAGAAATATAGGCAAGACGTTTGCCGTCCGGGGACCATCTAGGGAACGTGTAATCAGCCCGGCCGGAAAGCAGCGGGCGGTGATTGGCGCCATCTGCATCGGCGACCCAGATATTCGAGCGTGTCGCATCGGTCATGATGTCGTTTGACTTGCGCACATAAGCGACCAGTGCGCCGTTCGGCGAAATTTGAGGGTCATCGCCATATTCAACATTGAATATGTCAACCGGCTGAAGAAATTTATGCTCCACAGCCGTTTCAGCGCGAGCGTATCCAAAAGCCGCAGCAATAACAGCAATGACGCCTATCGTAACCGTTTGTAATTCCCTCATTTGGCCCACCTATTTGTTTTACATTTGGCGCTGAAGTATAACAAATAGCGTAGTATTCATGTGGCGCCAACAATGGCGGCGGGTCACATTATCAATCTCTCGGGAGTACATTCTGCATAGTTTTCGACGGACTCATGTTTGCGGCGTGCTGGGAAATTCAAATTCTTCACCCGCCTCTTTCCACAATGGATACTTCTTCATCGTCGATTGAAATAATTCGCCATCCATCAGTCCTTTCAGCCAGCTTTGCACGCGCGGGATCGGCGCGGCGTCGAACCATGTCTGATCGGCGATGCGGAACTGGCGGATGAACGGGAAGATGGCGATGTCGGGGAGGGTCGGCGCGGCGCCGCAGAGATAACCGGCGGCGGTAAGGCGCGTTTCAAGCTTTCCGATGAATTTCATCGCTTCGTCGCGGTGTTGTTCGCGGTCGGCGTCTTCATAACGGGTAGAATATTTATAACGGTCGAGATGGTGCTTGAAGGTCCCGTCATTTTCGGCGACCAGCGCGTCGTTTTCATGCGACAGCCAGCCTTCGGGGTCGTGTTGCGCCAGCGCCCAGGCCATGACCGCGAGGCTTTCGTCGATAATCTCATCGCCATCGATCAACACTGGCGTGGTGCCCTTTGGCGAGGCGGCGAGCATCTCGGCGGGTTTGTCCTTCAAGGCAATTTCGCGAAGCCGCACCGACGTATTGGCGACAGCCAGCGCCATGCGCGCTCGCATCGCATAAGGGCAGCGGCGGAAGGAATAGAAGATGGGTGCGTTCATGGCGCCGATCCTAGCCGTGAAGGCGCCGCACCGTCATCAGTTCCGGCACATATTCTTGAACATTCTGCGAACTACACTGGCCTTGCAAACCTCGTCGGTCGTAGGTTTGTTGACATGAAATGCCTGACGACAGTTGCGCATCAATCCGTTGGTATAGGCGCTGACATCTTCATTATAGCTGTCACGCCGGTCCTCGTTTTTCGCCTCGATACGATGGGCGCATCGGATAATGATGTCAGCCTGGCCTTCATTGACAGTTTCAAATTGCGCAAGAGTGGCCTTCGTCCTCGCAACGCATGCCGCATCACAGCCTTTGGGTTCATTCAGCTCTTTTGATTTTTTGCGGGCCTCAGCCTGTTCGCTTTGCACGCCGTAGACCAGTGATCCTGTCGCGTAG
>JAJFGA010000035.1 GCA_021776375.1 Hyphococcus sp. | reverse complement strand
CGTGGTTTTCCCGGCGTCAATATGCGCCATGATCCCGAAGTTGCGATAGTCCTCAATTTTATGCGAACGCGGCATGTCAGCGAGCCTTTACCCGGTTGAATTCGTTTACCAACGATAATGCGAAAATGCCCGGTTGGCCTCGGCCATACGGTGCGTGTCTTCGCGTTTTTTAACGGCGGCGCCGCGATTTTGCGCAGCATCCATAATTTCATTCGACAGCCTGTCGACCATCGTCGTTTCATTGCGTGAGCGCGCCGCGCCAATAATCCAACGCATGGCGAGCGCTTGCTTGCGGTCCGGACGAACTTCAACCGGAACCTGATAGGTCGCCCCGCCAACACGGCGCGAACGCACCTCGAGAGCAGGCGTTACATTGTCGAGCGCTTCTTTAAACAGCTCCACCGGCTGGCGGCGCATTTTTTCTTCTATACGGTCAAGCGCGCCGTATACGATCTTTTCTGCGGCCGGCTTCTTCCCGTCAATCATGACGTAGTTCATAAATTTCGACAGCGTCTTATCGCCGAATTTTGGATCGGGATGAACAACTCGTTTTTCTGCGCGGTGACGTCGTGACATTGCTCTTAACCCTATTTCGGACGCTTGGCGCCGTATTTCGAACGACGTTGTCTGCGATCTTTGACGCCCTGCGTATCCAGAACGCCGCGAATAACGTGGTAGCGAACGCCCGGAAGGTCTTTCACGCGCCCGCCCCGAATCAGAACAACAGAGTGCTCTTGAAGATTGTGGCCCTCGCCCGGGATATAACCGATCACTTCATAGCCATTGGTGAGACGAATTTTTGCAACCTTGCGAAGCGCAGAGTTAGGTTTCTTAGGCGTCGTTGTATAAACGCGCGTACAAACCCCCCGCTTTTGCGGGTTGGCTTCAAGCGCCGGGACTTTATTAATCCGTCGCTTCGGTTTCCGCGGCTTGCGGATCAGTTGCTGAATAGTCGGCATTCGATCTCCTGGCCTCAATCTTGACGCGCTTAAACGCGACCTTTTTCGCGCTTCCGGGCGATATACCCATGACGCAAATGAGCGGGTCCGCATCTGGCGGAACGCCGCTCCATGAAAACTTGACTATCGTCGGCTAAGATTGGCTGCGTTTCAGATAGGTTCCTACGAACACACCTGACGGCCAGCCGTCCTGCGGCGCACTAACTAGCCCCGCGAATCTGCGTGGTCAATAGAGTTTGCGGGGATTTTGAAGATTTTTTAAGGGTTCCGCCCGCCTTTACCCCGGAAACCACAAACACCTCATTAATAAGCGCCGTGATAGCGGCCAGCCTCGCTTTATTCACCCCGGGGTTCAATCTATAACGCCGCCCTGACAGGGACAGGAAATCCATCCATGCGAATCGCATTTTTACAGCACGGCGATTATGCCGAGGCCTATAACCGGTTCAAAGGCGGCGGCGGAGAGACCTACTACGCACAGCGCTATTCCGTTGATTTTGTTGAAGACCTCGCTGAAATGGCCGATTTTGTCGGGGTTTGCGCCATTATCGGCGACCGACGAGATGAGACGGCCATAAAGGAAAATTTGATTTCCGCGCGCATCCCGCCAAAGCCGGGCGTTGGCGTCGACGAACCGGCGGTTATCGATTTGCTCAAAACCTGGCGGCCAACACATCTGGTGCTGCGAACCCCGGCGCGGCGGGTTTTATGGTGGGCGTTGAGAAACAAGCTGCAGGTCCTGCCGGTCTTCGCAGACAGCTGGGGCAAGTCGGGGCCGCTCGGAAAGCTTCGCGCGCGCCATCTCGCGCATCTTTTGAACAATCGATCCATCTCTATGGTGGCGAATCACAATGTTCCCGCCAGCCTGTCGATGAAGGCGATCGGGGTTCACGCCGCCAAAATTTTCCCCTGGGACTGGCCCCATGAGCTTCGCCCGGAAGACCACCCCATAAAGAGCCTAAACCGAGATCTGCCTGAAATCGTCACCATTGGCGTCATTTCCGAAGCCAAGGGCACGGGAGACTGCATTGAGGCCGCCGACATCCTCAAACGGGAGGGGCGCGCATTCAAATGGCGGATAATAGGCGCCGGGCCCTATGAAGCTGAGGCCAGGAAGCAAGTAGATGCCCGTGGCTTACAGGGTGTGGTCGAGTTCACTGGCTTGCTCCCCCATGACGACGTCATCCGTCATTTGCATTCAGCAACCCTATCGGTTGTCGCCAGCCGGCACGCCTACCCCGAAGGCCTGCCTATGACGACCTATGAAGCGCTGGCGACCAGAACGCCGTTAGTTCTGTCCGATCACCCAATGTTTCAAATGTTTTTTAAAGACCAACAAGGCGCGGTCATGGCGCCTGAAAAATCGCCAGCGGACCTCGCCAAAGCCATCGCCTCTATGTTGGACGATGCGCAGACCTACGAGGCCTATTCTAGCGCTACCGGGGATTTATGGACCCGCGTCAAAGCCGACTTGTCCTGGGGGGATTTGGTAAAGACCTGGATCGATGATCCGGAAATGGCGCCAAAAAAACTCGCAGCCATGGCGCTTCCACAACAGATCAATCTGTAGCGCTGCGGTTTATAACACAGAATAATTCACTGTACGGACAGATAAGCACGCCGCTGCATGCTATTATGCACACAGCGGCGTAATTTTTATCTGACCCTGTTAGACTGAATCGGGCGCGCGTTCTTCAACACTCGGTTCAGCGGCGGTTTCCACGCCTGGCTCTACGCTTGGCTCAGCGGTCTCTTCAAACACCGGAGCCGCAGGGTCTTCAGCCGGCGGAAGCGCCGCCGCGGCGACTTTCTCGCGCTCTGCGATCAATTCAGCATCGCGGCGTTCAGCCTCGACCTGACGGCGCGACATCGCTCCGCCGGTGCCGGCGGGAATGAGGCGACCGACAATCACGTTCTCTTTCAGCCCTTCAAGCGCATCGATCTTGCCGTTGACTGCAGCGTCAGTGAGCACCCGCGTCGTCTCCTGGAACGAGGCCGCGGAGATGAAGGAGCGGGTCTGCAGTGAAGCCTTGGTGATGCCGAGCAGGACCGGTTGCGCCTTCGCCGGCGTCTTGCCTTGATTGTCCAGTTTTTCATTCATCTCCTGGAATTCGAGCTTGTCGACTTGCTCTTCTTTCAAGAACAGAGAATCACCCGGGTCGGTAACTTCGACCTTCTGCAACATCTGGCGGACAATCACCTCGATGTGCTTGTCGTTAATCGGCACGCCCTGCAGTCGGTAGACTTCCTGGATCTCGTCAATCAGGAAGTCAGCGAGCGCTTCGATACCCATAATTTGCAGAATATCATGCGGCGCCGGGTTGCCGTCCATGAGATATTCGCCCTTGGCGATAAAATCACCGTCCTGAACAGCGATGTGCTTGCCTTTGGGGACAAGGTAATCTGAAGTCTCAAGGCTCTCATCGGTCGGAATAATCTTGATACGGCGTTTGTTTTTGTAGTCGCGGCCAAATTCGACCTTGCCATCAACATTGGCGATGATTGCGTGGTCTTTTGGCCGGCGCGCCTCAAACAGTTCCGCCACCCTTGGCAGACCGCCGGTGATGTCTCTGGTCTTGGCGCCCTCTGTCGGGATCCGCGCAACCGCGTCACCCGCTGCAACCTTGGTGCCGTCTTCAACCGATAACACCGCCCCGACCGGCAGGACGTAACGCGCCTCGCCGCCGGACGATAGCGTCCCAATTTCCCCGGCGTCATTGACAAGGGTAATCGACGGCTTCATGTCGGCGGCGCGCGGGTTTGTCCGCCAATCAGTAACGATGCGACTGGCGATGCCGGTCGCTTCGTCGGCGACAACCTGCATTGAATAGCCTTCCTGCAGATCTTCAAACTTCGCCGTACCGGAAAGCTCTGTCAGGATCGGGATCGTATAAGGATCCCAGTCCGCAAGGCGTTGGCCGCGGGTCACGCGCCCGCCATCCTTAACACGCAGTTTCGCACCATAAGAAACTTTGTAAGAAGCATGTTCCTTATCATCCAGGCCGATAATCTTGACCACGGTGTTGCGGCCCATGACCACGATATCGCCAGCACTATTTACGACCGGCTCGCGTCCTTCAATCTTGACCGTGCCTTCGTGGCTTGCCTCGATGAATGACGTGTCGCCGACCTGAGCGGTGCCGCCGACGTGGAACGTCCGCATCGTCAGCTGCGTGCCCGGCTCGCCGATCGACTGCGCCGCGATAACGCCGACAGCCTCGCCGATATTGACATGGGTGCCGCGTGCAAGGTCGCGACCGTAACACATGCCACAAATGCCTGATTTGGAATCGCAAGTCAGGACCGAACGCGCGCGCACCGTCTGAACGCCAGCGCCTTCAATTTCTTCCGCTTGCGCTTCATCAACTTCATCGCCAGCCTTGCCCACCAGTTCACCAGTCTCTGGACGCCGGATATCTTCCAGCAGCGTCCGTCCCAGAATAACCTGGCTAAGCGGCACAATAATCTCGCCGCCGCGGACAACCGCTTCGACGGTAATGCCATTTTCAGTCCCGCAATCGACTTCGCGAACGATGCAATCCTGCGCAACGTCAACAAGGCGCCGGGTCAAGTAACCAGAGTTCGCCGTTTTAAGTGCGGTATCGGCCAAACCTTTCCGCGCGCCGTGCGTGGAGTTGAAGTATTCGAGAACCGTCAGGCCTTCTTTAAAGTTCGACGTAATCGGCGTTTCGATAATTTCCCCGGACGGCTTGGCCATCAGACCGCGCATGGCGCCGAGTTGACGCATTTGCGTGGGCGAGCCGCGCGCGCCGGAGTGGGACATCATGTAAATCGAATTCGGCTCAAGCTGGCGCTTAGTATCCGGATCGAATTTAGTCTCGGAAATCTCGCCCATCATCGCATCAGCGATTTGGTCGGTACATTTCGCCCAAACGTCGATGACCTTGTTGTACTTCTCACCGCGCGTAATCAGACCCTCGGCATATTGCTGTTCAAACTCACTGACCAGATTGCGGGTTTCTTCCACCATCTTACGTTTGGCCTGCGGGATCACCACATCGTCCTTGCCGAAGGAAATCCCGGCCTTACAGGCTTCTTTAAAGCCAAGGCCCATCATGTGGTCGGCAAAGATCACGGTCTTCTTTTGACCGCAATGGCGATAAACGATGTCGATTAGGCCTTGAATAGTTTTCTTGGTCAGTAGCTGATTGACCACAGAAAACGGCACATTGGAATCACGCGGCAGAACTTGCGCAACCATCATCCGTCCCGGGGTGGTTTCAACCAGCTGGCGAAGCGGATCGCCGTTCTCGTCAACCGTGTCCCAGCGCGCCTTAATCTTTGAGTGCAGCGTCACGGCGCCGGATTCAAGCGCATGCTCAATTTCCGGCATTGTGCCGAGGATTTTGCCCTCACCCGGCTCGCCCTCTTTATCCATGGTGATGTAGTAAAGCCCAAGGATAATATCTTGCGACGGCACGATGATCGGTTTGCCGTTAGCGGGCGATAAGATGTTGTTGGTCGACATCATCAACACCCGCGCCTCAAGCTGCGCTTCCAGCGACAATGGTACGTGCACGGCCATTTGGTCGCCGTCAAAGTCGGCGTTAAAGGCGGTGCAGACCAGCGGGTGAAGCTGGATCGCTTTGCCTTCAATCAATTTCGGCTCAAATGCCTGAATGCCGAGGCGGTGAAGCGTCGGCGCCCGGTTGAGCATCACCGGGTGCTCCCGGATGACTTCATCAAGAATGTCCCAGACTTCAGGACGTTCTTTCTCTACCAGTTTTTTAGCCTGCTTAACCGTCGCCGAAAGGCCCTTCGCATCGAGCCGCGAATAGATGAACGGCTTGAAGAGCTCGAGCGCCATTTTCTTCGGCAGCCCACATTCATGCAGTTTGAGCTCAGGCCCAACAACGATCACCGAACGGCCGGAATAATCCACCCGCTTGCCGAGAAGGTTTTGGCGGAAGCGCCCTTGTTTGCCTTTCAGCATATCGGAGAGCGATTTCAGCGGACGCTTGTTAGTGCCGGTGATAACCCGGCCGCGACGGCCATTGTCAAACAGCGCATCGACCGATTCCTGCAGCATCCGTTTTTCATTGCGGACGATAATGTCCGGCGCACGCAATTCGATAAGGCGCTTCAGGCGGTTATTACGATTGATAACCCGGCGATAAAGATCGTTAAGGTCTGATGTTGCAAAGCGGCCGCCATCAAGCGGCACAAGCGGCCGCAGTTCCGGCGGGATCACCGGAACGATGGTCATAATCATCCATTCCGGACGATTGCCGGATTCTATAAACGCAGTGATCAGCTTAAGGCGCTTTGCGTATTTTTTGCTTTTTAGCTCGCTGGTGGATTCAGCAATGTCAGCGCGCAATTTGACCGTCTCGGTTTCAAGATCGAGCGCCGCCAGAATTTCGCGGATAGCTTCCGCGCCAATGCCGGCGGTGAAGCTGTCTTCGCCATATTCCTCCTGAGCTTGCAGATATTCTTCTTCCGTCAGCATCTCATTCGGCGCCAGCGGCGTCAGGCCAGGCTCAATGACGATATATTGTTCAAAATAGAGAACCCGCTCGACATCTTTCAGCGTCATATCGAGCATTAGCGAAATGCGTGACGGCAGTGATTTCAAAAACCAGATATGCGCAACCGGCGCCGCCAGTTCGATATGGCCCATGCGGTCGCGGCGCACCTTAGTGAGCGTCACTTCAACGCCGCATTTCTCGCAGGTGATGCCTTTGTACTTCATGCGTTTATATTTGCCGCACAGGCATTCATAGTCCTTCACCGGCCCGAAGATGCGCGCGCAGAACAGACCATCGCGCTCCGGTTTGAAGGTCCGGTAGTTGATTGTTTCCGGCTTTTTGATTTCACCAAACGACCAGGAGAGAATTTTCTCCGGCGACGCCAGCGAAATGCGGATCTGATTGAACGTCTGCGCGGGCGCAGTCGGATTGAATACGTTCAGCAGTTCCTGGGACATGGGCAGCCTCTCAATCGGTTGCGGATGATCAGTCCGCGAATAATCAATTAACAACAAATGGACTTAAGCGGCGCGCCGCTTAAGTCGTTTGCAATTCTACATTCAGGCCAAG
>JAJFGA010000034.1 GCA_021776375.1 Hyphococcus sp. | reverse complement strand
GGATAACTTTTCACCAAATATAGGTTTTATGGAAGACTACCCTCTCTGGGTTGCATTTTTTGCGCCTGCGAATTCCAATAGGTTGTGCGGCTTTGCGGCTATCCTTCGCGACGCCTTGGCTTTGCCAAGGCTCCTCAGGATAAGGGTGTGTTGTTTTTCAACCCATACATCCTCATCCTGAGGAGAATGGGATATTGTTAAATATCCAATTCGTCGCGAAGGATAGCCGCAAGTACATACAGCGCCCGGCGTTAGAGCCGCGACTTCAAGAACTCTTTATACGCAGCGCCAAGCTCAGGGTTGTTGAGCGCCAGGGCCGCGTTTGCGGTCAGCCATCCAAGCGTTGAGCCACAATCATGACTGACGCCTTCATATTCGTAGGCGTAAAACGCTTGCTGCGCCATCAGTGCATCCATCGCATCTGTCAGTTGGATTTCTCCGCCGGCGCCGCGCGCGGTTTTTTCTAGCAACCCAAAGATCTCCGGCTGCAGAATATAACGCCCGGTAATGGCGAGATTGGAAGGCGCTTTTGCGGGGTCGGGTTTTTCGACCATCGCTGATATTTCAAAAGACCGGCCAGCGCGCTCTGCTTTAGCCGCGACCACGCCATATTTGTTGGTGTCCTCTATCGGCACTTCTTCGACAGCGATAATATTACCGCCGGTCTTTTCATATTCGCCAACCATTTGCGCCAACGCCGAGGGCGCGCCATCGATGACGACATCGGGCAGGGAGACTGCAAACGGCTCGTCGCCGATAATATCGCGCGCGCACCACACCGCATGGCCAAGACCGAGCGGCGCCTGTTGGCGAGTGTAGGATATGGAGCCCGCTTTTGGGATCGACTTGCGCACGCGCGCCAGAATGTCGGATTTGTTCTTGGCCTCCAGACCGGTCTCAAGCTCGAAGGCGTGATCGAAATAATCTTCGATGGCCCCTTTGCCGCGACCGGTTACCAAGATCACATGCTCAATGCCGGCGTCAAAGGCTTCGCGAACGACATAATCAATCAGCGGGCGGTCCACCAACGGCAGCAATTCTTTTGGAATGGATTTGGTGGCGGGCAGCACTCTGGTGCCGTGACCGGCGACGGGAATGATAACTTTGCGAACTGGTTTCATGACCACCTTGGAGGTTGCGGCGTTGGATACTGACTATTCAGGAGCCTTATTGATGGGACTGACCTTAAGATCAACCGCTTCGTCAATCGGCGCCAGAAACCGCGCTTCCTGTTCAAGCGTGATGTTCAGATTTTGGACCCTGCGCGTCGCATCGGCCGTCAGGTCATGATAAAACAGATTGAAATCCTGCGCGCGCCAATGATCGCCGAACCAGTGTTTACGGCGCAAAAAATTCTGTTGTGGCGGATCGACGGTAAGAATGCCCTTGTTGCATTGAGCGCCAATGGCTTTGGCGATGGCGGGCGGGGTTTCGCCTAATTGCAGCCCCGTCGCGGAGGCGGCGCCAACATGCATGTCCGCGCTGACCGGCTCTAGGCTGAGCGTCCAGGCCAACGGATTGATGCAAAGCAAGGGCGCTGCGGGCAGAGACATGAGTTTCTTGTTGTCGCCCCAAGCCAGCGAACGATCGCGAAAGCGCCGCCGGTCATCGTCGAATGTCGGCTCGAGGTCGATATAAGAGATCACGCAGCGAATATCGCCAGGCGTACGACAGGGCGGGATCGCCGCGAGGCTATCGTCGAATATCGAAATCGGCGTCGGCTCGCCAATCACATAAGCCGCCGCGAGGCGGGCGCGTAAGGCTTCATCCGTTGCAATACGGTATTGCAGTAAGCCAAGAACGTGTAATCCGCCTTGCCCATAGCCGACCAGTATGAATGGCCGCTCCGTGTCTCGCTCTTTCAGGAAGGTTTCGAAAGCCTTTTCGATATCGCCATAAGCCAACTCGCGCGCGGCGAGCCCGTCATATTTATGGGTGAAATTGGCAAACAGTGTCGCCTGGCGATATCGCGGACCGTAGACCGCGCCGAGCCCAATAAACGGTCCAGCCTCATTCGGTGCGGCAACCCTTCGCAGGGTTGCATCGGCTTTTTTTGCGTTGAGAGGGGCATTCCAATGCCTTCGGGCGGCGTATGTTGTTGAATGGACGTAAAACACATCAGCAAGACCGGCGCCCGCCTCGCTCGGCCATAAAATCCAGGCGCCCCGTGCGCCATAAGCGGGCGGCGGCGGGGGTGTGTAAATTTGGTAAGGAATGCGCGGGTTGAGGTTGAATCTGACGATATTATCCTGGAAAACCACCGCAATGACGGCCGCCACCGCCAGACTGGCCGCAACAATTAACGCCAATGCCTGTCGCATGGTGACCATGAATTCTCCCAGATTGCGCCCTCGGACCGGCATTTAATCGTCCAACAGAGAGACCATACCCATTGTGGCGGCAAAAAAACCGCCCATTTATTGTTAAAATGTTTATAGGCGTCACGCAAAGTCGATTTTTCGGTGCTATGTGAACGACCTGTTTTGTTAACCGCCTCAGGGACAAACGGTACTATGAGTGACGAGAAGAACAATTCGAACGACAATTCTGGCCACAGCGCCCATGCCCCGCTGATTCAGCCGAAACGGGCGGGCCTATGGAGCGGGCTGCGGACGAGTTTCCTGGCCGGGGTGGTGATTGCGGCCCCTGTCGGTATCACTGTCGCACTGGTCTACTGGTTCGTTACCGGGCCGATGGCGAAACTCGACGCTTTCGTAAAAGCCACGCTTCCCGACAGCGGCAGCACAATTGAGACTTTCCTGCAGGTGTTGCCCGGCTTTGGCATCCTCATCGCGTTTGTTGCACTGGTTCTACTTGGTGCGGTCACCAAGAATTTTGTCGGCCGGTCAATCGTTGCCGGATGGGAGCAGTTGTTTGAATCGCTGCCGGTGGTGCGAAACCTCTATCGGTTTTTTAAAAATGTTTTTGAAACCGCACTGCAACAGTCCGATCGCTCGTTTAAGCAGGTGGCGTTAATTGAGTATCCACGCCGTGGCTCATGGGCGATGGCGTTTCTCGTTGGAGAAACCAAAGGCGAGGTCGCCAGTCTTCTTGATGATCAGGGTGAAGAGCTGACCGCTTTGTTTGTTCCGACCGTGCCGAACCCGACCTCCGGGTTTTTGTTGTTCCTTCCGCGCGAGGACATGCGCATATTGAGCATGAGCGTTGAAGAAGCAGCGAAGATGATTTTCTCCATGGGGCTTGTGGTGCCCGATTATTCATCCCCTGAAGAGGCGCTTCGAAAGCTCGAAGACATTGCCGCCACGCCGCAGCGGGTAACCTTGCGAAGCCGGCTTTTCGGCTCTGGAAAGTCCAAAGCCGCGAGCTGAAAGCGTACCTGTTCGTTGGCTACGCTAATGGCCTCATGTGGGCGCTGTTCGCCGCCTCGCTGAGCGCTTTCAGCACGACTTCCCAGTGGCTGAACAGGAGAAGTTGCCCGGCGTCCTTAACCCGCGTTACCTGTGTTGCCGGCGCAATCTCGGCAAAGAGTTCTATATTGCCGGGCGGCACGATTTTGTCGCATTCTCCATGAATGATATGGAACGGCATTTCCAATGCGCGCGCTGTGGTTGAGTAATCCTTCAGCGTGAACGGGCAATCACGCCGAAATCCTTCGCTTCCCTGTTGGGTCGCATACTCCAATCCTTTCGCCACAGCATCAAAGACTGTCTTACGCTCCAGGGCCAGAGCATCAGCGGGAATTCCTTTATGCAGTGCATTGACAAATTGCTCGATGTAGCCGGCGTCAATGAGCGCGATGCCGGCGCGTGTTACAAAGGGCAGAAGATGCGGTGCATGCTGAGTTATGCGGGCAATAATGCGTTGGCGTTTTGGTAGTTGCTCGAGCCACTCTTCCCGCCAGATTGGCGCGTGAGAGATGGCAAGCAACGCGGTAACACGCGTTGGGTGTAGGAGCGCGAAGCGCAAGGCATAAACCGACCCCATGACGTGGCCCATAATAATGGCCCGCTCAAGCCTCAAATGATCCATCAGTTGGCGGAGATCGTTCGCGACGGTATCAAGGAGGTCTTCGCCATAGGCGGATGGGGCTAAATCCGAGGCGCCAAAGCCTGGGCGAGAGGGCGAAATGATGCGCAAATGCTGGGTGGCAAGTGCTTCAACGGCGTCATCGGGCCACTCAACACCATAAAGAAAACTGTGCAGACAGATCACCGGCTGGCCGGTCATGTCGCCTTGTTCCAGCCAGAACAGCTGGCGCCCATCCGACAGGGTCATCATGTGACGCTGTTTCAGCTCTGAGGCGACGCCTGTCAAAGTCGCCTCGCTCGAGGCGTTAATCGCAGCGGTGAGACCGGCGGAAAACCCGCATATGAGCCGCACGAGGTCGGAAACCCCGGTCGTATGCGTTTTGCGCAGGATCGCTTTGATTTGCGCCCTGACGGTATTGATCGATGTCTTGCGCTTTTTAGCGATATCTGTCGGGCTAACCCCGTTGGCCAGGTCGATGGCGACATCCATTTCGGCGTCTGTCAGCGCATAAGCCGCCAGGAAATGTTGCGCCCGCTCTGGGCAGAAGCGAAGCTCGACCGTCGTAATAAAAAAATGTTGTAGGCCTTCAGCCTTTTCTTCAACGGTGTTGTTAAGAGGCGCTAAGCGCCGCGCAATTATACAGCTGCTTTGCGCCGGTTCGCCGATCATCGCCGGTTCGATGAATATGTCGGCGTAGGTTTCGTCCTCGGTATCCATCCATCTGAAAAGCTGGGCGAGCACTTCATCGTCGATATTCAAATCCTGAAGTGTTGTCGGGTCTGATGGGAAGGGCGCCTTGGCGGAATTATTCATTGCCGTGATCTGCCCGAGTGCATTGGCAACATAAGTGGGCCCCGGGGCATTGCGGACGAGGGCGTCTTCGCGGTTTTGTTCCTTACGGCGCCGGCCCATGCGGTTCAGGATTTTCAGCGCCGTTTGAAAATGACTATCGAGTGTGAGATCAGTCGGTTCGCTTTTGCCGGCGCCGACGAAAAACTCTATCGTATCCATCAGGGAATCATAATTTTCCGGAGCGATGGTGGTGGCGTAAATATGCGAGACGAGCATATCTTTGTCAGGTTTCTCGCTCTTAGGTCTGACGCTCATTAGAAGTTCCCTAACACCCGGTTTAACCTTTGATGGCAGCGGTAATTCGCACCTTCCGTCAATGAATATTAACAACGCTACTGATTGGGTCTGCTTGCAGGATTAAGACCAGATGTTCAAAACCTGGACCATCAGCCAGCGCTTAACAGTTTAACCGCATCATCGCGATTGAAAAGGTAAAGAAGTACCCGCAAAGCCTCGCCGCGCGGTGATTTCAGATGAGGATCGCGCTCGGTGATGAGTTTTGCATCATCTCGGGCGGCGGCGAGCAGCTCGCCATGGACGCTGAGGTCTGCCAATTGGAACCGAGGAAAGCCGGATTGCGCCGCGCCCAGAAGATCGCCCGCCCCGCGCAGGCGCAGGTCTTCCTCGGCGATTAAAAAACCGTCTTCGGTTTGCCGCAAAATATTAAGCCGCGATTTGGCGGTCTCGCCCAACGGAGATTTATACAGCAGAATACAAGAAGAGGCCTTGTCGCCGCGTCCAACCCGGCCGCGCAGCTGGTGGAGTTGGGCAAGGCCAAAACGTTCAGCATGCTCAATGATGATAATCGTTGCGTTGGGCGCGTCGACGCCGACTTCAATCACGGTTGTGGCAATCAGAACGGATAACGCGCCATCGTAAAACCGTTCCATGATCGCATCTTTTTCCGGCCCTGACATGCGTCCATGGATAAGCCCGACACGATCGCCGAGAACAGCTTTGAGGCTTTCAAAGCGCTCCTCCGCCGCAGTGAGTTCTAACAGTTCAGATTCTTCCACTAACGGGCAGACCCAATAGACCTGATCGCCTTTGGAGACCGCGCGGCGCACCCCGTCGATAATTTCATCAAGCCGCGATAGTGGAATTGTCCGTGTATCAATCGGTTTGCGACCGGGCGGCTTTTCAGTAATTTGGCTGACATCCATATCGCCGTAAGCGGTGAGAGTGAGCGTGCGCGGAATGGGTGTTGCGGTCATCACCAAAAGATCCGGCCGGGCGCCTTTTTGCGTCAACGATACGCGCTGATGAACACCAAAGCGGTGTTGTTCATCGATGACGACGAGGGCGAGGTCGCGGAAGTTAACCCCTTCTTGAAAGATGGCGTGGGTGCCGATCAGCATATCAATCTCGCCGCTCTCCAAGCGCTCCAGCTTTTCGCGGCGGGCGGCGCCTTTGTCGCGCCCGGTTAGAATATCGAGGCGAATACCGGTGGCGTCGGCAAGCGGGCCCAGAGACTCCAAATGCTGGCGAGCGAGGATCTCCGTCGGCGCCATAAACGCCGCCTGCGCACCGGCCTCAATCGCCGATAGCATCGCCAGAAAGGCGACCACGGTTTTGCCGGAACCGACATCGCCCTGGACCAGCCGCACCATGCGCTCATGTGAGCGCATGTCGTCAAAAATTTCGCCCAGCGCATGGGTCTGTGAATTGGTGAGCGTGAAGGGGAGAGCGGTCTTTGCTTTTGCGGCCAGCCGTCCGTCGCCGGTGATGGCGCGGCCTTTGGATTTTACGCGTGCTTTGCGGATCAACATCAAGGCCAGCTGGTTGGCGAGCAACTCGTCATAGGCAAGACGCATGCGCGCCGGTGTTAACAGGGAAATGTCCTGTGACGATGTCGGGCGATGAACCGCCTCAAGGGATGATTTCCAGTCGGACCATTTGCGGGCCTTCAACCAGGCCTCGTCCTGCCATTCCGTTAAATCGGGCGCGCGCTCCAATGCATGGACTACCGCTTTGCGCATCACCGCAGCGGACAGGCCAGCCGTCAGCGGATAAACCGGCTCATGCAGCGGCAGGTCCTCCGGTTTTTTCGGATCGGCGATATAGTCCGGGTGAACCATTTGCCGCCCGCCGTTGAAATCTTCCAGCTTGCCGCTGACCAGCCGGTGTTCCCCTTCGGGCAGCGCGCGTTTTAAATAATCGGCGCGCGCATGAAAGAACACCAGGGTCATGAAGCCGGTCTCATCAGAGCAAATGACTTTATACGGTAACCGGCGGCCTTTGGGCGGGGGCTCGTGACGGTCGATGGTGACCAGGAACGTCGCCAGCTCGCCAAATGCGGCTTCCTCGATTTTGGGCCGCTTGGAGCGGTCGATAATGTTGATTGGCGGCGTTAGCATGAGGTCGACGATACGCGGCCCGGCGACCTTGCCGATCATCACCGCAATTTTAGGCCCGACCCCGAGCAGGGCGGTGATGTCGGCAAAAAGCGGGTTGAGGATGGCGGGTCGCATGGGGGTAAATTATCGGAATTTGCGCTCCGCGCGGCAACCATTTATCCACAAGGCGGGTTGAGGAGCAAAAACCGCAGATGACCATCGAAGATCGCCGTAAAAAGCTGCTTTATCGCGCGACCTATCGCGGATTTAAGGAGGCGGACCTCCTGATCGGTGGGTTTGCTGCGGCCAATGTGGAGAGCTTTGACAGCCCCGAACTCGATGAATTCGAGGCGCTGCTTGAGCTCGATGATCGCCAACTCTACAACTGGGCGACACAGAAAGCCGATCCGCCAATGCATATTCTGGGGCCGGTGTTTAACCGGCTAATGGCGTTCAAGCTGTTGTAGCTATAGCCGAAACACCGGCGGAATAGTCTTCCATTCAATACCTGGCAAATTTAAGGACCATCACCCATGGCGGAGCATTCTCTAAAGCGTGTTCTGGATCGGTTCGACGCCGCCATTCTTGGCTTCGGCGCGATGATCGGCTGGGGCTGGATCATCCTCGCGGGGACCTGGGTGGCGAATGCCGGAATTGCCGGCGCCGTCGTCGCTTTCGCATTGGGCGCGGTCGCAATTACCGTCATTGGACTAACGTATGCAGAGCTTGCTTCGGCAATGCCTGTCGCCGGCGGCGAACATGCCTATACGGAGCGGGCCTTCGGCAAGACCGCATCGTTTATCTGCACCTGGTCGATCATTTTCGGATATGTTTCGGTGGTTGCGTTTGAGGCGATCGCCTTGCCGGTCGCCTTTGTCTATCTCTTTCCGGAAGTTAAAGCTTGGCCGTTATGGGAAATCGCCGGCTATCGCGTCCATGCCAGCGAGGCCGCGCTTGGCGGCCTTGCGGCGCTCGCGATTACAATCATCAATATTTGGGGTGTGCGCCTTGCTGTGCGGGTGCAGGCGGTAGTGGTGATTTTCTTATTTGCCGCGGGCGCAGTGTTGGTCGTAGGGGGCCTTGCAAACCTTGAACGCATTCCCGCTGATATTGAAACCTGGAAAGGCTTTTCCGGCGTTTTTGCAGTGATTATCATGGTCCCGTTTCTGTTTGTCGGCTTTGACGTCATTCCACAGTCAGCGGAAGAAATTGCCGGCCCGAAAAAAGAGATCGGCGGTGCGTTGATACTTTCAATCTTGCTGGCGGTTGCCTTTTATTTGGTGATTGTCTTTTCAGTTGGACTGGCGCCAATGGACCCGGACACTGTTGATATTGCGACCGCAGATGCGGCGGGCGCGTGGTGGCGTTCGGACAAGGTTGCCGCCTTTGTTATTATCGCCGGGATCGGCGGTATCCTCACCAGCTGGAATTCATTTCTGATTGGCGGCAGCCGCGCGCTTTTCGCAATGGCGCGTGCAGGACAACTGCCGCGTTTTCTGGCCAAGGTGCATCCACGCTTTGGTACGCCATGGGCAGCGGTTGCGTTGGTCGGCGGGCTGTCTGTCGTCGCGCCTTTGTTGGGGAGAAATGCGCTCGTCTGGATCGTCAATGCCGGCGCTTTTGGCATCACCATCGCATATACGTTCGTTGCCGCAGCATTTGTAATCCTTCGCCTGCGCGAGCCGGAAATGGAGCGTCCGTTTCGCGCGCCCGGCGGTGTGGTCGTCGGCGTTCTCGCCCTTATCCTCGGCGTCGCCATCTTGATGCTGTATCTGCCATTTTCACCTTCGGCGCTCGCATGGCCCGCCGAATGGGGTCTGCTTGCTGGATGGGCAGTGCTCGGCCTGGTCTTTTGGTTGACGCGGCCGACGCAGCGCTAAACGCTTGCCTGCTCGCCTGACGGCGCTTACATCCCCTATTCCACGCGACCGCCAAATCCGGCGGTCGTGCGTTTTGCGTTGAGGGCATATGAGCGAATCGGCAAAAACTATGGTCTCCGGTGTGGCGCAGATTGGTGCTGAAGCGGCCTGGAAGTTTGACGGACGCTTGCCTGTTTATGGCGCGCCGGAGGGCGCTGACGCGATGGCGGTCGCGGATGCGGCGCGCGCGCGCAATGGGCTTGTCGTGCAGATTGCACGTGATGGCGCCCGCGCGGCGGCGATGGCACAGGCGCTGCAATTTTTTGCACCAGAAATTGCGGTTTTGGAATTTCCGGCCTGGGACTGCCTTCCCTATGACCGGGTATCGCCATCGGCTGCTGTCTCTTCACGGCGCATGGCTGTGCTCGCGGCCATCGGTTCTATGAAGGACGCAGGACCGATGATTGTGGTGACCTCGGTCAACGCCGCCACCCAGAAGACCCCTCCTCATGAGGTCATCAAAAAAGCGGCGCTGTCGCTGGCGCCCGGCGCCGCGATCACTATGGACGACCTCACCGCTTATCTTGGCGCCAATGGCTATGCGCGCGCATCGACGGTGCGCGAGGCCGGGGAGTTTGCGGTGCGCGGCGGTCTGGTGGATATCTTCCCGCCCGGCGCTGACGAGCCGGTACGGCTCGACTTTTTCGGAGACAGCCTGGAAACCATCCGCGCCTTCGACGCCGCCTCGCAGCGCACCACACGCCAGCTCAGACGGTTTGACCTGACGGCGGCTTGTGAAATTCTGTTGACGGACGAAACCATCACGCGTTTTCGCACCGGGTTTGTCAAAGCCTTCGGCGCTGCCGGCGACGATCCGCTTTATGAGGCGATCAGCGCCGGGCGCATGCATGCGGGCGCCGAACACTGGCTGCCGCTATTTTATGAGACAACCGATACGTTGTTCGATTTCATCGCCGACGCGCTTGTTTTTACGGACCATCTCGTTGATGCGGCGGCTGAGGCGCGTCTTTCCCTGATCAACGATCATTTTGAAGCCCGTGCAGAAGACGCAAAAGCGACGCGCCCGCGCAGTTCAGAATTTTCCGCGCCAGCCTATCGTCCGCTAAATCCGCAATGGCTCTATCTGAGTCCAGATGAGTGGCGCACACGCCTTGAGAACGCCAACCTTCGCCCGCTCTCGCCTTTTGCGCCGGCGGATAATGAGCGCTGTTATAATCTCGCCGCCAAAGTCGGGCGCAGCTTTGCCGCTGAACGGGCGGCTGAAAAAATCAATGTCTTCGACGCTGTCGACAAACACGCGCGCGCGCTGGCCGATCTCGGCAAGAAGACGGTGATTGCCTGTTGGTCTGAAGGATCGGCCGACCGTATGGGTGCAGTGCTTGGCGATCATGGCGCCGGAGAGATTGTTCATGCCGCCGACTGGCTGACGGTCGGCGCCAACAGCGCGCAATTGCAGACGGCGGTTCTGGGGCTGGAAAACGGATTTGAAACTGCCGACACGGCATTTATTTCCGAACAGGATATTCTTGGCGACCGGCTTGTGCGGCGCTCGCGTAAAAAGCGCGCTGAAAATTTTCTCACCGAAGCCGCAAGCCTTAGCGTCGGCGATATTGTCGTTCATGTGGAACACGGCATAGGCCGCTATGAGGGGTTGAAAACCCTCGAAGTGCAGGGCGCGCCCCATGATTGCCTCTATTTGGTTTATCACGGCGGTGACAAATTGTTTCTGCCGGTCGAAAATATCGACCTCTTATCGCGCTATGGCTCAGACGATCCGGGCCAACAACTCGATAAGCTTGGCGGCGCCGCCTGGCAGGGGCGCAAGGCGAAGATGCGCGCGCGCATCAAAATGCTCGCCGAACAGCTCATTGCCATTGCCGCGAAACGGGCGATGCAGACCGCGGAAGCAATTGCGCCAACCGCAGGGTCCTATGAAGAGTTCTGCGCACGGTTCCCGTTTGCGGAAACCGAAGACCAGCAAAACGCCATCGCCGACGTTCTGGAAGATCTCGCCAGCGGCCGGCCGATGGACCGGCTGATTTGCGGCGATGTCGGCTTTGGCAAAACCGAGATAGCCTTGCGTGCAGCATTCGCCGCCGTGATGACCGGACGCCAGGTGGCGATTGTGGCGCCGACGACGCTACTTGTGCGCCAGCATTTCAAAGGCTTTACCGACCGCTTCAAAGGCTTCCCCGTCAAAATCGGGCAGCTTTCGCGCATGGTTACCGCAAAGGAAGCCACCGCCGTTCGCGATGGCGTCGCGAGCGGTCAGGTCGACATTGTTATCGGCACGCATGCGTTGCTTGCCAAGACCATCAAGTTTCACGACCTCGCGCTTATCATAGTCGATGAGGAACAGCACTTTGGCGTTAAGCACAAAGAGCGCCTAAAAGAATATCGCGGCGATACCCATGTGCTGACACTGACGGCAACGCCGATCCCGCGGACGTTGCAGCTCGCCATGAGCGGTATTCGCGACCTGTCGCTCATCGCCACACCGCCGGTTGACCGCCTGGCCGTGCGCACCACGGTTGGCCCGTTTGATCCGGTCGTCGCGCGCGAGACTTTGTTGCGCGAACATTATCGCGGCGGACAGAGCTTTTACGTCGCCCCGCGGATTAAGGATTTGCAGCATATTGGCGAATTTTTGCGTGACGAAGTCCCGGAGGTGAAATTTAAAATCGCCCATGGCCAGATGAGCGCCAGCGAACTTGAAGACATCATGACCGTCTTCTATGAAGGCAAGGTTGATGTTCTCGTTTCAACCACGATCATCGAATCCGGTCTCGATATTCCGACGGCGAATACGATGATTATTCATCATGCGGATATGTTTGGTCTGGCCCAGCTTTATCAGCTGCGCGGCCGGGTCGGGCGGTCAAAACAACGCGCATACGCCTATCTTACAACCAGCACCCGCAAGAAACTGACCGAAGGCGCAGAACGCCGCCTCAAGGTGATGCAATCGCTGGATACGCTGGGCGCGGGCTTTACGCTGGCGTCCCATGACCTTGATATTCGCGGCGCCGGCAATCTTCTCGGCGAGGAACAGTCCGGCCAGGTCAAGGAAGTTGGCGTTGAGCTGTACCAACACATGCTGGAAGAGGCCGTAGCGGAGTTGCGCGGCGGCGGCGCGGCGGCGCAAGACGTGTGGTCGCCGCAAATTAATGTCGGCGCCTCGGTGCTTATCCCCGATAGTTATGTGGCTGACCTTGATGTCCGCATGGCGCTCTATCGCCGTCTCGGCAGGCTGGAACAGGAAGCGGAAATTGACGGCTTTGCAGCAGAACTGGTCGATCGGTTTGGACCAATGCCGGCGGAGGTCGACCATCTGCTTGAAATCGTCGCGATCAAAATGATTTGCCGCCGCGCAGGCATTGCCAAGATTGACGCAGGCCCAAAAGGCGCGGTGATTACGTTCCGCAATGATAGTTTCATCAACCCGGCAGGGCTGGTCGCGTTTATCTCAAGCTCACCCCACGATGTGAAGTTGCGCCCTGACCAGAAGTTTGTTTATCGCCAGGCCTGGCCAGGCGATAAATTACGCCTCAAAGGAACGCGCAAGATTGCCGCGATTATCGCGGAGATAGCCGCCGAGGCGTAGCGGCGCCATCCATATCCTTAAGCCCGGCGGCGACGCATTCTTCTATGCATAGGCCGTGCGTGCGTGAATAGGATTTCGTAACCACGTCAATGGCGTAAGGCTCAAGCGTGTGCTCGACGCGAAAAGCGGTGTTTGAAAGCACACCGCGAATGCGCAGGCCAATTTTTGTCGCATCCTCAACATTGGTGGCCGGACTGAGAATGATGAATCTTTTTCGTGAGATCCGCGCCACAAGATCTTCGGCGCGCGTGACCCGATTGATCAACCGGGCTGCATGGTTAAGCGTACGGCTTGTGCTCGCCTGGCCGTGGGCGTCGGACAGGCTGATCAAAGTGAGAGACAACGCTCTGCCGGTCTGATCGGCCCGGGCGCATATTCTGTTTGCGTGTTCGGTCAGGAACAATGAGGTAAAGGCGCCGGAACTGGCGTCGCGAATGCCCTCGCCTTTGCAGCTGTTTAAAAACCTGCGCATTGATCGCAGCAGTCTGGCGCGGCGTGCGGCGAGTTGCGCCTTGGAGGCAAGCTCGACAGAGATGTGTTGAGCCAGAACAAAATCCCTGGCGCCTTTGCGTGCATAGTTTGACAGATCAGCGGGGTGCTCTGCAATTTGAATGATGGCGAGATGCGCGTGTTTGGGATGGCGCCGCAGGGTCCGGATGAAGGCCAGCATGGGATCGTTTTCCGCCGTCGGCAGGAAGATGGCGCAATCGAAATCATTATGCTCAAGCGCGCGCATCGCTTGCCCTGCGTTAAGCACGCAAGTGACGTCCCCGGCAATCGTGCTGACGGCGTTAACGGCGGCAATCGCCACCGGGCCCGGCGCGCCGGCAATCAGAATACGGGTTTGCGCGCTTGTGGTCGTGATCACCGGGAATTCGACAAGCCGGTTGAGCGTGGCGAGGCTCTTTAAGCGTTCGCCTGTTTCCTCGGCGATATTACGCAGACGGAGGATCTCCCTGCACCGGACCACGGCATGATCAAGCTGATCTTGCGCGGGGATGACCTCGCCAAACCGCTTGAGCGCTGAGCGTATGGCGGCATCCAGGCCGGGATCGACCAGAAAGACCAGAGGCGATTCGGGTGATTTGCGCCGCAGGGCGCCGGCGATGGTTTTTGCTTTCCGCGCAGACACGGCCTGGTTGCGCAGGTCAATCAGACCGATATCAGCACACAATCCAGCATCCGGTTTGGCGATGGCAAAACCGGCGTGACTGAAAGAAGTCGTTAACGCCTTAAGCGCCGGCTCATCACCAGTTACGCAAGCAATCTGCGCACGCGGCGAAAAAATAGTCTCGCTGCTCATCAATCCCGCTCGTAACGACGCGCTTGTGCTATCCGTTACCGGCGAACTCGCGCTGCATTGCCGCTATCATTCAAGATGCGCGCCGTTTCGGGGTTTTCGCCAATGGGTTGTTTGCTGGCCTCATCACTCGCTGTTGCGGTGATTATTTTCGGCTCTTCCAGGCAGATATCGGGCTCGCCAGAGGTCGGGAAAGAACCGGTCGCCGCGCGCTCCTGATAGCAGGGCAGGGCGGCGAGAAATTCCTGCGGCTGATTGTAAGGTCCCGCCTCGCGGTAGAGCTGTGCGGTCTGGACGCCCACATAGCGCCAATGCCAGGGCTCATAACTATCCTCTCCCGGCAGGTAATTATTGTCCGGCGGGTAGGAGAGAATAAAGCCAAAACGAAACGCATTTTCTTCAAAGCACTGAGATGTGCGGTCGCTTTTGCGCATGAAGCGGTCGCCGACATTGATGTCAACGGCGAGCCCGGTCTGGTGCTCTGAAACGCCCGGCGGCGTCACTGTTCCTTTCGAGCCGATGCGGTCAAATAGGATGCGCTGGGTATTGTAGGAACGATAACCCGAGCGCAGCGATATCCGCTCGCCGGACTCGTTGCGGCAAAGAGAGATGAGCTGTGCAAGACGCACCGGCAAGTTCGCCTCGCGTGGGTCGGCGTCCGCGTCCGGCGCGAGGCGCACTTTCATCTCATCCGTGGAAGGCGCCTTGCTGGTGGGCACCGAATATTCCGCGGTCGACACAAGGTCGCGCGGCGCATATCCCTGTTCCAGCGGAAAATATTGCGAGACCGGTCGGTTGATATAAGCGCGTCGGTCTTGCACGCGATTGATGGCGTAACGCTGTGCGCCGAAGGCGTCGCGAAACAGGCCGCGCATATGTTCATAAAGCGCCTGCGCTTCGGTATAGCGGTTCTGCTTTTCGTAAAGGCCCGCCAGAAGTTTGATGTAAAGACTAAGGTCAGGACTATTGGCGCCTTTGACCCGTTCCTGGGCATGGAAGGCGTCAAGGTAAAGCGTTTCCGCGTCCTTCAAGCGGCCCATTTTGGTGTAAAGCGGTCCGAGAATTAGCGTGATCTGCACAGTGTCTTGATGGTCGCCGCCCAATACTTTTTTGCGGGTCTCATAGGCGGAAGATAAAAGTCCGGCGGCTGCATATTCATCACCCGTCCGCGCGCCATAAAACCCGCCGAGGCTTGCCATATGATTGGCGGTGGCAAGGGTTTGCTCGAGGCTTCCGGCGGTGATTTTATAGGGGTCGGCATGATTGAGAGCGCCGGCAAACGCATTATCGGCAGCAGCAACCCTATGGGCATAATATCCGGCAATATCTTCTGCGCCGTCGAGGTCTGGCTGAACGGCCGCATCGCCGGCCAGTTCCAGAAACGATGCATAGATCGATACCGCTTCTTCAATACGTCCAGAATTGATATAGGCGCGACCCAATTGGTCCTCGATCACCAGGCGCTCATTCTGATCAAGGGCTTTGCCCCAAGTCGTGGATAGCCCCTGGCGCATTAGCTCCGCGCCGCGTTGATAATTTTTTTGCGCAATTTGCGTCGTTGCTGTTTTTATCTTTAGCGCAGCGACATCGTTATCGTCGGCGTTGGCCTTGAGGTATAGCGCGATTGCCCGCTCGCCATGGGGTGCAGCACGGCGCAGGGCGCCAGTATCCACAAGCGCATCAAACCGGCTCTGCGCCGCATCCGGATTGGTGCGAATCGAGACGTTGATAATGGCGGTGAATACAATCGCCAGGCACAAAAACGCACCGGAAAAATAAGTAGGAGAACGCAACCCCATCGCGAACGGCCATCCCCTCTGCCAACAAAACCCCAATACCGGCCTTAAGCCTAGCATTGCGATGCTTTCGAAGCGAGCCTTATGGGACGGAAATTATCAGGTTTTCTGGCTATGCGCCGGGTTTTTGGCTAAACGCGGCGGGAAGCAGGATTGAGGCGGCGGGAATATGGACGGAGCGGGACGACGGCGGATTTATCTGATGCGCCATGGACATGTGGATTATTTCGCGCCGGGCATTACCGATCCGCGCAGCGTGCCGCTGACTGAGGAGGGGCGCCGCCAAGCTGAGGCGGCTCGCGACGCACTGCACAATATCGAATTCGACATTGCCGTCTGTTCTGGGCTGCCGCGCACAGTTGAGACCGCGCAGACGGTCCTTTCCGGACAAGAAAAGCCTCCTGCGCTGATTGTCCGGGAGGGGCTTGAGGAGTTGAAAAGCGGGTGGCTGACCGCTTCTTCGCGCGAGGAGCTGGCCGCTCGGCTGGCTTATTCGTTTGATGCTGCCGGCGTGCCGGGTGCAGCGTTTCTTCCCGATGGGGAGCTGTTTGCTGATGCTGAGGCGCGCATTATAGCTGCGCTGGAAGCGCTTGTTTTTAATGATAAATGGCGCACTGCGCTGATTGTCGCCCATGAAGGGGTGAACCGGATTGCGCTTGGCTGGTCCTGCGGCGGCGGGCTGGCGACAATATCGTCGTTTGAGCAAGACCTTGGCTGTATCAACCTCATCGATATCGACGTTACTCCGGATGAGGCCGGCGAGGGCCTGCAAATTGAACGCACGCTCATCAAGGCGCTCAATGTCACGCCCTATGACTTTCTCAAACATGGCCTTTCACGCACCAGTCTGGAGCATCTTTTTGACGTCGATTTTGGCGGCGTGAGGCCAAAACAGCAGGATTTTTGAGGCAGGCACGCAACTGTGTCTTAATTCTACACCGGCTTTGTGATTAACTAGTGCCGGGGTAATTCTTGGGAGATTCAACATGTACGGGGTTAAACGCGGTTTTAAGGCGCCGGGAGAATTCGGCGTCAGCGATATACTCGGGCTTGGGCTTGCGGGCGCGGCCGGCATCGTTGCGGCGCTGGTTACCGATTATCAGCAGCAGGGCGAGGCTTCCGCGCTGTTCACCATCAACCAATGGATCGCTCAGGTTGGCGGCCTGCTTGGTTTTGCTGACATCCCGTTATGGATGGTTGTTCTTGGCATGACGGCGGTGGGCGCTATCTCGATCTTTTACTTCCAGCCGATCACACGCCAAGGCGCCTTTGCGCAAGGCTTTGGATTGCTCGCCGTTATCATGACTGCAACGCCCGGCGATCTCGCCGGCGGCATTGAAGCCTTCGGCGGTAATTTGCCTGGATTGCAACCGGCGGGCACGCAAGAAGCTTCGTTTGGCGCGCGGATTATCAACGCTGCCTACACACCTGGCGAAGCGACACTCTATCAGGTCCAGAACGATGATGGTGCGGCAAAATATGATGTTTATCTTCGGATCAATTTTCCCAACGGGTTTCCATCCGATATTGACACATTAATCCGTACAGGCGCCATTCGCGGGCGATTGCACAATGATGATACAGATGAAACCTGGAATTTATTTCGTTCCGCCGGCGGCATGATCCGCCGCGAAGGCAACGCGTTGTATATTGAAGCTGGCGTGCCAGCCCGTTCGACGTCTGCCCGGTTATGGGTGCGGATAGAATGTAAAGGGTACACTATTGAAGAGCAGTCGGCGCTGGCGACGCTTGGAGAAACCTTGAACTGGGCAATCGATATGGAAGCGTCGCGAACGCCGCTCTTCCTGCAAAGACTGGGCAGAACTTATAGGTATTAGATTACGCCACTGGTGGAGTGAACAATGAAAGTGTCGTCCCGCGCGCTGTTCGTACTGACCATGTTCTTTACATGTGCAGCATTTGCGCAGACGCCCGCGCCTGATCCGGTTTCTGACCCATCGCCTCAGCCGGCGCCTCGGACGACATCTTCGCCCGGCGCCCTATGGCAAACCGGCGTCGGCTTCATGGCGTATTGGGGCGGTGAAGATCCGCTGATCAATGTGCTGGCGGTCAATGTCGCCGATAAGGATTGGCCGGCGGATGTGTTCGACCGCGAGACCCAGACCTTTTTGAAACTGCCGGCCGGCAAGTCGGATTTGAACATCGGGTTGATCCGCGCCGGGGCGCGGTATGATCCGGGTTTTTACAAGGGCGATTACATTATTGATTGGGAGGGTGACGGCCGTATTGGCACGGGGCTCGCCGGCGGTGAGGGATGGGAGGCTCGCGAGGGGCCGAACCGCATCCGCGAGACCTATGACGGCCGGCGCAAGAGCTGGGCGAGCGCGGTGATCCGCAAGATCGGCCCGGGAGGCATCCGCAACATCCGCATCTATCGCGCCGAACACGAAGCGGCGCTGAAAGCCGGAAAAATTTTCAACCCTGACTTTGTCCGCAATATCGCGCGCTATGACATTGTGCGCACTATGGACTGGAACGCTGGCGGCGCGACCCGAACGGATCAGATCGCCGATATGGGCGCGCAGTTCTGGGGCGGCGCCATCGTCCCGCTGGAAGCGCAGTTTAAACTGGCTGAGGAAGCGGGTGTCGCATTATGGATCAACGCGCCATCGCGACTGGCCGCGCCAGAGGGGCTGAATGCGCGCCTCGCGGCGATGCCCGGACGGCCCAATCAACAAAAGCGCTACGCGCTGATCGCAACGCAGTTCGACGCCGTCGCCGCCTCGCCCGAATGGGATGCTTACGCGGCGCGGATTGTGGCGGCGATGGAGGCGACGGGCTATCCGGTTGACCGACCTTTCTATCTGGAGTTGGCGAACGAGACCTGGAACTGGGGCGGGCCCTTCGGCTATGCGACCGAGTGGTACTGGTCGCTGACCGGCGCGCTCGCCGAGAAGACTGGCAAGTCCTATCCCGGCAATCCCAGCCGTGGGGCTTACGGATATTTTTCAGCCCAGCTGGCGGAGGCCTTCGCCAAGGCGCTTGAAGCGGCGGGGCGCGGTGATCAACCCTGGACGATGGTGATCGGCGCCCAGACCGCTTGGGACCAACAAGTCGTTGGGCCGCTCGAGGGTGTCAAAGACTATGGAGGAGGAAAGAACAAGCAAGCGATGGCGCGCTATGGCGTGGCGACAACGGGCTATTATCGCGGCGCCTTCCATGACGCCGGCGGCAACCTGTTCGGATCGTCCGTAAAAGGCGAGGCGGCCTGGCGGGCGGAATGGCTTCGCCGGTTTGAGGTTGATCCGGCGGCGCTGGCGCAGTATCTCACCGACTTTATGATCGATCCGCGCCCGCGCCGGCAGAACGTTGCCTGGGTCGTCGCGCAGTCAAAACGCCATCGCCAAATCGCGGTGCAATATGGCGTGCGCTATCTCGGCCAATATGAAGGCTCCAGCCATGACACGCTTGATCGCGAGCTTGCGAAAAACGCGGCGGCGCTCGCTTTTTATCAAGACTGGCAGCGCGGCCCGCGCCACGCCGCGTTAATCCGTCTGCAGGCGGAGCAAATGCGCGCGGCGTTCCCGGATGGGGTTGTGCTTTCAAACTATCAGCACTGGTCCAATGATGGCGTCAGCCCAAAGGGGCCATGGATATTCAACACGCTGTGGGGCGCGCAAACGGATGCGGAGCGGGCGCTGATTGAGGTGATTGGGGAATAAATAGCGGAAGGGTGAGGGGCTATTTATTTGCTTGAGAAATGAGCGCTTAGATAATCGTGCACTAACCTTCTGTCTTCCGGCTTCAGGCGCGCCATGCCCTGGGTTTCCACCATCCAGTCAAGAATTTCATCCCAGCGTTCCGCCGTTGCTTTTTGTTGCATGACAATATTGAGGCTATGACAGGCGCTGCAATAAGCGCTGACGAGTTCATAACCGGCGTCGCGAGGAAGCCCCCAATAGTCGTCGGACGGGTTGAAGGCGCTCTCTGTGCTGGCGGTAATTTCAAATGATGGATCAAGCGCATTAAAAGCAAAGTCGAATTGCGGCTCGGGGCGCCAGTTTTGTGCAAATTCTGCAATCCGTTCGGCGCGCGTGTTCGGTGTTGTCGCCGCGTCTTTCTCTGATGACGCCGCGAAACTATTTTCGCGGACGAAGTTTCTCTCAACCACGCCCCAACCGGCAAATGCGATTGCAGATGCGAAAAATAACAAGGAAACGCCGGGCGCAGATCGCATCATAGCACCGCGAACACGGCGACGCGGTGCTGCATATTGTTCAAATATCCTTTTGGATTCCATCCCGGCGTTGTCGCTGGCTGGCTCCGGCCCTGGCTGTCGCGCGCGCGCGCCCAAACTTCGAAATATCCGGCTTCTGGCAAGGTGACGCCAATACGCCAATGCTGCCAGGCAAATTTATTGGCAGGAGGAGCGAGATCAGCAGGGAGCCATGTGGCGCCGAAATCAATCGAAACATCAACCGCCGCAACATCAAGATCGCCCGCCCAGGCATGTCCGCGTACTTCAAAAGCATCGCCAGGGCGAACTTTAACGCCGGTTTGCGGATGGGTGATCAACGATTTTACCGGCATGGAGTGGATGATTTCCATATCCTCATCAGGAACAGATGTGCCGGGCGCGACCGGATAGGCCGGCACGCGGTAGGATTTTCCTGTCATTTTGGCGCCGTCATGTACCTGATCGAGGAGACTAATCCGTGTAAGCCATTTCTGCGAACATGACCCGGGCCAGCCGGGAATGATAAGGCGCAAGGGATGCCCGTTTAGCGCGGGCATCGGCTCATCGTTAATAGCCCAGGCGATCAGATTATGCGGGTCCATTGCTTTTGCGACGGGAACGCCCCGCGATAAGGGGCGCTTTTCCGGGTCGCCTGAAAGATGTGTGTCGGCGCCATAATGTGCTGTGTAAATCGCGCTCGGTTTTACGCCCGCTGCATTCAGAACATCGTTGAGGCGCACGCCGGTCCATTGCGGGCATCCGACCGCGCCAAAGGTCCACTGATTGCCCGAGGCGCCTAGCTTGAAAAATTTACGGCCGTTCCCGCCGCATTCCAGCTGCAATTGGAAGGTAACGGTCTCAAAGCGCGCCTTGAGATCGGCTATCGTTAGATCGAGTGGGGTTTCCACTTCACCGTCAATGACCAACCGCCAGTCCTCGACTGAGACCGCTTCTTCAGCAGGTGGAAGACCGTTATTGCGAACGAACAAACGCGTAGCGGGAGTAATATTGTCGTCAAGCAGGTGCGGCGGCGTTTCCATGTTGATTGGGCGGTCGTTCAAGACGGTCAGGCCATCCTTATTCAAGGCGGACGCGTTAATCGCTTGCGCCAGCGCCACGGGCGTCAGTCCGGGCGCCAGAAACCGGACAAACGGAATGGGCGCTCCGAGTGCGGCCGCAAAACTGACGCCGCTGGCGGTTTTCAACAGCGCACGCCTAGAGGTTTTCATTCCCGTCATAAGTTCAAGCCTTTAAACACTGTGCCTGGAAAATTCCAAGGGGGACGAAGCCGACAAAGACAACAGACTCATTGATAATGATAATCCGCTTGCGAGACCAGAGCGAGGGCGGGGATGCCTCCACAAATACGGCGCGCCATTGGCGCGCTATAAAAAGCTAGTGAGCCAAGTAAGGAATGTGAGTTCCATACGCCTTAATGACCCCAAACAGGCAACCCAATTCAGATGCTCTGGGGTCTGCGCCAGGCTCTGGCTCCGTCGGCGCCATTGTATACGGGAGCAGCTGTAAATAGCGATGTTGCAGGAAAGATCGATAAGCCATCCGATTGATTTTTCTTGCGCTCTACTCGGTAGCCTGCGGTATTTGATCAAAAATACGTGATGCAGTGCCTGGGAAGCCATTGAAAAAGAGATTGGAAATTTTTGATAACGAAACTAGATCGGCAGCGCCGGAGGCGTTTCGGTTTGTTAGCTCGCTAATTTTCGGAGAGTTCGTGTGCACCTTAATCCTCGGCGCCAGTTCCGAATGCTTACCGTGATTGATGAGTTCAGCCGGCGTGCCCAATACAAAATCCTGCTATGGTTAGATTATGGGGACGAATTTCTCATGGCTGTTACTGGAGACAGACAAAAATACATGATGCGTGATAGGGTGGCGGCAGGCTTAATCTGATTACATGGCAAAACCGGATAGCGCATGCCACGCAAGGAGAGTTGAGATGGTCGATTATAAGTTGCTGATTGATGGCGAATTGGTTGACGGTACTGGCGTCATTGAGGTGATAAACCCGGCGACGGAAAAGCCTTTCACTTCGGTTGCCAAGGCATCTGAGAAAGAAGCCGTCGCAGCGATCGCTGCGGCCAAGAAAGCGTTTCCGGCATGGTCCGCTAAGCCGATTGCCGAGCGCCAGGCCTTGCTTTCAAAGCTTGCTGATGCTGTTGCCGAGAACGCCGACAAGCTGGCGCGCCTATTGACGCGCGAGCAGGGAAAGCCATTGCCTGAGGCAATGGGCGAAATGGCCTGGACGGAGGGTTATTTGCGCCATTTTGCAACGCTGGCCCCAGAGAATAGAATTATTCAGGATGATGACGATTTCTATATTGAGCTACGCCGCAAACCCCTTGGCGTTGTTGCGGGGATCTTGCCGTGGAATTTCCCCATTCTTGTGGCTTGCTGGAAGATTGCACCGGCCTTGATCGCCGGCAATACGTTGGTTTTAAAACCGGCGCCGACAACACCGGTCACGACATTGGCTTTTGGTGAGTTTTGCAAAGATATTTTTCCGGCCGGCGTTGTAAATATTCTTGCTGATGAAAATGAGCTTGGACCGTTTCTAACCAGCCATCCAGATATTGCGAAGATTGGCTTTACCGGATCGACCGCGACCGGAAGGCGTATCATGGAAAGTGCGGCCAATACGCTAAAACGCCTGACCTTGGAACTTGGCGGTAATGACGCAAGCATAGTTATGGATGATGTCGATGTGCCCGACACGGCGAAGAAAATATTTGACGCGGCATTTTTAAATTGCGGCCAGGTCTGTCTCGCCGTCAAACGCGCTTATGTGCATGAAGCGATCTATGACGAAATGTGCGCAGAATTGAGCAAGCTTGCCGATGCTGCTGTCGTTGACGATGGATTGCAACAGGGCGTGCAAATTGGACCGATCCAGAATGCGCCGCAATACGCGAAAATCCAAAACTTTCTTGATAGCGCCCGTAGCGCCGGCACGATCGCGGCGGGCGGCGTTGTAGAAGATCGAGATGGGTTTTTCGTGCGTCCGACGATTGTACGTGATGTAAATGACGGGGATGAGATTGTCGATCAGGAACAGTTTGGCCCGATATTGCCGCTTATCCGCTTTTCAGATGTCGATGATGTTATTGCGCGCGCCAATAGCTCCGAATACGGCCTTGGGGGATCGGTATTTTCACGTGATGTGGAAAAAGCGACGCAAATTGCAGATCGTATAGAAAGCGGAACTGTATGGGTTAACCAGCACGTCAATATTGGGCCGCACCTGCCAATGGCTGGGTTCAAGCAGTCTGGCATAGGTGTGGAGCAGTCCATCGAAGGGCTTGAAGAATATACCCAAGTTCAACTCATCAATGTCGCAAAATCCTAACATTACTATACGGACTAAAAAAATTATACGAAGGTCAACGAATTTCATTTGACAGAGGGTTTATCATGCAAGCCAATGGTTATGAGCCTTTATTGGACGAGGGCGAAAAACTCTCCAGAAAAGACCTGACGGCGTTGCAACTTGATAGATTAAAGTGGTCTTTGCGTCATGTTTACGAAAAGTCTACACATTACAAAGAGGCGTTTCATGCAGCCAACGTCCGCCCGGATGATTTAAGATCACTGAGTGACCTGGCAAATTTCCCTTTTACGGTGAAAGATGATTTGCGCAGGGCCTATCCGTTTAATTTCTTTTGCGTGCCGATGGATCAAGTGCAGCGCATTCATGCGTCGTCAGGCACGACAGGCAAGCAAACCGTTGTCGGCTACACAAAAAAAGATATTGAGACTTGGTCGTCCGTCGTCGCGCGATCAATCCGTGCAGCTGGCGGCAGGCCCGGCATGAAGGTGCATGTCGCTTACGGCTATGGATTATTTACCGGCGGGCTCGGCGCACATTATGGCGCCGAACATCTTGGGTGCACCGTTATCCCCATGTCTGGCGGACAAACCGAAAAGCAGGTCCAGCTTATTGAAGACTTCAAGCCGGAAATCATCATGGTGACGCCAAGTTATATGCTGGCGATTTTGGATGAATTTAAGCGTCAGGGGATAGACCCGCGCAGGTCGCCGTTAAAAATTGGCATATTCGGCGCCGAGCCATGGACTGAGGCCATGCGCAAGGAAATTGAAGAAGCGTTTGCGATTGAAGCTGTGGACATTTACGGGCTTTCAGAGGTGATAGGACCAGGCGTAGCCAATGAGTGCGTGGAAACCAAAGATGGGCTTACGATTTGGGAGGATCATTTCTATCCGGAGGTTATCGATCCGGAGACGGGAAGGGTGTTGCCTGAAGGTGAGTTAGGTGAATTGGTGATTACGTCGCTGACCAAAGAGGCGATGCCAATCATCCGTTATCGCACACGTGATTTGACGCGGCTGCTCCCCGGCACAGCCAGAACCATGCGCCGTATGGAAAAGATTTCCACGCGTTGCGATGACATGCTTATCATTCGCGGCGTCAATGTGTTTCCGACGCAGTTTGAAGAGCAGATCCTAAAAGTAAGCACGCTATCGCCGCATTACGTTCTTGAGGTGACGCGCCCGGACCGGATGGATCAGATTAAGGTCATTGTTGAACATCGCGACGGCGTGAGCAACGAAGCTCTAAAGGAGGCGCGCAATAGCTTGAAGCATCACATCAAGACAATGATTGGCATCTCAACGGCGATAGACATAGTTGCGCCAGGCGGCGTTGATCGATCGTCCGGCAAGGCGCAGCGCATAAAGGATCTGCGCTGATTTCCTTGCGGCGAAGACGGTCGACCGTAAACGCTACAGAAAAACGAATTTGCGGCTTCAAGTTGGTAGTCTTTGGCTTGCGCCTATACTGCGCCAAGGACCAATACATATAACCTGCGCGGTACGATAGTCTCCGTAAGGCTATGAAATTATTGGCTTTAAATGGTGCCCAGGGGCGGATTTGAACCACCGACACGCGGATTTTCAGTCCGCTGCTCTACCAACTGAGCTACCTGGGCGTTCGCCGGGATTTCGGGTTTCCCCGACGGGCGGAGCGCGGCTTATAAGCCATGATCTGTCGCCTTGTCCATGGGGCGGCTGCGGGATTTTAAGGCCTCTTGGGGGACGGTTTTGAGGGTTTTTTGCGCCACGGGCCCGGCTCCGGTAGAACGCCCCAAACCTTCGGATTCGTGACTTAGGAAAGACGATGGCGAAAACACCAGGGAAGACCGTGAAACCCGCTGGCAAAGCAGCGTTAAAGCAAAAGCCGGCGGCGCTGACGCAGCTTGGGCGGCGGACCGAAACACCGGCCTCGCCCGAAAAGGCGCGCCTTGAAACCGTGCCAAACCCTCAGACCGATGTGCTTTATGTCGCCCGGTTCACAGCGCCGGAATTTACCACTTTGTGTCCTGTCACCGGCCAGCCGGACTTTGCCCATCTCGTCATCGACTATGCACCCAACAAGCTGCTTGTTGAATCGAAGTCGTTCAAGTTGTTTTTGACCGCGTTTCGAAATCACGGCGCCTATCACGAGGACTGTACGGTGATGATTGCGAAACGCTTCGTCGACGCGGCCGATCCGCGATGGTTGCGCATCGCCGGCTATTGGTATCCGCGCGGCGGTATTCCGATCGACGTGTTCTATCAGACCGGCGAACCGCCAGAGGGCTTGTGGCTGCCGGAACCGGGCGTTGCGCCCTATCGTGGGAGAGGGTGACGCCATGGACAAGTTCGTAATGAGCCGGATTCTTGGGGCTATGGTCTTGCTGTTTGCCGCTCAGGGACCGGCATTTGCCGACGCTCTTAAGGGCAAGGTGTCGCCGGCGGATATTCTGGCGGCCAGCACTGCGAGCGACTGGTTGAAACTCGATCAGGATAACCTGCTTTATATCGAACTCGAACGCGGGCGCGTGGTTGTCGCTTTGTCGACGTCACTGGCGCAACGCCATGTCGCGCAAGTCAAGACGCTGGCGAGGGAAGGGTTCTACGACGGGCTTTCATTTTACCGTGTTATTGACGGCTTCGTTGCACAAGGTGGGGACCCGTTTGAAAAGCGCGAAATCAAAACAGCGGCGAAGTCGATGGAGGCGGAGTTCGACGAGCCTCTACCAAAAAGTCCGGTGCAATTTGACGCCTGGGCCGACCCTGACGGGTATGCAGATCGAGTGGGATTTATCAAGAGTCTCCCCACAGGAATTGACGCCGCTAACCGCAATGTTTGGCACTTGCACTGCCCCGGCGCTTTTGCATTCGGTCGTGGCAATGCGCGCGATACTGCAAGCACGGAATTTTACATAACCCTGCAATCGCAACGCTATCTTGACCGCAACCTCACCGTTTTTGGCAGAGTAGTTGAGGGGATGGAGCACTTGCAGGCGCTACGTCGCGTCCTGCCGCCTCAATCGGAAGAAGACGATATCGGCGAGACGATCTTGTCGATGCGTATTGGCGCCGATTTGCATGAAGATAAACAGGCTAAGCTCGAGATTCTCGATTCGCGATCACCGACGTTTGCCGCTTATGCAGCCTCGCGGCGTAACCGTCCGGAGGCATTTTTCTATCACCGCCCGGATTATATTGATATATGCCAATTCGCGGTTCCGGTGCGCGAGGCTAGCGACGCGGAGTAGCAAGAGATGAGTAATCGCAAAATTGGTCCGTGGAAGGTGCTATCGGACGATGCTGCGTTTGAGAACCCGTGGATTAAGGTTGTTGACCACAAAGTCGTTCATCCTGATGGATCGGACGGCGAATATGGCGTTGTGCAGTTCAAGAATCTGGCGATCGGCATATTGGCCTTTGATCAGGACGGCAGGGTTCCGCTGATCGGCCAGCATCGGTTTCCATTGGACCGCTATAGCTGGGAGCTGCCGGAAGGCGGCGGGCCGCTCGATATCGCGCCGCTGGAATCGGCAAAACGGGAACTGTCTGAAGAGACCGGATTTCGGGCGCAATCCTGGGCGCCGCTATGCGCTTTCGATGTCTCAAATTCAGTGACCAATGAGCGCGCGCAGTGTTTCTTCGCCTGGGATTTGGAGCCCGGCGATACGGCGCCGGAGGGTTCAGAAGCGTTAACCATGAAGACAGTTCGATTTAAGGAACTGTTAGATTTGGTAATGAATGGCGAGATTACGGACAGTCTAACTGTCGCCATGACGCTTGCCGGTTACGTCAAAGCCTTGCGCGGCGCGGCGCCAGCCCCTATTTGCGAGCATATCCTTGCGGCGTAGCTGAGAAAATAGGACTATCAGACCATGAACAAACCTTCAGCGGACCAATCAAACGTTATCGAGCTATCAGGCGATCAGACATGGTCGAGGATGCGCGTTGAAGCGGCGAGCGCTGCCGCGCAGGAACCCAGCCTTGCCAGTTTCCTGCATGCGACAATTTTAAACCATGAGACATATGAAGCGGCGCTGTCATACCGCCTGGCGCAAAAATTTTCCGACGCCGAGATGAGCGCGATGCTGTGGCGTGAAGTATGCGCGGAGGCCTATCAAAACGAGCCGCATATTGTTGAGGCGGCGTTGCAGGATTTGCGCGCGGTCTTTAAACGCGATCCGGCGTGTCACGAATTCATGCAGCCTTTTTTATATTTCAAAGGTTATCTTGCGCTGCAGGCGCATCGCGTCGCCAACTGGCTTTGGCGCCATGATCGCCAAGCGCTGGCGCTTTATCTGCAAAGCCGGATATCGGAACTTTTTGCCGTCGATATTCACCCAGCGGTTAAAATCGGCAAGGGCGTCTTCATGGATCACGCCACCGGCATTGTCATTGGCGAGACCGCGCTGGTCGAGGACGATGTCTCTATTCTTCAGAACGTCACCCTTGGCGGCACAGGCAAAACCGAAGGCGACCGCCATCCGAAAATTCGCCGTGGCGCGCTGGTCAGCGTCGGGGCAAAAGTACTCGGCAATATTGAGGTCGGCGAGGGGGCGAAAATCGCTGCCGGAAGCGTCGTCCTGAAAGACGTCGGGGCGCACTGCACCGTCGCCGGCGTGCCAGCCAAACCAGTGGGCGCATGCGCCGGCAAGCCAGCCGAATCGATGGATCAAAGTTTCAACTACGATATTTATTCGATCTAGCCGCGGGGCCGCAGGCGAGGGACGGGATGCGGCATGCGCGTTGATGTTTTTGACTTTGATTTGCCGCGTGAGTTGATCGCGCTGGAGCCGGTGGTCCCGCGCGATGCCTCGCGACTGCTGCATGTCACCGCCGATGGCTTGCGGGACCGCAATTTCGCTGACTTGCCGGATTTGATCCGGCCGGGTGACCTTCTGGTTACCAACGACACCAAAGTCATTCCCGCACAACTCTTTGGCTCGCGCGCCGCGCGCGATGACGCCAGCGCGCCCGCCTCTATTGAGGCGACGCTGCACAAAGATCTCGGTGACAATAAGTGGCGCGCTTTTGTGCGTCCGGCCAAGCGGTTGCGCGCAGGCGATGAGGTGCGCTTTGGCGAGCGCCTGACCGCAAGAGTGGTCGCGCGCGACGGCGGCGAGATCGACTTTCAGTTTGATGCGGGCACGCAGAGTTTTAGCGAAGCGCTGGCGCAGGTCGGCGTCACGCCCCTGCCACCTTATATTGCGCGGCGCCGGGCGGCCGACAAAACCGATGTCTCGAACTATCAGACCATCTTTGCCGCCGACGAGGGCTCTGTTGCGGCGCCGACAGCGGGTTTGCATTTTACCGGCGATCTGCTTGACCGTATCAAAGCCGCCGGCGCGGAGCATCTGTCTATCACGCTGCATGTGGGCGCGGGGACGTTCCTGCCGGTGTCGGTCGACGATACCGACCAGCACGTAATGCATAGCGAATGGGGCGAGATTACTCAAAGCCAGGCCGATGCGATCAATGCAGCCCGCGCCGCCGGCGGGCGCATCATCGCGGTCGGCACGACGGCGTTGCGTTTGTTGGAATCGGCCGCCGATGAGGATGGCCGGGTTCAGGTGTTTCGCGGTGAGACCGACATATTTATCACCCCCGGCTATCACTTTCGCGCTGTCGATCTTCTACTTACAAATTTTCACCTGCCGCGCTCGACCTTGTTTATGCTGGTCTGCGCTTTTAGCGGCACGGACCGGATGCAAGCGACTTATACTCATGCGCGTGAACAACTTTATCGGTTTTACTCATATGGCGACGCCTGCTTGCTGGAGAAAAGCGAATGACTGAAATTTCCTTCGATGATTTTCTCAAAGTCGATATCCGGGTCGGGACGATTGTGGATGTTGCGGAGTTTGCCAAAGCCCGAAAGCCGGCCTGGAAAGTCTGGGTCGATTTCGGAGCTGAGATCGGCATCAAAAAATCATCAGCGCAAATCACTGCGCATTATACCAAGGACGACTTGATCGGGCGCCAGGTAGCGGCGGTAGTCAATTTTCCGCCGCGCCAGATTGCGGACTTTATGTCTGAAGTGCTGGTACTTGGTTTTGCCGATGCGGATGGCGAGATTGTGCTCCTTCAGCCCGAGCGGGGCGTTCCCAATGGTGGGAGAATGATTTGACGGATGCGTTTTCTTTTGAACTGAAGGCAAGGGACGCAGAGGCGCGCACCGGCGTCATCAAAACCCCGAAGGGCGACATCAGGACGCCCGCCTTTATGCCCGTCGGCACCGCCGGCACGGTAAAAGCGATGCTGCCGGAACATGTGCGCGCGACGGGCGCCGATATCGTTCTCGGCAACACCTATCACTTGATGCTGCGCCCCACGGCGGAGCGGGTCGCCGCGCTTGGCGGGCTTCACAAATTCATGAACTGGCCGCGGCCGATCCTCACCGATAGCGGCGGGTTTCAAGTCATGTCGCTGTCAAAACTCCGTAAGCTGACCGAAGAGGGCGTCTCGTTTCAATCCCATATTGACGGCTCGCGGCATATGCTGACGCCGGAACGCTCGATTGAAATTCAATGTCTGCTCGGTTCCGACATCCAGATGCAGCTCGACGAGTGTCCGGCGATCCCGATCGCCCATGATGATGCGCGCCAATCGATGGAGCTCTCGGCGCGCTGGGCAGAACGCTCCAAGCGAGCTTTTGAGGAAAAATCAAAACCGGGCCAGGCGCTTTTCGGCATCGTCCAGGGCGCCAATTTTGAAGACCTGCGGCGGATGAGCCTCGATCAACTAATGGAGATCGATTTCCCGGGCTATTCCGTCGGCGGGCTCGCGGTTGGGGAGGGGCGCGAGGAGATGTTTCGCGTGCTGGAGTTTACCACGCCCCACATGACTTTGGGTAAGCCGCGCTATCTGATGGGCGTCGGCAAGCCGGCAGATATCGTCGGCGCGGTCGCGCGCGGCATCGATATGTTTGACTGTGTCGCGCCGACAAGGTCCGGTCGCCACGGCCAGGCTTGGACCAAAACCGGCCCGATCAATATCAAAAACGCCCAATACGCCGATAATCCCGAGCCGCTCGATCCAGCTAGCGACTGCCCGGCAAGCCGCGATTATTCCAAAGCCTATCTCAACCACCTCTTCCGCGCCGGTGAATATCTGGGGCCGATGCTGCTGACCTGGCACAATCTGCAATATTATCAGGACCTTATGGCGGGAATGCGCGAGGCGATATCCGCCGGGCGGTTTGGCCCGTTCGTCACCGATTTCAAAGCCGCGACAGGCGAGGAGATCGTTTAAAAAAACGCTCCCGCAGCGCGGCAGAATCAGTTGACCGGGCCAAATCTCGCCCCTATGTTCCGGCGCTCGAAAAGCGGAACGCCGCTTCGTTTGTCGAAGCGGCGTTGTCGTGTTAAGCGCTTTAGCGCCTTACCACCACGCTTGTGGGCCCATAGCTCAGTTGGTAGAGCAACTGACTTTTAATCAGTAGGTCGAAGGTTCGAATCCTTCTGGGCTCACCAAAAAACAAAACAAAAACAATTAGTTGTAAATTTTTGATTTTCTATCCTAGCGATCTCAAGCCGTTTTGGGTAACAAATTGGGTAACAGTTGAAATGCTGGGGCCCAGCCAACAGGGCATGAGCAATGAAAACAATTCGAATGACAGACAGATGGTTGCGGGCAATTTCAGTGGAAGCCGGTCGTGAAGAATTTGCGGATTCTATTACGAGAGGATTGCGTCTACGAGTGTCTTCTCGGGCCAAAAAATGGTCTGTCGTAACGCGCCATAATAACAAACAAATAAGGGCGCCTCATGGGGGATATCCGCAAGTAAGTTTGCTGGGGGTTAGGATCAAGCAAATGAAATTTTGTCTGTCGGACCACTCATAATGAATGGCGATTACGGCTCTGTAAAAGCCTCTCGCTGCGGATCAACAAGAGCATACATTTGTTTTTCGCCACCCGCTGGGTGAGGGCGGCTCGGAACTTACGATGGCTGAGCTATCGTGTGCGAAGTCGCTTTACCAAACGTCCGTCAATTCCGAACTGTTCGGCGTGTTTGCTGCTGCGCGAAATCGAGATTAGCGCGCACTCTTCAGAATGCGATGAACCGACATTACAAAGTGTGCTTAACGCGTGCATAATGCTCGCACAAGGCTGTTTTATCAATGCCGATCCGAAAATGACGTCGTTACATGCGGCGTATTTGAAACGCGCGTCCGCTTGACTGGAGAGAGTAGATGAAGGTTTTGGTTCTTGGCGTCGCCTGCATGACCATGCTCATTGGGTTGCCGGCAGTGGCAGCGGACATGTCGTTTACTGACGAAAATTTGGAAATTAGCGCAGATTCTTACAGAATCAAGGATATCGACGGCGTTCAGACGCTCACTCTTGAAAACGGCCAGGCCGTGCTAAAATCCTTCGTCTTTGAAAACGGCGTCATTGAGTTTGACGTTAAGTTTCCCGAGCAACGCGGATTTGTCGGCGTTCGTTTTCGCCGCCAGGACAACGCCAATTATGAGGATTTTTACATCCGTTCGCATCAAAGCGGCAATCCGGACGCAAACCAATATTCGCCGACATTCAATGGCGTCGCGGCCTGGCAGATATTATATGGGCCTCAATATGCAACGCCTGTTACTTACAACCACGATGAATGGACTCATGTAAAAATTGTCGTCTCAGGCGATAAAGCGGATTTTTATGCGGGCAGCGAAGAACCGATTCTTCATGTGGACGATCTGCTGAGAGATCAGGCTGCTGGCGGGATCGCACTCTGGACCAATATTACGACTGCGCATTTCGCCAACCTGAAGATTGAACGCAAATCCGGAATTGAGCTTGTTGGATCGGCCGTCGCGCATCCACCGTTGCGCGCTGGCGTTATTAGCAAGTGGTCGGTTTCCGAAGCTTTCTCATCGGAAGAGACCGAAGGATCTCTGGTGTTAGATGATGCGCTGCAGAACCGGCTGGAATGGGGAGCGGTAGATATCGAGGTCAACGGCGTTGCAAACCTGGCGCGGGTGGCGCGCGGTGCGCGCGACAAAAACGTTGTATTGGCTAAAGCCGTCATTGAAGCAGACAACGCCGTCGTCAAGCGCATGGAATTCGGCTTCAGCGATAAGGCGAAAGTCTATCTGAACGGCGATCTGCTTTACGCTGGCGACGATGTTTACGGTTTGCGCGACTACAGATTTTTGGGGACCGTCGGCTTTTATGATGCTCTCTATTTGCCGCTCAAGAAAGGGCGCAACGAAATTGTTTTCGCGGTCACGGAAACGTTTGGCGGCTGGGCTGTGGCTGGCGCCATTGCCGACAGGGCCAGCATCGAGATCGTTGGAGAATGATATCGTTGGTGGGCTGACAGGAGCCGAGCTCCTTGTTTGAAGGCTCATACGGCATTCAGCGAACCCACTTATGGTGTGCACAATCAATAGTGAGGGGCTCATGATGTTCCTTCGCCGCATCACCGAACACGTCAAAGCGCAGAACTGATTTGCAAGCCTCAACACCTAATGCCCGGTTTGAAGACTTTTACCGGCCGTTCGTTTCGGAGCGCCGCACCGTCCGCTACTGGTGATTTCTAGCCAATCGTTTACGCGTTCTCTGACGGCTGGAATGCGGGCATTTTGGGACCTAACCCAATCAATGCCTCACTTCCGCTTCTATCCACAACCGAAAACAAATGAGGTACGGAGCTAAATCATTGGATACAGAAATGACATTATGCGAACAGGCAGATCGCTGTTGCGCGCGCTCAACTGGTACTTTTATGGGGTAAACTGCCCTCCAATCGGCTGAAAACACATCTATCATGGCGCTTTTAATATGATGGAGGCGGTGATGGTGCGATTGACGGTCAATGGCGAAGAGCGCGAGTTTCAAGGCGATGAGGAAATGCCGCTGCTCTGGTATCTACGCGAGGAAGCAGGCCTAAAGGGCGTAAAATTCGGTTGTGGCATCGCCCAATGCGGCGCTTGCACTGTTCACATTGATGGCCGCGCAATCCGGTCCTGCGTCACTCAAATGGCTGCCGTTGACGGCGCATCGGTCACGACCATCGAAGGTCTGAGCGATGGGGAAACTCTCCATCCTGTACAACTGGCATGGATCGATGAAGATGTTGCTCAGTGCGGCTATTGCCAGGCTGGCCAGATCATGGCCGTGGCGGCGATGCTGGAAGAAACGCCCGATCCGTCAGATGAGGACATCGACCGCAACCTTACAAATATCTGCCGTTGTGGAACTTACTATCGCTTGCGCAAAGCGGTCCATCACGCTGCCACCCTCAGAAAGGCAGGCTCATGATGGACGGCTCACTCCTTTCCGCGACACGACGCGATTTCCTTCGTTACGCAACTTCCGCCGGGGCTCTGATCGTCGCGGCGCCGCTGTCCGCCTGTTCGCGCAGACCGGGTGAAGTCGAGGCATTAGTTGACGGCCCGCCAGCGCTAGTTGGCGCATTCATTGTAATCCGCCCAGATGAAACAGTGCTCATCGCATTCCCCAATCCGGAAATGGGACAGGGTGTCGATACGTCTTTGCCGATGCTGGTCGCCGAAGAGCTCGGCGCCGATTTCGACAAGGTCGAAACGACACAAATGCCGCTCGAACTAAAGCGCGACGAAGATGGCGAGATCGCATGGAAATATGTTGGGCAAGGGTCGGGCGGTAGCTATTCAATCGTCGGTCATTGGGAAGGGCTACGCCGCGCGGGAGCGACTGCGCGCATGCTGCTCGTCGCAGCAGCCGCTGCAGAAATGGGCGTTGACGCAGCCGAGCTCACAGTCGCGCAAGGAGTCATACGCCACGAGGTTTCGGGCCAGGAGACGACATTTGGAGCGATCGCCAGCGCTGCAGCGGCGCTTGATGTGCCGGAAGAAGAGCCGGCGTTGAAACCAAGCGAGGATTTCACACTCATTGGCACGCCGCAAAAGATGAAGAATGCGCGGGCCATCGTCACCGGCAATGCCGTCTACGGGATCGACGCTGAAGTCCCAGGCATGCTTCACGCCGTCATTGCTCGCTGCCCCTATTTTGACGGGATCGCTAATTCTGTCGATGATCGTGCGGCCCGCTCCGTTCCGGGCGTCCGTGATGTCGTCAAGATCGAACGCCCGCCGCTAGACGGCCCCTATGGCGTGCAGGCGGAAGGATACGCTGTCGTCGCCGACTCGGTCTGGGCGGCATTGAAAGGACGCGATGCGTTAAGCATTGACTGGAATCATGGTCCCTATGCGAATGAATCAAGCCCTAGTTTTCAGGCGCATTGCGAAAACTTGCTTACTGGTCAGGGGCAGGTTGTGCGCGATGACGGTGATTTTGACGCCGCCTTCGCCGCCGCTGCAACGATCCACGAGGCGCATTATTGGCAGCCCTATGTTTCCCATGCACCGCTGGAGCCGCAAAATTGCATTGCCGATGTGCGCGAAGACGGTATCGATATCATCGGCCCCATGCAGATGCCAAGCAGCGCGAACCGTTTGGTGGCGCAAGCCTTCGACCGTGATCGGCTGTCGATACGGGTTCAGCCTACCCGGCTTGGAGGGGGCTTCGGGCGGCGCCTCACTAGCGACTATGCGCTCGAAGCGGCGCTGACAAGCGCTGCTGTGGGTAAGCCTGTAAAACTTCTATGGACCCGCGAAGACGATTTGCGCCACGATTTTTACCGTCCTTCCGGTATGCATCATTTACGCGCCGCGTTTGACGCTGAGGGCGCCCTTACAGCTTGGACCCATCGGCTCGCCAGCGCCTCGAAATATTACCGCCGACCGAACATGCCGGAAACGGATTATTGGCAGGCGGAACTTTACCCGGACGACTTTCCAGCGCATCTAGTCGATAATTTGCGTGTTGAATATTTCTCTGCCCGCTCCGGCGCGCCACGTGGTTCATGGCGGGCGCCGGCACATACAGCAAATGCTTTCGTGGTGCAGAGTTTTCTCGATGAAATCGCCATCGCACGCGGTGAAGATCCTCTCGCCTTGCGTCTGCGTCTTCTCGGTGAATCACAAGAGCTGCCATACGAGCAACATGGCGGGCCAGTCTTCAATCCGGGTCGGCTTGCGGGTGTTTTGCGCCTCGCAGCGGAAAAAGGTGATTATGGCGCGCCAATGTCAGAAGGGTGTGGGCGCGGTATTGCGGCGCATTTTACCTTTGGCGGCTATGTGGCTGAGGTTGTCGATGTCAAAATTGATGCTGATGGACGTTTGAGTGTTCCTCGGGTCGTCGCCGCGGTTGATGTCGGAACTGTCGTCAACCCCAACGGGATAGCAGCCCAGCTTGAATCCGGCGTCAATGATGGACTTTCAACCGCCTTGCGCCTGGCTATCAACATAGAGGGCGGGCGCGTCGTCGATGGTAATTTCGACACCTATCAGCTGATGCGCATAGCTGATGCTCCTCGCGAGATCGAAACCCATATTATTGACAATGGTGACCCGCCGGCGGGAATGGGTGAGATGGGCTTGCCGCCACTGGCGCCGGCTCTTGCAAACGCAATCTTTCAAGTAACAGGCAGGCGCATTAGGAATTTACCAATCGGCGATCAACTGCGGGCATGAGGCAATTCAAAGAGGCGCATGAGCCGTCGACAGAGCCTGGAAAGCATGATGCCACGAATAATCGTGGCTCTGTCAATTTGAATGCACGACGAACCCTTCGTGTCATAACCACAAATCGAATTCAGTATGCTGTTTGTTGAAAATGTTATTCCAACACTCTACCGCTCCCTAAATGAAGGGCGCCGTGTGGCGTTGGTTACTCTTGTTAGAATCGACGGCTCGTCGCCTCGTCCCATTGGGAGCCAGCTTGGCGTTGTCGCTGATGGTCGTTCGGTGGGCATGATCACTGGCGGTTGCGCCGAAAAAGCGATTATTGCTGAGGCGCTCCGATGTATCGAACGCGATGAAAATAAAATCGTCCGATATGGCGCCGGCTCGCCATATCTTGATGTTGTTTTACCCTGCGGTTCTGGCATCGAACTGTTTATCGAAACACAATGTGCCGCCAAAATTGTTCATGAAACCTACACGCTAAAAAAAAATCGTGAGTTAGGATCGATGGCAATCGATCTTCCAGAACTAACCTCGCACCTCACTACAACCACGAAAACGGTAAACAACAGAAGCAATTTCGTTGTGGTTTATGAGCCGGATTATCGTATTTTTGCATTCGGCGAGGGCGCCAATCTCATTTCATTTTGCACCCTTGCAAGAGCGGCTGGCATCATCGTTGAGGCGTATAGTCCAGATATAGAGGCGCTCGAATTTCTCAGCAACAACAATGTGAATGGGCACAATATTCATAGCAAGTCTGATTTCGAAGTTTTGACGATCGATACATATACCGCAGTCGTTACGCTGTTTCACGAGCATGAATGGGAAGGTAACATCCTTCATGCTGCGCTTAACTCTCAAGCCGATTATATAGGCGCGCTCGGCAGCCGATTAACTCATAAGAAACGTCTCGAACTGCTTGAGGCAATGCCATCTACGAAGCGATGTCCCGATATAATCCGTGGGCCGGTCGGACTCGATATCGGAGCGAAAAACCCGAATGAAATTGCAGTTTCAATTATCGCTGAAATCATTGAGGAACGTCGGCGTAAATCGCCATGAAAAGAATAGCCGCCATCATTCTTGCCGCCGGATACTCTCGCCGGTATGGCAAAGAGAACAAACTCCTTGCCAACCTTCAAGGAAAACCTGTTCTTTCGCATATAGTTGATAAGATTGCGCTAGCGCCACTCTCTCAAAGGTTGGTTGTCGTAAAGCCAACCGACTCTGAGGTCGCATCTTTGTGCGATCCAAGCGCGTTTGATATAGTAGAAAATAAAGATGCTGCAAACGGCATGGGAACTTCGATTGCGGCGGGAGTTCGCAACTTGAAAAGGGCAGACGGGGTGATGGTAGTGTTGGGGGACATGCCATTTATTACCGAGCATACCTATTTGACTATAATTGATGCTTTTCACAACAATCCCACGAAAACTATCTTCGCGCCAAGTTGTGACGGTCGTTTAGGCCATCCTGTTATATTTAGGCGGTCTCATTTTGATCAGCTAAAGGCGCTCAGTGATGATACTGGTGCAAAGCGAATTCTCGCGGTGAACAAGATTACATTTTTTTCTTTGCCGGTAAGTGACCCAGGAGTCGTATCAGATATAGATGCGCCACTATAATTTCTGTTTTGTGCGCTGACACCGAATACGACGCTTGAGTAGCTACTGTCCGAAAAGATGATAAACAAAAAATCCGGGGTGGGGTAGTGACGTGCTGCCCGTTTCTTGGACCATTTAAAGCTGGAATTTTCCAATTATGCCCCCCTGAGGGGGAGAAGGGAAGTTCGATGAAGAGAAGTAAATTTACGGATGCGCAAATTGCATTTGTCCTGAGGCGAGTCGAGGAAGGCACGACCATTTCCGAGGTCTGTCGCAAGACCGGGGTTGCCGAAGCAACATTTTATAATTGGCGCAAGAAATATGGCGGCCTGATGCCGTCAGAGATGAAACGGCTTAAGCAGCTTGATGAGGAGAACGGCAAGTTGAAGCGCATCATCGCTGATTTGTCTCTTGATAAAGCCATGCTGCAGGATATCTTCAAACGAAAGCTCTAAGAGTCTGTTTGAGAATGGTTTAATGAGCAATTCTTCGATGTAAATTGGACCCCATTGCGACTTGTATCATGGCTTCAGATACGTCGATGCGTTGTTCATAATCGCGGACCAATCTTCGCCATCGCATCATCCATCCGAAAGTTCGCTCGACGACCCATCGCCGCGGTAATATTTTGAAGCCCTTTTGAGCGTCGCTGCGGCGGATGATTTCAATCACGAAGTTCAAAAATTCTGCCTTGTCCATCAATTGTGTTCGATCATAGGCGCCGTCTGCGAACAAATGCTTGAGCCAGGGCCAGCGTTTGCGGATCACATCAAGAATTTGCTGTGCGCCGGCGCTGTCTGAAATATCGGCTGTCGTCAAATTGACCATGAGGAGGCGACCATCCGTATCAACTGTAATATGGCGTTTGCGCCCAACAATTTTCTTGCCTGCATCATAGCCGCGCGCCTTTGCCGCCGGGGCTTTGACGCTTTGACTGTCGATCACGCCGCCGGTCGGTTGCGGCGAACGGCCATGGGCTTCGCGATCTACCATCAAAGCAATATCATGAATGGTTTGAAAAAGCAGTGATCGTACGAAACGGCGAAACCACCAGTAAACCGTTTACCAGGGCGGGAAATTTTTCGGCAACATACGCCAACCGCAACCCGTGCGCGCCAGATAGCGAATGCCATTTAAGACAGCATGCGGCTCCGCCGCGTAGGGCGTGCGTCTGCCGGGCAGCATCGACGAACCGTTCCTGATGATCGATTTTACGCTTGGCGGGTGCACCAACACGTCATACGCCACTTGCGAAGTGTGGGCGCATCAGAATCGGCTGGGCTCTGTGGTCGCAACCACAGACAGCGCCGGCGCGGTGATCGAGAAATACACCTACTCCCCCTACGGAGAAAGCGGCCCCGAAGGCGACGGCGGCTTCCCGTTCCGGTTTACAGGCCAACGCCTCGACCCCTCAACCGGTCTGTATTATTACAAGGCCCGGTTCTATGATCCGGAGACCGGCAGGTTCTTACAAACAGACCCCATCGGCTACGAAGATCAGATGAACCTGTATGCCTATGTAGGGAATGACCCGGTGAATGCGACGGATCCGGAAGGCCGCAGTGCGGTCACGAAAGTCATAAAGTTCGCCTTAAAGGGTGGCGACATTGGCGCGACATTTGCTGGCGTCGTTGATGACGCTAAAACGTTGACGAATAGCGACGCATCTACTGGTGCAAGAGTTCTTGCGGCGGTTTCGTTGGTGTCCGAACTTCTTCCCGTCAGCGTGGGTGACGCGAAAGACGTCGGAAAGTTCGTTAAGAATAAGCTCTGTTGCTTTGTTGCTGGTACACTTGTCGAAACGGAGGATGGCCTCAGGCCGATCGAAGAGATCGCAGTAGGTGACTTGGTCTGGGCGCGTGACACAGACACCGGTGAGACGGCCTTGAAACCGGTTACGGATGTGACCCCACGTCACGAGCGCGTTATATGGGAGGTCTCTCTTATAGGCTCTGGCGGCAAAGCGGAGCGGTTCGAAACAACCCATGAGCATCCCTGGTGGATTGCTGGTCAGGGCTGGAAAGAAACCCGCGAGCTGACCACTGGTATGGCGGTCATTACCAAGAACGGTCGCGGCATGGTGATCGCATCAGTTGAGGAAACTAGCCGCACCGACGCCACTTACAATATCACAGTCGCTGACTTCGAAACTTATTTCGTTGGCGAACAGCGAGTGTTGGTGCATAATTGTGGGCCAAAGGGTGGAAAGATTGACACAAGAACTACTAGAAAGGGTGATCCAGGAGTGCGTATAACTGACGAAAAGGGAAATGTGAAAGACATAACTCCAGATCGTGTAAAAGAATTTCAACCAAACACTAACCCAAACGCACCGGAGGGAGCAATGCAAAGAGTTAAATTTGAAGATGCTCAACCTGGATCGAAAGGTCTCAAGCGAGACCCTACATCAAAAGAATTAGACTTATTGAAAGATGCAACTGACGAATGAGAAATGTAGATACCATTGTAAGACGGTACGCAGAATTCCTTAATGCATGTTGGAATACAGTCAGTCCAATATTTGCCGACGATAAAACTGGATCGTTGAAAGATGATTGGCTTCAAGGTAACTGGGAATTACTTGTCGAGGGACAACTCGGGAATCCAAAAGTCATTTTGCAAGTCTATGGCAACGGCGCAGATTGTAACGGCAAAAGCTCTCGTGTTTTATACCCTGAACAAGAAGAAACGCATGAAATCATTTGTAAGTCAATTAAAAATGTTCGTATATACGATGAGTTTAATAGAGTTGATATTACTCCAACTCCTTGCGAATTAAAATTCGATAGGTTCGTTAACGTGAGTAAGGAAGGATGGTACTATGAGGAGTCGCCTTTTGATAAAGCGCTATGCTTCCAAAACGGAACGGAACGTATCATCAATATTCGGGATATCGAGTTTAGTGTTGTCCCTACCACTTATTAGATTCTAGCGTATTCATGGTGCAATCCTCCGAGATGTGGCGTTGATTTAATTGTGCCCGAAGCTGAAATGAGCCTTGGAACAGGAGCATTCTTCTCCAAGCTGAGATGCGTGCGAGCCTTATTATAATAATTGGCATAAGCTTTCAGCACACGATGCAAATGCGCCGCATTCAAGACGATGATGTGATCCAGACATTCCCGCCGAACGGAGCCAATGACACGCTCGACATAGGCGTTCTGC
>JAJFGA010000033.1 GCA_021776375.1 Hyphococcus sp. | reverse complement strand
TGTTCAATGTCCGTTTTGGGCTGTGGGTTCAAAGGGTCATCGCAACACTTTAGTTAAATGAACAACTGGAGTGGAAGTTATGAAGCAACGTCGACGAATTTATTATTCAGAATCTCAGCGGGCTGAGATTTGGGATCGATGGAAGCGTGGCGAGTCGATGAATGCAATCGGTCGAGCGTTCGATCGAAAGTCATCGTCGATATTTTGTGTGCTGGCGCCAACCGGCGGCATCCGTCCCCCAGTTCGGCGACGATCCCGCCTGGCGCTCACTTTAGCGGAGCGCGAAGAGATCTCACGCGGGCTAGTGGCAGGATTGTCCTTGCGCACGATTGCATCGGCGCTTGGCCGGTCCGCTTCGACGATCAGCCGGGAGATTGCGCGCAATGGTGGGCGTAAACCCTACCGCGCGACCAAGGCAGATAAACGCGCCTGGCAGACAGCTTTGCGCCCCAAACTCTGTAAGCTTGCAAGCAGCGGCTTCCTGCGTCGGGCCGTTTCTGACAAACTGCAGCTGGACTGGTCGCCGCAACAAATTGCCGGCTGGCTAAGGCAAACTTATCCGGACGCAGAGGATCGTCGCGTGTCGCATGAAACGATCTACAAATCCCTGTTTATTCAGGCGCGCGGGGTTTTGAAGAAAGAGCTGCAGACGCATTTGAGAGCCCAGCGCGCCATCCGGCGGTCGAGACAGGCCAGCCTGAAACGGCAGGGCGTCGGCCAAATCAAGGACACAGTTTCAATCCGTGAACGGCCTGCATCTGTCGAAGACCGAGCGGTTCCGGGCCACTGGGAAGGTGACCTGATCGGCGGATCAAAGAACAGCTATATTGCGACATTGGTCGAACGCCGTACGCGCTATGTTATGCTGGTGAAGGTGGCAAACAAGGATACCGCAGGTGTTGTGTCTGCCCTGATAAAACAAGCCAGCAAACTCCCTCGTGAACTCTATAAATCGCTGACGTGGGATCGGGGCAAGGAAATGGCCGACCATCAGCGGTTTACATTGGCAACCAATATACAAGTTTACTTCTGTGATCCGCAAAGTCCCTGGCAACGTGGTTCAAATGAGAATATCAATGGATTGCTCAGACAGTATTTGCCGCGCGGGACAGATCTAACTTTGTACAGCCAACAAAGGCTCAATGCTATCGCAAGACAACTCAACGAACGACCCAGAAAAACTCTGGATTACCAAACGCCTGCCAAGCGGTTCGGTGAATGTGTTGCGGCGATCAATTGAATCCGCAGCAATTTTCAGCCACTTGCAGACCACTCCTACTATCCATCCCACCAAAAAACCCATCCTCACCACCGCCACCCATGCTAAACTCCGCAAATCAACACCTCACGCCACAACCACCGGCGCGGCGCTTCGGGAGGGAACCAATTGAGCCTTGAGGAAGACATCTACGCGGCGCGGATTGGCCGGACTATGTGGCGGTTGGCGCAGCGGCGGGCGCGTGAGCCGGGGGCCGCGCTTACCCGGCCGACGTTTCCGTCTGGTCCTGGTTCCAGGATTGAAAATAAATCTGCGTCGCCAGTTCCGCCCCGCGGTCAAGCGCTGCCGGGGGCGGCGGCGACGCCGAATACTCTCGCAGAATTTCTTCGAGAACTGGCCGCAGTGCTTGGCAAAAACGCTCCGGACCCTGACGGGTCGTAACTGTCGATAGCGCCATGTAAGTATTGACCACGGCTTCCGCGGCAATGGTCACCGCCGCGTCCGGCGGCTCGGGCTTGTCTTTCGCGGCCAGATGGTCAACGACAATGGCAAGCGCCACGCGCACGCGCTCAGTGTTGAGCCCGCCGCCGGCCTCGCCGGCGTTCAGCCCGACCACCTCGCCGCCGCCGGTTTTGCCGCCGCCAGATGAGCCCTGATACAGCGCCTCAAACGTCACCGCGCCGCCGGTCGCCTCGACGATGCGGCGCGCCAGCGCCGGCTTTGGCGCCTGGGCCCCGCCGATGATGCGATACAGTGTTTGCCGCGAGGCGCTGACGCGGGCGCCAAACGCCTGAATGGGCTCGCCGACATCTCGCAAATAGGCTTTTAACGGGTGCATGGGGCAATTCCGGTGTTGCATGGGGCGTGACAGACGCCGTTTTGTGTCACGAGACTCGCAACATTGTGTTAAATTTTGGTGCGTCGGGCGCACCACTTGGTGTTATCACGCGGCGCGGCTATGACCCCCGTCATGGCCGGGTTTCTGCTTTCCTTAACTGAGATTTCAATCACCTTTGGCGGCGATGCGCTGCTTGAGGGCGCTCGGCTTGATGTGGAGCCCGGCGCGCGCATCGCGCTGGTGGGGCGCAACGGTTCGGGCAAATCCACGCTGCTCAAAATCGCCGCCGGCGCGGTTGAGCCCGATCGCGGCGAGCGCTTCGTTCATCCGGGCGCGACCATTCGCTATCTGCCCCAGGAACCGGACTTTACCGGGTTTAAAACTGCTGAAGACTATATCGCCGAGGGTTTGAACGATGACGCTGATGCGCATTTGATCGACATCGTCATGGCGTCGTTTGATCTCGCGCCGGGCATCGCGCTCGACACATGCTCGGGCGGTGAGGCGCGGCGCATCGCCATTGCCGCCGCTCTGGTCTCCCAGCCCGATATCTTGCTGCTCGACGAGCCAACCAACCATCTCGACCTGCCGGCGATTGCCGAGTTGGAAAAACGTCTGCGCGCATCGTCGTCGGCGATTGTTTTGATCAGCCACGACCGGCGGTTTTTGGAAAACCTCACCACTTCGACGGTGTGGATAGACCGCGGCAAAACCCGGACCATTGCGCGCGGCTTTAGCGAATTTGAAGCCTGGCGCGATAAGACCCTGGAAGAAGAAGAACAAGCCCGCCACAAGCTCGGCCGGAAAATTGTCGCTGAAGAACACTGGCTGCGTTACGGCGTCACCGCGCGGCGCAAACGCAACGTGCGCCGCCTTGGCGAGCTGCACGCCATGCGCAAAGACCTGCGCGAGGCGCGTCGTCCGACAGGAACGGTGAAGTTTTCTAAGTCTGAGACCAGCGCCTCCGGCAAACGGGTGATTGTTGCGGAGCATATTTCAAAATCGTTCGGCGAGAATAAAGTCGTCGATGATTTCTCGGTGGAGATTACCCGCGGTGAAAAGATCGGCATTGTCGGGCCCAACGGCGCCGGCAAAACAACGCTGGTGAATATGCTGACCGGGGCCTTGGCGCCGGATAGCGGTGTGATCAATCTCGGAACCAATCTTGACCTGATCTCACTCGACCAGCGGCGCGCCAGCCTCAAGCCGGAGATGCGCCTTGCGGACGCCATTGCCGATGAGCGCGGCGACTGGGTGACGATTTCCGGCGCCAAGCGCCATGTCGCCAGCTACCTGCAGGATTTTTTGTTCGCACCCGAACAATGGCGCGCGCCGGTGTCGTCGTTGTCCGGCGGTGAGCGCGGACGCCTGGCGCTGGCCTCGGCGCTCGCCAAACCATCAAACCTTCTGGCGCTGGACGAGCCGACCAATGATCTGGATCTGGAAACGCTCGACCTGCTCGAAGAGTTGCTCGCCGCCTATCAAGGAACGCTGTTGCTGATCAGCCATGACCGCAGTTTCCTCGACCGGATTGTCACCTCAGTGATCACCACCGACCCGGATCGTCCCGGCGGCTGGCGGACTTATGCCGGCGGCTATGACGATATGGTGCGCCAGCGCGGTTCGGCGCCGGGTGCGCGCGCGGCCGCGAAAGCACTGTCGAAGCCCACCGTCAAACGCGATAGCGCCAAACCGCAAGCGCAAACCAAGCTCAGCTACAAAGATAAATATGCGCTCGAAACCCTGCCTGCAAAAATCGCCGAGCTGGAAGCCAAGGTCAGCGCGCTCAACGCAAAGCTTAACGACGCCGGGTTTTATGATCGCGACCCGCAAGCCTTCAACCAGACGGCAAGCGAGTTGACCATGGCGGAAACAGCGCTGGCTGCGGCCGAAGAAGACTGGCTGGCGTTGGAGATAAAACAGGAACAACTCGGCCATGGGGATGTCTGAAACGGGCGCCGCCGGGATGAGCTTGGCCGCGTTACGCAATTTTAAGATGAAAAAGCCGCGCCCTCACTCGCTCGTGATCAGTGTTGAATTGTGCGCACCGCCGGGCGCTGTAGGTTGAGACAACCCGATGCGCAGCAGATGTGCAGCGGTTAGAGTTTAGCAAAAAGAGTTTAGCCAACAAGGAGAAGACAAGATGGATAAATCAGCATTGACGAAAGCGGTTCTCGCCAGCGCTTTTACCGCAGCCCTCGTCGTTGCGGCGCCTGCAAACGCAGCTAAAGGCGGCATGGACAAATGTTTCGGCGTTTCACTTGCCGGTGAAAATGACTGCGCCGCGGGACCTGGCACATCATGCGAAGGCACGTCGACCGTTGATTATCAAGGAAATGCCTGGACACTGGTTCCAGCCGGCTCTTGCGAGAGCGTCGATCTTCCCGACGGCCGCACAGGCAGCCTCGAAGAACTCGACCGGGACCTTCCAGAAGCTTAATTTCTGAACAGAATTAAGTTTTGACCCAACAAGACCACACCAATCCGACCCTGACGCCACCCAGTGTCGGGGTCGGCTTAAAGCCCGCTCACTATCGCGACGTACTCTCCCCCAATAGCGGACGCGTAGGAGCGGGCGACCCGCTTTCCCATATCGATTTTTTTGAAGTCCACGCCGAAAACTATATGTGCGAAGGCGGCGCTCCGCATGCGTGGCTCTCCGAAATTCGCAAACATCACCCATTATCCGTACACGGCGTATGTCTGTCGCTTGGCGGCCATGACGACCTTAATCGCGACCATCTTGAAAGGCTGCGCATCGTCGTTGACCGTTATCAACCCGCGCTGGTCTCTGAACACATGGCCTGGAGCGCGCATGATGGCGTGTTCTACAACGACCTGATCGCTCCGCCGCTGACCGAGGTGACGTTGGAGCGCACAGCAGCGCATATTAATCAGACGCAAGACGCGCTGGCGCGACGCATCCTGATCGAAAACCCGTCACAATATTTAAATGTGCCGGGCGACATGTCGGAACCTGATTTTCTAAACGCCCTGGCGCGCCGGACCGGTTGCGGGCTCTTGCTGGACATCAACAACATCTATGTCAGCGCCTGTAATCTGGGGTTTGACGCCGAGGCGTATCTCGATGCGATCGACGCCGGCACGGTTGAGGAAATTCACCTGGCCGGGCATGCGATTGACCGCGCGCGCGGCGTTGAAATCCGGGTTGACGACCACGGCTCACCGGTCTGCGCCGATGTCGGCGCGCTCTATCGCCGCTTTATCGCCCAGGCCGGCCCGCGCCCGACACTGATCGAATGGGACACCGACACGCCGCCGCTTGGCGAGTTGGCGCTCGAGGCAAAAAAAGCCGCCGACTGGATGCGCACGGCGACTGCCAGGACCACGACGCAAACCGGCGCATTTGAAAATGCCTGATCACCTCACACCTTCTCCCTCTCCATCAGACCGCCCGGCCGCTGACCGTGAAGTCTTTGACAGGCTCGCAGAAATCCTGCGCGCGCCAGAGCCGCCGACGCCACCGTTCGATTATACGGGCGATACGGATAAAACCACCGCCGCGCTTGCCGTCTACCGCAACAATATCCGCTCCAGTCTTTCAAAAGCGCTCGCCGATAAGTTTCCGGTTGTTGCGCAGCTTGTGGGCGAGGATTTTTTTAAATTTGCGGCGAATGAATATTTCAACGCCGCGCCACCGACTTCGCCGATGATCGCCGATTACGGCGATCGTTTCCCGGAATTTTTGGACGCTTTCGAGCCCGCGCGAAGCGTTCCTTACCTCGCCGATATGGCGCAGCTGGAGATTGCCTGGCTCGAGGCCTATCGCGCCGCCGACGCAGAGCCGCTGGATGCACAGGCCATTTTGGCGGCAGGCGGCGGCGATCCTTCTGGTCTTGCCTTCACCTTGCATCCGTCTTTGCGACTTTTTAAATCTCCCTTTGCAGTCGGTTCAATTTGGCGGCGACACCAAAGCGACGCCGCGCCGGAAAATATCAAAGCCGGCGCTGGCGAATGCGTTTTGATCATCCGTCCTGAGCGCGAAGTCCATCTCAGCGTCATCGGCGCCGGCGCTTTCGCCGCGCTTGAGCGCTTAAACGCCGGCGAGAGCGTCGCTGACGCGTTGGGCCATGCCGCCACGATCGACGAGGCGTTCGATCCGCAGGCAACCTTTCAAATTATTTTTAACGGCGGCGCCGTGATCGCTGCCGCGCGCAACTAAGGAAACAAAAAATGACGGGGCTCTATCAAAAATTTACGCAGCTTATGGAACTGATCCCTTACGCTGCGCTGGCGTTTGTCGCACGTATCGCGGCCGCGGTTCCGTTCTGGCGCTCCGGCCAGACCAAGATCGATGGCGGCGAATTTCTTGGCGTCAACTGGAACATCTTCAGCGTCGTCGAAAAGAAGGTTTTTCTGTTTGAAAATATCTACGGCATCCCGGCGCCGCTCGCACCGACGATGACGCACTTGGCCTTGCTCGGAGAATTTTTTCTCCCCATCCTGTTAGTTTTCGGGTTGTTTACGCGATTTGGCGCGCTTGGTCTTTTGGCCATGACGGCATTTATCCAGTTTTATGTTTTCCCTGGTGATCTCCTGAAGCCAAATGGCAACTGGTCGCTGCATCTTTTATGGGCGATGCCATTGCTGTTGATACTGGCGCGCGGACCGGGCGCGTTTTCGCTCGACTACGTGCTCGGAAAACGCGCCAAGTAGCCGGTCTCTTAACTTAACGGTGCGCGTTCAAACATGCTGATCGATTAAAATCGGGTTGCCGTCGGGGTCGAGGAATGCGCAACTCGCCGGGCCGGATGTGGCCTCGTCGGCTTCAGCGGTGAACGGCACGCCGTCAGCTTTCAGCGTTTTTTGAATGTCCCGGATGTCAGTGAAGCTATCCAGCGTTTGCCCGGCGCTGTCCCAGCCGGGATTGAAGGTGAGCGTGTTCTTTTCGAACATCCCCTGAAACAAGCCGATGACGCAGCTCGGGCATTTCATAATCAACCAGCCCTGGCTGGCGTCGCCGCCGAAAACCTCAAATCCGAGTTTTTCGTAAAACGCTTGCGAGGCGGTAATATCCTTGACGGCGAGGCTTAACGAGAAATTTCCAAGATCCATTGTCGAACTCCCTTTTGTTTTGTGATGCAGCCAGTTCGCAAAGCAACGAGAGCAATACTATCGCCCATTTGGGTGAATGTATGTTTTTTACTCGATTTCAGCGTGGTTTTCGGGAGCAAGCTAGAAAAAGATCGCAATGCTCTGACGCCCGGCGACAACAAGGTCGCCGTCACGGTTCCAGACCAGCATGTCCTGGCTTGAATAGCCCTGGCTCGCATTGTCTGCACGGGACTGTAACAGCCACCAGCCATCGCGCGTCGTCGGGCGGTCGGTGAGAAAGTTGACCATCCACGTCATCGAGCTGATCGGCGCCGGTTTTGTAAACATCGGCAAAACCGCCGGCGGCGGTATGTCGGCCAGCGCCAGCAATGCCGGAAGGCTGTCGTCGCTGCCTTCCTTATGACGCACCCAGATGAATAGTTCATGGCCGTCGGCCCCGGAGATTGGCCGCGCGCCCTTGGCGAGATGGGCCTCGAAATGGCGCGCAAAAGCGGGGCCAAAACCTTCGGGCATGAGGGGTCCGCAATGCTCGGGCGCCGGCAACGCGGGCATCGGCGTAAAGCTTCGCTCAAGTGCGCTCTCGCGGGCGCCGCCAAAGGCAAACACGCCCCTTGTTGCAATTGCCTTGTCGCTGGCAATATCGGCTTCAACAAACGTCACCGATTTTCCGCGCCGCAGGAGCTTTGCGCGCCCCTCAACCGGCCCGCCCGCCGGGCCGATAAAGGCGATGTTCGCCGAGCGTAAGGGCGGCAGGTCCGTAAAAGTCCGCTGCGCCGTTTCAAGGCACAACGCCGCGGACAGGCCGCCATAGGTGGTGCGGCCCTGCATCCAGTTCTCGGGAATGGTCAGGGATAGGCGTTCATCGGCAAAACTCGCGCTATCTAGTAGCAAGGAATAGGTCACATAGCCTCCGGTGGGGTCGAAGGCGTTATCTAGGCGCCCGCATGCGCGCCGCCAATGGTGTTGTACAGTTCGCGCTGCTAATTTGCGGTGCGCGAGACATCGACCCAAAAGGCAAGCGCTGCAAACGCGCCATAGGCGATGATCGCCGTTTGCGCGGCCTCAGCGGCGCTTCCCGGCGGCGGGCCGAAATTGCCAACAAGCTGCGCCGCCGCCAGGGCGACCAGAAGAACGACCGGCGCGATCACGCCGCCGACGCCTTTGCTTTTGGCAGCTTTCAGAAAGATCATGAAGCCAGCGAGTAAGAGGGCGAATTCGGTGCTGACGGCAATCGTCCTGTGGTCCCAAAGTCCGAGCCCGACTTTCGGGCCGCCAAACCACAGTTCGAGATCGGGTTTGTGGGTGATGAAATCCAAAACCCAATGGGAAAAAACCAGTGCGCCGATAATCACGCCGCCGCCCTTGCGCCACGCATTATAGGCAAGCCCCGCCAATACGCTCCAGACGAGCGCCATCACGAGACTATGCGTATACGGCATATGATAGAGGTCAAAATGGTTGGAGGCTGTAAAGTTTTCTACAATGCGCGCATGCTCGATTCCGAAAAGCACGAAAGGCGCCCATAAAATGTCGAGGAACTGCACGGCGACAAACCCATGCCAAAGTTTGATCCGTTTTCCGGCAACCGCCGCAGCGGGCCCATAATGACCGACGAACATAAAATTCCCCTCCGTTGTTTTTGCTTAGTGCCTGACTCAAAAAGAAGTACGCATTATCAGCGTTGTCATCGCCGGGCTTGTCCCGGTGATCCAGAAACTGTCCGCTATTTGTAACCCTGGATTGCCGGAACAAGTCCGGCAATGACATCAGGAAGGCAATTCTCCAGTACTAATGGGTTGAAACGACTCAGTTAGTTTTGGAACAGGCGCTTAGCAACCGCTTGCCGATCCTATAATGATCCTTGCCGGGAATAGGAGATAAAATCTCAGCACAGCGCCGGGATGTGGCGCAGAAAGCCCTCTAACCCGCCAGTTCCGCCCATTCTGCGGGCGCGCGCACAGAGGTTAACGCAAGGGCGGATTTGCGCTATGATGGCGCCGGGGCCTGGAATGGCGGGGTAGGCGGTGATCATGAAAGCCGGCGATAAGGCGGTAAGATTGTTTGAAGACCTGACCGGGCGGGTCCGTCGGGGCTGGACGCAGTTCTCTGCCGCGTCGCGATTTTCTACACAAACCAAGGCCATGACCGAGGCCGAACAAGGTCAGGCGGAAGCCTTCTATGCGCCGCTTGATCCAACGATTGGGCTTTATGGCGGGCGCCAGGCCGGCGACGACGAGACGGCGCAAATGCCGCTGTCGATGCTGCTTGAAAAGACCGCTCATGACATGGTGCTGCGCGGGCGTGCGCTGCGCGAGCGCGCGGACGATTTGATCGTCCGCATCGGCCAGCGCGCCGAAGGCGAGATCACGCTGGCGACACAGGCTTTACGCTTTCTCATCGGCGGCGCCTGGATTGGCGTTGCAGCGTGGCTTTATGTCAGCGCCGGGGGCGTTTCAGGGCTTAACCTGGCATCCTATGCGGCGAAGATGCCGGCGGCGGATGCGTTGGTTTTGACGCGCGTGTTTTTTATTCTAGGCGCGGCGGGGATCGGCGTTGCGCTGGCGGTCGCCGCGCTGGTCGGGTTTACCGGCAATGGCCGCAACCAGCTTGTGCGCGATGAGGCGACGCAGCTTGGCCAATATATCGCCGAGACCGCGCGCGACTTCGATGCGGATCTGACGCATTTCCGCAACGCCATGAACAGCCACAACAATCCCGCCGATGCGGTGCGCGATCTGTCCCGCGCGCATCTGACCGCGCTCGGCGCTCAGGCCTATTTCCGTGAGATCGAATTCCTGACCGCTGAGGGCGATGATGCGGCGGTGCGGTTCAGAGGCTTTTTAAAGCGCGATCTGGGGTCTGCGCCGGCGGGCCCCGTGTTCTTGCTCGGCTTTTTGCTCGGCGCGATCGTCATCGCCGTGCTTTACGTGCCGCGCCCGGACCTGCCGGCTGTGGCGCCGCCGGAAATTGCCAAATATCCCTGGGCTGCAAACGCCATCTTGTTTGGCGGCGCGCTCTATGCGGGAGTTGGCGTTCTCCTTTCGGCAATGGGCGGGTTGATCGCCAGTGGCGTCGCCAGCAAGGCCCGCGGTGAGGCGCTCGACGCCTTGCGCAGCGCCTTTACCGCCCGCGAAGCGCCGCGCCCCGCCGACATAGTGCGGCGGATTGAAGATGCGGTGGATGTGTTCCAAGCGCGCGTCAGCGGGCGTCATGATCGCGCTTCGGCCAAATCGAATCAGGCGGACGCTTCGGGGGCTAGTTTTTCCGCCGAGGATGACGAAATTCCCCATTGGCGGCGCCGCGATTCGTCGGCAAAATTCGTCGATACCGGTTTTCAGGCGGCGCCGGCGACGTGGCGGACCGATGCTTTTGGGAAAAATTTCTCCCCGGACCCGGAAGCGAAACGAGGCCTTTTGGGCTTTAAAAAACCGCGCCGCGATTAATCTTTCGGGCGCACTGAGTGCGCTGCGTTAAGGGCTCGTTAACGAAAAACTTTTGCCCATCGAACAACTTCATATTGACGTTGGGGCGATCGTCTATCACTATATGTTGTGCCGGTGGGGAACCCCGGCGATTCACAAAAGAACAGCGAAGCCGCGCCGGAAGCGGTCCCATTTGGGCAACCGGCGACAGGATTTTTGCGCGCCTTTTTGGGGGCGAAACTTTGTAAAAGGGACGGGAGCGCGATGTCGTTGGTTGAAGTTGCAAAAGAATTGGAAGTCACTGGCGCTGAAACTGTTGAAACGCTCAACGCACCTCCGGCGCCTGCGATAAAGCCCGCGCTCAAGGTCGTTCGCGACATCAAGCTTGACCATTCCAGAGACGCGTTGCTGACCGCTTTTGGCAAGAAGACCATGGAGGACCGCTACCTCCTGGCCGGTGAAAGCTTCCAGGATATGTTCGCCCGGGTTGCGCGCACCTATGGCGACGACGCCGAACACGCCCAGCGTATCTATGATTATATCTCCAAGTTGTGGTTCATGCCGGCGACGCCTGTCCTGTCGAATGGCGGGGCCAATCGCGGCCTGCCGATCTCGTGCTTTTTGAACGCGGTGGGCGATTCCCTCGACGACATTGTTGGCGCCTGGAACGAGAACGTATCGCTCGCCTCCAATGGCGGCGGCATTGGCACCTATTGGGGCGGCGTGCGTTCGATTGGCGAGAAGGTGAAGCAAGCGGGCGCCACGTCCGGCATTATTCCGTTCATCCGGGTGATGGATTCACTCACGCTAGCGATCAGCCAGGGCTCGCTGCGGCGCGGCTCGGCAGCGTGCTATCTCGACGTTCACCACCCGGAAATCGAGGAATTCCTTGAAATTCGCAAACCCTCGGGCGATTTCAACCGCAAGGCTCTGAACCTTCACCACGGGATCAACATCACCGACGCGTTCATGACTGCGGTCGCCAATGACGAAGAGTTCGGCCTGCGCTCGCCGAAAACGGATGAGGTTTTGCGCACCATCTCGGCCCGTAAGCTGTGGCAGAAAATTTTAGAGATCCGCCTGCAAACCGGCGAGCCTTATCTCCTCTTCTCCGACACGGTAAACCGGCAGATGGCTGCGCATCAAAAAAAGCTCGGCCTGAAAGTCTCAACCTCCAATCTCTGCTCGGAGATCATGCTGCACACGGGCGAGGATCATCTGGGTCAGGACAGAACTGCGGTCTGCTGCCTCTCCTCGATCAACGCCGACAAATATTGGGAGTGGAAAGACGACGAGCGCTTTATCGAAGACGTGATGCGTTTCCTCGACAATGTGCTCGAAGATTTCATCACCCGCGCGCCGGCGTCGATGGCCAAAGCCATCTATTCAGCCAAGCGCGAGCGCTCGGTCGGTTTGGGGATGATGGGCTTTCACTCCTTCCTGCAGTCGATGGATATCCCGTTTGAAAGCGCGATGGCGAAATCGTGGAACACGCGGCTGTTTAAACACATCCGCATGGGCGCCGACGCCGCCTCGGTCAA
>JAJFGA010000032.1 GCA_021776375.1 Hyphococcus sp. | reverse complement strand
AGGGGCATAAATCAGGAAAACATTATGAAGCGTGGTCGTAACCAACGCCGCCGTCCGGGGAATAATCCTAATCGGGCGCTTGATTCGAACGGACCGGAAGTTCGTATTCGCGGCACAGCCAACCAGATTTATGACAAATATGTCGCCCTGGCGCGTGATGCGTCATCCAGCGGCGACCGGATCAAGGCGGAAAGCTGTCTTCAGCACGCCGAGCATTATTTTCGGATATTGCGCGCGGCGCAACAAACCCAACAAGCGCAATCGTCGCATCATAGCTCATCGGAAGGGTCCACCAATGAGCAGCCATCAATCGAAAATGGCTCGGTCCGCGCCAATGACCAGAGTGGCGACCGCAGCAATGATCGCGGGGCCGACCGGCATAGTCGCGACCGAAACGAGCGCGTAGCGGCGTCTGCCGAAGAAGACAAACCTGAAGCCGCGGCGCCGTCAGAAGTTACGCCGGTGTCGAAGCAAGACGACGAAGCACCTGAGGCAAAAGAAGCGCCTGAGGCAAAGCCCAAACGCCGCCGCGCGAAACGTACGACAAAGCGCGCAGTAAAAGAGGGCGATGAGGCGAGCGACGTTGAAGAGGCTGCAGCTGCTGCGGAATAAGCGGGGCACAGATGTGTGGCTCAGTGTAATTCTTGATCGCCCTTGCGCCACCGGCCAGCACGCGAAGGCGCGCTAACTAAAATCTCAACCGCTTGTTCGCTCGGGTGCTAAAACCGTTTCCCACTATTCGCGTCGCGTTCTAAAGTCCTCTTTTTTGAGGAGGACGAGACCAATGACGATATCCGGAGGCGGCGCGCCGTCGCTTTTTGACCTGACCGACAAAACCGCAATCGTCACCGGCGCCTCGCGCGGCATTGGTGAGGCGATTGCGCGGCGCCTCGCGCAAGCCGGCGCCAATGTTATCGTCTCAAGCCGCAAGCTCGATGCGTGTCAAAAAATCGTCGACAGCATCAACGAAGCGGAGAGGCGTGAAGCGGCGCATAGCATTGCCTGCAACATTTCACACAAGCCAGAGCTGCAACGTCTTGTTGATGAGACGCGGGCAAAATTCGGTCCCGCCGATATTCTTGTCGCCAATGCTGCGGTCAATCCGTATTTCGGCCCGTCAGCGGATATCTCCGACGAGCAATTTGACAAAATTCTCACCTGCAACGTCAAAGCCGCCCATTGGCTTTCACATATGGTGCTTCCGGAAATGAAACAGAAGAAAGACGGCGCGATTGTCGTTATTTCTTCGGTTGGCGGCTTTGTCGGGTCGAGCGCCATCGGCGCTTACAATATTTCCAAAGCCGCCGACATGCAGCTCGCGCGCAATCTGGCGGTAGAATACGGGCCCGACAATATTCGCGTCAATTGCATCTGTCCCGGTGTCGTTAAAACCCATTTTGCTGAGGCGCTGTGGAAGGACCCGAAGGTCGAAAAGATGATGACCCGAAAATTGCCGCTGCGCCGTTTCGGTGAACCAGACGACATTGCCGGCGCCGCAGTGTTTTTGGCGTCTCCGGCGGGACGCTGGATGACCGGCCAGTCGGTCGTTATCGACGGTGGCGCACTAATCAGCGTCGGCGAGCTTTAGGGTAAATTTGTTTTCTAGGATATACGCAACAAAGATGCAGGAAATATCTACCGCACTCGAATTGAACAATGACTACGAAACAGTAGGCCAAGGCCGTCTCGCATCTCTTTATAGTGTCACTGACCTTGCAGCCTCGAGCATTGGCGCTGTCGCAAGCTCAATCGCCAATCTCACAGTCGATCTTGGCCTAGCGCCTCTCCGGCCTTTGGTGCATGTCCATCAAAGGCTTGCATCGCTTTGGTTTGCACAGTCCATATATCCCGTAGATTGGGAGATGCCGCCGATCTGGGACGCTGTCGCGGGTGATTACCAAACGCGAGATGGCTGGATTAGGCTGCATACAAATTTACCGCACCATTGCAAGGCGGCGCTCTGCGTCCTTGAAGTTGACGCTATTCGCGACAAAGTGAAAACAGCGGTAGAAACTTGGCATAGGGACGAACTAGAAACCGAGATAGTTAAAATGGGCGGCGTTGCAGCCGCGATGCGCTCGCGCAACGAATGGAGAGCGCACCCTCAAGGCCAAGCAGTGGCCCGCGAGCCTCTCATCAGTTGGGGCGACGTTCGGCATTCACAAATGCGTAGCTGGCCCGCATCCCGAGCGCGTCCTTTGAATGGATTGCGCGTTCTTGATCTCACGCGCGTGCTGGCTGGGCCGGTTGCAACAAGAACGCTCGCAGGGTTTGGTGCGGACGTCTTACGCATTGATCCGCCGGGCTGGGATGAGGCAAACGTAGTTCCGGATATCACGCTTGGCAAACGCTGTAGTTTTCTCCAGCTTAATCAGCCGGCTGACCGTAAAATTTTTGAAAATCTACTCGCAAATGCCGATCTGTTGATACACGGATACCGCCCTGATGCACTTGCCGGTCTCGGTTATAGCGAAGAGGCGCGCCTTGATATCTCGCCGAGCTTAATTGAGATATCGCTTGACGCCTATGGGTGGACAGGGCCTTGGTCGAAGCGACGCGGGTTTGACAGTCTTGTGCAAATGAGTTGCGGCATAGCCGATGCCGGGATGCATTGGGCTAATCGCGATCACCCGACGCCGCTTCCCGTTCAGGCTCTGGATCACGCGACCGGTTATCTGATGGCGGCCGCCGCGGTGCGTGCTGTCGGGATGGCCGCCAATGGCGAGGGCTTAAGAAATGCACGCCTGTCTCTGGCGCGAACCGCGGAACTTCTTGTTGCCTATCCGCAGAGCCTTGAAGGCAAGCTAGACAAACTACCGTCGCCTGACGATTTTCTGAAGTCGAAAGAGCAGACGCCATGGGGGCAAGCCCATCGCTTGAAACCCGCTGTCTATGTCGAAGGGGCTCCAATGGAATGGCGGCGGGCAGCCTGCGAACTTGGTACATCGCTACCGCAATGGCTGTGACCTACTCTTTCGGTAAACAGTTAAACCGCGCGTGTGGCGTTCTCAAACCAGTCTTTCATATCATCCAGAATGTCGGCGCCAAGTTTAGCACGCACCTCGGCGTGATAGGCATTGAGCCAGCCGCGCTCACCATCGCTCAGCATACTGACTTGCACCATGTCTAAATTTATCGGCGCCATGGTAATGGTTTCAAACGCCATCATTTCGCGTTCACCGCCGGGAATGGGCCTTGCCGGCGTCACTACAATGAGGTTTTCAATGCGGATGCCGAATTCACCGGCTTTATAAAAGCCTGGTTCATCGGAAAGGATCATGCCGGGCTTGAGCGCCTGGTCGTTGGGCGCTTTGGCGATACGTTGCGGGCCCTCATGGACGCCGAGAAACGATCCGACGCCGTGGCCGGTGCCGTGGTCGTAGTCGAGTCCGGCATCCCAAAGCGGCTTGCGCGCAAAGGCATCAAGCTGATGGCCGGTGGTGCCGGCTGGGAACTTCATCGTTGCCAGCGCAATGTGGCCCTTGAGGACCCGCGTGAACCGGTCGCGCATTTCATCGCTCGGTGCGCCAATGGGCACAGTGCGAGTGATGTCGGTGGTGCCGTCCGGATACTGGCCGCCGGAATCGATTAAAAATAATTCGCCGCGCTGGAGCTTACGATTGGTTTGGGTCGTCACGCGGTAATGCACCACGGCGCCATTGGGGCCGGCGCCGGAAATGGAATCGAAACTGAGATCGCGCAAATCATCCGATTCTGAACGGAAGGCTTCGAGCTTTTTCGCTGCGGTAATCTCGTCGATCTCGCCGCTTTGCGCTTCAGTGTCGAGCCAGTGAAGATAGCGCGTCACTGCGATGCCGTCGCGGATATGGGCGGTGCGCGCGCCTTCAATTTCGGCAGCATTCTTGGTGGCGCGGGGCAGCGCGCATGGATCGGTCAGCTCGATAATCCTCGCACCCGCCGCCTTCAGCTCGTCGATATATTTTGACGGAGAAAGCGCCGGGTCAACCGCAACGCTGGCGCCGCCGGCGCCGAGTTTTTCGAGCGCTGTCGTTACTTCCGCCTCGCCGCGAAGGTCGACATCGTCGCCAAGAAATTCCGGCAGCGCATTGCCAACTTTGTCCGGTGAGATAAAAAGCGTCGCCGTCCCATCCGCTTTAAGGATCGCCCGGCCGAGCGGCAGCGGCGAGCGCGCGACGTCAGAGCCTCGAATATTAAATAGCCAGGCAATCGATGGCGGCGCTGTAATCAGCACCGCATCGGCGCCGGTATTTTTTACCGCTTTTGCAATGTCCTCGCGTTTATCGGTCGCCGCACGGCCGGCGAATTTGAGGTCATGCGGGCGGACCGGCGCTTGTGGCGCGGCGGGCTGGTCCGTCCAGGCGGCATCGACCGGATTTTTTGAGACCGCAACCAGCTCAAAGCCCGCCGTCTTCGCCGCCGCCTTCAGTTTCCTGACATTGGCGAGCGTGTGCAGCATAGGATCATAGCCAATGCGTGCGGCCTTGGGTGCGTTGTCACGTAACCATTGATCGATTGAAACCTCGGTGTAGTCGGCATAGTCAAAAAACGCGCTATCTGCTTGTTGGCGAACCTGCAAGGTGTAGCGTCCGTCCGTGAAAACAACAGCGCGCTCCGCCATGATGACCGCGCCGCCAGCGGAGCCGGAAAAACCAGTCGCCCACATCAACCGCTCGGCGTATTCTGGAATATACTCATTTTGATATTCATCATCATGGGGAATGATGAAGCCGTCGAGTTGTTGGTCTTTCATCGCCGCCCGCAGCGCGGGGAGATGTTTGCCGGCGAAAGAACGATCCGATACGGGCTCATAGGTCTGGAACATGAGGGGCGATCCTTTGAAATATTGTTGTGGTCAATATCGTGTTTTGAGCTGTGAAGCTCAAGGGGCGGGGGCTATTGCCTGACCAGCAAAAGCACCGGCCATGTCTCATGGTCGAGGCGGTTTAACTGGCGGAAGCCAGCCTTTTCATAGGCGGCGAGGACGCCAGCCTCCTGTTCGGCCATTAGCCCGGCGAGCATGACCCGCCCGTTTTTGGCGATGTGCGCGGCCATATCTTGCGCCAGCTCAGCGAGGGGTCCCGCAAGGATATTGGCGAAGACAAAGTCGAACGACGCGGCTGCGGCGATATCGGGATGGTCAAATCCGGCCGCTACGCACAAAGAAACTTGGCCTTCAACATCGTTGAGCTTCACATTTTCTCTGGCGATCACGATCGATGTCTCATCGATATCGCTGGCGAGAATGTCGCGGTCCCATAATTTTGCCGCAGCAATTGCCAGCACCGCCGAACCGCAACCAAGATCAAGCACTGATTTCGGCGCCCAGCCGGAAAACCGACCAAGCAGCGTTAAGCAACCGGCGGTGGTTGGGTGATGGCCGGTGCCGAAAGCCTGATTGGCATCGATGCGGATCACAATATCATCGGCCTCATCGGGAAGTTTGTCCGCATCGTGAGCGCCATAAAGAACAAAGCGTCCGCATCGCACGACGCCGAGCCCTTCAAGGGAGTGCGCAACCCAGTCTCGGTCGGGCAGCTCTTCGAGAAAGCCGGCGCCAAGCCCGCCATGCTCGGCAACCAGGGTGTTGATCACTTCGGAATCAGGTCGCTCTTGAAAGTAGGCTTCGAGCGACCATGCGGTTTCATCATCCTCAGCAACCGTATCCTGCTTTGTCATGCTCACCGCATCCGCTGGCGGATCCAGCAAATCCGTTAATGCGTTAGCAGGTTTTTCCAACGCTTCTTTCCCGCCGGTCCAACTAAGTTTGTACATGGATTATGCTTTCAATCAGTTTTAAATTTTCCAAAGAATAGTGTTTGCTTGTCCGGTGTTCGCTATGAATCATGCCGAGGACAATGACAGTATTTTTATTGTCTTCGATCGCCTTTTGAGCGTGTGCGCTTGAGAGTGCAAAGCCCGCCAGCAGAAGGACGAAGGCGGCAAGCATTTTCGTGCTAAATGAGCGGATCATTGATGGCCCCAATCGTTTCCGTCAGCGTCGTTATTGGGCGATAAACCAAGTGTGTCGCCATCTGTGGTGACGCCAAGGCCAAGGACTGTGCGGTTGGCATAGGCAAAATATGCTGCGACCTGATTGATTTCCAGAATTTCCTCGTCGACCGCGCCAGCGGCGCGCAGTTTTTCGATATCGTCTTCGCTTATGGCGGCGGGCGTCGTGGTTAGCTTGGCCGCGTAATTAAGGCTTGCGATTTCTTTCGCCGATAAGACGGGCGTCGCGACGGCGCCGGTATTAAGCGCTGCGGCGAGTGCAGCTCTTATGGTCGAGGATTTCTCGATGTCATCGATCAGGCGCTTCAACCCTTCATAGTGATGGTCCACGCAATAGCGGCATTGGTTTATAAGGCTCACATAAACCCCGATCATTTCGAGAACCCATTTGGGCGTCTGATTAGCTTTGTGGTGGAGGACATTTTTATAAAGCGCCATGTGGCCTTCAAGGCTTGCGGGACGCAGGCTGTGGGCGGCCAGGATATTGTCAACACGGCCGTCAGGTGTTTCGACGCGCGCATACAGCGCCTTCAGTCGCCCTGTTGCTTGCAAAGGCGGTATGGTTTTTATGAATGTAATGAGATTGCTCCTGGTTGGCGTTCACGCAGCCTCAACAAACGTATCGATGACTTTTTTCGCGCCGGAGTGTTCAAAGTCGACGGTGAGTTTCTGGCCTTCGATTAAAGATATGACGCCGTATCCGAATTTTTGATGGAAGACGCGCTGGCCGGTTTTATATTTTGACCGGCCCGGTGCGCTCACCGATACGGCGCGGGCGCTGCCTTCAATTTGCACTGGTTTTGACGTGGGCCGCGAACCGGCCGCGCGTGCGCGCCGCCACCCGGGATTATCGTAATAGGCGTCTTCTTTTAGTTTTTCGCCGTCGAAACGGGAATGGCTGGCGAGGTCGCCCATGGTGTTGCCATAAAGGCCAGGTTCGGACATCACCTCGACGTGCTTTTCCGGTAATTCGTCAATGAAACGCGACGGGATCGCCGCCTGCCAGCGCCCATAGATCTGTCGGTTCGCGGCAAAAGAAATCCGCACGCTTTCTTCTGCGCGGGTAATGCCGACATAAGCGAGGCGGCGTTCTTCCTCCAGCGCGGCATTGCCTTTTTCATCGAGTGAGCGTTTGGACGGGAAGATTTCTTCTTCCCAGCCGGGCAGAAAGACAACCGGGAACTCAAGTCCTTTGGCGGCGTGCAACGTCATCAGCCAGACGCAGCCGCCGGTCTGGTTTTCATTGCGTTCCGCGACCAGCGCCACATGGTCGAGATAGCCTTCCAGCGTGTCGAATTCCGAGACCGCCTGAATAAGTTCTTTCAGATTATCGAGTTTGCCGGGCGCTTGAGGTGATTTTGAATTTTTCAACATCTCGATATAGCCAGCCTCTTCCAGCACCAGCTCGGCGAGGTCGGCGGGCGCCATGTCCTTGGCGTCGCGCGCCCAGCGTTCGACCGTATCGAGGAAGTTGACCAGCGAGCGGCGCGCCGCGGCGTGAAGGTCGTCGCTTTCAAGCGCCAGGCGCGCGGCGGTTATTAGGGAAATATTCTGGCTGCGGGCGATTTTGTGAAGGGTCTGAAGCGCCTTTTCGCCGAGCCCGCGTTTGGGCTTGTTGACGATACGCTCAAAGGCGAGGTCGTTGTCGGGGCTGCGGATTAAACGCAAGTAAGCGAGGGCGTCTCGGGTTTCCTCGCGCTCGTAAAAGCGCGGGCCACCAACCACGCGATAGGCGAGCCCCAGCATATTGAAGCGTTCTTCAAAGGCGCGCATCTGGAACGAGGCCCGCACCAGCACCGCCATCTCGCTGAGCGAGCGGCCTTTGGACTGTTCCGCCTCAATATCATCGCCGATCAGGCGGGCTTCTTCTTCTCCGTCCCACACGCCGCGGATTTTTACATTCTCGCCGTCCTCACGCGCCGTCCACAGCTCCTTGCCGAGGCGTGTGGCGTTGGATGCGATCAACCCCGACGCAGCGCCAAGGATGGCCGGCGTTGAGCGGTAGTTGCGCTCAAGGCGGATGACCTTGGCGCCCGGAAAATCTTTTTCAAACCGCAGAATGTTTTCAACTTCCGCGCCGCGCCAGCCATAGATCGACTGGTCGTCATCGCCAACACAGCAAATATTTTTGTGCTTCTGCGCCAGTAGTCGCAGCCACAAATATTGCGCGACATTGGTGTCCTGATATTCATCAACCAGCATATAGCGGAAACGGTTCTGATACTCGGCAAGGACGTCCGCGTGGTTTTGAAAAATCGTAAGGTTATGAACCAGAAGGTCGCCAAAGTCGGCCGCATTCAGTGTCGTCATCCGCGCCTGATAGGCTTTGTAAAGACCGATCGCCTTGCCGTCAGCGAAGTGATAGGCCTCATTGGCGGGGACTTTGTCCGGCGTCAGGCCGCGGTTCTTCCACCCGTCAATGATCATCGCGAGGCCCCGCCCGGTCCATCGCTTGGAATCTATATTGGCCGCCTCAATAACCTGCTTGGCGAGGCGAGCCTGATCGTCGGCGTCGAGAATGGTGAAGTTTGATTTCAGACCCGCAAGCTCGGCGTGGCGGCGCAAAATCTGCGCGGCGATAGAGTGGAAGGTGCCGAGCCATTGCATGCCCTCAACCGAGGGGCCGACCAGCGCCGCGATCCGCTCCTTCATCTCGCGGGCGGCTTTGTTGGTGAAGGTGACAGCCAATATCTGCCAGGCTTGCACCCGGCCAGTGAACAACAGATGCGCCAGCCGGGTGGTCAGGGCGCGGGTTTTACCGGTGCCGGCGCCGGCGAGCATCAAGACCGGCCCTTCCGTCGCGATAACGGCGGCGCGCTGCTCTTCGTTTAAATCATCGAGGTAAGGCGCTGACCTGTCAGCATTTTCACCAGCACCAGGCGCCCGTGTGCGGGCCATGGCGCGCTCGGAAATCGTCTGTTTGCGGGCGGGGTCGGTGTTCATCGCGATACTCTACTAAAAGGAGAACGATTCTGGAACATCCAGAAATATTCCAGTTTTCAGGAATTGCAAATCCGCCAAAGTTCGGGCCTATGGAAGACGGCGAGGGCGAGCAAACTAGCGAGAAGAAGGAGGCTATTAATGGCCGGAAAATTCGAAATCTATCAGGACAAGGCGGGCGAATACCGGTTTCGGCTGAAGGCTGGCAATGGCGAAAATATCCTTGCCAGCGAAGGCTACAAGGATAAAGGCGGGGCGGAAAACGGCATCGCTTCTGTGAAGAAAAACGCTGTCGAGAATGATCGGTTTGAGATCAAGGACTCAACCAGTGGAAAATCCTACTTCGTTTTAAAAGCCGCCAACCATCAGGTTATCGGTCAGTCTCAGATGTATGATTCTGCGGCGTCCGCCCAAAACGGCATACAGTCAGTAATGAACAACGCGCCGGAGGCGGTGATTGACGATCAGACTGGTTGAGGAATTTCAGTGTGATAGAAAACGCCGCCATATTGGCGGCGTTTTTTGCCGAACTGCGCTGCGCGTTCTGCGCGCGGGTATGTGTAGGTAAATTGTCCGTAGCTATTTGACCTGCTAGTCTGCGGCTTAAATGCACACATATAAATTCACTCACCGCATAGCTTGCGACGCCGATATCGCGCAGATCATACAGATCATGCGGGCGTCAATTGCAGAGAATATGAAGGAATTCCTGACCGAGCAGGAAATCGCCGCGGCGCAGGAAACCATGGGTCTTGATCAGACGCTGATTGAAGACGGGACCTATTTCATCATTGAAACGGTAAAAGACGGCAAAACAATTCCCGTCGCCTGCGGCGGATGGGGCAAGCGCCGAACGCTATACGGCGGTGATCACACCAAAGGTCGCGACGACAGCCTTGCCGACCCGGCGGTGGACGCGGCGCGCATTCGCGCGATGTATACGCATCCGGACTGGACCCGGCGCGGTATCGGCACGCTGCTGCTTGATCTTGGCGAGGCGGCGGCGCGCGCGGCTGGCTTTAAACATATTGAACTCGGCTCAACGGTTCCCGGCGAGCCTCTATATCTCGCACGCGGTTATGTTGAGTTTGACCGTGAGGCCCATCTTGGCGCCAATGGATCGGGAAACACCGTAATCCATATGCGCAAGTCGCTTTGAGCGGCCTGTAGCCCTCCATTGGACTGCTTCACGGGGCGGGATCGGCCGCTATCTCATCACGCAAATCAATACCGGTGCGTGCTTTTATATCATCAAGTGCTGCATCACAGCCCTCATCGACAAAAGCGAAATCATCAATCAGGTAGCGCAATGTGTCTTTGGCCTGCGATGGGTCTTTGCTGTGCATGCTGATGGTAATTTTTGCAGCGCGCTGATCGACAAAATAGGCGCCCGCCATATTTCTCCAGCGTACGGTATTGGCCGTCCATCTAAACTCGGCCGTGGCAGCGGACAGCTTGTCGCCGGCTTCGTTCCAGCCCTGGATTTTAAATTCAAACGGTTCGTCCTCTTTGCCGCCGGTTGGGTAAATCGACATGGTGACGACACAGACGGGTTTTTCGAACTCTATCGACAACGGCGCGTTCAGGTAATTCAGATAACCGGCCGAAAATTGTCCGCTGGTCGGCGCTTCATAAGTGCACATGGTGTCGTAATAAAACAGACGCTTGCCGGTGCAAATCTGCCATGTCAGCCCCTTGCCAAATGTGACGCCGAATTTGCCTGCATAGTCCTGATGGATGGTCTCGCCATGGTCTCCAGGCGGTGGCTCAAATGTTATAACCGTATACGGTGGGTTGCCGTCTGACGCTTCTGCATCGGTAATGAAGGAAACTACGCGAGTATCGGTGGCGGGATTCGTGTCTCCGTCCGGATCGAGGCCGATGCCGTTTTCGTGGACCAGGCCATCGCCATGGTCATGCGACGGGCTCTCTGCGCCATCATGCGGATGGGCGAGTGCGAGGGGAGGGGCGATCACGAACAGGGCGCTGCATGCGTAGGCTATAAACGCTGATCGGCTCTTGGTCGGTTGGGCAGTCTTGTCCATAAATCCCCCCGCAGACAGACAATACTATGACGGCGCCGCGCATCCAAGCGTTCATGCAAATATAGCTAGGAGGTTGTATTATATGCGGTCTTTAAGTGGTGATTGTGAAAGGGCCCGGTTGCAAGCGCAGCTTTTGGCCTGATAGCGGCTTGGCGATCACGCAATTGCGAGATGACGCGGCGAGACGAGCGGGGTGTATTCCACGCTCAAACGATATTGACCTGCAGACTAAGAGCGGGGTTAATTCGTGCTGCAAAATGGAGGGCGCGACTAGTGAATTTATCAATTCGCCACTATGGCGGCTGTCTTGGGCTCATTCTTCTTGGCGCATGCGCCAATGTTGAGGCGCCCGCAGCGAAGATTTCGGAAGCTGTCGTACTGGCGGCGGCCGAGACGAGCAGTGCGGCGACGGCGGCCGAGCGTATTAAGGCTGATGTTCTATTTCTTGCCGATGATGCGCGCGAAGGCCGTGAGGCCGGTTCCCGTGGCTATCAAGAGGCGGCGGACTATGTCTCTGCACGGATGGAAAAAATCGGGCTGGAGCCGGCGGGCGTAGATGGCTGGTTTCAACAAGTCCCGCTGCGCGCCAATACGCCAATCCTTGAAAGCGCGGCGTTTGCGGTGACTAAAGCTGATGGCGAGAGCGTTGACCTTACTCATCTTGATGACTTCCGCGTATTTGTGGCCGCCGACCAGACGGAAATGGACATCACCGCGGCGGCGGTTTTTGTTGGCTTTGGCGTACATGCGCCCGATCAAGGCCACGATGATTATGCAGGTCTCGATGTTAAGGGAAAAATCGCCGTCTATATTGGCGGCGCGCCGGACCGGTTCGACAGTGAACAGCGGGCGCATTATAATTCCAGTGGCGGTAAAGCTGACGCGGCGGCCAAACATGGCGCTATTGGCAGTGTCTCCTTATTTTCCATCTCTGGCGAAAAACGGATTCCGTGGGAACGGGTCAATTCCAACCCGACCCGGACGCGGATGACATGGGTCCACCCTGATGGACGCGCTGAGGTGTCCGGCGCCGGTCTGGGCGGCGCTGGCCTCCTTAACCCGGAGATCAGTCAGGTGCTGTTCGACGGCGCCCGAAAGACCTTCGCCGAGATTCGCGCTGAAGCAGAGGCTGAAGGCGTCTCGCCGGCCGGCTTTGATCTCAATGTGACGATTTCGATGAACGGCGCGCAGACATCTAAAGTTGTGACTAGCCCGAATGTTATTGGCCTCATTCCCGGCTCCGATCCGGATATGAAGGATGAGTATATTGTCCTCTCCGCCCATCTTGATCACACTGGCGTCAACCAAAAGAAAATCGATGCAGGCGAAGACGGGATCAATAACGGCGCTTTTGACAATGCCATGGGGGTGGCAACGATGCTTGAGGCTGCAACACGGCTGCGAGAAGCCCCGCTTGGCCGCAGCGTTCTTATTCTTGCCGTTACTGCCGAAGAAAAGGGCCTGTTAGGCGCCGATTATTTCGCGCATTACCCGACGGTCGATGGCGAAGCACTTGCCGCAAATGTCAACCTTGACATGCCGGTTGTGTTGCATCCGTTTACGGATGTTATCGCCTTCGGCGCTGAGCGCTCGTCAATCGGGCCGATTGTGCGTACGGCGGCGGCAAAGATGGACGTTACATTATCGCCGGACCCCGCGCCGGCGCAAAACCTTTTTGTACGATCCGACCATTATCGGTTTGTGGAAAAGGGCGTACCGGCGGTTTTTCTGGTGGTTGGAGGCGCCAATGGCGGCGAAGAAAAAATCAAAGACTTCATCAAAAACCACTACCATAAGCCGAGCGACGACACGTCCCTGCCAATTCTATATGATGAAGCGGCGCGCTTTGCAGAGGTCAATGCCATGATCGCAAAAGACCTCGCCAATGCAGAAGAGCGCCCACATTGGAACGAAGGCGATTTCTTTGGCGAGCTATTTTCCGGTAAGTAGGGTTCACCGTCTATGTGAAAAACGGCCCGGTAAACCGGGCCGTTTTTTATTTGATTTCATAGATCAGAGTGACGCTGGCCGTGACACTGGATTCGCCGGCCGCCAGGGGGGCCGACGCATCGGCCTCCATCGCCATGCGCGCCTGCATCGGCCGGGGCGAGGGGGCTTGCGCATATCCGTCCTGGATGGTCATCAGGCGGCCAAGACCAACACCGGCCGCATCGGTCAGGAGTTCGGCTTTAGCTTTTGCATCCTTAACCGCATCTTTACGTGCGGCCGCATAAAGCGGCTTCGGATCGGCAAAGACGAATGAGATGCCGCCAAGAGAGTTGGCGCCCGATTGCACCGTTTGGTCGATAACGGCGCCGGCGTCGTCGAGATTACGCAACCGAACCGTAACTGTGTTGGACGCGACGTAGCCGATAATAGGCGGGTTTGCGCGGTTTCGCTCATAGTCATAGCGCGGGTTTACCGAGAGCCCCGATGTTTGAATATCTTTGCTCGCAACGCCAAGCTCTTTTAGCTTGTCGATGGTTGCTTTCATCGCCGCAGAATTCTCGCGCAAAGCACCTGCGGCGGTGTCGCCGTCGGTTTGAACGCCGATAGAGATGACTGCCATGTCGGGAACGGCGCTAGCGCGGCCCTCGCCACTGACGGTGATAGTGCGCGCAGCGTCGCTATTTTGCGCAACGGCTTCCGGCGCCGCCGCACAGGCGGTCATTAGAACGGCGATAACGGCGGGAAAGACTGTTTTTTGAATGCCCATAGGTCCTCCTTGCTGAGGGGGATAAAAAACCGCGCTTGCCAGGCAAAATCAAGGCGAAAATAAGCTGACGTTAGGGCGCCCTCGCTACAGCTACGTGTCGTTGCGAAAGACATCCGCTCTGAACGCTTGCCAACGGAGTTGATCGTTCGCGAGTCCTGCGGCGCTTAATTTTGGCGAAGTGCAATATAACCTGAAAGAGCGGGGAGCGTTTCGGGCAGGTCTTTATCGTCGGCATCAAAACCAA
>JAJFGA010000031.1 GCA_021776375.1 Hyphococcus sp. | reverse complement strand
GGGCCGTGCGCCTTTGGCGCGGTTTTCCGCAAACAGCGACGGCGCGCCGAAGTCGGAAACGAAATCTTCAAACAGGTTGTTCATCTCCCGGTGGAGCTGAAAGAACGGATCGCCCGCTGCATCCTCGCGGAGCGCCGGCGTGTTGCGGTTGCGATTGAAAAGGGTAAGCGGTCTGAACATAGCCATGTCTCCCTCGTTTGGGTTCAATTGAAATTGCGAAACAATGTCAAACGGAGAGGCCAACGAATTAGCGCCCGCTGACGTTACCGAAATAGGAATGGTTTCGCACGCTTCAAGTGCGACGGATTGGCGTGTGTTACAGGAGCCCCCAAAGACTTCATCTCACAAGCTCGGCTTAATTCCTCCCCCGTTTTACGGGGGAGGTGTCAGCGAAGCTGACGGAGGGGGTTTCCTTACTTCAACAGCGCATCCTGAACGTCTTTAGTCCAGCCAACCGTGACCTCGCCTTCGCACTCAATCACCGGGCGCTTAATCAGCGCTGGATGCTTTTCCATCAAGGCGATGGCTTTTTTCTCATCATCACCAGCCTTGTCTTTGTCGGTCAGCCCGCGCCAGGTCGTAGAGCGCGTGTTCAACAGCGCCTCCCAACCAGCGGCGCGCGCCCATTTGGTAAGGTAGGCCTTGGTTACGCCATCGACGCGGACATCATGAAAATCAGGCTGCCGCCCGGCGTTTTGCAGAGCCTTTAGCGCCTTGCGGCATGTATCACAGTTTTTGAGGCCGAAGAGTTTCATCAAGCCACCTGCAACCGCAAATAATTCAATAAATCCGTACGCGTAATAAGTCCTTCAAACTTTCCCCCGGCGACGACGACGGCGACGTGGCCTTTGGCGAAGATCGGCAATAGGGACTGCATGTCCTGGCCCGCTTCTACGGTTTCGACGCGGTAGGTCATGGCGGACTTTACCGGGTCCTGGAATTTTTCACGGTTGCGCACAACGGCGAACAGCAAATCCTCTTCGTCAAGCAGCCCGGTGACAGTTCCGTCGTCACTGAGCACGGGCAGCTGCGAGATGTCATAGAGTTTCATCTTGCCATAGGCCTGCATCAGCGTGTCGTCGGGTTTGACGGTGACGGTGGCGCGTTCAGAGTGGCGCCGGGATATGAGATCGGTGAGGTCGCCCTTTGGCGGGCGTTTTAAAAAGCCCTGATCATACATCCAATAATCGTTGAACATTTTTGACAGATACTTGTCGCCGCGATCGCAGATAAAGGCGACCACGCGCTTGCTCTCTTTCTGCTCGCGGCAATATTTGAGCGCCGCGGCGAGAATCGTTCCCGATGACGAGCCGCCAAGAATGCCTTCTTTCTTGAGGAGGTCGCGCGCCGCCTCAAAGCTTTCCTTGTCGGAGATCGCATAGGCTTTTTTGGTGTGGGTAAGGTCGGCAATATCGGGAATGAAATCCTCGCCGATGCCTTCCACCAGCCATGAGCCGACCTCATTGGGGATCGCTCCGGTATTGACATAGTCGGTGAGGATCGACCCGATCGGGTCGGCGAGAATGATCTCCGTCTTCGGAGACTTCTCCCGGTAGAATTGCGACAGGCCTGCAATCGTGCCTCCGGAACCGACGCCAGCAACAATTGCGTCGACATCTTCGTCCATCTGGCCAAAAATCTCCGGACCCGTCGTATCCACATGGGCTTGCGGATTGGCGGCGTTGCCGAATTGGTTGATGTAAAAGGCGCCGGTTTCCTCCGCGATACGCTCGGCCATGTCCTGATAATATTCCGGATGGCCTTTGCCGACATCGGAGCGGGTCAGGCGAACATCGGCGCCGAGCGCTTTTAGGTGAAAGATTTTCTCCTGCGCCATCTTGTCGGGCACGACGATGATGGTTTTGTAGCCCTTTTGGGATGCGACCAGCGCCAAGGCGAGCCCCGTATTGCCCGCCGTCGCCTCGATGATGGTGCCGCCGGGCTTCAGCTCGCCCTCGCGCTCGGCCGCCTCGATCATCGCAACGCCGATCCGGTCCTTGATCGACCCGCCGGGATTGTTGGCTTCAAGCTTTAGGAAAAGCGTGCACGGGCCAGTGTCGATATGCGAGACCTTGACTATTGGCGTTTTGCCAATGCCTTCCAGAACATTGTCGAATACCGGGCCGAACGGGGTGTCTCTCATCGGAAAAATCCTCATTGAACGTTTAGCCGGACTTACCCCAAAGCCGCGCCTCGGGGCAAGTTTAGCCTATCTGTTGTCATTGCCGGACTTGTTCCGGCAATCCAGAATTGATGATTTACTGTGGCTTGGCTTTTTTCAAATCGCGGATGAAAAACCGTGCCGGGTGGAGGGCTTCGGCGACGCCGGCCTCGACCGGGGCGGGCGCGCCGGCGATCTCGGCGGCCATCATCGCCGCGGCGAGCGGGGCGGAGACTAACCCGCGCGAGCCGAGCCCGGTGAGGATGTAAAGCCCGTCCTGGGATTGGCCGTCCTTATAGGGCTGGGTGAGGCCGTGGCGCAGACCGTCATAGGCGTCGGCGTAGAACGCCCAATCGGGAACCGGGCCGGCGATCGGTGAGCGGTCCGGCGTGGTGCAGCGGATGCTGGCGCGCGGCTGGGCGCTTTCCGGCGATAAGGCGGCGCCAAGCTCGGGGAATTTCGCGCGCATGGCGTCGATATTGGTTTGCGTCGCTTCGTGTGAGAACGCTGGTGAGCGGCCAATGGCAATTGGCGCATAGGTCGCACCGATTACCAACCCGCCTTGCGGCGCCGGGGCGGTGTACGGTCCGAACGCCACCGCAGCTTTTGGGGTTTGCGCCTCCGGAAACCACTCGATCTGGCCAAGCGCGCCGGCGAGCGGCAGTGCGCTGACTTGCGTGAAAGACAGCGCATCGAGCCCGTTGGCGATGATTACCACGTCGAAGAGTTCGTGATTGCCGTCGGCGTCTTCGGTGCGCCATTGGCCGTCCTGGTTGTTGAGACGAATGATTTTTGCACGGCGCAGCGGTGTGACGCCAAGCAGGGCGCGGACGAATGCCGGCGGGTCAACAACGCCGGCCTGGGGGAAGTGTAAATCTTCGCCCGCTTGTTCGATCCAGCCCTCGGGCAGGGCGGCCATGGCCAGGCGTTTTTCGTGGCGTGCCTTGTCATGATCGTAAGCCGCACAGAGGCGCACGCCGCACGCATTAAACAATGGCGTGGGCGCATCGTGTTGTAATTTGTTCAGTAGGCGTATGGTATGAAGATAGGCGTGGGCGAAATAGTGCGCTGTCGGGGTTGTATCCACATCAAGGCGCGGCATGATCAGCCCGGCGAGATTGCCCGATGCGCCGCTTGCAGGCGCTTCTGCCTCATAAACAATGGGCGACAGGCCATGAGTGTTGAGCGCATAGGCAAGGCTCGCCCCGGCGATGCCTGCGCCAATAATGGCGATGCGTGCGGTGGTGTTTAACGGCGACACAGGGCGGGTGTTGAACCAGGCAGGACGGATGGTTTTGTTGTCAGAGGGTTGCTTCAGCCTGCCGGCGAGCATTTCGCGCTTGCGGCCAAAGCCGGGGCGCTTTTCCGGTGTAAAGCCCGCCGCCGTCAGCGCCCGGCGCACGGCGCCCGCGACCGTAAATGTCCCGAAACTGGCGCCGGGCATGGAAAGCCGTGCAACTTCAGTAAAAATTTCCGGCGACCACATGGCCGGATTGCGGTCCGGTGCAAAGCCGTCAAAAAACCATGCATCGATATTCGCCTCTGCGTGCGCAAGCCCCCCCAGCGCGTCGCCAAGGTAAAGTGTGAGGGTGACGCCGTCGTCAAAGGTTAGGTGATGAAATCCGCGATGTGGCGGCGGGTAGGCGGTGATCAATTGTTGCGACAGATCAGCAAGCTCAGGCCAGGCGCGGTGGGCTTTGCACAAATCTTCCCGGTCAAGTGGAAAGGCTTCAACCGATAGAAAATGCAGCCGCGCGCCATCCAGTTTTTTCGTTCGCCGCCATAAGTCCCAGGCCGCCAGAAAATTGAGCCCAGTCCCAAAGCCCAACTCGCCGATCGCGAAACTTCGCGCAGCTTCAAAACGCTGCGGCAGGGTATTGGCGGCGAGGAAGACATGGGCCGTCTCGGCAAGCCCGTCTTCGGAAAAATAGATGTCGTCAAACACAACCGACCGAGGCGCGGGGCGGTCAGTGTCGGGGGCGCCCCAATCCAGCATAGCTCTGGCCAGCGTTGCTTTATCTATGCGCGTGTCATCGGTCACAGGGCGTCATAGCGCGGGCTTGCGATTTTGTCGTATGCTTTCGTTGATGTGCCGAAGACAAACCGAGCGGGCCGCGTCAGGATTGCAGCGCAGTCAGCACTGCCAGGGAGGCGTAGCCATCCGCGGGCAGGCCGGCGGCTTTCTGCCAGGCCCGCAGCGCGCGCCTTGTGCCGGCGCCGATGATCCCGTCCACGGGCCCCGGATTATAGCCGCGGTCAAGCAAGGCCTGCTGCAGCGCTTTGCGCTGGTCGAAGGCGAGAGGTTTGTCCTCGCGCGGCCACAGCGTCGCGACGCGGCCGCTTCGTCCGGCGACTTCCTCGCTCAACAGCCCGACGGCCAGCGCGTAGGCGGTTGAGCGGTTATATTTTAAAATCGCCCCGAAATTGTCGAACACTAAAAACGCCGGACCACGCGCCCCGGCGGGCAGGATAAGCCGGCTGCGCATATTCGGGTCGAGGCGCTGCAATAACGACGCGCCGTTCGGCTGTGTCAGGCCCATTGCCGCCCATTCGACGAGCGGCTTGTGGATCGCGGTGTCGGCCAGTGCATAGTCGAACCCGGCCGGCAAATGCGCCTCCGCGCCCCACGCTTCATTTTGCCGGTACCCTGATACGCTGAGGTAATTTGCTGTTGAAGCGAAGACGTCGCCAAGGTTATTCCAGATATCGCGCTTACCGTCCGCATCATGATCAACGGCGTAGGAAAGATAGGTGGTTGGAATAAATTGGGTATGTCCCATGGCGCCCGCCCATGATCCTTTCAGCTCGTTGCGGTTGGCATAGCCGTTCTGGATGATTTTCAAGGCGCCGATGAGCTGTGTGCGGCCAAAGCCGGTGCGCCGTCCTTCAAACGCCAATGTCGCCAGCGCCTGGATCGTATCGTAATTTCCTAAAATTGCTCCGTATGAAGATTCAAGACCCCAGATCGCAACGATGATTTCCGCATCGACGCCGTAGGCCTGTTCGATCACTGAAAGGAGCGAGCCTTGTTCGGCCATCTTGGAGCGGCCGCCGGTGACGCGGGCCTCAGACACGGCGCTGTCAAGATAGTTCCAGATTGCGCGCGAGAACTCTGGCTGATTGTCATTGAGCTCATAGACCCGCTGATTGACGGTTACGCCCTCAAACGCCTCGTCGAACACCTCGGCGCTGACGCCGGCGGCCATGGCTTCGGTGCGAAAGCCTTCGAGCCAGGTAGTGAAACTGGGATTTTGCGCCAAAGACGGCGCGGTGCTGGCCGCCCACAGAGCGAAAATCGCGAACAAAACTCTCATCACCGTCCCCAAATCAAAACGCACCGATTCATAGCGTGATGTCGCGGCGCTTCACAAGTATTTCCGCCACTTTGCCTCACCAGAACGGCAAGACTATGGCGAGAATTTGCTGGCGCGTTAAGCTTTTCAGGTGGTATCGTCGCCCGGTTACAAGGGTTTTGCTAGCGGGCGAGGCCAAGAACGGGGAGAAAAGATTATGCATATTCGTAAATTTGCGGCGGCGTTCGCCGCTGCATCATGTGTTGGAATGATGATCGGCGCGCCGGTGCTGGCGCAAGAAAAAACCCAGGAACGGTTGCAGGACATAGCGCGCCGCGTGATCGGGCCGGAATTGCCTCAGGTTGACAGGACGATAGAGCGGGCGAGCTATGATAGCGGCGCGCGCCACTGGATCTCGCCAATGCTGCGCAATGCGCCGGGCACGATAAGCGGCGAGGTCTATACGATTAACCGCAAACGCCTGACGCGAAGTTTTGAGTTTTCAGTGATCAATCCAAACGCCGAAAATAATGTCACTGCCTATGTTAGCTGTTATGATGCGGCGGGGAGTTATCTCAGCCGCTATAATCAGAGTTTTACTGTGTCGCCCATGGGCGCCGTAAACTGGAATTCGAGCACCGTATCGCCGCCGGTAAGCTCCGATGGCGCAACTGAAGAAGTTGACGATGTCTGGTGTGTGGTTGGCGGCGACGCTCCGACGGTGGTGTTCGGGGCGACGGTGCGCAAGTACGGGGGCGAGGTCAACAGGTCTCACTTTTCCCTCGAACGGGCGGACCCGGCGGCGCGCTGATCGTCGCAGTAGCAAATGTTTATCGAATGAATGCGCCGGGCGGCTTTATCGCTCGGCGTTAGCGCATTATGGTGCGCGCAACGAGATTGTCATTTGACCCCATATCTGGAGCCGGCCCCATGAAACTATTATTGATCGCAAGCCTTGCTGTGATGACCGTCGCATGCGGCGGCGAGACCACTTCGACGCCGCCCGCGCCAACGGCGCCAGTCGAGGACAGCGCCGCTGCGCCTGATGAACAGGAAAACCAAGCCATACCGGCGGCCAGCGCAGATGCGCTCGGCGTCATGCGCGATCAATTTGCGATTGTCGAGATGACCCCGGACACCTCTTTTTTGAGCGCGGAAGAGCGCGCGGTCATCAACAAGCTCAACGAAGTTGGCGTGTTGATGTCGGAGATCTATTTGCGCCAGCGCAGTGAGATGAACCCTGACTGGCGCGAGGAGATTGCCTCCAGCGATATTGCAAACAAAACCCTATTGCTGGATTTGTTCGATCTGCATTTCGGTCCGTGGGATACGCTTGATCATAACAAACCGTTTTATGGCGACGCGGCGATGCCCGAAGGCGCGGCGTTTTATCCCGCGGATATGACAAAGGAAGAATTTGAAAGCTGGATTAGTGCGCATCCGGAAGATAAAGTTGCATTTACCAGCGGCTACACGGTGATCCGCCGCGACGGAGACCGGCTCGTCGCTATTGCCTATTCGGACCATTACCGCGAATGGCTGGAGCCGGCGGCGGCGCTGATGCGCGAGGCGGCGGAGATGACGACGAATGAAAGCCTGAAACGGTTTTTGTCGCTGCGCGCGGATAGCTTTCTCAATGACGACTATTTCGAATCGGAAATGGCGTGGATGGATCTGGAAGGCCCGATCGAGGCGGCGATTGGACCTTATGAGGTCTATACGGATGGTATGTTTGGCTACAAGACAGCGTTTGAGGCTTTCATCACGGTGAAAAACCCGGAAGAAAGCGCCGCGCTCGCCAAATACAAGGATTTCCTGCGTGACATGGAGGCCAATCTCCCCGTCGATGAGAGCTATAAGAACTTCAAGCGCGGGTTTGAATCGCCGATCGCGGCCGCCTATCAGGTTCATGGCGGCGGAGACAATGTACCCGGCGTTCAGACGATTGCGTTCAACCTGCCCAATGACGAGCGCGTGCGCGAAGCCAAGGGCGCGAAGAAGGTGATCTTAAACAACGTCCTCGGCGCCAAGTTCGACCGCATTCTTAATCCGATGGCGGAGGCCGTGCTTGTGGAAGAACAGGCGGGTCTTCTCGTCAAAAAATATATGACGAACGAAACGCTGTTTCACGAGCTCGCCCATAGTCTCGGGCCGGGTTCGATCACCAAGGATGGCGAGGAAACCAGCGTCAGCGCGGAACTGAAAGAGCTTTATACGAAGACGGAGGAAGGCAAGGCCGACGTTATGGGCGCCTATAACATCCTCTATATGATGGAGCGGGGCGAGTTGCCCGCCGCGGAAAAAGAAAGTTTCCTTGCGACCTATTTCGTTGGTCTCTTCCGCGCCATGCGGTTCGGCATTAACGAGGCCCATGGCGGTGGCGCGGCTTTCCAGTACAGCTATTTCAAGGAAGCCGGCGCTTTTGAATGGGATGGCGACGCGGAAAAATTCCGTATCAACTTCGCCAAGCTGGAACAGGCGATTTCTGACCTGACGCGCGACATCGTCATCGTTCAGGGCGACGGCGACTATGACAAGGCGAAAGCGTTTCTCGACGAATACGCCAAGCTAGATGCAAATGCCGAACACATCATCGCGTCGCTCACCTATCTGCCGGTGGATATCCAGCCGGTTTATGTTGACGCGCTTTAAGGTAGCCAGACTATTCGCAATCTCATCCTCATACATATCGGTTTGTTCGTACTGATATTGGCGGTAATTCTTATCATTACCGGTGATTTTGTGATTGCTGGTACACTGTTGCTGGGTGCGCTCGTTATCGTGGTGAGTGGCGGGTTGACGGCTTATTTTTATTTTAAGCGAGGGAAAGTTTATGAAAAACGTGGTGAAAGCGGCCCTGACGGTTAGTTTTTTGGTGGCAGCGTCGTCGTCTGTAAATGCACAAACCGCCGACCCCGCGCATCTGTCTCTCGCTGCGGGCTACAAGGCGACGTTCACCTGCTCGGCCTATTTCAACGCCGGGCGTTCGGTTGAAGAGATCAATGGCGATGAGCTTAATCGCATCTATCCGGGCTACCGCGATGCACTGGCCAGTCTGCCGGATGCGGTCATCAATGAGAAAAAGAAAACTGTCTCGGTGCAGTATACGGATGATTTTCCGCCGCGCATCTCCGCATGGCGGCCCTATCTTGGTTGCGCGCAACTGCCAACAGGGGCGACCTCCAAAGCGATAAAAAAACTCCCCTCTGCGCGCGTCAAGCAGAAGCGGGATTTGTCGCGGCCCTTGCCTGAAGCGTTATCGGAGGATGCCGGGTTCGGCGCGGCGATCGACAAGGCGTTTGACCGGGCAACTTATGGCGAGGCGACGGACACAACGGCCGTTCTCATCGTGCGGAACGGCGCGATCATCGCGGAACAATATCGCGAAGGTTTTGACCAGGAAACGCCCCAGCGTACCTGGTCGGTTGCTAAATCGATCGCCGCGACGGTGATCGGCGCGGCGGTGCATGATGGCGTCATCGATATTGACGACGAGGCAGGGCTCGCGGCGTGGTCTGCGCCGGGCGATCCGCGCGGCGATATTACGGTTGCGAACTTGCTGAACATGTCGAGCGGGCTTGATTCAGGCCCCGCCGGCAACCGCACGGACGATGTTTATCTCGGCGGCGGGCGCGTGGTTGATCATGCGATCACACGTCGGCTCATTGCGACGCCGGATACGCGCTGGACCTATGCAAACAACGACACGTTGATCGCCATGCGCGCGCTGCGCGAAAAGATGGATGACGACAAAAACTATCTCGCCTTTCCCTTTGAGCGAGTCCTGCATCCGCTCGGCATGAACCACACGTTTCTGGAGACCGACTGGAACGGCGATTTCATCATGTCGAGCCAGGTGTGGACGACGGTGCGCGATCTTGCGCGACTTGGCCTTCTTTATCTGGGTGACGGCGTCTGGGAAGGGGCGCGCATTATCCCCGAAGGCTGGGCGGCGTTTGTCGCAAGCCCGGCAAAGAACCAGCCCCCTTTGCAGCGCGCTGACGGCAGTCTGATCGGCGGCTATGGCGCGCAGTTCTGGCTGTTTGACGAGCGTCATGGGCTCCCCGCCGGGACCTATGCGGCGCTCGGCAATCGCGGGCAGCATCTGGTAATTATCCCGTCACGGAATATGCTGATCATCCGGCGTGGCTTTGACGATAATGGAGGCGCGCGCTTCGATATCGTCGCCTTTGCGCGCGATGTTTTGGCGGCGCTGCCGCAATAGCCGGGTCTCACTAAAGTTAGGCCCTACTAAAGTTAGAACCGCCTAGGCTTTTGCAGGGCGTGCTTATGCGCTCGGGGACTATATCGCACGTCCAGCCAAGACGAAGGAGACTGTCATGCCGCTTTACAGAACCGCCCTGCCGCAATTGGGCGAAGACTTGTTCATAACCGATGGCGGGCTTGAGACCGTGATGATTTTCCACGAAGGGATCAATCTGCCCTATTTTGCGGCGATTGATATGATGAGGACGCAAGAGGGGCGCGAGAAAATCCACGACTATTTTCGCCAATATATCGATATCGCCGCGCGCCATGATTGCGGCTTGATCGTTGAATGCCCGACATGGCGGGCAAGCCCGGATTGGGGCGCGAAGCTCGGTTACGATAAAACGGAACTTGAGGCGCTGAATAAAGCAGCCGTTGAATTGATGGCGGATCTGCGCGCGGGCGCGGTAATGAAAAAGCCGTTTGTCATTTCCGCCAGCATCGGCCCGCGCGGTGACGGTTATGATCCGGGCGAAATCATGAGCGCGCAGGAGGCCGAAGCCTATCACTCGTTTCAGATAGAAATTTTCGCGCAAACGGAAGCCGATATGGTCACCGCAATGACCGTCAATAACACGCCGGAAGCGATCGGCATTGCGCGCGCGGCGTCGGCGGCGAAGATGCCGGCGGCGATTTCTTTCACGGTGGAAACTGACGGCCGGCTGCCGACGGGAAAGTCCCTCGGCGAGGCGATCATGGAAACGGATTTCGAAAGCGGCGCATCGCCAGTCTATTACATGATCAACTGCGCCCACCCGACGCATTTTGCCGATGCCCTTAAAGAGGGCGGTCCCTGGATCGAACGGCTGAAGGGCCTGCGCATGAATGCGTCGAAATGCAGTCACGCCGAACTCGATGAAGCCGAAGAGTTGGACGATGGCGACCCGCTTGAGCTTGGGGTGGAAAGCGCAGCGCTCCGCCGCCTTCTTCCCGGCCTGACGGTGCTCGGTGGGTGCTGCGGCACCGACCAGCGACATATTGAAGAGATCGCCAAGGCGGCGGCGTAGTCGACCTAGTATGACCATGATTGGGGAGCAATATTATTTCGCCCGCTCATTCCGGCGAAAGCCGGAATCTAGTATGCGAAAACTTCTGGATCCCGGCTTTCGCCGGGATGAGCGGGTAGGTATCTTAATTGTGACACATGCAAATAATTAACGGTTAGAACAAAACTGGCATTTCATACATGGTGGATTGCCGCAGCAATTATTCCCAGCGGCGCATTTTGTGGCTTTATTACATTTTCTGAATGGTCGCCGCGGTTTTCGCGCGCGTTACTTTCGACGCCGGATGGCGGCCGAGTCTTTCTGAAATCCAGACGCTTGTGCGCACCAGGGCGTCAAGATCGGCGCCGGTCTCGAAGCCTGATCCGTGCAGCATGTAGACAACGTCTTCCGTTGCGACATTGCCGCTCGCGCCCGGTGCATAGGGGCAGCCGCCAAGTCCCGATACGGATGAATCGAAGCTGCGCACGCCTTCTTCCAGCGAGGCGTAGATATTGGCGAGGGCCTGGCCATAGGTGTCGTGGAAATGTCCGGCCAGCGCCGCGACCGGAACCTCGCCCGCGACCGCACGGATCATCGCGCGCGCTTCGCCCGGCGTGCCGACGCCGATTGTGTCACCGAGAGAAATTTCATAAGCGCCCATATCGTAAAGCGCTTTTGAGACGCGCACGACATTTTCAAGCGGGATTTTGCCTTCATAAGGACACCCGAGAACGCAGGAGACATAGCCGCGAACGCGCACACCGTCCGCCTTTGCCGCTTCGACGACAGGTTTGAACCGCTCAAGGCTTTCTTCAATGGTCGCGTTGATGTTTTTCTTCGAAAAACTTTCCGACGCCGCACCAAAAATCGCGATTGTATCAGCTTTGCCGGAACGCGCGCCTTCATAGCCTTTTATGTTAGGCGTCAGCACCGGATAGGAAACGCCTTCTTTGCGCTTGATCTTGGCGAGGACTTCGTCGGACGCCGCCATTTGCGGCACCCATTTCGGCGAGACGAAGGCGCCGGCTTCGACGGATTTCAGCCCCGCGTCGGCGAGTTCTTCGATCAGCTCGACTTTCGTCGCGACATCGATGGACTGCTTTTCATTCTGCAGCCCATCGCGTGGGCCGACTTCGACGATGTTGACGTGGTTGCTCACGCGCTTTCCTCAAATTCCACCAGCAGGTCGCCGTCTTTGACCTGATCGCCGGGGCTGAACTTATAGGCTTTGACGACGCCGTCATAGGGCGCCTTGATGGCGTGTTCCATTTTCATCGCTTCCATGACGAGGAGCGGCTCACCCGCCGTTACCTCATCACCAGGCGCGGCGGATAGAAGCGTGACGACGCCGGGCATCGGCGCGGTGAGCGAGCCTTCGCTGGAATGATGCGCGGCGATGCCGGCGAGGGGGTTGGGGAAGGAAACGTCCCAATTGTCCGCGCCGATAAAGACGCGCATGCCGGAATTATGCGGCGCGGCGAAGGCGGTGAAACTTGCGCCGTCTATGGTGAGCCGATGCGCCCCTTCCGCGTCGGTTCCACCCCGGAATGAAAACTCTATTGCATCGCCCGCTTCTTCGCCCTCGCGGCGCGCGGCGGCGGAAGCGTTTGGTTCAAGCGTGACGTGAATGCTGTCGCCATTGCGGTTAAGCGTTGCGAGCGCCGGCTTGCCGTCATGCTCAATCCAGTAAACAGCTTTGTCGGGCCGGTTGAGGCGGAAGCCGGCAAGCGCCTCCCACGGATCGCCGCCGCAGCGCGCGCGCGCTTCGCGATGGCGGGCAAGGAGCGCGGCGGCGAGGACGCGCGCATCAGTCGAAGGGCGCGCGAACAACGCGTCTTCATGGTCTTCAATATAACGGGTTGAAACATCGCCCTTGGCGAAGTCCGGATTGGCGGCCAGCGCATGAAGAAAACGGGTGTTGGTTTCAAGCCCCGCAACGCGGGTTTCTTCAAGGGCGGCGCGCATGGCCCCCAGCGCCGCCTCCCGGTTCGCGCCATGGGTGATGATCTTGGCGATCATCGGATCGTAGTAAGGCGTGATTTCCTGGCCCTCTTCAACGCCGCTGTCGATTCGCGCGGTTTTCTCCGGTAACGTCAAAGTCGTTAGTGTACCAATTGAAGGCGCAAAATTCTGATCCGGGTTTTCCGCGTATAGCCTCGCCTCGAAAGCGCAGCCGTTTTCCGTGATTTCCTCTTGCGGGAGCGGCAGACCTTCGCCCGCCGCGATGCGCAGCTGCCATTCCACGAAATCGAGCCCCGTGATCATTTCCGATACCGGGTGCTCGACTTGCAGGCGGGTGTTCATCTCCATGAAATAAACATTGTCGCCGCCATCATAGAGAAACTCGACTGTGCCGGCGCCGCGATAGGCCACCGCGTGCCCCGCCTCGATGCCCGCTTGCAGCAATTTCTCGCGCACCGCCGGCGGCATTGACGGCGCCGGGGCTTCCTCGATAATTTTCTGGTGGCGGCGCTGCACCGAGCAATCGCGTTCAAACATGTGAACAACATTGCCGTCACCGTCGCCGAAGATCTGCACCTCCACATGGCGCGCGCGGGCGACATATTTCTCAACCAGAAACCGGTCGTCGCCAAATGCGGATTTCGCCTCGCGCTGAGCGGATTTGAGCGCTCCTTCGAGGTCGCTTTCGTGCTCGACCATGCGCATGCCCTTGCCGCCGCCGCCGGCGGTTGCTTTTAACAAGACCGGATAGCCGATGCGTTTGGCGTGTTTTTTAAATGTTGCGACGGACTGGTCTTCACCCTGGTAACCGGGCGTCGTCGGCACGCCGGCCGCCTCCATCAAATCCTTCGCCGCCGACTTCGACCCCATAGCGCGGATGGTTTCCGCCGCCGGGCCGATAAACACAACGCCCGCTGCTTCCAGCGCATCGGCAAAAGTGGCGTTCTCCGATAGGAAGCCATAGCCGGGATGGACCGCCTGCGCGCCAGTGCGCTTGACGGCGTCGAGGATCTTATCTGCAGACAGATAACTTTGCGCCGCCGCCGCCGGACCGATGTGAACGGCTTCATCGCAGGCGCGAACATGCGGTGCGCCCGCATCTGCGTCGGAATAAACCGCCACGGTTCTAACACCAAGCTTGCGCGCAGTCCGTGCAACCCGCACAGCGATCTCTCCGCGATTGGCGATGAGGATTTTGTTGAACATGCGGCTTCCTTAGGAAAGAGCGTCAAACGCCGGATGGAAATGTACAAGACGGGTCTCATTCGTTTTGATGTCGCCCCAGTGATTTTCATCATCGATCATGACACGAAAGGCATCACCTGCGTCTTGCGCCGCCCAACTCATGTTCTTTTCCGACGCCGGTTCAAAACCGAACCGGCCGTAATATTTCGGATCGCCTAGAACGGCGATCATCCTTGCGCCAAGCTCACGGCAGGCCTTCAGCCCGTCCTTGATCATCGCCGAGCCGAGGCCGGTTCGTTGATGGTCCGGGCGCACGGCTACGGGTGCGAGGCCGAACAACGGGCCAACAAGCTTGGGCGTACAAGTGACCGGGCTAAACGCGCAATAGCCGACAATTTCATCGTCGACCACGGCCAGCCTTTCGATGGTGACGGCTCCTGCGTCCCATAGGCGGTGGACCAACATCGCCTCATCTTCCTGACCGAACGCCGCTACGACTACGGCGCACACGCGGTCATGGTCAGCGTCGCGAACATCGCGGATAGTATAGGGGCGCGCTTCCATCAACGCGCCAGCCAGTTGGGTTTGCGTTTTTCCAAAAACGCTGACACGCCTTCTTTGCCTTCCACGCTCGCGCGTATTTGGGCTATGCGCCCGGCGGTGTCTTTCATAACCCCCTCATCAATCGAGCGGCCGGAGACGGAGCGGATCAGATCTTTTGCTTCGCGCATGGCGATAGGTCCGCAGCATAGCAACTTGTCGGTCATGTCTTTCAGGGCAGCGTCAAGGTCAGCCAGCGACGCTGTTTCATGCAGCAGGCCGATCGTCTTTGCAGTTTCAGCATCAAAGCGCTCGCCCGTGAGGAACAACCGGCGCGCTTGTCTCGGGCCTATCGCCTGCAAAACAAACGGAGAAATCACCGCCGGGATAAGGCCGATACGGACTTCCGTCAGTGCAAAGAACGCCTCATGTGCGCCAATGGCAATGTCACAGGCAGCGATCAGGCCGAGCCCGCCGCCCATCGCCGCGCCGTTGACGAGCGCAATCGTTGGTTTTGGCGAATCATAGATCGAAATCAACATATGGGCGAGGCGGCGTGCATCATCTTTGTTCTGTGCTGAGGAATATTCCGCCGCGCGCTGCATCATGTTGAGGTCAGCGCCAGCGGAGAACGCCTTGCCGGCGCCGGTCAGCACGATAATGCGTACATTAGGGTCGCAACTCAGCCGGCCCATCGTGTCGCAAATCTGGTTGACGATGTCTTCATTGAAAGCGTTGCGCAAATCCGGCCGGTTCATCGTCAGTCGGGCAATGCCATTGTCGTCAGTTGTGGTGATAAGGACTTGTTCAGACATGAAGAACGTCTCTTTCGTTTATTGAAAATTTTCGCCGAGCTTGTCAGTGTTAACGAGTTCATCGAGCCAGGCTTTGTCATGGCTCGGTAAGAGGATCAGATCTGGTTCCGCCAGACTAAGGTCATGCAGCGCGCGCACCTGGCGCTGGACTTGCGCTCGGTCTTCCTTGAAGAATATATATTGCAACAAACGCGGTCGACCCCAGGCCTTTTCAACATTGTTCATTGCCCAGACGATATCGCCTATAAGGAGATATTCCTGACCATTGTCGGTGCGGATCAGAAAAATTTGTGAGCCGGGGGAGTGACCGGGCGTTGGCGCGACGGCGACACCTGGCGCTAAGAGGCGCGGCGATGAGAGATTTGCGGGTGTAAGGCTTTTATAGGCTGCAGCCAGTCCGCCGGTTGCAGCTAAACCCGCCATAGTGCTGATTTGCGGTGCGCTCAACATCAGATGCGGCGCCAACACCGCTGGGTCGGGTGCGCGGACGATGCCGCCGAGATGATCGATATGTTCGTGAGTGATCAGTATTGCACCGGAGTCGCGCATCGCGTCCAACATTCGGCGATAAGCCGGATCGGAGAATGTCGCGTTGTCGCTCCGTTTCGTCGGATCGTAGAGGGTTTTATCCATAGCCCCGCCGATAATGATATCGCCTTCGGCGCCTTTCACTTGAAAACTGGTCATGGCGAGGGGAAAGGGTTTGAAATGAAGGCCCGCATGGGCGGCCAGCAGTGGCGCTTCATCCGTGCTGATAATTTCAAGATTGAGCGCTGCAGGCAATGGCCCTTCATCAGCATCAATCAATGCGCGCATTTCTGCCAGCGGAAATTTATAGGCAGCATCATTCGGCGTCGATCCGTCGAGAATGAGCCAATAAACGCCTGCGCCGATGAACAGCAATATCGCAATCAGAACACGCATAGAAAATCCTCCGCACACACAATGCTATTTTCATAAGCGAACATGATAGGCGTTTGTTTAATCATCGTATTATAGGCCATTTGGATTGGCTTTTGAGAAAAAAACTATCACTTGAAGGTCTTCTTCTATGTTGATGAATTTGTGTGGGACTTTTGTTTTTACGAAAAATACGGAACCGCTTTTGGCGTCATATTTTTTATCGCCGGCAATCAGTGTTGCGCGCCCTTTCATCACGACATAAAGTTCGTCCAGTTTGTGCGGTCCTTGAGGGTCTTGACCTCCGGCGGGGATTTCATAAATTCCCGTGAACATTGTATTGTTGTCGAAGAACTTCAGCCATGGGCCGTCTTGCTCGCCATTTAGGATTGACAGATCATTGGTGTGAAATGCGGCGGATAAAGTGTCTTCACTGTCTTCACTCATTGCCGATGCCTCTGTCGCGATTAGCGCGCTCAGTGCAGCAGCTCCCGCAATAGCCTCGCGCCGTGTTGTCTTTGACATTTTGCCCTCCTTGATGTTATTTGAGATTTGTTGGCGAAAAATCCCTACATCCTGAAAATACCGAACCGGGTTTCCTCAACCGGCGCATTCATAGACGCTGACAGGCACAAGCCCAATACGTCGCGGGTTTGAGCCGGGTCGATAATACCATCATCCCACAAACGCGCGGAAGAATAATAGGGCGATCCCTGAATATCATAATCGGCGCGAATTTTGTCCTTGAAGGCTTCTTCATCGGCTGGCGGCCAGTCTTCCCCCTTGGCAGCCATACCGTCGCGGCGGACCGTGGCGAGAACGCTTGCGGCCTGCTCGCCGCCCATCACCGAGATTCGCGCATTTGGCCACATAAACATAAATCGCGGGCCATAAGCGCGCCCGCACATGCCATAATTTCCGGCCCCGTAAGAGCCGCCGACAACGATAGTGAATTTTGGAACGGCCGCGGTGGCGACTGCGGTGACGAGCTTGGCGCCGTCCTTGGCGATGCCGCCTTCTTCGGCGGCACGCCCGACCATGAAGCCGGTGATGTTCTGTAGAAAGACCAGTGGAATTTTGCGTTGGCAGCACAGCTCGATAAAATGCGCGCCTTTCTTGGCGCTTTCGGAAAACAAGATGCCATTATTGGCGAGGATGCCGACCGGAAACCCATGCAGCCGCGCAAAGCCGGTCACAAGGGTTGAGCCGTAAAGCGGTTTGAACTCGTCGAATTTCGATCCGTCGACAATCCGCGCGATAATTTCGCGCGCATCATAGGGCTTGCGCGCATCCGCCTCGACGACGCCATAAAGCTCTTGGCTGTCATAGAGCGGGGCCTCGGGCGCGACCATCGTTACCTCGCCGAGCTTGACCCAATTCAGTCGCGAGACAATTTGTCGGGCGAGCCCCAACGCATGATCGTCATCATCGGCAAGGTGATCGGCGACGCCGGAAATGCGCGTATGCGTATCGCCGCCACCGAGATCTTCCGCCGAGACAATCTCGCCGGTCGCCGCTTTCACGAGGGGCGGGCCACCAAGAAATATCGTACCCTGTTTTTTAACAATGATCGCCTCATCCGACATCGCCGGCACGTAAGCCCCGCCGGCGGTGCAACTCCCGTGGACAACGGCGATTTGTGGGATGCTTTTTGAAGACAAGGTTGCCTGGTTGAAGAAGATCCTGCCGAAATCGTCTTTATCGGGAAAGACTTCATCCTGCATCGGCAAAAACGCACCGCCGCTTTCGACCAGGTATATGCAAGGCAGGCGGTTTTCGAGCGCGATTTCCTGTGCACGCAAATGTTTTTTGACCGTGATCGGATGATAGGTGCCGCCTTTAACCGTCGGGTCATTAGCGACGATCATGCACTCAACGCCGGCGATGCGGCCGATGCCGGCGACGACACCGGCGGACATCACGTCGCCCGCGTACATTTCCCAAGCGGCGAACTGGCCGATTTCAAGAAACGGTGCGCCGGGGTCTAAGAGCCGCGCTATGCGCTCTCGGGCGAGAAGCTTGCCGCGTTTTTTGTGGCGCTCGGCATATCGGGCGCCGCCGCCCTCAGCAACGCGATTGGAATTGGCGTGGAGCGTCTCGATGAGCGCCCGCATGGCGCCTTCATTGGCCGCAAAGCTGTCAGATTTGGTATCGATGCTGGATTGAATTATCGCCATGGGCCCGCGCTTTTGTCCGTTATTTTCATCGGTTTATCACAAGGCGAGGCTGGAACGCCGCCGAATGTCTTAAATTTCTACCATAAATATGTTGTCCGACAATCCTAATATATGATAATAGGACAATATTATTGAATTCCTCTGAACCATAAACGGTTCGGTTCCGAAAGGACGGTGTATCCCATGGCACGCTCCAACAGTCTGACCTTTAATTTTGGCCTCGATCCGGAACTGGAGGAAATGCGCGACATGATTGCGCGATGGGTCGATGACAAGCTGGCGCCGCGTGCTGCGGAGATCGACGCGCGCAATGAATTTCCTCGCGATCTGTGGCCGGAACTGGGCGCGTTGGGTCTGTTGGGGATGACTGCTGATCCGGAATTTGGCGGCACCGGACTTGGCTATCTCGCGCACTGTATAGCGATGGAGGAAATCTCGCGCGGCTCTGGCGCGGTCGGGCTTTCTTATGGCGCCCATTCCAATCTTTGCGTCAACCAGATCAGCCTCAACGCCAGCAAAGAACAGAAAGCACGCTATCTTCCCAAGCTTGTCACCGGCGAACATCTCGGCGCATTGGCGATGTCCGAACCCGGCGCCGGCTCTGATGTCGTCTCGATGAAACTCAAGGCCGAGAAAAAAGGCGACCGTTATATTCTGAACGGCAATAAAATGTGGATCACCAATGGTCCGACGGCGGATGTTGTGGTCATCTACGCCAAAACCGCGCCGGAAAAAGGCTCGCGCGGAATTTCTGCTTTTATCGTAGAAAAAGATTTCAAGGGATATTCGACCGCCCAAAAGCTCGACAAGCTTGGCATGCGCGGATCGGACACCGGCGAGCTGGTGTTTGAAGATTGTGAAGTGCCGGAGGAAAACCGCATTGGCGAGGAGGGTGACGGGGTTCGCATTTTGATGAGCGGGCTTGATTATGAACGCACGGTTTTGTCAGCCGGATCGCTCGGCATTATGCAGGCGGCGATGGATTTAGTGATCCCTTATATTCACGACCGCAAACAATTTGGAAAATCGATCGGTGCGTTTCAGCTGGTGCAAGGCAAGATCGCCGATATGTATACCGCGATGAACGCCAGCAAAGCCTATGTCTATGCAGTAGCGGCGGCGTGCGACCGTAAGGAGACGACCCGCCAGGACGCGGCCGGTTGCATTTTGTTTGCCTCGGAGCGGGCTACGCAAATGGCGCTCGACGCCATCCAGCTATTGGGCGGCAATGGCTATATCAACGAGTTCCCGGCAGGAAGGCTGCTTCGCGACGCGAAACTCTATGAGATCGGCGCCGGCACCAGTGAAATCCGCCGTATGCTGATTGGTCGAGAAATATTTGAAAAGAGCGCATGAAGATGAAGCATAAATTCAAGCCTCTCGACCGCGCGCCGGTCTATGTCAAAGTCTGTAACGCCATTGAGGAAGATATTCTTTCCGGTGTTTTGAAAGAAGGCGTGCTGCTGCCGACTGAGGCTGAGCTTTGCGCGCAGTTTGGCGTGACGCGCTCCAGCGTGCGCGAGGGCATCCGGCTGTTACAGCAATCAGGGCTGGTAGAGCGCGGGGCAGCCAAGCGCCTAGTGGTCAAAAGTCCCAAGGCCTCGGAGATTGCAGAAACCGCAAGCCGCAGCATGGCGCTTGGCGGGGCGACCTTTGGCGAAGTATTTGAAACTCTGGCGATGCTTTACCCTGAGGCCGCACGGATTGCCGCGAGGCGGCTCAGCGACGAAGCACTTGGCGCACTTTGCGATGTGCGTGATGGCTTGCGCGATGCGCCGCCTGGCGCTGCCGATGAAATTGTCGATTATGCAGTTGAGTTTTTTCAGCAGCTTGCAAGCGGGCTTGATAATCGGGTGATGCTGGCGATGTTGCAGTCGCTAAACTTGATGATTGGCGCCAGTCTGCAACTGGTGATCGACCAGACGCCGAATGCCCATGAGCGCATTTTAAACGCGCAATCTGAGATCATTGAGGCGCTAAAAAACCATGATGAGGCCCGCGCGCGCGCGTGGATGACCAAGCATATCGAAGATCTGCGGCGCGGCTATGTGGTCGCCAAAGTTAATCTCGACGCAAGGATACTTTAGGCGCCCGCCCATGCTGTTGTGATGGCGCCATCGCTGCTATCCTTAGTCCGAGATATTGGAGCGCCAGGCAATGAGCATCAAAATTACCGCCACCGGCGAGGCCTGCGGTGCGCGCGTGACCGGTGTTGACCTAACGGCGCCGCTTTCAGGCAGCGAAGTTGCGGATATTCGCACCGCCTGGCTGCGCCATCATGTGCTGGCCTTTTCGGATCAGGCAATGAGTGACGATGATCTTGAGCGATTTACGCTTTATTTCGGGCCGTTCGGGGACGATCCGTTTATCGCGCCGATTGCCGGCCGCGAGCATGTGATCGCCGTCAAGCGTGAGGCGGACGAGAAAAGCCCGATCTTTGCCGAGACCTGGCATTCGGATTGGAGCTTTCAGGAAACGCCGCCGGCGGGCACCTGCTTGATGGCGATGACGATCCCGCCCATTGGCGGCGATACGTTGTTTGCAAACCAGCATCTGGCGCTGGAGACGATGCCGGAGAATTTGCGCAACAAGCTCAAAGGCAAGCAGGCCGTTCACTCCGCACGCGCCGCTTACGCTCCTGACGGCGCCTATGGGGCGGCGGATCAACTGAAGCGCTCAATGGATATAAGGCCGTCAGCAGACGCCCATGGCGAGCATCTCCACCCGATCATTCGCGCACATCCCGAGACCGGACGTAAAGGTATTTTCGGTTGCGTCGGTTATATTGTCGGCTTTGCCTATGAGGATCTGGCGTCGAGCATGTCGCTGCTTGGCGAGCTCTACGAATGGCAGACCCGCGAAGAATTTCAGTATAGACACAAATGGGAAGAGGATATGCTGGTAATGTGGGACAATCGCTCGGTTCTCCACATGGCGACAGGCGGCTATGCAGGTCATGTGCGACTACTGCACAGGACGACGATTGGTGAGCGGATTTGAAGTTGTTTGTATTCTACCACGCACGAGCTAACGATATGTTGGGATCAATGATGAGATATATGAACAAATATATTGTCTGGGGAGCGGCGGCAGTCAGCTTTGCGACATTTGCCAATGCGTATGCGTTAGACACCGGAGATCTCGTTGACACAAGCATGTGCGTTAATTGCGATCAGTATCCGGCTGAATTTCTAGAAATTGATGAAAGCGCCAGGTTGGACCTCAGCTCTCAGCCGCCCGAGCGGTTGCTCGATTTTCTAATTGGTGAATGGGAAATTTTTCACCCGGGGGACGAGCGCGCGGGATTTGAAATCTATGAGTGGTTTGTTTCGGAAAAAGTAATAGAGGCCTTTCAGGAGTGGACGTATTTTGCGTCTGGTGAAGTGCCTTGGCGCGGACGGTCTTATTATCAATATGTTCCTGACGAGAAGCGGTGGCATTTTAATTGGGCGCCGGGCGACAACGCCGGCGCGCTCTATACGGGCGGTTTGGAATCGGATGGGCTAGAAATTGCCTTTTATGAATATGACTTTGTAGGGGATGCAAAGTCGCTAACACTAAAACCTAGCATGCGATATGTGCTGAAGAATATTACGCAGGACCATTTCCTGGTGGAGATGTTTCGCACCAAAGATGGCGGAAAGAGCTATCCATTTCTGCGCGAGCGGCTTTATTACAAGCGGCGTACGAATTAAGGCGCATCACCTTTGATGATATTATCTATTATTCAGCTTGAAATTGCGTCAATGCAGTCTGGGATGTGTTGGGTAATTTCACCAGCTTTGCGGGCTTGCCTCCGGTTGGAGGGGATGAGCTTCTCGGCGAGTTACACGCATGGCAGACCCGCGAAGAATTTCTGTGTAGACACAAATGAGAAGAGAATATGCATGTGATGTGGGACAATCGCTCGGTCCTCCACATGGCGACCGGCGGCGATGAAGGTCTTGCGCGACTGTTGCACAGGGCGACGATTGGGAAATATTGACATGATAACCAGACTAACAATCAGCATGTGCGTTGCGCTTATGCTTTCGAAAGCGGCAATTGCGCAGACCGAAGAAGCATCGGCGCTTGATGCGCTGGATTGGTTTACAGGCGAGTGGGTTGGCGAAGGGCGTCAGGGGGATCAAGAAAAACTGGAAGGGTATGCACGACTTTATGTGACGCCAGTGACGGAACGGTCTTTTTCAACCACTTTCCATTGGAACATGCCATGGAGTGACCACGTCCACTATGCTTTCATGGTTTTTCATCAAACGGATGCTGGCGTAACTGGCAAAGGCATCCATCACGGTCCGGATTTTAAGACGTTCGAAGAACACCCATGGGAATTAGAATTAAGCGCTCAATCGGCGTATCACATTGCGTTTCGATGTGTCGCCCACTGTCGTGCGAAAGGCGTCGCGTTTCGATTGCTGAAAGATGGTTCGCTTGAGGAACGCTGGTCGCCGCTCAAAGAAGATGATTCAGACTTTATCGTAACTTATCAGAGACAATCAGATAGGCTTTGATCGCGCGCCTATCCAGGCTCTCGCTTGGGACGAGATGCGATAGAGGCGGCGGTTAATCCTTGTTTGCGTATGATGCGTGTTGAGGGTTTTGGCGAAGTTACTTCGTTGCCTCATCGGCGCGCAGGGTTTCGATTTCCTCGGCGACATGGTCCCTGAAACTGGATGCGTAGATATCTTTGTTTTCTTCCCACCATTGCCGAATGCGCGGATTGGATAACATGCGCCGCAAACGCCCGGCCGCGCCCTGCCATAATTCTTCTTCGTAGATATCATAACGGCGATGGGCATGGAGGACTTCGAGATGGCGAAATCCGGTGGAGACAAAATTGGAAACACGCAAACGCTCAGCATCAGTGAAGTCGTCAAAGGTTCCGCGCCCGCCGGAAAGAAGTTCGGCGAGGTCGGGGCTGTCTGTGACCCGGCCTAAATTTTCCGCCAGCAACTGCGCGCTTGTCTGGGCCGCCGTCATGCGGGCGATACGCGTATTATAACGCACTTGCAGGCCGACAAAGATCAGTGTCGCAACCACTGCGAAGGCCTGAACGACGTCTGCCACAAGCGCAATTTGATCAAGCTCCATGCCAAATTCTCCCGTTTTCATGGTGAAGTCATAAACGCAGTGGTGACTGGAAACAACGCGCGGTTCAGGTCAAACAAAGCAATGCAGCGCGTAGGGCATCCGGCAATGGCGCCGGCTTTCTGCTTGCGCGGTCGACATAGACATGCACGAAATGTCCTTCGGCGAGGGGCGCCTCTTCGCCTTGTTTAAAAATGCCGATTTCATAACGCACAGAAGAATTGCCAATATGCGCAACCCGCAACGCGCCTTCAAGTTCATCGGGGAAGGCGGCGGGCGTGAAATAGTTACAGTGGGTTTCCACAACAAGACCGATCACGGCGCCGTCATGAATATCAAGCGTGCCCGCGCTGATCAGATATTCATTCACAATCGTGTCGAAGAAGCCATAATAAGCGACATTGTTGATGTGGCCGTAAATATCATTATCCGCCCAGCGGGTTTGTAGCGGCCTAACGTTCCGATAAGCGGTCCGGCTTGTTTTTTCTGCTCCGGTCAAGAAACACTCCATGTATGCTTTCTGGCGGCAATACTAGCAAATATAGCCGGTTCGCGCCGAATACATTGACAATCTATGGATAGCGCCGTTTGATGTCGATCAGGGGTAATTTCGGGGTGGGATAATATCATGAAAACGCCAGTATTGCGTCCGCCGGTTGAGGCGGTGTTATTTGGATTCGAACGGATCGGCATGGTCATCCGGATCGCGTGGCTGCCGATTGTGCTGAGTATTGGTCTTTATGTCGCGTCATTTTATTCGCTGATGGGGGGCGAGGTTCTTGGCGGGATTGATTGGTCAGCAGCAGAGCCGTCCATCACATTAGAGCGCATTATTGCTCATGAAAGTTTTGCACAATTCTACTTGCTGCATAGTCTTGTCTTGCCGCTTCTGGTGTCGTTGATCCTTACATGCGTTTACGTTGCGGTCACGCGGGCCTCGACATTGGCTAACTACGAGCCGCCATCCTTACCGTTTTATTTCGCTCTTGGCCCTCGGGAGCTGCGTTATTTTGTTGTTCGGATACTTTACGGGATTCTTATTGCTGTCACTGCGGTGATATTTTTTGGTCTTATCGCCGGCGTCGTTGCGGCTGTGGTCGCTGTGACCGGTTCCATTAACACCGGGGCCAACCCGCTGGTGATCGCACCGGGCGCGGCTGTCGCGATCTGGCTTTTCATCGTTTGGCTTTGGATTGTCATGCGGTTTTTGCCGGTGCTGCCTATTGCAGCGGTGGAAAACCGGATCGCCTTTGGCGATGCGTGGAAAATGACAAAGGGAAATTTTTGGCGCCTGGTGGTCTCGGGATTGTTCTTCGTGGCGTTGATGCAGGGCGTTATGTTCACGCTGATGCTGGTTATTTTTGTGCCAGCGGCGCTGATTTTTGGACTTGTGGGCGCCGTTGCATACAGCTTTTCCGCCGCCGCCAGTATTGCATTGCTGGCTTTGTTCGTCGTGGTGGCTATTCCCGCCTTCATCGCCATTGGATCCTTCGCGCTAGCGGCCACAGCGGCGTTTCCCGCACGGATCTACGCCTATCTGTCTGGCTGTGGCGATGAGTGCAAAATCTATTAGGGTTTATCGCAGGATTTAAATCTGCAAGTGAGGTGCATTTTAGCGGGCGAAGACTATCTTCGCTTTTGTACTATAATACTTCCGTGTAAAGACGTAATGCATCGTCATAGGTCATGGGGCGGGGGTTGTTCTTCAATAGCCGCTCAATCTTAATTACATCCTCGGCGAGCTGCGGCAGGACGTTGTGGGACACGCCGACATCGCTGAGCCGGCTCTTCACGCCGGTTGCGGAGCAAATTTCCTGCATCTTCGCAACAAACGCGCCGGCGCGGGCGTTAAAATCGCCCGTGTCGTTGGCGCCGATCACATCGCCAAGCTCAGCGTAAAGCGGTGCGGCCTCAGGCATGTTAAACTTCAACACCGGCGCGAGCATCAGCGAATTGGCAAGCCCGTGCGGCACATGAAAATGAACGCCGAGCGGGTAGGCCATGGCGTGCACAGCCGCACATGGGGCGTTGTTGAACGCTTGACCGGCAAGCATGGCGCCTAGCAACATGTTCTCGCGCGCTTGGATGTCATCCGGCGTCGTACAGGCGCGCACGATGTTTGACGATAACAGCTTCAATGCGCGGGCCGCGAGCGTGTCGGAGACCGGGTTTTTTTGCAGCTTGGTGGTATAGGCCTCAATCGCGTGAACCATGGCGTCAATGCCGGTGGCGGCGGTAACATGGCGCGGCGCCGTCAGTGTCAGGGCGGCGTCAAGCACGGCAATGTCGGCATAGAGCGGGCGCGCGACGATGCCCATTTTCTGATCATCTTCAGAGGTGATGACGGCGATATCGGTGACTTCCGAACCAGTGCCGGCGGTGGTCGGCAGGAGGATCAGCGGCGCGGATTTTCCCGTCGCTTTTCCCATGCCGTATATGTCTTCAAGACTTTGTGATGAATTCATCAGTACAGCGATGACTTTGGCGGTGTCCAAAGACGAGCCGCCGCCAAAGCCGATAACGCCGTCGCATTTGTTGGCGCGCGCGGCCGCGATGGCGGCCTTAACAACCTTCGCCGGCGGATCAGCCTCGACCGCGTCAAACAGAAAATAGTCAAGGCCTGACGCATTAAGGTTTGTCAGTGCGTCGTCGAGCAGCCCGGCGGCGATCACGCCCTTGTCTGTGACAACGCAAGGACGGCGCATATGCGGCGCAACAATCTCGCCAAGCCGCGCTGCCGCGCCGGTCTCAAAGATAATGGATGGGACGGTGTCGAAGGTAAAGTTCATGAGGCTATCCTAAAAAGAGTCAGCCAGTAACATCTATTGTTATTTTTAGCACCGTCAGGTAGATCAGAAATTTTCTCTGCAAGATACCCAGACGTTCTAATGAGTTCAGCAATAGTTATTTTTCCAATATTTTGTATTGAATAGTCACCCCCTAAAACGGCTGGTAATTTTAAGCAATAACATTCGTCGTTTTTTGGAGTTCCGAGGGCTGCTTTTGCAGAGGTTACGAGTTTGGACATTTGCCAATTAGTCTGAAAATCCGGTAGCGCTTTAAGATTGGTGAATGATTTATCGCCGTCAGCTATTTCAATAAGCTGTAACTCTTCTGGTGTTATGCGCCAATATTTTCGGTTTCTGTCTGCAAAAATTATGTTGCCGAACGCGTTTATATCAACGAGTTGTGTTGGTTGTGCTCCGGCCCAACTCCAACCTTCAATTATTTCATGAATCCAATCTGACATCAGATGCCGTCCGTGTATTTCAACCAAATCTTACCAACCGCCCAGGCCGTGCATCCGTCACCTCGTCATTATCAATCACCTGCTCACCGGCGACTAACGTTGCGCGGTAACCCGACACCGGTTGCAATAGGCGCTGCCCGCCGGCGGGGAGGTCCTGGACCATATGCGGGGTCCCGAGGCGGAGCTTGGTGTGGTCGATGACATTGATGTCGGCGCGCATGCCCTTGCGCAGACGTCCGCGGTCCTTCAGCCTGAGATAATCGGCGCCGTCGGCGGTGAGCATTTGCACCGCGCGGGCGAGATCGATCCGGTCATGATCGCGGTCGCGGCACCAATAGGAAAGAAGATAGGTCGGAAAGCTGGCGTCGCAGATGGTGCCCACATGAGCGCCGCCGTCGGACAGGCCGGGCAGGGCGTTGGGGTGGGTCAGCATCTTATAGACATTGTCGTAGTTGAAGTCGGTGTAATTATAGATCGGAAAATAGATCAGCTGACGCCCGTCCATTTCGAGGCATGTATCATAGAGTTTTTCCATTGCGCTAACGCCGTCGCGCTTGGCTTCGGCGCCGAGAGATTGATCCGCAGGCTGCTCATAGTCCGGTGTCTCGCCGAGACGGAAGAATTTATTAGCCACCAGTTCAATCGCTGCAATCATCGTATCGGCGATCGGCGGCACCGAGGAGCCTTCACCGGCAAGCTTCACTGGCGTCTCCGACAGGCATTGTTTTTTAAACGCCGGATCGCGCATGATGGCGACGCGCTCGGCCAGCGGTTTGTCCTTAATCTCAACATAGCTGGGCTGCGCCATGATCGGGTGGAAAGTGCATTGCAGCCCCTGAAACACGCCGATGGCGCGCGGTGCGACCTGAACGCGGAACTCAAGGCCGTCGGCGTTTAAGCGTTCCGTTTCAACAAGGATGCGCCGCCAATCATCCGGCGCCATGTCGCGCTGCATCAGCGATATTGACGCCGGCTTGCCGCCGCCGGCGCGGACAAAAGCTTCAACAATCGCAAATTCTTTGTCGAACTGGTCGCCTTCACGTTCCAGATTAAAATCATTGACGATCTGCAGGACGCCGTGATCGAGACCGTCAAGCGCGGAGGCGATGCCGGTTAATTCGTTCACACTGGCTTCAGCGCTCGGCGTCCACTCGCCATCAGCCGTGCGGTGGACATCGGTGCGACCGATGGAAAATCCGGCGGCGCCCGCTTCCATCGCCTCGCGTATGATAGCGCGCATTTGCGCAATGTCTTCTTCGCTTGCTTTTTCATGGCTGCTGGCGCGTTCGCCCATGGCATAGACCCGGACCGGGTCGTGGCCAATCATGACGCCAAAATCGACCGTATGCGGCATGGCGTCGATGGCGTTCATATAATCGGGGAAACTCTCCCAATCCCATGTGAGCCCTTCATGGAGGGCGGTGCCCGGAATGTCTTCAACGCCCTCCATCAGCCGCACCAGCCGGTCATGGTCTTGCGGTTTGACCGGCGCGAAGCCGACGCCGCAATTGCCCATTATGAGCGTCGTCACGCCATGATTGACCGAGGGGCGCATTTCTTCATCCCAGGATACCTGTCCGTCATAATGGGTATGAAGATCAATAAACCCCGGCGTGACGATGGCGCCGTCCGCATCGATTGTGCGCGCCGCCCCCGCCTCGCATTTTCCAATCTCGGCGATGCGCCCCGCTTTAACGCCGATGTCAGCGCGGACAGGATCGCCGCCGTCTCCGTCATAGAGGAGGCCGCCGGTGATTTTGAGGTCAAATGTCATTGTTTTGCTCTTTGTCGGTCTAGGAATCTGAAGAAGGCGATCATAGCCCCGCCGGAAAAGAAGTGCCAAACGCCCCATGCAGCTGCAATTGCCGCAGCGCCGCCAAGGCCTTTGAGTTGGGCCAGAAGCAGTACAACCGCCAGACCGGCGTTTTGAATGCCGACTTCAAAGGTGAGCGTGCGGCGGCGCGCCCTGTCGGCGCCAAGCGCGCGTCCGGCGCCGGCCCCAAGGGCGAAAGCTGCTGCGTTGTGAGACGCGACAGGGATTAAAATGAGCGCCCAGCCGGCGACCAGAAGCGACCAGAATTCTAGAACGCCGTCGATAATGACAAAGCCAAGAACGCCAGCGCCAAACCAGGCGAGAGGTTTTCTGATTTTTTCAGCAGCAGAAGGCCAGAAATGCGCCGCGACCATGCCGAGGGCTAAGGGCGCGGCGAGCATCAAGGTTGTCTGCAGGACAAAAGTCATGCGGTTAAAGTCTATGGTTTGTAGAAGGTCGGCGGTTGGCGGGTATAGCGCTGACCAGAATAGAATGGCCGCGGGCGTCCAAAACGCCGCAATGACGCTAGAGCCGGCGGTCAGCGACACTGAATAAGCCGCATCGCCGCGTGCGGCGAAAGTCATGAAGTTTGAAACGTTGCCGCCAGGACAAGCGGCGACAACGATCATGCCGAGCGCAATCGAAGGCGGCGGCGACAGCAGCATGACAAGCACGATGGTCATCGCCGGCAGGCCGATCAATTGCGCGGCGAGCCCGCCCCAGAAAAATTTTGGTTTGGCTTTGAGGAAACTGAAATGCGCCGGTTTAAGCCCGAGCGCTATGGCGAACATCATTGTTACGATGGCCCCGGCGAGCAAGAGCTGCGCCCCAGGGCTGAGCGTGATGGTCAACTGATCAAGCGTTGTGGCGTTCATGAGGGTTGCGTTATCCGCCAAGCGCAAAGAACAAGATGCCGGCGCGCGCAAGCAGTGTTGCGGCAAAAGTTGTCGCCAGATAGCGTCCGCCCGCCCATCCGACAAGCGCGCCAAGAACGGCGGCTATCGTGCTCGCGACCCAGAAAAACACGGGGTCGAAAATATCAAACAACATCCATACCGCGACGGATATCCCGAAAGAGATAAAGGCTGCCAGTAAAATATGAACAAGAAAACTATTGTTTTTCATCAATCACAACCCAATGCGCATTTAGTAAAATCCCCAGACAAACAGCCGGGCGATAATCAGCGCAATCGCCAACCCCGCCCAAAGGGTGAGGCGCAGGCGCAGCTGCGCATACCAACGTGGCAACACGCCAGCGGAGGCGGCCTGAAGGTCGCGCATCAGGAGATAGATCAGTAACGCGAGGATAATAAGATGCCGCCATGCCGCGTCGAGCGAGAAGAAGAAAACCCCGCTTGGAATAATCGCGGCAACAGCGAGGAGGGTGATGAGTTGGCCGGGTAGGAAGGATTCATATTGCTTCACCGCCGGCGATAGTGTGACACCGGCGCCTGCGCCGGCAAGATAGGCGACCATGGCGCCGCCATAGATCAGCGCGAGCTGATGAAAATCGAGCGCGATGTATTGCGGCAACAGCCACGGGCTCAGCCATAAAGCGACGGCGGCGAGGATAAACGGCGTCAACGACAATAGGCCGAGCCGCGTCATCTGTTCTTTTTGCCGGTTGGCCATATCACCCCTCCGGCCTCAGCCTAGCCCATAATTCTCATTTGCGAAATGCAAGCGCTGCAATCCAACCTGCAAAAAGTGATATGGCGACGCAGAGGATGCCGTAAGTCACCGGCTGGTTGTGGGCGAGGTCGAAAATGCGCCGCTCAATACCGACTTTATTGACCACCAGATCAGCCTCGTCGCGCCCCAGTAAGACGCCGTCCTGATAGAGATAGACTGCGACGCTGTAGTCGCCGACCGGCGTGTTGGCGGGCAGATCGACATTGATGGCGAAGAGGGAGCCTTTTTTAAATTCGACGCCGCCGATCCGGTCGCGATAAAGGCCGGCGTCCTCGACCTCGGTTACAAAAGCTTTGGCGAACAATTCGGCCTGCGCGCTGGTTTGCGCCTCATCCGGCGCCTCGCGATGATCTTGTGTGGCATCGATTTTTAGAAAATCCGTACCAAGATGATAGGCGGCCTGGTCCGGCAAGGGGGCGATGTCGGTGATCGGTCTGTTGGCGTTGGTCAGGTACAGCCCGGGCGCATCCTTGATCGCATGGGTGTTGCCCGGCATCCATATCGGACCGCTCTTTTGCAGCTGACGAATTTCAAATTGCGTCGCGGGCCCGCGGATGACCGAAATAATGTCTACGCCAGCGCCTGTTTCCGGCGCTTCAATGCCGCTGATGGCGCCGAACAAAGTCAGCCGGGCGCCGGAAAACCCTGTATCGACCTCAACGTGGTCATTGGTCAGGGCAATGGCGATTTCAGCGGCCTGCGCCGATGCAACCGCGAACCCTATCCAGATGATGGCGGCCAAACGCATCATGGCGCCCCCACAACAATAAAGGGCGAGGCCGGCGGCGTGACCAGGCCGAATACGAGCCGGGCGCAAACGCCGAGCACGATCAACGCCAGCAGCGCGCGCAATTGCTCGCCTTTTAATCTCCGCCCCGCCCGGGCGCCAATCTGCGCGCCGATGACCCCGCCGGTCAGAAGCAGAAGCGAAAGCACAATGTCGACGGTCTGGTTTGCCGCCGCATGCAGAATGGTTGCAATCGCGGTGACGAAAATGATCTGAAACAGCGACGTGCCGATCACTACATTGGTTGGCATCTTGAGAATATAGAGCATTGCCGGAACCATGATGAAGCCGCCGCCGACGCCCATGATTGCCGAAAGCACGCCGACCAAAAAGCCGAGTATGATCGGCGGGATGGGGCTGATATAAATTTGTGAGCGCCGAAATCGCATCGCGAACGGCATGACCGCCATCCACTCAACGCTGCGGTGTTTGCGGCGCGGGCGCGGCGCATCGGGTGAGCGCAACAAGGCGCGCATCGATTCCACCATCATCAGAGCGCCGATCAGACCGAGGAAAATAATATAGGCGAGCGAGATAAAGGTCTCGATCTGTCCCATGGCGCGGAAATATCGGAAGATAAAAATGCCGACAATCGCGCCGACGCCGCCGCCGGCGACCAAAAACCCACCCATCATAAAGTCGACGGTCTTGCGCTTTAAATGCGCCAAGACGCCGGAGACCGACGAGGCGACGATTTGCGAGGCTTCCGTGCCGACCGCGATCGCTGGGGGGATGCCGTAGAAGATCAACAGCGGCGTCATCAAAAAACCGCCGCCGACGCCGAACATGCCGGAGAGAAAACCGACCACCGCGCCCATAAAAATTACAACGAACGGATCGACGGGAATCTCCGCGATGGGGAGATAAATGAGCATGGCGCCTACGCCGGAATACGTGCCGGAAAGAAGTGAACTTAAGGGCTTGTTTATAGAGGCGCCGGGTCGCTCGCGGCAAGCGCCAGCCTTTTCGTCTCGCCTCTATCCGGCGGGCGCGATCTCGTTGGCTTCGCCATCTGGTGTGCGTGCTTGCCACTCGGCGATTGATTTGTCGAGTTCAGCTTTTTGCGCCGGGCTGAGCGCGTTAGCCACGCTTGCAGCTAGGGGTTTTGCCTGCTCATCGCCGTTACGGCCGGCGAGCGAGTACCAGTAATAAGCCTTGCCGGCATCCTGCACCGCAGACGGGCTTCCATCGCCGCTGGGGTGGAAAATCGCGCCGAGATTATATTGTGAATCCACTAACCCGCGATTGGCGGCAAGCTCAAACCAGCCGATCGCTTCGCCGGCGTCAGCGGGACCGCCTTCGCCGCGTGCGGTCATGATGCCGATGCGGTGCATGGCGAGCACATTGCCGCCATTTGCGGCGCGGCGGAACCAGGTGCGCGCCCGGCCGAGATCGACATCAACGCCCTGGCCGGTTTTGTAAAACTCACCAAGCTGCAACTGCGCCGGCGGATGGCCGAGCGCGGAGGCCTCGCGGAGCTTGGCGATCGCGGCGGCCGATTCTGCGTCCGTTTCAGCAACCCCAAGCCCCGCCATTGCATCGCTATAAAGCGAGCGCGGGTCAATTGTCGGCAGGTTCGGGACATCCAGCGTATTCTCAGCGGCGGCGGGCGGCGTTTCACCAACTGACGACGTCGCGGCAGGGCCGATGCGGTCAGCGCCGTCAGGAGATTTAAAAACAATATCTTTGACCATAAAGAACAGGACGGCCAGCGAGAGGAATATGCCGACGATCAGCGCGAGCGTTAAAGGGCGCGCTGATGCGGTTGATTTCAAGGTTTCAAACGCCGCCCGGTCGCCGTTGCGCAAGCGGGCTTCTTCAGTCTCAGGCGCTTCCGGTGCGATGGCGCTCTCTTCGGTTTTGCTCTTAGCGCCAATAAAAGGCAGCTTGCTGCGCAGCGCGGCGAAGACGCCGGTCGCGCCAGAAGGGCGATCGTCTTCGTTAGTATGTTCAGGCTGGGCGGCGGCTTCCTGCAACGCTTCTTTTGCGGCCGCGACTTTAATATGATCGATCGGCTTTTCGGTCTCTCCGCGCGCTTCGGCGAGGCGTTTTTTCCGCGCCCGCGCGACAAGGATAGCTTTTTGTTTCGGCGTCAACTTTCGGCGGCGGGGTTTTTTGTCATCTTCCGCACGCGCGTCCGCATCTGTTGTTGGCCGTGGCGCGGCCTGCAGAGCGTCTTCCGGTTTGTTTTCCGACGCATGGGTTTCGGTATTTTCTTCACCGAACAGCAGCGACATGGCTTGTTGTCTCGCCCGGGCTTCCGCCTCAAGTTCTTCGTCTGTGTCGGGCGTATCGGCGTCGTTGTTTATATCGGGCGCATTAAGGTCTAGCGTATCGGCGGCAAGGTCAGGTTGAACGTCACCGGTCATGTCGTCGAGGTCGGACAGGATCTGATCGAGGTCGTCACGTTGATCCGGTTCGATCTCGGTATTATCGGCGGTGGAAGACGATGCGGCCCCTTGCGGGTTCATGCCGAACACGCCGTGCACTTCTGACAACAGGGCTTGTGCTTCTGCGTCAGCGTCATTTTCGTCTGCGCCTCGCGGTTCCTCGTCCAGCTCAAAAGAAAAATCATCTTTGGCGTCGTCGCTGGCGGAGACTTCGTCGAGAGCGGCGTCGATTTCGTCAGCGAAGGCGAACGGGTCTTCATCGCTTTCCGGGCTGTCGCTTTCATCCACCGGACTGGCGTCGGCGTTTAGCGTATCGTCATCCGCCGCAATCGCGTTGGCGCTCACCGCATCATCGCTTGCGGTTTCGTCCTCGCTTACAGTTTCGTCGTCTTTACCGGCGTCATCCTTGTCGCCAAAGCCGAGTGCGGCGGCGAGAGATGAGAAGGCGGACTTTCCTGTTGCATCATCGTCTGGTTCCGCGTCCGGCGCCTCGGCGTTGGGTTCAGTAGAAGCTGGCTCAGTAGAAGCGGACTGGGGAAAAACGTTTTCAGCAGAGGATGCGGTTGGCGCCTCATCTGAGGTCTCCAGGCGCTTGGCCAGAGATTCAAGCGAGATTTGCAGCTTTTCAAAGCGCGCGTCGGTCTCCCGGGTCGCCGCCGTGACGGCGGCGTCAATGTCTTCCCGGCTGGCGGCGCCCGATGTTTCCTTGCCGGAACTCCCTTGCAATTCAGCAAGTGTTTCCATGACTTTCTGGAGGCCTTCCGCATTGCGCCGTTCTGCAGCGTCGATTTGGCCGGATAATTTTGCGACGGCGCCTTCAAAGATGCGTATCTGGTCTCCGCTGCGTTTGATTTCATCGCCGAGCACGCGCAGCCGGTTGCCAGTGCTTTCGACAAACGCCGGATCGGCCCCGGCTCCGGTATCTTGCTTTTGCGCAGCCGCGTCGCTGGCTAATTTCTCATTGTGGGTGAGGCGTGCGGACAGTCCGTCGATGGCGTCTTTGACAAATCCGAGATCGGAAGCGCCGCCGCCATCGCTGCGCTCGCCATCAACGCGCTCTGCAAATTCCTGCAATTGACGTTCGCTCGCATCGAGACGCTCAATCGTCATCTTTTGCGCGGTGTTAAATTGGACGGCGACTTGCGTCACTGCTTTTTCAAGCGCCTTGAGCGCGTTGATGCGTTCGCGGTCATTGCTATCGACTTCTAGTTTGTCGATCCGTGCTGCGAGGTCGCCATTGTCGTCGCCGCCAGCGGGCTTAACCCGTTCCAGCCGCTGCACCCGTTCAACTACATCGCCAATCTTGCGGGTGACTTCGCCAACATTCTCGGCGCCGGCGGCGTGGGTTTGCGCAACCTGTTTGTGGAGGTGCTCGATCGCGGTGATGATATCGCGCAGCTTCAGCCCCTCGACTTCGCCGCCGGAAGATTGCGGGTCGCCAGCGGTGTAGATCATCTGGTTGAGCCATTCGCCAACGGTCAGGCCTTTGCGCTTGGCCGCATCTTTCGCCGTTTCACGAGCGTCGCGTTCGATGCCTTTGACGCTCCAGGGCGCATTCGACTTCATCTTAAGGTACCCGTCTTTCGCGAGGGCCTATTCCCCCGAATTAGAGCGGTCGCGGCGCTGTCAATGCCGGGACCTAACATTAAGCTGTTAAAGCGCTTTGCATTGCTGGCAAAGCTTTACTGCCGCCACGGCGCTTCGAACAGCTTGCGACATCACAATTGCCGACTATTAACGAAACCTTAACGGCGATTCGGCCCCGGGCGGGTTCATTTCATTGCTGTTGGGGAGAAATATTGCTCGATTTTACGCATTGGACCCTTCTGTGCGCCATAGGCGCCGAAATTGGCGGGAATTAACAGTGCGCGCAATGGCGCGTTTGGCCTGCAGTGGTTATCAACTCCCGTATAACTGTTAGGATGCCGTTTCTAATCTCACCCTTTAGGAGCTACGTCCTGCTTTCAGGCCGCTATGGCCATTTCGACAATTAACATTGGATGATCAAGAACCGAGGAACGCCATGACCGAATACGCCGCCCCGATCAAAGACATGCAGTTTGTTCTGAATGACGTGCTGCAGATTTCCAAATATTCAAATTTGCCAGGCTTTTCAGATATTTCTGACGATCTTGTTGAGGCGATCCTTGAAGAAGGCGGTAAGCTAGCGGCGAATGTTCTCCACCCGATAAACCAGTCCGGCGACAAGGAAGGCTGCGTCCGTCATGATGACGCCTCGGTGACCACGCCGAAGGGTTTCAAAGAAGCCTATGAAGCCTACAAGGAAGGCGGATGGCAGGGGCTTTCCTTCGATCCTGAATATGGCGGGCAGGGGCTGCCTTATCTCATTGGCGTTGCTGTCGGCGAAATGATGTCTGCGGCGAATATGGCGTTCGGGATGTATCCCGGTCTGGCGCGCGGCGCAGCGGAAGCCATCTACGCCCATGGCACAGATGAACAGAAACAAAACTATCTGCCGAATATGATTTCTGGGGAATGGGGCGGGACGATGAACCTCACCGAGGCCCATTGTGGAACGGATCTCGGGCTTCTTCGCACCAAGGCGGTTCCGCAAGGCGATGGAAGCTACAAGATCACCGGCTCCAAGATCTTTATTTCCGCCGGCGAACAGGACCTTACAGACAATATTATTCACCTCGTCCTGGCGCGGATCGAAGGCGCGCCGGAGGGCGTCAAAGGCATCTCTTTGTTCATCGTGCCGAAATTCATGATCAACGATGACGGCTCGCTGGGCGCGCGCAACGGCGTTGCCTGCGGATCCATCGAAGAAAAGATGGGTATTCACGCCAACTCCACCTGCGTTCTGAATTACGACGACGCGACCGGCTATCTCCTCGGCGAGGAGAACAAGGGCCTCAAAGCGATGTTCACGATGATGAACGAAGCGCGTCTCGGCGTCGGCATGCAGGGGATGGCGATTTCGGAAGTCTCGTATCAAAACGGCGCAGCCTACGCCAATGACCGCTTGCAGGGCCGGGCGCTGACAGGACCCGCGGCGCCGGAAAAATCCGCCGATCCGATTATCGTTCACCCTGATGTGCGCCGCATGCTGATGGATCAACGCGCCTTCATCGAAGGCGCGCGCGCCTGGATGTACTGGACCGCGCTCCATGGTGATCTGCACAGCAAGGCTGAAGATGAAGCGACCCGCCAGAAGGCGGACGACTATATGGGCCTGATGACGCCCATCCTTAAATCCTATCTCACTGATAAGGGCTATGCGCACGCCACCAACGCGCAGCAGGTGCTTGGCGGGCATGGTTATATCCAGGAATGGGGCATGGAGCAGTTTGTGCGCGATGCACGCATCGCCATGATCTATGAAGGCGCCAATGGCATTCAGGCGCTCGACCTTGTCGGCCGCAAGCTAATGAAAGACGGTGGGCGCGCCTGGCAGACCTATTTCGCTGAGATCGACGAATTCACCAGCGACAATCAGGGTAATGAAGACCTGAAACCCTATCTTGACGGTCTCGCCACGGCGAAAGAACGCACGCTCGAAGCGACCCAGTGGATGGGCGCGAACGCCATGCAGAACTTCAACAATGCCGGCGCAAGCTCGATGGATTACCTCAATCTCTTTGCGCTCACTTGCCTTACATTCGCCTGGGCGCAGATGGCGAAAGCCGCCCTTGAGAAAAAAGATTCCGGCGATGATTTTTACAAAAACAAACTCATCACAGGACGCTATTTCCTTGAGCGGATGCTGCCGGACACCGCCGCCCATCTTGAGAAAGTCAAGGCCGGCGCTGATTCGATGATGGCGCTGCCGGCGGAGGCGTTTTAGGCGACTTGACGCACCGGGACACTAAATCGAGGCGGCGCTGATGGCGCCGCCTTTTTGTTTGCTGCCCGACCGTTAAACGGTTTGTGCTGCCAAAGCGGGCACGCTAGGGTCCGCGCCTGCGCCAATGGAGAGGGAACGAATATGCGTCTGTATTTACTTGCTTTGATCGGGTCGGCCGCGCTGGCGGCCTGCGGACAACAAGTCGAAGAAAAACAGGGCGTCGGCCCAGCCGCGCAAGAAAGCGCAGCTACGCCAAGCGCTGAAGCGATCACAGCGGAAACCGCTCGGCTTAATGAATGGTTCGCGGCACGTTGGGAAGAAGAGCTTGATTTCTCGCCGGTCACCAAAACGTTTCTCGGCCGCAAGGACGACAATGACAAGATCGACGACTTGTCAGAGGCCGCTGAGGACTTGCATCTCGCCTGGCGCCGCGAAAATGGTCAGGAGCTGAAAGAAAGCTTTGACTACGCGCTGCTTACGCCGGAGGCGAAAACTTCCTACGATATTTGGCTTTATCAATTGGCTCAGGCTGAGGCCTCCTACCCATTTCGCAGGCGCGGTTACGTCTTTCATCAGATGCGTGGCGTGCATTCTTTCCTACCCAATTTCCTGATCAACTTTCACAAAGTTGAGACCGCCGACGATATGCGCGCTTATATTACACGTATCAGCGGCGTCTCCCGTGCGCTGGACCAGGCGCTAGAACTTGCGCAGCTGGCGGCTGCGGAAGGCGTGCATGCGCCGGACTTTGCATATGACGGCGTATTAAAACAGTCGCGCGCGCTGATCGCCGGCGCCCCGTTTGAAGGTGAGGGGAATGCGCCGCTCTGGGCGGATGCAAACTCAAAAATAGACGCGCTGCTTGAATCTGGCGCTGTCGAGGAAGAAGAGGCAGGGGCGTTGCGTGAGGCGGCGCGCGCCGCGCTCGTCGATGCATTCAAACCTTCCTATGACGCACTGATCGCCTGGGTCGAAGAAGAAAGGCCGAATGCGCCGGAGATCGCGACGGGCGTCGGTTCGCTCCCCGATGGCGAAGCCTATTACGCTGAGCGTCTTGCTTTCTCCACCACGACGGACATGACGCCGGATGAGGTGCATGCGCTCGGGTTAGCAGAGGTCGCGCGGATCAAGGGCGAGATGGAGGCGATCAAAACCAAGGTCGGCTTTGACGGAACGCTCGATGAATTCTTTAGCTTCGTTCGAGAAGACGAGCAGTTTTACTACCCAAACACCGATGAAGGGCGAGACGCCTATCTGCAATCAGCGCGTGACCATCTTGCTTTCATCAAAGAGCGGCTGCCGGAAAAATTCGGCCTGTTGCCGAAAGCGGATCTGATTGTGAAACGCGTCGAAGCGTTTCGCGAACGCGATGGCGGCGCTCAGCATTACTTCCCTGGGACGCCGGACGGCTCGCGTCCCGGCACTTTCTATGCACATCTTTCCGACATGAGCGCGATGCCGAAGCCTCAGCTTGAGGTGATCGCCTATCACGAGGGCAATCCCGGCCACCACATGCAAAATTCGATCGCGCAGGAAGTCGAAGGCCTGCCCGAATTCCGCAATCAGGCGAGTTTTACCGCCTATGGAGAAGGTTGGGCGCTTTATTCAGAACTCCTTGCCAAAGAGATGGGCGCCTATGAAGATCCTTATTCCGACTTTGGTCGCCTGACGACGGAAATCTGGCGGGCGATCCGCCTTGTCCTGGACACCGGGCTCCACGCCAAAGGCTGGACGCAGGAACAGGCGGTGGAATATTTCATCGCGAATTCTCCGGCCGCCGAAGGCCAGATTCGCTCCGAAGTGCGCCGCTATATCGTAATGCCCGGCCAGGCGACCTCCTATAAGATTGGTATGCTGAAGATTCTCGAATTGCGTGCAAAAGCGCAATCGGAACTCGGTGATGACTTCGACATTCGCGGCTTCCACGACACAGTGCTAGGCGGCGGGGCCTTGCCGTTGGCGGTGCTGGAGCGGCGGGTCGATGCGTGGATTGCGGCGCAGCAAGCGCCCTGACGCCCCATCGGCGCCGGGCGGCTCTAGGCGTCCAGCGCCCTTATCGGCAGGGATGCGAGGTCAAGCGTTTTGACCTCGCACTCCCACACTGTGATGATGCGCCAGCCGAGTTTTTTGAGCGCTGCCGTGTTTTTCCTGTCACGCGCTTTGTTGCGAGCGACTTTCTCTAGCCAGTAGTCGGTATTGGTTTTGGGCACGCGCCGGCCGCGTTTGCAACTGTGACCATGCCAGAAACATCCGTGGACGAATATTACGGCGCGATGTTTGGGAAAGATGAGGTCCGGCTTGCCGGGCAGGTTTTTCACATGCAGCCGGTAGCGATACCCCAAGGCATGCAGCGCTTTCCTGATCGCGATTTCCGGTTTTGTATCGGCGGATTTGACCGCCCGCATCACCGCCGAGCGTTTTTCGGGCGAAAAGACATCCGTGCGGCGCTTGGCGGTCATGCGGCCTTGCTGGCGCGCTTTTGCAGCGCCGGCGCGAAAATGTTTTCGCCAAGCCATTGCACCAGCGGAACGCAAACCCCGTCACCGCACAGTTTGAGGGCCGCCGTCGCGCTTGTGGGTAGTGCGTAAGTCTCCGGCAATCCCATCAGCCGCGCCGCTTCGCGTGAGGTCATCAGGCGCGTTCGCACGTCGCCGTTTTCAATCGTGATGACGATCTGGCGCGACGAGCCGCCCGCGGGCGTGCGCAAACACCCCGCAACGCCATCAAAGCGCGCTTCGAAGCGTTGAACGCTTTCACCGTTCTGCGTCCGCGTGCGACGGAAACCGGCGCCGGCGCGCCGCGCGCCGTTTCGCGCAATAGCGTCCACCCGCGCGCGTTGCGAAGAACTCATCATGGCAAGAAGCGCTTCGGTTTGCGCCGGCGAATGCCAATCCGGCGCATCCCAATCGATAAGGTCGCCAAGGCGGATGTTCCTGCGCGCCGCCGCGAAGGGCCGCAGCCAGAGCCAGTGTTCGCGCGTCGCATCGGGCAACTGATCAAGAGCGGATAAAAGGGCCGGCGGGGCGTTTTTCCTTACTTCGTCGGCGTCGCCAGCAGGTAAGGCGGCGGGCGATGTCTCCGGTCCAAACCCAAGAATGAAAAGCCTCGGGCGCGATTGCGGCGTGAACGCTTCCGCGTCGAGAACCATCGCCGTCATTCGATAATCAAGCGCCGCCATCGCTTCCACGACGACGGCGAAGTCGCGCCCGCCATTTGACGTCAACAATCCCGCGACATTTTCAAGAGCGATTATATGCGGCGCCCGCCCGGCGGCGCGCAATTCTTCGGTGAGGCGTCGGAACGCGAAAAAGGCGCCGCTGCGTTTCGCGTTAATGCCGCCGCGCGCGCCGGCGAGCGACAGATCCTGACAGGGGAACGAGCCCCACATCAGGTCGGCGCGCATCGCCGGCAGGTCGCTCTTACTGAGAGATGCGATATCGGCTTCAATGAGGTCATCGCCGCCGAAATTGGCGCGATAGGCGGCGCATTTTTGCGCATCGAAATCATTCGCCAGCAAACACGCCCACGAATCACCCAGGCCCAAACGGGCCATTCCGCCGCCGGCGAAGAATTCGAGGAATGAAAATGGCTGCATCATGATTGTGATATTATCGCGCTTCGCCGCATTTCCGCCCCATTTGTCCGCATACGCATGACATCGGTCTTAATAGCGTCACAATCGCCATGTTTCCGCCTTTTTTCAAGCAAATTACGCACACCCTATTGACCATAATGCATTGACGCAGCCGGTTCCATATCGCAAATTGCTTGCGGGCGCTAAGGGGGCTCGCTGACGAACTAGGAGAAGCGAATGCCCTTGATGGATATTAAGAACACAGGCTTCGTCGCAGCATTGATGTTGGTTTTCGCCATTTTGGCGGCGCCGGCGCAGGCGGCGGAAAATCAGGCGCCAGGCGCCGAGGCCGTAGAAACTTTTCAGCTCGCAATGCTTTTGAGCGACCCTGAGGCCGACGACGCCTATGGCGGCCGCTCCGACCAGCGGCGAGATCGCGGAGAGAATAGGCGCATACGCCAAGAGCGCCAATCGCAGATCCAAGAGCGACGCCGCAACGCGAATGGCGCGCAAAGGCGTGAGACGCAAACCCAGCAAAATAGACAGCAACGCCGGTCGGATCGCCAAGGCAATGACCGCAGGGCCGCCGGGCAGGATCGTCGTCGCTCATCGGAACAACGCAGCAGTCGCCAACGCAACGCTACACGCACGCAAGGAACCCGTGACAGCCGCCGCGCTGATCATCGTCGCACGGATCGGGCCCGCGACCACCGGCGTGCTGACAACCACCGCGCCAACCGTGGCAACGATCGCCGCAGCGGCGACAACCGCCGCAGCGATCGTCGTAGCGACGCTCACCGTAGCAATAGCCACCGCAGCTCTGATGGCCGCCGCGACCACCGTCGCGCTGACAATCGTCGCGACCAAAGGCGCGCAGATCACCGTCGCTCTGATCACCGCCGCGCCGATCATCGCTCCGATCGCCGTCGCGCCGATCATCGACGCGATCACCGCCGTGCTGATCGCCGCAGTGACCGCCGCCGCGCTGATCATCGCCGCGATCACAGGCGTGCTGATCGTCGCTCTGACCGCCGCCGCTCCGATCACCGCAGGAGCAGCCGGAGCCATTACCGCACCGGCCATTACACGCATCCGGCGGTTTACTCCGGGCGCCACTACCGCCACGGTTACGGCCCTAGCCGCGGGCACGGGTATTACTGCTCGTTTCATAACCTGTTTCACTATAATTCCGGCTATGACCCGCTCGGCTGGCTGTTTGTGAGCTTTGGCTATGACCTTTTTTCAGCCCGTCATCTCGATGACTGCGATGTGGTCTCGCAAACCTTCTATCGCCGCGGTCGGCGCTATGAGGAAGTCGCGCTGCTTTGCTACGACTCTTATGGCTACGGCTATATTAAGCGAGGCAGCCGCCAGGTTTATCGCACCTATTAACCTTGGCTTGTCTCAACGATTCTTGCCGGGCGCACTCTGCGCCCGGCTTTTTCCACAGCTGCTTTTCGTGAAGGCGCGCTGTTTTGCGCCAAGTCCCTAGATTGACGATTACCCCCGACTCCGGCGAGACTACGGCCTTCAGCTGGGCACCCGAAAAGTATGGCGGCCATAACTTTCAGAAAGCGCGTTCTCGCGCCAACCATTTGTGCATGGATGCTCGCCACTGCGGGCATGGCGGCTGTCGCCTATACGGCAGCGCCTGAAGGACCTCCTCAATCTTCTATCACGGAGGCGTCGGTTGGCGAGGGGGCCGACGCACGCATGGCGATTGGGGATATTCAGGTTGGCGAGCGCGGCAACCAGACCCGGATCGCGTTTTTATGCGACGGCGCCTGCATTTTGGAAAAACGCGAAGCTGAGGCGTTTTATCTGAGCGGCGTTGATGCGTCGTTCATCCTAGATCTTTCCCGGCGCAGCAAGCGCGTTCAAAGCCTTCGCGCCATCCCACAAGGCGATGGCTCGATGCTGCGCATCCGCACAGACAACGTCATCGGCCATACGAGTGTGAAACGCTGCACGGTCGGCGGGCGTGATGCGGCGTGCCTGGATCTGTTTTTTGTCGCCGCGGCGCAGGAAAATCCGCCGCCGCCGGCGCCGTCCAAGCAACGCAAACCCGAGCAGCAGGCCTCAGCGGTCGCCGCTTCAGACGCCGCCGGGCCGCCGGTGGCCAAGCCGGTTTTGCGCGAGAGCGAGCCGGAGCGTTTTAAAAGGTTTGCGCAGCTCGCGGCGCCGGAACGCCTGGCGCCGCCGGCGGGCGTTATCCTCGCAAAGGTCCAGCCGATCGAGCCCTCCGTCGAAGTGCGCAAACCGGCGATCCGTAAAAGCCGGCCGCTGGTTGAGCCGGTTAAGGTGGATTTCACTGCGCGCGTGAAAACGCTTCTGAAAAAAGATCTGACCTCCGCATTCTGTAACAATGCAGCCGCGGCGTTGCAGGCGGATGCGTGGGCGCTTGGCGCGATGGTCGATGTTGGCTTGTGTGCGGCGGCGCGGGGCGATGTGGTTCAGGGCGACGTTACACTGGCGCGTTTGCTGGAATATACGCCTGACAATTACGAAGCATTGGTCGGGCGTGCGTTGATCGCCGAACAGGCCAAAGAAAAAGGCGTCGCCCGCAAATATTATCAGGAGGCGCTCAACTCCCTGCCGCCGATTGAAGAGTCCAACCGTATCGTTCAGGCGATGGCGGCGTTGGAGTAGCGTCTAGAGCCTTTCGTGCTCTAACGAACCCAATCATCACGACACGACACTTTGCCCGTCCCGATGGAAACCGGGATGTGCGGGGGTAAGGGTGTGCGATTCTATTTTGTGGCGTGGGGCGGCAGCCACTTGGCCGGAAATGCTTTTAAAAAACTCAGGTGACTTTGCGGCGCATAGAATATTTGGCCTCACGCCATTCTTCCGTCTCAAGAATGTTTCGTAATGTCTCCGCCGCATCCCAAACATCTCTATAGCCAAGAAACAACGGTGAGAACCCGAACCGCATCAGGTCCGGCTCTCTGAAGTCACCGATAACCCCATGCGCGATCAGCGCCTGGACGACTTCATAGCCATGATCAAACCGAACCGAGACATGGCCGCCGCGGCGCTTCGATGGCGGTGGTGAAATGCTTTCAAGGTCGAGCGCCGCGCAGCGCGCAAGGAACAAATCGCCTAGCAGTTTCGCCTTTGTTTCGATGGCGGCGATATCGATATCCGCAAATATTTCGAGCGCTGCATCAAGCGCGCTCAACGAAAGGATGGGCGGCGTGCCGCAGGCGAAACGTTCAACCCCGGGGGCGGGAGCATAGTCCGGGGCGAAATCGAACGGTGCGGCATGCCCCATCCAGCCGGATAATGGCTGATTAAGCGTCGCGGCGGCTCGGCGCTCTACATAAACGAAGGCCGGCGCGCCGGGGCCGCCATTTAAATATTTATAGCCGCAGCCAACGCCGTAACGCGCGCCGGCCGCTTGCATGTCAATATTAAGAACGCCGGTCGCGTGGCTCAGATCCCAGATGATCGCCACATGGTTTTGCGCCGCCGTCTCCCAGGCGGCGATATCGGCGACTGCTGCGGTTTTATAATGAACGACGCTTTTGACCAGCACGCTGATATCAGAATAGAGGGCGCCATGGCTGGCGTCCGGCGCCAGCGATATCAGCGGCGAACCAGTGAGATTTGATAATCCTTGCAGAATGTAACCATCGGTAGGAAATTCATCCGCATGGTATGCAATGGCGCCGGGCGCTTTGGCGCAGAGCGCGGCGGTGAGTTTGAAAATATTGACCGACACGCTATCCGCGACGATGACTTCATCATCGCGCGCGCCGATAAGTCGCGCGATTTTGGCGCCGCAGGTCTTTGGCAAGTCGATCCACCCGGCGTCATTCCAGGACTTAATCAGACCGCCGCGCCACTCAGCCTCGCCGGTCGATTGAAGACGTGCAAGCGCCGCCTTTGGCGGAGGGCCGAGCGAATTGCCATCAAGATAGATAACCCCGTCGGGCAGATCGAACCGGGCTTTGTGGCGCGCCAGCGGGTCCTTGTCGTCGAGCGCAGAGGCTTCTTCCCGTGTGGCGGGCGTCATTCGAGAACCCGCAGCAAAGCACGCACCGGCGCGGCGTCGAGTCCTTCCAGTTTCAATGGCGGTGCGATCAATTCATACGAACCCGCCGGCGCATCATCGAGGCATAGGCCTTCTAAAATTCGCATATTATGGGCGAAGACGGCGCGATGGGCATCCATGATTTTCGACGATGCGGGGTCGAGCGACGGTGTATCGACGCCGATCAGCCGGACGCCCTCATCGGCGAGCCATGTGATCGCCGCCGCGCTGATAACGGTAAAGGCTGGGTCCCAGACCTTCGGTTGGCGTTGATAGGTGCGGATTAGAACCCGCGGCGCGATTTCCGTAACGGTCCGGGCTAGGGCGTCGCGGATCATGTCCCGGTTCAGCAGGGGCGCATCTTCGATTATATGAACAACCGTACACGGACCAATATAGGCGCCGACATCAACAGCATCGATTGGCGCGCCGTCAGCATCATAGTGCAAGGGCGCATCCGCATGGGCGCCGGTATGGGTCGAGAGGGTCATCCGGGAGACATTGACCGGAAGGTCTTTGCTGATCGTTATGGTCCGTTGCGCCTCAAACGGCGTGTCGCCGGGAAAGACTGGCGTTGTTGCGGAGACGGCGGGCGTGATATCGATGAAGCGGTTCAATTTAAGTGCATGCTCTCGGGTGTTGTGTGAACTGTCTGCTTGACTGCGGGGCTTATTGCACAGCAGTGTTACCCGAAGATGATGACCTACGTAAATACGCTGGCGGAGCCTGTTTTCGCGTTTGATGCGGCTATCGTGCGGCAGCCGTCTAAATCCGTGATTGGCGGTTTACGCGCTGGCGACGGGGGCGATCCTGACTATGCGGGCGTGCGGGCAGAGCACGAGGCCTATGTTGCGGCGTTGGGCAAGGCCGGTGTTGCGGTGACTACGCTTGGCGCACTTGAGGGCTATCCCGACGCCGTCTTTGTTGAGGATCCGGCGCTGGTCTTTCCAGAGGGTGCCATTTTGCTTCGCCCGGGTGCGGAAAGCCGCGCTGGTGAGGTTTCCGAGATCGCCGGCGTCTTGCACGAGCAATTTTCTACCGTACTCGAACTGCCGGGGGAGGGCTTTGTCGAGGGCGGCGATATATTAACGACGCCTAAAAAAGTCATGATCGGTCTGTCGAGCCGTACCGACCTTGCCGGCGCTGGTGCATTGCAAAAGCTGCTGGCCGAGTTCGACCGCGCCAGTGAGATCGTCGAGACGCCGGCCGATGTTTTGCATTTTAAGACCGATTGCTCACTGCTTGACCAGGAAACTGTGTTATCGACGGCGCGGCTGGCGCGCTCGGGCGTCTTTGACGGTTTTGATGTCGTCCTCACGCCTGAAGGCGAAGAAGCCGCGGCCAATGCGTTGCGTGTCAATGACGCGGTGATGGTCGGCGCCGATTTTCCGCGCACTATCGAGCTGCTCGACAATCGCGGATACGCTGTCGTTCCGCTGAAGACGACGGAGATCGGCAAAATCGACGCTGGACTGTCTTGCATGTCTCTGCGGTGGCGGCGCCCTTCGGCGTGAGTTTTCACGAGGTTTTTTAAGTTGACGCCGCCGGAGAGGCGCATGAAGGTTTGACGATGAATCAGCCTGCTGAGCAATTGAGCGACGCCAAGCTTAATACGGGCCCCGATACAGGCCCCGTTGCGGGCTTTGGGTTCTGGAAATGCTGGTCGCTGTCGGTCGGGGTGATGATCGGCTCCGGCGTGTTTCTGCTTCCCGCTGTGCTCGCGCCTTATGGATCGATCAGTTTTCTCGGCTGGATCGTCACCAGCATCGGCGCCATTTTTATCGCCCTCGTTCTTGGGCGGCTGGCGGGGCGCACTGAGCGCAGCGGCGGGTTTTATGTTTACACCCGCGATGCGTTCGGCGATCTTGCAGGCTTCATTGTTGGCTGGAGCTATTGGCTCAGCATCCTGTTTGCTGTCGCGGCCATTAGCGTTGCCTTTGCCGGCTATGCCGGCGCGGTCATTCCGGCGCTTGGCGCCAATACGATCACGCAAGCGCTGGTCGCAATGTCCATCATCTGGATACTGACGGGCGTCAACATCAAAGGCGTCTCGGAAGCGGCCTCCGTGCAGTTGGTGATGACGATTTTAAAAATCATTCCACTTCTGGTAATCATCGCGCTCGGGGTCTTTGTCGGGACGCCGGACAATATCCCGCCTTTCAATCCGCAAGCGCTGCCGGTTGGCGAAGCGCTGGCGACAACGGCGCTGCTGACCATGTGGGCGTTTATCGGCATCGAGGCCGGCGTTGTTCCCGCCGCGGACGTCATCGACGCCAAGCGGACAATTCCGCGCGCTGTCATCGCCGGAACGCTCTCAGTCGCCGCGCTCTATATTGCCGCGACCGCCGCGGTGATGATGCTGGTGCCAGTGGAAACACTTGCCCAATCCGAAGCGCCGTTCGCAGACGCCGCCCGCGCGCTCGGCGTATTTGGTGGACCGCTGATCGCCATTGGCGCGCTGGTCTCAACTGCCGGGTCGCTCAACGGCAACATCCTGCTCAGCGGGCAAATGCCGATGGCGGTGGCGCGCGACGGATTGGCGCCGACAATATTGGCGAAAAAAAACACCGGCCATGCGCCGATTGTCGCGCTGATTGTTTCATCGGTGCTGGCGACCTTGCTATTGATTTTCAACTACAGCGACGGGACGGTTTCTGCGTTCACCTTCCTGATTACGGTATCGACGCTGGCGACGTTGATGGCCTATGCAGTGTCGGCGTTTGTGGAGTTGTGCCATTCAATGAAAGCCGCGCGGGCCTGGGCGGTGATTGCTATCGTCGCCTTGATTTACGCGGCTGTCGCGATAGCTGGTGCTGGCCTCAAACCATTGCTTTGGTTTGGGTTACTGCTTGCTGCTGGGCTTCCGGTATTTTATTTGACAAAACGGTCCACGCGTTGATTAGGGCGGAGCGATATGGCGGCGCAAACAGAGATTGAGACCGGCCTACCGGCATGGGCGTATACGGACCCCGATTTTTTCGCGCTTGAGCGCGCCAAACTTTTTGCATCAAGCTGGCAGATTGTCTGCCATGAAAGCGACATCGCCAAGCGCGGCGCCTATGCGACGCTGAACTTTCTCGGCGCTCTTGCGTTTGTCATCCGCGGTGATGACGGCGTCATTCGCGCGTTTCAAAATGTTTGCCGCCATCGTGCGGCGCGGCTTCTGGATGACCCGTTCGGCCAGTGTTCTTCGCGCATCGTTTGCCCGTATCATGCATGGACATATGATCTTGGAGGCCGACTTGTTGGCGTGCCGGGGCAGGATGGCTATGAGGCGTTTGATAAAAAGAAATACGGGCTAAAGCCATTGGCGCTTGGCGAGTGTGGCGGTTTTGTGTTTGTGCGCTTTGGTGAGAAGGGACAGTCGTTTGACGATTTCGCAGAACCTTTGCGCGAAGAGTTCGGGATTTACAAAACGGCAAAGATGCGCGCGCTTGGCCGCATCACCTTGCGCGAGCGCGAGGTTAACTGGAAGATCGCAACGGAAAATTATGTCGACTGTCTGCATTTGCCTGTCGCCCATGACGGCCTGAACGGCCTTGTCGGGGATACTTACAAGCTGAACATCAAAGGCGATGCGTATAATATCGATGCGAGCGTAGAAGATTTGCCGAACCAATCGCTTTCGGTGCGCGCCTATCGCAAGTTTCTTCCCGAAGTTGCGCATCTGCCGTTGGAGCGGCAGCGCCGTTGGGTCTATGTCAAGCTCTGGCCCAATCTCGCCTTCGATATTTATCCCGATCAAATCGACTTTATGCAGTTTATTCCCCTGTCGCCGGAACGAACATTGTTGCGTGAAATTTCTTACGCCCTGCCGGATGCTCGGCGAGAAATGCGCGCGGCGCGTTACCTCAACTGGCGCATTAATCGCGTGGTGAATATTGAAGATATGGATATCATTGAACGCGTTCAGGCGGGGTTTGGCGTGGGCGATTATGAGCCGGGTCCAATCTCGCGCGATGAGATTTGCCTGGTTGATTTCGCCGAACGCATGCGCCGCGAGCTGCCGGTGTGCCGTGAGCCGCAGAACCCGGGTCCTGATGCGCTGCGCAATCTGCTTAACGCCTGAAACCAATTCTCATCACGCGCTTGACCGGCAGACGAGGCGCGCATAGCGTCCCGCTCTATTTCACTTTCTGGAGTATCTTTAATGCCCGAACCGATCAAAATTTATGGCGCACCGCTTTCGCAAAATGTGCGCAAGCCGCTCGCCGTCGCCGCGCATCTTGGCATCAGTGTTGAGTCTATTCCCGTTGGACCGCATGACCCCGCGGTCAAGGCGGTCAACCCGTGCGGGCGCATTCCGGCGATGGATGATGACGGGTTCACGCTTGGCGAGTCGAATGCGATTATGGTCTATCTCGCCAGCAAAAAGCCGAGCGACATCTATCCCGAGGATGCGGCCGCCCGCGCCGAGATCCAATCCTGGCTCTCATGGGATGCCGCCCATTGGACGCCGGCCTATCAGCCCATTCAGTTTGAGCGGTTGATCAAGCCGATGCTCGGCCGCGGCGAGACCGATGAGGCGGTTGTTGAGGCCGCGACGAAAGCGTTTCACCGCGAGGCCGCGCATCTTGATACTGTGCTCGACGGCAAGACCTGGTTGGTGGGCGACAGTCCGACGCTTGCCGATATCGCCGTCGGCGCCGGATTGACCCATGCCGATGCAGCGCAGTTTCCGTGGGGAGATTACGCCAATATTCGCGCTTGGTATGAGCGCCTTTGTGGCCTCGATTGTTGGAAAAAAACCGCGCTGCAATTGGGGTAGAGCGCCGCTTGTTGACTGTGGCGGCAATTTCAGGTGCAACGCGGCAACGAGAATTTACGTAGCCCGAGTGTCATGAGTGATTTGAAAAAAAAGCGGTCCTTTCAAGGCCTCATCCTGGAGTTGCAGCACTATTGGGCTGATCAGGGCTGCGTTATCTTGCAGCCCTATGACAAGGAAATGGGGGCGGGGACTTTTCATCCGGCGACGACGTTGCGCTCGCTTGGACCGCGCCCGTGGAAGGCGGCCTATGTGCAGCCCTGTCGGCGGCCGACAGATGGGCGTTACGGCGCCAACCCCAACCGTTTCCAACATTATTACCAGTTTCAGGTGACCTTGAAGCCGTCGCCGGACAATATTCAAGAGCTCTATCTCGGATCGCTAGACGCCATCGGCGTTGATCGTTCCGTGCACGACATACGTTTTGTCGAGGATGATTGGGAAAGTCCTACACTCGGCGCCTGGGGCCTCGGCTGGGCGGTGTGGTGCGACGGCATGGAGGTGACGCAATTTACCTATTTCCAGCAGGTCGGCGGAATCGATTGCAAACCGGTCACCGGCGAGATCACCTATGGGCTTGAACGCTTGGCGATGTATGTGCAGGGCGTTGATAATGGTTTTGATCTCGATTTCAACGGCGCCGAGGGCGACGATGCGGTCACCTATGGCGATGTTTTCCATCAGCAGGAAGTTGAATTTTCCGCTTATAATTTTGAACTTGCCGATACGGAGATTTTGTTCAGCCAGTTTAAAGCGGCGGAGGATGCCTGTGCGGCCATCATCGCCGCCAGCAAGCGCGACGGAAAATCCTATGCGCTGCCAGCCTATGACAAATGCATCGAGGCGAGCCATCTGTTCAACCTGCTCGACGCTCGCGGCGTCATCTCTGCGACCGAGCGCCAATCCTATATTTTAAGGATCAGAACGCTCTCCAAAGCCTGTTGCGAGGCGTGGCTGGAAAGCCCGCAAGGGCGCGAACCCGGCGCCGGCATTGTCGATTTCACGGAGGCTTGAATGACGAAAATACCTCTGCCGCTTGAGGGCGGATGCCAGTGCGGCAAGCTGCGCTACCGGGTCAACCAGCCGCCATTGATGCTTTATTGTTGTCATTGCACGAACTGCCAGAAAATTTCCGGCAGCGCCTTTGCAATCTCGGCGACGATTGTTGAAACATCGTTTGAGTTTACCGCTGGTGAGGCTCGAAAAACCGAGTGGCTATCTGATGCGGGCAATCAGCGTTATGGATATATCTGCGGCGATTGCGGCACGCGCATTGCCCACGGCCAGGCGCCGACAATCGGGATTTTGAGCCTGCGTGCCGGAACCTTTGACGATGCCAGCTGGGTTGAGCCATCAGGCCATATCTGGACAAAGAGCGCGCAGCCATGGGTCCGGTTCAATGAGGATGATATTCTTTTTGACGCTCAGCCAACGGACTATACGCTGTTTATCGAAAAATTTAAATCGCAAGGCCAGTTTGACGACTAAGCAGCGCCGTCAAAACTGAATAGAAAAGTTGCATCCATCTATTCTGATGTCACCATTTTTCCAAAAATGCCAGTATATCCGCCACTCTGCAGCGCTTTTCAAGGCGTGCAAACGCCGCTAGATTTATAGCAAGCTACATAAGTGAGGATACTGATGTTTGGTTTAAAACCTATTCCTGTTGTGTTGGCGACACTTGTCTTCTGGGTGCTGGGTTACGTCTGGTATGGCGTCGTATTTATGGATGCGTGGATGGCCGGTCAGGGCATTCCCGCCGATCAAGCCGGCAGCTTCGACATCTATATGGTTGGCGGCATACTCATTACACTCTTACAGGTCGTGGGCTTGGCGTTTGTTTTAAGCTGGCGCAATGTCAGCGGGATCAGCGATGCGGTCAAGACCGCGCTCACGCTATGGTTTTTGCTGGCGCTGCCGATTATCATGTACGCTTATCTTTACCTGCCGGCGCATAACTCGACACTGCTTATGATCGACGCGTCGCATCTTCTGGTCGGTTGGCTGGTGAGTGCGGTTATTTTGACTGTGATGAAATAAAGCGCGCTAGTTCTTTAACAAAGCAAGGCTCGGTCGCGGCCTTTAAAATGGCCGCGCCAGCCTTGCGGCGTCGCAGCGACAAGGCCAATGATATCTTGCGCCTTGGCGCCATAGCGCACGGCGTAAAATCTTGCGCCATCATACTCAAAGGCTACAAGCGGCGTCGTTTTTGATGAGTTATAATCGGCATAGCTTGCAATCAGCGGCGCGCCCGAGCCCGATAAAACAGTGATCGCGTTGCATTGCGTGTTTTCCAGCCCAAATTCTCCGAAGCTTTGCGCCTTACATTGCGCTGCATCAACTTCAAACTGATGCTCGTTGCTGTCGTTGCGCCAGCGAAAAGCAATCTTCATCCCATCGTCTCCGGCAGAGACAATGCGATACTCTTCTTTTTCAAATAGCCCTGTATACTGATCGGAAGGAACTAGCGGGATCTGGGTTAGATCAGATGACGCGGGGCGGGCGTAGTTTTCCAGATCATAGACCCCTTCGATGGCTGCAAGCGGGAGGCCTATATCCGCGTCTGGATCGGATAGGCTGACAATCGCAACATAGTAGCAACTTTCCTCCTCGCCACCGCACAGATATTCACAGCGCTTTTCGATGTCGATCTTGACCGCATGCGCCCAGCCGCGCTCGCCAAGAATGGTCCAGTTCTGAAAATCCTCAAATTTGGGCGTCGGGCGACCTTCTACTTTGCCGAGATCGATAACAATATATCTCTGGGTTAATGCGCCCTGCTCATCATAAAGGGTCGTGCTCGCGCGCCTTTCAGTGCCGACAAGTTGGTTGGGCGCGGGCAGCACAATTTCATCAAGGCGGTGCTCCGGCGCCGGTTCCTGCGGCGTCGCGGTCGTGCTGGCCGCCAAGGCGCATACGGCCCCCGTAAGCGCACTTTTGATCACCTGAATATGTCTGACCAATGGAGCCTCCCACGCTTTCAGTCACTTTCCGGTAGCATCCGCCGGCTGTCTTACAATAGACTGTAGGAAGCTGATGAAATCGTAACCAACGGATCGAACCCTCCTGTAATGGCGAAGACAAAGAAGAAAAAACGTCGGAAATGGAAAGATTTTGGCGTTCTTGATCGCTTGACGCGGATATTGCGGGTGATCGCAGGGTCGTTTGTCCTGCTCGTTATCGGATCGATCGCCTGGGCTGTGATCTATCGGTTTGAGCCGCCGCCGGGCACCTTGTTGATGGTCGAGCGCAGCCTGTCTGGTCAGGAGATCACTCATTCCTGGACGCCGCTCGATAAAATTTCACCGCATTTGGTGACCGCCGTTATCGCTGCGGAGGACACTCGTTTTTGCCTTCACAACGGTATTGATTTTGATGCAATCGACGAGGCGTTTGAGGAAGCAGAGAACGGCAAGCGTCTGCGCGGCGCCTCAACAATTTCGCAACAGACCGCAAAGAATGCATTCTTGTGGTCGCATCGCGGTTGGGTGCGTAAAAGCGCCGAAGCGTGGATGACGCTGGTGATCGAAACCTTGTGGTCCAAGCGACGGATTATGGAAGTCTATCTCAACATAGCCGAATGGGGCGACGGCCTGTTCGGCGCCGAGGCTGCAGCGCAAAAGCGATTTGGTAAAAGCGCGCGGAACCTCACACCACGCGAAGCCGCGCTGCTCGCCGCGGTCCTGCCGAACCCGCATAAATGGCGCGTTGACCCGCCGGGGGCATATGTCAAAAAGCGCACGCGTTTGCTGCGGGGACGGATGGGGCAAGTGCAGCGCGACCGACTTGATAATTGTGTTTGGGTGGCGAAGAAGTAGATCGTAAGAATTTTATTCGTTGCCGACATCGGCAAACTGGCTTGAATAGGCGCCCCATGACCCGAACCACTTCCGCACGTCACACCGACATTTTGAACGGCTACAAGGCCGGAGACTCGCGCTTCAATCATTGGGCGGAGGAAAAGCTTGGCGCGCTTGCGCTCACCGACTGGGCGTGGGGCGAGATTAAAATGCACTGGGACATCGATGAGCGCTTTGTGATGCCCGATGGTGTGATGTTTGGCGGGCATATCGCCTCGGTCGCCGATCATGTCGCCGGGCTGACGGCGATGACGGTGCTGACGGGGGATAAAGAACGCTTCCGGACCTCGCGCCTCGAGACCAATTTTTTCCGCCCGTTAACGATGCCCCTGGCGATGATTGAAGGCCGGGTCACAAATGCGGCAAAGACGCTGATCCATGTGGAGGCGGACTTTTATAACGCCGATAAAAAGCTCGCCGTTCGTATTCATGCGGTGCAAGTGCGGCGGATGACCGGGTGAGGGAGCCTTTGGTTTATATTTCTGCCGAACGGGCGTTCAGCGTTCTGCATATTTCTTCAAACCGTTCCCCTTTGGGGATCGCGCAGAAATCATGACCCTCAGCATTGGTGCAGAGTGTTGTTTGGACCAAATTCAATGTAAATAACGATTTCCGGATGCTAAAGATGGCGTAATCCAGATCTGAGAAAAACAGATCAATAAAACTTGCTTCCTCGGTTCTGGCGTCTTGTTTGTTAAATTCAAAAATAATGGCTTCTGGGCGATGCTTTTCGATTAGTCGCGCGCCTCCTTTAAGGAGGTTGGCCTCAGCGCCCTCAACATCAATCTTTATTAATTTTAAAGCGGGCGCGTCCGATAATACATCATCCAGACGGCGTAAAACGACGTCATATTGTTTTGCTGTTTCGGGATTCCGGTTTGGCAAGGTAGACCCGCCGCCCATATTTCCAGTTGGCACAAATAGCGTTAATTGTCCCTCCTCAGACCCGAGCGCGATATTATAAATCGAAATATTGAGCAGATTATTATGCTTTACCGTTTCTGTCAGACGCGCGACGAGATGCGGGTTTGGTTCAAAGGAATGTACCATGCCCTTTGGCCCAGCGAGAGACGCCATGCGCAATGTCGTCAGCCCAATATTGGCGCCCGCATCGATCACATGGTCTCCGGGCTTGATCAAACGCTCAAATATCAAAGAGATTTTTGGGTCAAGATCGCCGACGAAATATGCGCAGCGCCCGACAAAATCATCGAGATCGACTTTAAGCTCACCGCCTTTGACACGTGTCCAAAAAGTGCCTGACGGCGTACCGGACAGGCGCTTGAAGCGTTCTTGATTGGGAAAAGTGCATCCGCTCACAAAAGGATAGAGCTGGGTGAATGGACGGATGAGTTTGCTTCGCAAATTGATGGTGGGTTTCCCAAGATCACTATGATGTCGGCTACCTAGAATTAAGGTCCGATTTCGTTACGGACTATAGAAAGTGGCTGCTCAGGGCAAGAAAACAATGCTCGAAATGGCCATCCTGAATGACTGGCTTGCGCCCTTAGCCAGGCTTGCATAAAACCCGCTTATGCCTGAGCTCCTGATTGAATTATTCTCCGAAGAAATCCCCGCGCGCATGCAATTGCGCGGCGCGGCGACGCTTGAACGCGCCATAAACAAGACACTGCTGGATGCTGGGGTAACGCCGGAGGGCGTGAAGGCCTTTGCCGGTGCGCGGCGGCTGTCGCTGGTTGCGACCGGGCTCCCAACGCGCCAGCCAGACCGGCGCGAGGAGAAAAAAGGCCCCCGTGTCGGCGCGCCGGATAAGGCCGTGGAGGGGTTTTTGAAGTCGGCGGGGCTTTCCTCGCTCGACCAATGTGAGCGCCGCGAGGACAAAAAGGGCGAATTCTACGTCGCCGTGATCGATCAGAAGGGTAGCGATACGGCTGCGCTGATCGCCGGCGTCATGCCCGATATCATAGCGAAATTTTCCTGGCCGAAATCTATGCGCTGGGGGGATAGCGATTTGCGGTGGGTGCGGCCGCTGCATCGCGTATTGTGTGTATTTGACGGGGAGGTGATTGATTTCAAAATCGGCGGACTCGTTGCAAGCGACAAAACCGAGGGCCATCGGTTTATGGCGCCGGGCGAAATTCAAACTCGCAGCTTTGACGATTACGCGACGAAATTGCGCGCGGCGAGCGTTATTCTCGATACGGAAGAGCGCAAGGAAATCATCGCCAGCGATGCGGCGACCTTGTGTCAAGCCCAAGGGCTTGAGCTGCTCGAGGACGCGGGCCTGTTGAGCGAGGTTGCCGGGCTTTCCGAATGGCCAACGGCGATGATCTGTGCATTCGATGAAAAATTCCTGGCGTTGCCCGATGAGGTGTTGACGGCGTCAATGCGCGGACATCAGAAATATTTTTCCGTGCGTGATCCGAAGACTGGAGGGCTCGCCAACCGCTTCGTTTGTGTCGCCAATATTGAGGCGCCGGATGGGGGCGAGGCTATGCGCGAGGGCTATGAGCGGGTGCTGACGGCACGCCTGTGCGACGCCTGGTATCTCTATCATCAGGACCGCAAAGTTAGCCTCCAGGCCCGCATCGCCGAGCTCGACAAAGTAACGTTCTTCGAAGGCCTCGGATCGGTCGGTGATAAGGCGAAACGGGTTGCCGCGCTGGCCAAAGAGATTGCGCCAGCCGTCGGCGCCAACCCGGATATGGCCGAGCGCGCAGCCGGTCTCGCTAAGGCCGATCTGGTTACCGGCATGGTCAAAGAGTTCCCAGAACTTCAAGGGGTTATGGGGCGTTACTATTACCTCGCTGAAAGCGGTTTAACGCAGGAAACGCGGCCGATCCTTCGCGACGCGCCTGACGGCGCTCCTCAGGATGAGGTTGGAAATAGCAGCAAGCCTGATACAATCAAAAGCCCTCATCCTGAGGAGCCTTCACGAAGTGAAGGCGTCGCGAAGGATGGCAAACAAGCGCTAACTAGCCAGCAAATCGCCGACGCCATTCGCGACCACTATAAACCCGCCGGACAGGACGATGCGGTCCCCGCTGCGCCGGTCTCCGTCGCCGTCGCGTTGGCCGACAAAATCGATACGCTGACAGCGTTCTGGGCGATTGATAAAAAGCCAACCGGGTCGAGCGATCCGTTTGCTTTGCGGCGGGCGGCGCTGGGTGTTATTTCAATCACACTGCACAATAAAGTCCGACAAAATTTATTCCATGTCTTTCTGTCGAACTTTAAGCGACTTGAGTCTGTCCACCTTGATTCGATTGGCGCACACCTAACGCATGATTCAAATCTTGTTGAGTTTTTCCATGATCGTTTGAAGGTATATCTCCGCGAACGGGGTAGCCGTCATGATCATGTGGATGCGGTGTTGGAAGGTCCTGGCGGTGATCTTCATGACGATCTCGTTCTCATCGTTGCGAAACTCACAGCACTCGAAGCCTTTCTCAAAACCGACGACGGCGCCAATCTCGCTGTGGCTTATAAGCGGGCGGTGAATATATTGAAGGCTGAGGAGAAGAAGGGCGCGCTACCGGACGCGTTGATTGTTGATGCGGGACGCTTTGCCGAGCCGCAGGAGAAATCTTTCTTCGCCGCGCTTTGCGACGCTGAGGCAAAGGTTGAAAAGGCGGTTGCCTCAGAGGACTTTGAGGCGGCGATGACGGCGCTTGCCGGTTTGCGCGCGCCGGTCGATCATTTTTTCGACAAGGTGACGGTGAACGCCGATGACGAAGGCTTGCGCGCCAACCGCCTGGCGCTGCTCGCGCGGCTGCGCGCCGCGACCGCCGAAGTTGCTGATTTTTCGAGGCTTGAAGGATGACGCTTGATCCTAACGATCCGCGCCTGCGCGCGGCGGTGGAGGCTGACAACCGAGGCGACATCAACCAGGAGGCGGCGCTTCTTGAACCGCTTTTGGCGGAATATCCGGACGACTTGAACTTGCTCCAGCGGTTCGGCGCGATTGAAGCCAGGAGAGGCAAGACCGACGCAGCGATTACGCATCTTGAACGCGCCAGGAAGATCGAGCCGGAAAACATCCGCGTATTGGTTATGCTCGGGCTACTCTACAAACAAACCGGCAAGCGTGACGAAGCCAAACAGCGCTTTGAAAACCTACTCGCACTCGACCCCAAGATGGTTGAGGCGCTTGCCAATCTCGCCGATATTCATCAGGCAAATGGCGATGTTGATGCGGCGAGAGAGTGTTGCGAAAAAGCCATCGCCATGAAACCCGACTATGTCAATATGCTTGCCAAGCTCGCCTTTATTCATGAGCGTGGCAACCGATTGGAAGAAGCGCAAGCGGTTGCGCAGAGCGCCCTGGAATTTGCACCGGGTCATGTGCAAGCGAATATTACCCTCGCGACCGTCGATCTACGGATGGGCAGAGCGCAACAAGCCATTGAACAGTTGGAACCCCTGCTCCAAACGCCGCGGGTAACCCCATTAGACGCCTCTACTGTGGAGTATCTGATCGGTCAGGCGCGCAATAAAATGGGCGAATACGACGAAGCGTTCGTCGCCTATGAAGCCGCCAAAACAAAGCTCCATCGTCTCTATGAAGGATCGGTTGCCAAGACGTCGTCCGTCCTGATGCCGGAATTTTTGCACAAACTTCATACTTTTTTTGCAGCTGAGGGCATATCTGCATGGACAAAGCCTAAGGAGATGGAAGAGTCGGCCCCTGTCTTTTTCTTGGGCTTTCCGCGTTCCGGCACGACGCTCTTGGATCAAATCCTTAAAACGCACAGCAAGGTGGTGAGCCTTGAAGAAAAAGAGAACCTGATCGACATTCGAAACGAGGTGCTCTTGCCGGAAGGCGCGCTTGAAAAATTGCGGACGATGACAGTCGATGAGGTTAATCGTCACCGCAAGAGCTATTGGTCACGCGTTCGCAAAGAGCTCAATATTAACAACGCGAATGGCGTCATCATCGATAAGATGCCGCTCAATACGACCCTCCTTGGTCTGATATATCGGCTGTTCCCGGAGGCGAAAATCATATTCGCATTGCGCGACCCGCGCGACGTGGTTTTGAGCTGCTTTCAACAACGCTTTGGTATCAACGCGGCGATGTTTCAGTTTCTCAAACTCGAATCCACGGCGGCGTATTACGATCTCGTTATGTCGATCGGTGAGGTCTGTCGTGCGCGTATGCCGCTAAATCTCCATGTTGTCCGGTATGAGGATGTTGTCTCGGACATGCAAAAAACGGTTTCGGATGTGTTGGCCTTTTTGGAACTTGAATGGGAAGACGGGATGATGGACTACCGAGGGCAGGCCCGTGACCGCTGGATTTCCACGCCTAGCGCCGAGCAGGTGATCGAGCCGATTTATGCGTCGTCAATGGGCAAATGGCGGAACTACCAACATCATATGGAGCCGATCCTTCCCGTTCTTGAGCCTTGGGTGAAAAAGTACGGCTATGGCGCATCATAAGCAGACGGTCTGAGATATACAGCATAAAGCCCGGCAGTGACCAGCGCTTACAGCGCCGGGCGAAAAAGTGGGAACCGGTTTTTCACCCCCGACCGCGTAGTCGGTCAGATTAATATCTGCGCGCCTTCGCGCGCGGGCCGGCGCGCAACACAAAATCTAGATCACCGGGCGATTCCTGTTAATCGCCCGGTGATCTAGTATCTAATCCTTAAATCCAGCAGCACGCTCTGCGCTCGGAAAAAATAAAAACACGAACATCAACAGGTAAGCTGCGTAATCCCAACTAATGGCCAGCGCCCAGATATCGGAAAAAATGTTTGCGTTTTTGAGAACTGCGTCGCGCGGCGATATAGTCGAGAGGCCGGGAACGAATTCCGCGGCGACGACGGTTTGCGTGCGTGAGACTTTTTCCGGCGCCGCCGCTTCTGGCGGCGGCAATATCATCTCTCTCAAAATATCAAGACCGCGTGCGGGCGAGCGTTCCGTTGCAGATTTTTTTGGCGCCGGCGGTTTGGTCAGCTTTTGTTTTCGGATCATCGATTTCAGCGCCTTTTCTACAGTCTCCGCATAGCTGTCGATGGCTTCGCTTTGCGGCGGCGACAACAGCGCCGAGACCGGCTTGGGGTTGGCGCGGGAAAAACTCGCCAATTGCTGCTCCAGCAGCTTTTCGATGCGTCGGTCCTGGCGCCAGCGGTTGAGGATCGAGGCAAAATCGTTAAACGCAGCCTCAAATTCGCGCGCCCACAAGTCGTAATTGTCAAAGGCGTTGCGGCTTAACAACTCGCTTAGCTGTTCGATTTTTGCAGCGCAGATGTCTGCATCATAAGGGTCAAGACCTGAAGGGTCGTCGCCGTCGATGATGGCCGCGACGCTGGTCTCCAGATCGCGCAGCCAGTCGGCGATGCCGGAGAAATAGGCGGTCACGGCGCCGGGGCCAGCGGCGCCGGATTGCGCGCCGCCGCGTCGCTCGCTCCTGGCGACCCGTGCGACGCCAGTGACCGACAAACGAAGGTCTTCCAAAAACAGAAAATCTTTTTGCCGATATCCGGTAATGCCGGCGCATTCACTCTGTAGGCGTTCGATTTCAGATTGATAAGTGTAGCGCACTGCATCGACGCCGCCGATGCCCACGACGGTGGTCCATGTGGAGATGAAAAATAATAAAATCGCCAACATCGGGATCACCGCCAAAAGCTTGAAGGCGCGCTCGGTGAAAAACATTGCATCGCCAATGACGCCGCGCGCGAGCGTGCGGAACCAGTCGCGGTGGCGCACCAGCTCGGCCCCTCCGACCCAGACCGCTACGGCGAGAAAGAACACAAACACCCCGAATGCGGCAGGCAACACTGAATTGCGAAAAGCGTCGGCGGATTCTTGAGAGGTGATGAGGCTGAAGCCGATGGCGGAGCTGACCGCGCTGAAGAAGGCGGACGCCACGGCGACGACAATAAACAGCCGGTTGAAGAGCGATGAGCCCCGAAGGCGGCGCGTGGTCATGATCGCGCCGATCATCAGCGCCATCACCGTCAAGACCCCAAGCACGCCGGCAGCTGGCGGTAGGGCGTTGATATCAAAGGGCGGTTCGACTTTGGCGGCGGCCGCACCCGTCGACAAAACACCGGCAGCGACAATACTGGCGCTGAGCCGCCAAGACTTGCGTTTAAACGCCCCCATCGAAACCCCGTTCTGGCTGTTTACTACGTCTTTACTGACGCTGTTTTCGTTGATCCTTGAAGTTAACATTTTGCCCGGCGCTGTACAGCGCGTGCACCGGGCAATTTTTGGGTGCATTGCGGCAATTTCCTGCTTGGAACAGCGGGCGCGGCGGGCTAATGCAGGGCCGGGCGCTAATGGATCAAGAAGCGGGATTTAAGATGGCCAAAAAGAAGTGGGTTTATTCCTTTGGCGCGGGCGGCGCGGATGGCGACGCCTCGATGAAGAACTTGCTTGGCGGCAAGGGCGCCAATCTTGCGGAAATGGCGAGCCTCGGCCTGCCAGTACCGCCGGGCCTGACGCTGACCACGGATGTTTGCGCTGCATTCTACGATAATGACCGCGGCTATCCCGACGGGCTGGCGGACGCCGTCGAAGCCGCGCTGGCAAAGGTCGGCGATGTGGTGGGGCGACATTTTGGCGACAAGCGAAAGCCACTTTTGGTCTCGGTGCGCTCCGGCGGGCGCGCCTCCATGCCGGGGATGATGGATACAGTCCTCAATCTCGGCCTCAATGATGAAACCGTCGAAGGTCTCGCCGCGCTCGCTGGCGACGACCGGTTTGCCTATGACAGTTATCGCCGCTTCGTGCAGATGTATTCTGACGTGGTCCTCGATGTTGAACACCATGAATTTGAAGACATCCTCGAGACCCACAAAGAAGAAAACGATTATCATCTCGATACGGATTTAAATGCCGACGACTGGAAGCATGTGATCGCCGGTTACAAGCGGGTTGTTGAACAAACCATTGGCAAGCCTTTTCCGCAAGACCCGAACGAACAGCTCTGGGGTGCGATTAGTGCGGTCTTCGGCTCGTGGCGCAATAACCGCGCGGAGACCTATCGACGGTTGCACAATATTCCAGAAAGCTGGGGTACGGCGGTTAACGTTCAAGCGATGGTGTTCGGCAATATGGGTAAGACATCGGCAACCGGCGTAGCGTTCACGCGCGACCCGTCAACCGGCGAGAACCAGTATTACGGCGAGTTCCTGATCAACGCGCAGGGCGAGGACGTGGTCGCCGGCATCCGCACTCCGCAACCCCTGACGAAGCGGGCGCGAGAGGCGATGGGCGAGAGCGAGCCGTCGCTCGAAGAGGTGATGCCTGAAGCCTATAGCGAGCTGATTGCTGTGTTTGACCAGCTTGAAGGCCATTACCGCGACATGCAGGACATCGAGTTTACCATTCAGGACAACAAGCTGTGGATGTTGCAGACCCGCAACGGCAAACGGACCGCCAAGGCGGCGTTAAAAATTGCCGTTGATTTGTGTGAGGAAGGCCTGATCAGCAAGGAAGATGCAATTTGTCGTGTCGATGCGCATTCGCTCGACCAGCTCTTGCATCCGTCGCTCGATCCGGATGCGCCGCGCGATCTTGTGCTGACCGGGTTGCCGGCCTCGCCAGGCGCCGCCTCGGGCGAGGTGGTGTTCAATTCCGATGAAGCCGAGCGCCTGTCTCAGGAAGGCCGCAAGGTAATTTTGATGCGGGTGGAAACCAGCCCGGAAGACATTCACGGCATGCATGCAGCCCAAGCGATTGTCACCGCGCGCGGCGGCATGACCAGCCATGCCGCAGTTGTCGCACGCGGGATGGGCCGGCCTTGCGTTTGCGGCGCGGGCGATCTGAAAATTGGCAAGGACGGTAAGGAATTTATCGCCGGCGGGCGCACCGTGAAGAAAGGCGAGATCGTCACTGTCGATGGGGCCGCGGGGAAGATCTTCTTCGGCGCGGTGGCGACGGTTCAGCCGGAACTTTCCGGTGATTTCTCCAAGCTGATGGGATGGGCGGACGCAGTTCGGCGCATGGCGGTGCGCGCCAATGCCGAAACGCCGCACGATGCGCAGGTCGCGCGTGATTTCGGCGCCGAGGGCATCGGGCTTTGCCGCACCGAACACATGTTCTTTGACGCCGACCGGATTATCGCGATGCGCGAGATGATCCTCGCTGAAGACGCCGCTGGCCGTAAACTGGCGCTCGATAAGCTTCTGCCGATGCAGCAATTGGATTTTGAAGGCCTGTTCCGGGTGATGCGCGGGCTGCCGGTGACGATACGGCTGTTGGACCCGCCGTTGCATGAGTTTCTTCCGCATTCGGATGAAGAAATCGAAGAGGTCGCCAAAGCCTCGGGCATGGACGCAGAAAAGCTTAAAGACCGCGCCCACAGGCTTCAGGAATTTAACCCAATGCTGGGCCATCGCGGGTGCCGTCTTGGGGTTTCCTACCCGGAAATTTACGAGATGCAGGCGCGCGCGATCATGCAGGCGGCATGTGTAATTGCTGCTGAAACCGGCGATAAGATTGTACCGGAAATCATGATCCCGCTGGTTGCTAAACGTGCGGAGCTCAGCTTTGTGAAAGCCCGCGTTGATGCGGCGGCGGCGATGGTGTTGAAAGAGACCGGCGGCGATGTCGCCTATCTTGTCGGCACCATGATCGAATTGCCGCGTGCGGCGCTCACAGCGGATGAGATTGCGGTGGATGCTGAATTTTTCTCCTTTGGCACCAATGATTTAACCCAAACCACCTTCGGGCTGAGCCGCGATGATGCGGCCTCGTTCCTGCCGGACTATATGCGCCGCGGAATTTTCGAGCGCGACCCGTTTGTGACGCTTGATATCAAAGGCGTCGGCGCGCTGGTGGAGATTGCTGCTGAAAAGGGCCGCAAAGTGCGTCCGGCGCTCAAATTGGGTATCTGTGGGGAACATGGCGGCGATCCGGAGTCGATTGCGTTCGTGGAAGGCCTTGGCCTAGATTATGTGTCCTGTTCGCCATACCGCACGCCAATTGCGCGTCTTGCTGCAGCGCAAGCAAAACTTGGCGAAAAATAAGCCCAGACAACTGCATAATTGGTTACGGTTAATTTCACCATGAGCTTAACCGCCTAGTTTCAATGGGTTATGGCCCATTTGGATAGGTTAACATAAGGTTAACATACGCCGATTTTATTTGCACATGCGGCGTCAGGGCGCCATATAACGCCGTCTCGCGCTGATGAAGGCGCGTTTTTTGCGTTGCGTAGGGAAGCTTTAAGGATTGAGATTAAAATGGCCGGTTCTCTGGCCGGTAAAGCAGGCAGAATATATCGTGACTGATCGCCGTCTACATAAACCCCATGAGGCCCATTGGACCTTGCGCAGCCTGTTGGCTGTAGGGCTGCTGAGTGTCTGCGTGGTTGCGACCGCACTGAGCGCGACGGTGAATGCCGACCGTGCGGCGGCTGAACGTAAGGCGCAGTTGGCGATTGCCGAAGAGGCCGGCCTTGTCGCCGATCTCGCCCGCTACCTCGCCTCTGAGACCGCCGCGGCGCGCACAGCGCTCAATGAGCCGCGGCTAAAGCCGGCGCGCTCCACTGCTTCGGTTCTCGCCGGCGATAATGCGCTGGCCGATTTCGTTGATTTTGATTTCACCACATTGACGGTTGCCAAGCTCGGCGGTGAAGAACGCACCTGCCTGGCGCAGGCTATATATTATGAAGCGCGGTCCGAACCGCGCGTTGGTCAGTTGGCCGTCGCCGACGTTGTCTTGAACCGCGTCGCCAGCCCGCTTTATCCGGGCTCGGTTTGCGGCGTTGTTTTTCAGGGCTCGAAGCGGCGCACCGGTTGTCAGTTCTCGTTCACCTGCGACGGCTCCATGCAGGCGCGGCTCAATAAACGTAAATGGAAATCGTCCAAGGAACTCGCCGGCGCTATCCTTGCCGGCATTCGCACACCTGTCAGCCGTCAGGCAACGCACTACCACGCCAATTATGTCGACCCCTATTGGGCCGCGAAGATGACGCCGACAGCCAGCATCGGCACCCACAAATTTTATAAAATACCAAGCCGGCGCACCATCGCCGCAGCGCCGGCGGCGATGTAGAGTGTCTGTTTAAAGACAGATCTCTTCGCCTTCATCGGCAATATTAAACCCTGTGTCCATGACTACCCTGCGCTCCTGCGCCTTGGGGTTCAGCAGCGGATTTGTATGGTTCATGTGAATGAACCTCACTTTAATCTTCTCTTCCGCAGCCAAGCCAGAGAACCGTTCCATGGAATGTGAGACGAAAGGATGCGGGAAGCCTGACATATCGCGGCCCGGAATTTCGCCATTGGCGTAAAAGGTTGCATCAAGATAGGCGACATCGACAGCGGCGATCATCTCCTCAATGCGTGTTCCGGCGGCGTCCCAGTCTTCCCAGCTGTCAATGTCTGGAATGAATAAAACCGATTGGGTGGGGCCGTCTATGCGATAGCCGGCGACTTCGGAAAATTCCTGGCGATGAGGGACGATAAAGGGTGTTACGCGAATATTCTCGGTCAACTCCTCAGCTACATCGGCCTCCATAATCGCAAGAATGATATTGTGATATTCTACAAGCTGGCTCCAGGGCCCATTTCGTGTCAGAAAGTCTGCCATTTTAGGAAGTGCGTATACGGATATATTCTGAACGCCCGCGGATTCGTGCCCGAGCAACATCAGCCCGGTATAGTGACCGATATGTGCATGGGTTAGAAATATGCCATCAAGACCCGGGTGACGGTCGATTGGTGCGATCCCATCGAGACGCTGCAATTGCTCCTTGATGTCAGGGGTTGCCTCAAACAGCCAGCGTTTCGGCGTTTCGCTGCGACGGTCAACCAGTGCGAGGGAAGACGCCAGCCGGCGCAACGAAGGATCAGTCCAGGCCGGATCATCTGGATTGCTGATCTGCGGTTTGCCGCCATCCTGGGCAACGCCGAGGACGAGGAGGGAAACTTGGCATTGAGTGATGTTTGGCGTTTCCGACGGGGCAGAACATGCGCCGAGAAGGGCGCTCGCCAAAGCCGCGCCAACGCGCCCAATCATTTAAAATCCAGTCCAACATCAAGGCTTGGCGCGGAGTGCGTGATCCAGCCGGAAGAAATAACGTCAACGCCGGTTTCCGCAATCGCGCGGACGGTTTTGACGGTGACGTTGCCGGACGCTTCGAGGACGGTGCGGGCTTGATTGATATCGACCGCTTGTTTCATATCCTCTGTAGACATATTATCCAGCAAGATAACGTCAGCGCCGCCTGCGATAGCGGCTTCCAGCTGGTCTAGGCGGTCAATTTCAATCTCGACCTTGACCATATGCCCGATTGCAGATTTTGCTGCGGCGAGGGCGGAAGTGATGCCGCCGGCCGCTGCGATGTGATTGTCCTTAATCATCACCGCATCATAAAGCCCGAAACGATGGTTGCGCCCGCCGCCACATAAGGCCGCGTATTTTTCTAGTGCGCGCAGGCCGGGGGTGGTCTTGCGGGTGCAGACAATTTGCGCCTTGGTCTCGGCGACGGCGTCCACCAGGGCGGCGGTTGCGGTAGCGACGCCGGAGAGATGACCGAGAAAGTTCAGCGCGACACGTTCGGCGGAAAGAATGCCGCGCGATGGGCCTTCAAGCGAGAACAGGGGATCGCCTTTTTCAACCCGTGCACCATCGCCAGCCTCGACGGCGATCTGGATTGCCGGATCGACCTGGCGGAAGGCGGCGCACACGGTGTCAACGCCGGCAATTACGCCGGGCTTGCGCGCGGCAATGACGGCGCGCGACGTAGCGCTGGCGGGTATGGTCGCATTGGAAGTAATGTCGCCGGCGTCGCCGAGATCTTCGCGCAGCGCGCGCGCGACCGCGTCGTCAACCACATGGGGGGCGAGGCGCGGCAATTTCATTCCGGGTCCTCACCTTCCTCATAGGCGGCAGTGGTGCAGATTTCCGTATTAAACGCCTCTTCATCCGTCTCCGGATAGTCGGTCCGGAAATGTCCGCCGCGCGATTCCTCGCGCATCAGCGCGCCTTGCGCGATTAGCTCTGCAGTGATGAGCGCGCTTTTCAGACCGCTGGTCATGAACGGGCTGATATTGAGCGCGTGAATGACATCGATAACCTGCAACAGGCCTTCCCGTGAGCGATTGAGCGCGCAGCCCTCCGACATTTTACTGCGCAGGCGCGCCATTGCGTCGGGGTCAGCGGGTTTTGACGCAAGGTCCATACGGTCTGCCGGGGCGCCGGGCTCTACTGGCGGTGTCACTTCCTTGTCACGGAGCTGATCGGCGATGCGGGCGCCGAAGACCACCGCCTCAAGCAGAGAGTTGGAGGCGAGGCGATTGGCGCCGTGTACGCCGGTGGAGGCGACCTCGCCCACCGCCCACAATCCATCGACAGAGGACTGGCCGTTAAGGTCCGTAGCGACGCCGCCCATGTGATAATGCGCGGCCGGGGCGACCGGCATCACCTGCGTTCGCGGATCGATGCGGACTTTCTGGCAGGAAGCAAAGACGGTGGGGAAGCGTTCAGGGAAACTTGCGCCGATTGCCTCGCGCGCATCGAGGAAAGCGCCGCGGCCGGCGACTATCTCCGCCTCTACCGCGCGCGCGACAATGTCCCGGGGCGCTAGCTCCAGTGACTTATGATAGTCCTCCATGAACCTTTTCCCGTCGGTGTTGACGAGCAACGCGCCGGCGCCGCGCAGCGCTTCGGTGGCGAGCGGGGCGGGGTCGGCGCCAATATCAAGCGCGGTAGGGTGGAACTGGACAAATTCCGGATCGCGGATAATCGCGCCGGCGCGCGCCGCGAAAGCAAGGCCATGGCCCTGCGCCGGGGTCGGGTTGGTGGTGACGGCGTAAAGTCCGCCAAGCCCGCCGGTCGCCATCACGGTTTCCGCCGCGTCAAAGACGGCGCGTTGGCCGGCCTCGACATCATAAACCAGAGCGCCGCCGACGGCGCCATTATCATCCGTCAGCAGATCTTCAACGACGATGCGCTCGAGAATGGTGATGTGTTTTGCTGCGCGCGCAGCGGCAATCAGCGCCGCCATGATCGCGGCGCCGGCCTGGTCGCCGGCGGCGTGAACGATGCGATTGCGGCAATGAGCTGCCTCGCGCCCGAGCTTCAGGGCGCCGTCTGCATCACGGTCAAATTCAACGCCATAGTGGGCAAGATTTTCCACCGCCGCCGCGCCGCCATCGACAAGCAGGCTTGCGGCCTCGGGGTCAACCAGTCCGCCGCCGGCCTCCATCGTGTCGGCGAAATGCAGGTTAGGCGTGTCGTCATCACCAATCGCGGCGGCCATGCCGCCCTGCGCCCACGGCGTCGCGCCGCCTTCGCCGAGCGGGCGCGCGGTGATGATGGTTACCGGCCGGGGGCTGAGCTTCAGAGCGGTATAAAGCCCCGCCACGCCGGCGCCGATAATGAGGATGTCTGATCGCACTATTCTACCTCACTGCTCGTCGAGTGTTTTGTAATGTAGCATCCGGATGTATCCCCTAATCTTACCGCCCTTCGAGCAGGCGATGAAATTAAGCGGCATTACTTGGGATCTGAAATTCTTGGGGAGACATATCTGGTTTCACCTGACGCCAATTCCATGATCGCAATTTTGAAGGCGTCAGTTTGCCCTGAATGCCATGCGATTTTTGTTCCGTCCGGGCTCCATTTCGGATAACCGTCGCGATGCTGATTGTTTGTTAGCCGACGGGTTGAGTTGTCGGATATGGATTTCACGTATATTTCTCGAGCATTCCTTTCTCCGGGGTTAGTTTTATCGGACATGTAAACAATAGCGTTTCCATTTGGCGCATAGTGGCCATAGTAGCTATTGCCAGAAGATTTAACGACAGGTTTGATGTTCCCAGTTCTTAAGCTGAGTTCGGCAATTTCAAAAAAACCGCGTGAGTTTTTCTGATTGAAGATCACGGTTTCGCCGTCCGGAGACCATGAAGGAAATCCGGCACTGTTGTTTTTATAAAGCCAGGATTCTTTCATTGTTACCAGATCCAGTATAGCAATGCCGCGGCCATCGTCGCGTGCAACAGTATAAGCCAGTTTGCTTCCGTCGGGTGAAAATCTCGGTTCATACGTGCTACCATTGTTAACGATCACTTTTGATGTTTCACTTCGGAAATCATAAACTGATATCGTAAAACGCGGCGCTTTTTCACCGTCCCGGATCAGAGTAATGAAGGCGAAAGCATTTTGATTCGGTGAATAGGCAGGGTAGGTTTCTCGCCAGTTAGAAAAGTTGAATTGCGATAGCACGGCTCCATCCAGACCAATTTCGACGATTTTCTCCAATGCTCCGGGCTCAGCATGCGCAACTAGCAGGCGCGAACCATCCGGTCTCCATTCTGGGTGGGCAGTTGAGGCGGACAAGACGGTTTTTTCAGAGCTATAGCTCACGCTAGGGAAGCATGCACCCACAAGAAACACCGTTGCGGCCAACCATGCACTTTTCATGATTTTACCGATGTTCCGGTAAAGAAACTGCAATTGGCGCATCAGTCTGGACGCATAAGAAGTTGATATCCGTATGCCCATAGGAGATGCTTCTTATCCTATATTGGAAGCTTTGCACAACCAACGTGCTTAAGCTCTTGCCTCAATCGCCATCACTTCCGGCGGGCGTTCATGAGTGTACATCGACTGTTTTGTTAAAGTCAGCGCCATCATGCGTTCAATTGGCGCCCGCGCTTTTTCGATGATGTCAGCGTCGATTTTAACTTCATGTTCCATGGTTTGCAGCGCGTGGAGAATTTTCGGCAGTGTGATCCGCTTCATATAAGGGCACAGATTGCACGGCCGCACGAATTTCACATTGGGGTTTTCCAGCGCCACATTATCCGACATCGAGCATTCGGTGATCAAAACCACCAGCTCGGGCTGGTTCGTCTTGACGTAATCGCTTATGCCGCTGGTTGAACCGGCGAAATCAGCTTCGGCGAGCACGTCCGGCGGACATTCCGGATGCGCCAGCACAATGACGCCGGGATTACCCTCGCGGATTTCACGAATATCGTCGGCGGTAAAGCGTTCATGCACCTCGCAAGCGCCGGCCCAGGTGACGATTTTGATATCGGTCATCGCCGCGACATTTTTGGCGAGATACTGATCGGGAATTAAAATCACCGTGTCGGAATTAAATTCGCACGCAGCGTGTTCCACCACTTCGACCGCGTTGGAGGAAGTGCAGCAGATGTCGGTCTCGGCTTTAACATCGGCAGTGGTGTTGACATAGGTGACGACGGGCGCGCCCGGATAGCGTTGTTTTAACAATCGCACATCAGCGCCGGTGAGCGAGGCGGCGAGGGAGCAGCCAGCATCCTTATCCGGGATCAGGACGGTTTTGTCCGGGCACAGAATTTTCGATGTTTCGGCCATGAAGTGGACACCGGCCTGGACGATAATGTCCGCATCGGTATTGGCCGCTTCCTTGGCGAGCTGCAGACTGTCACCTGCAAAGTCGCCGACGCAGTTGAAAATTTCCGGCGTCATATAATTGTGCGCCAGGATGACCGCGTTTTTCTGTTTCTTGAGATCGTTGATCGCCGCGATATAGGGCGCATGCAGCCGCCATTCGAGTTCAGGAATAACTTTCGCGACCTTTGCATAAAGATGGTCGGTTTTCGCCTTCACCGCATCTGTATAAGGCAGTGATGTTTGTGTCGTCGGTTCGCCGCCAAAATCAGCCATCGCGCTGCCTCCAGTGTGGTCGTCTGAGATACGCATCAGGCATATGTGCTCAACTAGAGCATATATAGGGTTAAAAAACTGCCCCGCAAGGGGCCGAGCTGAAAAATGACCGGAAATGGCGGCTTGGTCAAGCCGGGGCGGAAACAAGCCGATAGGTCAAGCTGCTGCTACAAAATCACAGTTTTGACGAATTATATCAACAGTTTCAGGCAAACAGCCGGCTTCGAAGGCGTTGAATAAAGGTACGCGCCGCACCGCCCTGCCGGCGATATTGACGCAACAGGCCGCGCGCATATTCCGAGTGGTGCTCAGGCTCGATGGTGCGGTCGATATCGGCTGGCGTTGTCCAATCGAAATACCCCAGCTCCGCGCAGGCCGGTCCCATCAAGTCTTTGATGGTTTCAAGATCGGAAGGATGGAACCACTTCGCCCAGTTTGTTGCTGCACCGGAGCGCTTTGTGTAGCCAAAGCGACCAAGATCTTGGGTCTTGGAGACTTGCCAGCCTAGCGCCGGCTCAATAGCAGAAAAATCATCTGCGACGGCATCTTCATATCGCAGGGTCGTGAAAACAGTCTGATTTAGTTTCAGATAATCTGCATATCCCATGCATAAGCGAGCAATAGTGCGGATCTCGTCCGCAGGATCGCTAGCGCCGGAAAACGTCGCCGCAAATGCCTTTTGCACCTCAAGGAAAGTCATTTCGTGATTTTTTTCACGGTGCTCAAGAACATTCGCCCACCGCTCTATATCTTCGGCCCGAGCGTGACCGCTGACGAGAAAACTGAACGGGCGGAACAATATCCGGCTGATGATTTCGTCGCGTGGATCGCGCACAATAGCGATTCGGGCATGGAAATTGGGCTGTGATTGTCCTGTTGCAAGCTCGCTTAATGCATCACGCTGCTTGTCCCAATGATCAAATAACACTTTCATGATAAGGGTTGAACGGTTTGATGCTTTTGCGGCCCGGTTAATGTCGTGCTGCATCGCGGGTTCCATAATGAAGCGCGTAGGCGTCGCCGGACAGGCAGCTTCGATCGACTTGGCGATGAAAGTGGTTCCGGTTTTCGCGCGCCCTAGGACCAACACATGCGGGCGGCTTGTCGCGTTGGAAAAATCCGCTGTCATACTAATACCCCGAAAACACCTACTGCTTATCGATCATTTCACGCGTTTCGCCGGGGTCGGTGAAGAGATCTCCGTTGACACGGGCGCGCCATTCATCTCCATGGCCCGCCGCCCGCTTCGGCACATGAATGCCAACCGTCTGATCGGCTTCAATGATGTCGTGCAGGATTGTTTCGCCATTTTTGTCGCCAAAAAACCAGTAGGGCGGGAACGCTGTATTGGTTTTGCGCGATTTGAAGTGCTGTATATGGCGTGAGAAGTCAGACACTACCGGCCCGGCGTCGCCGAGATGCATGATGGTGGTATCCTCGCCAAGGGTGACCCGCCAGGCGAAGTTTTGAATGTGCGGCCGGTTGCCGGCATGGGGAATGGCGACGGCGGCAATCTGTAATTCGTCAACATCAAAACCTAACGCACTATCCTCAGGGTCAAGATCATAGCCGAAGACGCGCGCCATCAGAGGATCGTTATCGGCAACGCCGGAATTGACGATCGCGTCATGCACCTGCTGCGGTCCATAAAGGCGAACGTTTGGGTGGGCGCGCATATAGGAAACGGCGAGTTCAGCGGTGAAATGGTCGCCATGGACATGGCTCACAAAAATCGCATCGACGCCGTCATAGGGTGGCGCATTCTTCATCATCGCCTCGGAGATAGGGGCCGGGACGAGTGCATATTGTCCAAAGCCGTCAGCATAGAACGCATCGAACAGAATTTTCGTCTCACCATGTGCGATCATCACACCTTCATTGCCAAGGTAAGTCGCTGTCGCGCTGTCATGTGCGATGGCGCCGCCGAAAAGCCCATTGCTTGAAACGAGGAAGGCGCTTGTTGTGAATAATGCGACCAGGTTTTTCATCGATGGCAGTCCCTTGATGACTATGGCGCGCATCATTGTCTAATCCTTGGCGCGGCGCAATCGTGGGATGGCCAGGCCCGTGGCAGTGCGTGCTCGCAGGCCCTCGCGGTCGACGCGAAACAGCGCCGCCGGCCTGCCGGCCGCCTCTTGGGTCGTCTCGCCAGTGGGTTCGACAAACCCTGATTTTTCGATCGTGCGGCGGAAATTCTGCTTGTGAAACCCAAAGCCGACAATCGCCTCAACGGTGCGTTGCAGTTGCAGCAGGGTAAACTCCGGCGGCGTCATTTCAAAAATCACCGGCCGGTATTTCAGCTTGCCGCGCAGGCGCCCGATAGCGGTTGCGAGAATGCGCCGGTGGTCGGAGATCATCGGCGCGCCGGTCTGTTGCAGCTCCGTTTCGCTGGCGGACAGGGCTCTGTCAGGGCTGGCGGCGGCACGGTCGCGCCCAGCCTCGACCACAAGTCTCGCCTCATACATCAACTCATAGCGGTCAAGGGTGCGCTCTTCGGCCCAGCCCATGCCGTCAAGACCGAAGGCGACATTGACACGGGCGAGGCGGGCGTTGCGGATCGATTTGTCGCGGCCGCGTTCGACCCAATCGGTCAGGCCGGGTATGATGTGCTCACGGAGGATTTTAGGTTCACCGCCGCGCCAATCCTCCCAGGGAAAGAACCCATACCAGTCGCGCCAGACCGCATCTTCGGCAATGGTCTCAGTCGGTCCTGGGGCGAGTGCAAGATAGCCCACCGAAACGATGCGTTCACTGGCGTTTCTACCGATGAGCGCGGCGGCGGGGGCTTCGCGGCCTTCATCGCCGAAAGTGTAGAGCTGTTCGATAAATCCGAGCGATATCTTGGTCTGGCGCTCGACCCATTCGCGCATCCCGATTTCAAAAGTGCGGTGGCGCGCCGGGTCAAACGGCCCATAGGGAAGGCCAAGTTCGTTGGCCCTGACACACAGGACTTTCGGGCGGCCATCATCAATCGCCGCCAATACGGCATTGAGGGCGATGGCGACGTTTGTCGCCAGGGAGGTTGGGCGAGAAGCTGAAGCGTGCGGTTTTCTCATCCCGCCGTCTATGGCCGATTTACATCGTAACGGGAAGCGTGACGACAGGTTTTTCGACCGCAGCACAGCTCGGACAGAGATCTAATATCGCCTCGATCATGCGGTCGTCGCGCTGCATCAGCGCATCGGCTTCAGAAACGAGCATCAGATTGGGGTCGGCATGCGGTGCGGCGTCGCGCAGGCGGTCTGCGATTTTTCTCTCGCAATTGCCTTGCTCAATAGCGCACATCAAAACATAAGCGACCGCCATAGAGCGCGCCACGCCCTTATGGCAATGAATAAGGATAGGCGCTTTAGGCTCGGGATCGTTGCGCCAGCGCTCGGCCAGGGTGAGGAGTTTTATGCACCGGCTCTCGCAATCTTCAACATCAGATGCGCGGCTGCAATCTTCGATCACCTTAAGGTGGTTTTTTTCCGCTACAGCGTCAAACACCGGCGGTGTGGGCTCATCTTTTTCGAGAATCGAAATCACATAGGCGGGCGCGTATTTTTTATACGCCGCCTCGGCGTGATCGAGTGAACTGACAATAATCATCAGGCTTCAGGCTCTCCGCATTCGGTGTGTTCTATTGAAATAGATGCGTCGTTAACAAAAGACAAATGACCTCGCTGCTTTGTGTGGCAAACAGGCGGGCGATCACGTAGTTTTGAAGTTGCGGGCTTGTTCGTTGTCTTTCTTAACCTTCGCAAGCTTTCATCAACACCTTGAAACGCGCCAGAAAGGCGGCTTGGGCCTGGCTTGAAGTCATGGTTTTAAGCTCAATGGGCATTACCCCGCGCGGCGCGCCAAAGAATTTGCGCGCCTCAGCGAAATCAAAGCCGGCAAGTTGCGTCGCTTCAAAAAACGCGCTGGCGCGGTCAGCGCGCTTGATGGTTTTCTCAACCGTTTCGGGAAGGTCCGCGGGCAGACCGAAGCGCAGATGGATCGCCTGCTGCAGCCGGCGCTCAATGACTTTGTAGCGCTCGCCCAATTGCGCCTTGAATGGCGAGATCATGTCGCCGATGACGAATTCCGGACCGTCATGGAGGAGGGCCGCGAGCCGCCATTTTGCTGGCCAGCCGGGTTTTATCTCGCCGCAAAACTCTTCGACGATGAGCGAATGTTGCGCGACGTTAAACGGCAACGGTCCCAATGTCTGACCATTCCATCTCGCAACCCGTGCGATGCCATGGGCGACATCTTCGATCTCGACATCGACCGGGGAGGGGTCAAGCAGATCAAGACGGCGTCCCGACAGCATGCGCTGCCAGGCGCGCGGGTTATCTTTTGTGTTGGACACGGTGCGAGGTCGCTTTCATGGAAATGTCAGACAGGTTTAGCGTGACAGCTAGCAGAGGGGAATAAAGCCGACAAGGGATCGACCAAGCGCCCGGCAGATGCGGCGGGAGGGCTTGTTTCGGTGGGGCGAGTTGGCGATTATGGTCCCCGTAAAGAGTTCAAAAAGAACCGACGCAAATAGACAAAAGAAAAGGCGGATGACGAAAGTTATTCGAAGGGGTGCTGAAAATGGCGACTTCTGATTATCACGAGACCCGACGACGGGGCGGCGGCGCATGGTTTTATGTTCCGGTTGTGTTGATTTTATTTCTCGGCGGCGTGCTGACACTCGGCGCTTATTTTTACGCCGACCCGCAACTGACGATTGTGGAAGCGATGGCGGCTGGCTTTGGCGGCCTCGCGGCAATCATTTTCGGATTGATCGCCGCCGTTGTTGGATTGGTATTAGGTCTTTTCGGCGCGCTGATAGGGATTGTCGCCGCTGGCGGCGCTATTGCGGTGACGTTGTTTATCGTCGCTTCACCGATAATCGCGATCATCTTGTTTGTTCTTTTGATGCGCCGATCAAAATCCAGCGCTGACCCGGAGGCGCTTGAATAAACCGCCAGTTTGACTTCAGGCTAAAAATCTAAAACCGCTTCGCTTGGACGAAGCGGTTTTTTATTGATCGGGCGTTTCTTTTTCAGGCGCGCCAAAAATGCTTTCGATGGCGCGCAGCGCTTTTTCCTCTGGCGTTTCTTCTTGTGGTTCGGCTTCGGGCGTTGCCTCTTCGCCATCGGCAGGCGGGTCTTTAGGTTTGCCGATGCCGCCGATGAGATCGCGAATTTGTTTAACGCCGCCGCTGCGCAAATAGGCTTCGATATCGACGCTGATGGTGGGCTCAGAAAAAGTGCCGCCAACCCGCATCGGCACGGCGACAGTGCGCCCTTCCTTGCCGTCAGCCGTCGTCGTTGCACGCGGAGACAGTCGCAGATCGATAGTCTGTAGCGGCAGGTTGATTTCGCCGTTGCCCGACATGGTCAGATACGGCCCGTTAAGAGAAATCGTCGGCGTGTTGACCATCCCGTTGGTGATTTTGAAATTAGAGAGAAACTCTGAAAAATCGGTGGTCTCGTCGGCGCCGCGCGCTGCGCTGACGGCGGTGGTGAGCGCCTCCGGATTAAACCCTTGCTGGAGCGCTGTGGCGGCGCGAACAATCTTGGCGATATTGACGCCTTTCAACGCGCCATTGGCGATATCAAAACCGCCATCGCCATCGAGCGACGACATGATCGCCGCCTGGCTGGCGCCCGTAGCTGAAAAATCAAACTTCAGCGAGCCGAGCCCTAGAAGATTGTCGTGCTTTAAAAGATCGAGTGACATCGGCTGAGTATTCACAGCGCTCATGTCGAGATTGCCGGAAAAGGACGGCGCCGCGCCGCGCGCATTGACCACCAGCCGGCCGGAGCCCTGACCGCCATACATTGCAAGCTCAGGGATATCGGTCGTCATCCGGCCATTGTCGATCCGCAGCTTCAAACGGCTTTCGCCGATCTCCAGGTCGTTGAGGAAAATCGTATTTGCCGAAATATCGAAATCCGCATCAATATTGCGCAGGCTGGTAAAGTCCATCTTCGCCGTCGACCATTCTGGAAAGCCTTCCGACGAGGTCGTTGGCGGCGGCATATAGGGCCGGAGGTCGAGTTTATCCGTAGACAGAACGCCGCTGGCCTTTGGCTTCGTGGCTGACCAGTCGAGGTTGAAAACGCCCTCAGCCTTAATCTCGTCAAACCCGATATGCGCATCGGAGAGGCGCAATGCATTATCGCCGCCATCGACTTCACCCGATAGCGACAGCCGGTCAAAGCCCGGCGCGTCAGCAAGCTGTGTCCCGATAAGCGCGGCAAATGAAGGCAGGTCCGGCGCATCGACATCAACCGGACCGCTATAGCGCAGCGTCTCGCCGGTCTCGATCTTAAGGTCTGCGCCCGCCTTGGTTGCGCCGATGGTCACGTCGAGTTTGAGATTGCTGGGCTCGCCGGCGATGGTATCAGCGAGTGTGGTGAGCACCATATCGACCGTCGTCGGCTCGCCCTGAAAGATCATCCGGCCGTCAACTTCCAACGGCTCTTTGAGGCTTTTCAGAAAGATATTGAGATTGATATCTTCGGCTGAGTAGGTCTTGGCGGCTGCAGCATCGCTATAATGCGCGCGGCCATCGACAATGCGGACATCGCCGAGGTGAAGGTCCCGCGGCGCGCGCGCGCCTTCACTGCCACCAGCATCACTGTCGCCAGCGTCCACGTCTTCACTGGCGAAATTCCAGTTGACCGAGCCGTCCGCCTTGCGCGCGAGATTAATCTCCGGTTCGGTCAACACAAAACGGTCAACCTCGACAGCATTGGTCAGCAGCTTGAAAAGATTGACGCCAATATCCGCCTCGGCGACACGCATTAGATAATCACCGTTAAAGCCTTCCGCATTGGCGATGGTCAGCGCTTCCACATGAAACGCCGCGCGCGGCAACAGCCGGAAGGATAGCTCATCGCCAATCGTCACCTCGCGCCCGATCGCAGTGGAGGCCGCCGCTTCAATGCGCGGCTTGAACGCCGCCGTCGGGATCAATCCCGGCGCGAACACCGCCACAGCAAGAATGACGGCGACAATCGAAACCAGAAAGAAGAATAAACGGCTCATTACAAATCCCTTTAGCGAGGCCAGTTCCGGCGCACAGCAAATGCGCCTGATGATGCGCTTTGACGCTTAACAATTACCCGAAAACGGGCCCGCACGCCAACTTGTTTTGTGACGCCATAATGCGATAGGGTTATTCGCAAAGGCGGTGGGGTATATTATGAATTTTCCAGTTTTTAAAGCATTCAGCGCGGGCCTGGCCTATATAGTTGCTCACTTCTTTACGATCATAAAAATCTTGTGGCTGCCAATATTATTGTTGATGGCGGTGCAAACCTATCTGATGCCGTCAATGACCGAAGCGGAAATACAGTTTGGCGCTGTTGAAGCTGGCGGCGACCCTGCCGCCATGTTCGCCGCTATGGGGCCGATGATGCGCACAATGGGGTTGTTGTATCTGGCTATGGCGATTTTCTACCCGATGATGATCGCCGGGCTTTTGCGCCATGTGATCCGGGGGGAGGCGCCGCGCCTGCCGTTTTATCTTTGGTTCGGCGCCGATGAGTTGCGGATCGTTGCGGCGTTTCTGCTTCTGATCATAATGACAATCATTTTGTATATTGCAGGGGGCCTGCTGGTCATGGTGGTCGGCCTTATCCTGTCATTGGTCGCCGGCGCCATGGGCGGCATCCTTATGGGCATTGGTATGCTCGCTTTAGTCGGCGTACTGATTTGGTTTTTTGTAAGAATGTCCATTATCTATGCGGCGACGGTTGGTGAAAGAAAGGTCGGAATCGCAGAATCCTGGAACATTACTGAAGGTCACTTCTGGGGCTTGTTCTTCTACTGGATTTTATGGGTATTTCTGATGATCGTCGTCGGCCTTGTATTTTTGGCGCTGGTGTCACCGCGCTACCTGCCTTTGATAATGGAGATGATGTCATCGATGTCTGACCCGACGGCTATGGAGCAGGTTAATGCACGCATGCTCGAAATGCAGGGCGATATGTGGGATCTATCGAAACCGGGCGCCTGGGTCTCGTTAATTTTGACGTATCTTTTCACATTGATTTACATAGCATTGTGGGTCGTTCCCGCCGGCATTGCCTATCGCTATCTTGTCGGCGAAGAACGCGCGCGATAGCGCGGGCCAACCCACACTCTGCGGGAGGCGGTCAATCGAAACCCCTCCACCCGCTCATCCCGGCGCCCGCGCGCTAAAGCGCGCAGATTGTGGTTGACCGCTTTGCGGTCGGGCGGGGGTCCAGACAGCGGTGCGCGAACGACGAATCGTGGTGCGCAAGGATTGATTTTATCGACGTGCAGGCGGTGGTATTTTTTAAAACAAAAAAAGAACAGAACAAATATCTTCTTTTAATAACATTAACATAGCTCAGCTTGCCAAATGAGAACAAAAAGCGTACAAATGCGCTTATTGACAGGGTGCTCCCCTGTAGGCAACGGAGGCGGTATATGGCCAAGGGCGGTCTGAGACTTGTAGAGGTGGGTGACGTGGATAAATCTAAGGCGCTTGAAGCGGCAATGTCGCAGATCGACAAGGCGTTCGGCAAGGGCTCGCTGATGCGCCTGGGCGACCGCGAGGTTGTCGAGATGGAATCGATTTCAACTGGTTCGCTTGGCCTTGATATCGCGCTCGGGATTGGCGGCCTGCCCAAGGGCCGGGTGATTGAAATTTATGGGCCGGAAAGTTCCGGCAAGACGACGCTGGCGCTGCATGTCGCCGCAGAAACCCAGAAAATTGGCGGCACCGCGGCGTTTGTCGATGCAGAACATGCTCTTGATCCAATCTATGCGCAAAAGCTCGGGGTCAATCTTGACGATCTCCTTATCTCCCAGCCGGACACTGGCGAGCAGGCGCTTGAAATCGCCGACACGCTGGTGCGCTCCGGCGCGGTTGATATTCTCATCATCGATTCCGTCGCCGCGCTAACGCCGCGCGCCGAGCTTGAAGGCGAGATGGGGGATTCGCTCCCCGGTCTGCAGGCGCGGCTGATGAGCCAAGCACTCCGTAAGCTGACGGGCTCGATCGCGAAATCAAACACGTTGGTGATTTTCATCAACCAGATCCGCATGAAAATTGGCGTCATGTTCGGCTCGCCCGAGACCACGACTGGCGGTAATGCGCTGAAGTTTTACTCCTCCGTGCGGCTGGATATTCGCCGCATCGGCGCCATCAAATTGCGTGACGAAGTGGTCGGCAACCAGACCCGCGTCAAGGTCGTCAAAAACAAGGTCGCCCCGCCGTTCAAACAGGTGGAATTCGACATCATGTATGGCGAAGGCATTTCCAAGATGGGCGAGCTGGTCGATCTTGGCGTCAAAGCCGAGGTCGTGGAAAAAGCCGGCTCGTGGTATTCCTATAACTCTGAGCGCATCGGCCAGGGGCGTGAAAACGCCAAGCAGTTCTTAAAAGACAATCCCGACATGGCCGCCGAGATCGAACACGAGATCCGCAAAAACGCCGGGCTAGTCGCTGAAGAAATGCTTGCCGGCGAGGCCAAGCAGGATGATGACGACACAGCGGCCGAGGCGTCTTAGCTGGAATTTGCCGGCAACGCCTTGCGGTGCAAATGTAGCCGCTTGGATTTGTAAAACAGACAACCTGGCCTCATCGGCCAGGTTGTTAACGTCTAACTGCTCGCGCTGCTTTTCAGGAACGGGCTTCCGGTGCATGCTGGCCGGTACGCGAATAACCCCCTCATCAGGAGAAGACAATGATCGGATATGTGACCCTCGGCGTTGGTGACTTCGAAAAAGCCGGCAAGTTTTACGACGCATTGCTGGGTGAAATGGGCGCCAAACGAATGATGGAGGCCGATAGCTTTATCGCCTGGGCCGTCGATCCCCAAAAACCGGCAATATCGATTATCAAACCCCATGACGGAAAAGCCGCCTCGGCCGGCAATGGAACCATGGTGGCGATCGCTTGTGACAAGCCAGAAACCGTTGACCGGCTCTATAAAAAGGCGATTGAGCTCGGCGCAACAGATGAAGGCCCGGCCGGTCCGCGCGGTGATACGTTCTATGCCGGTTATTTCCGTGACCTCGACGGCAACAAGCTCAACTTCTTCTGCATGACCTGATCGGGCCGGAGTGCGCGCGGCGCGCTGCCGTCTTGTGGGGTTAAGATAATCGCGTCCTTTATAGCAGTGCAGTGAAAAATCTGGACGCGCCGCCCCTTCGGGCGCTAAGACAAATACATCGCGCCGGATCAATCGTTTGGGCCGGCGCGATCTTTGTTTTAAGAGGCCGTAAGGCTTTGATGAGGCCATGAAACCATGACGTCGCTGAAAGACATAAGGGCGCAATTTCTCGACTTTTTCGCCGCGCGCGATCATTTCGTCGTCCCCTCCGCGTCGCTGGTGCCGTACAACGATCCGACCTTGTTGTTCGTCAATGCTGGCATGGTGCCGTTCAAGAACGTCTTCACCGGCGCAGAGACCCGCGATTACAGCCGAGCGACCTCGTCGCAAAAATGCGTACGCGCCGGCGGCAAGCACAACGACCTCGACAATGTCGGCTATACCGCACGCCACCACACCTTCTTTGAAATGCTCGGCAATTTCTCGTTTGGCGATTATTTCAAAGACCAGGCGATAGAAGCCGCCTGGACTCTGGTGCACAAGGATTTCGGGCTCCCCGCCGACAAGCTCACCGTCACCGTCTACCACACCGACGACGAGGCGTTTGACCTCTGGCGCAAAATCTCCGGCCTGCCAGAGGCTCGTATCATCCGCATTCCAACCCATGACAATTTCTGGGCGATGGGCGACACCGGTCCGTGTGGGCCCTGTTCGGAGATTTTCTACGATCACGGCGATCACATCCCCGGCGGTCCGCCCGGCAGCGCCGATGAAGACGGCGACCGTTTTGTCGAGATCTGGAACCTCGTCTTTATGCAGTTCGAAAAGCTTGCCACCGGCGAGCAGGTCGATTTGCCCAAACCCTCCATCGATACCGGGATGGGGCTTGAGCGCCTGGCCGCTGTTCTGCAGGGTGTTCATGACAATTATGATGTCGACCTGTTCCGCACCTTGATTGCTGCGTCCGTGGACCTCACCGGCCGCAAGGCGGAGGGCGCTGACGCTCCGGCCCACCGGGTGATTGCCGACCATTTGCGCGCCATGAGTTTTTTAATCGCCGATGGCGTCGCGCCGTCCAATGAAGGGCGCGGCTATGTGTTGCGGCGGATCATGCGCCGGGCGATGCGCTATGCGCACGGGCTTGGCGCGCGCGATCCTTTGCTTGCGCGCCTCGCGCCGGTCCTGGTGCGCGAAATGGGCGCCGCCTTTCCCGAGCTTGGGCGTGCACAAACCCTGATTGTCGAAACCTTAAAGTCAGAAGAGGAAAAATTCCGCTCGCTGCTCGAGCGCGGATTGAAGCTCCTTGATGATGAGACTGCTAACTTGCCGGATGGCGAGGCGCTGTCGGGAAAGGCGGCGTTCAAACTCTATGACACCTTTGGCTTCCCTCTCGATCTGACGCAAGATGCGCTCCGCCGCCAGGGGCGTGAGGTTGACGTTGCGGGCTTTGATGCGGCGATGGAGGTGCAGCGCAAGGCCGCGCGCGCCGCATGGGCGGGTTCGGGCGACGCCGCCGATGAGAGTGTCTGGTTTGATCTGCGGACGGAGCATGGCGCCACGGAATTCCTCGGCTATATCCATGATGAAACCGAAGGCGTTATTCAGGCCATCGTCAAGGATGGGGCGCCAGTAATGCAAGCAAGCCAGGGCGATGAAGTTGAGATAATTGTCAACCAGACGCCGTTCTACGCAGAGGCCGGCGGCCAGGTCGGCGACGCCGGTGTGATCAAAACTGAGACCGGCGCGAAAATTATCATTCGCGACGTCAAAAAACGCGCTGGCGCGTTGTTCGGTCATATCGGTGTTGTTGCAGAAGGCGAGATCAAAGCCGGAGAGGCGGCGCATCTGTCGGTTGATGTGGAGCGCCGGACCAAGACCCGCGCCAATCATTCTGTGACGCATTTGATGCATGCCGCCCTGCGCGAAGTTTTGGGCGCGCATGTAACGCAAAAAGGCTCGCTCGTCGCGCCGGACCGGTTGCGGTTCGATTTCTCCAACCCGAAAATCATGTCGTGCGAAGAAACTGCGGAAGTCGAGCGTCGCGTCAATGCGGTAATCCGACAGAACACGCCCGTTCTGATCCGGATCATGCCCTACGAAGATGCTGTCGCATCGGGTGCGATGGCGTTGTTTGGCGAGAAATATGACGATGATGTTCGTGTGCTGACGATGGGCGCAGCGCTTGACGGATCGGGCAAGCCTTACTCCGTTGAGCTTTGCGGCGGCCTGCATGTCTCGCTTCTTGGCGATATTGCGTTATTCAAAATCATTGCTGAAAGCGCGGTGTCGGCGGGTGTGCGCCGGGTGGAAGCGCTGACCGGTGAGGCGGCGCGGCAATATCTGGAGGCCCAGGCGGGCTTGGTGGGCTCGGCGGCTGATGCGCTTAAAACGGTTCCTGCACAATTGCCGGACCGGGTGGCCGCGCTGCTTGCTGAGCGCAAAAAACTCGAGCGCGATCTCACGGAGGCCAAAAAACAACTGGCGCTCGGCGGCGGCGGTGAGGCAAAGGACGACGATGTCCGGGAAATCGCTGGAGTCAAATTCACCGGGCGTGTGCTTGTCGGCGTCGCGCCGAAGGATCTGCGCGGATTGGTGGATGCGGCCAAGAAAAAAATGGGCGCCGGCGTTGCTGTTTTCATTGGCGTCAATGACGGCAAGGCAGCGCTCGCGGTCGGCGTGACGGATGATTTGAAAGAACGCTTGTCAGCGGTTGACCTGGCGCGCGTCGGCGCGGAAGCGATTGGCGGCAAAGGTGGCGGCGGGCGGCCGGATATGGCGCAAGCCGGCGGTCCAGACGGCGCCAATGCCGATAATGCCATCAAGTTGATTGAACAGGCGATCGCTTCCTGAAGCGAACGCCTGGTTTAGGCTTAGTTGCGGATTGAGACGTCGCCACCGCTCGACTTGTTGATCGTGCGGATTTCCGGCCCGCCATAAACGTCGATGTCGCCGCCGCTGGACGCATTGGCGGTAACGTTTTCACTGGCGTAAACGGAAGCATCTGCACCGGACGATGCGGTGACGCTGGCGCTGCGACAGCGCATGTTTTCGCCATCGAGGTCCGAACCGCTCGACACGCTGGCGCTAATATCTTCGCACTGGCCGGCGAGCGAAACATCTGCACCGCTCGACACAGTGACGGAGAAGTTGCGCGCATCAATGCCTGTCGCATCGACATCTGATCCGCTTGAGGCGCGAACGCCTTCGAGCGCTGGCATTGTTATATAGACGGAAATATCCGAGCGGCGTTTAAAGAGCTTGCTCTTGTTTCGTCCGACATTAAGGGCACCGCCTTTTTGGGTGATTTTGAGATTGTCAAGCCCGGCAGTTTTACCCTCGGCGCGCACTGAATAATCAGCACCCGTTGTAATTTGCACGCTGACCCCGGCCGAAGCGCCAACTCTGGAAAATCCATCAAAATCGAAATCGCGTGTTTCGGCGTTTGCTGATGTCCAGCCTAGCGCCGCAATTGCCGCGGTGCATAAAGCTGCGTGATTGAATGTATTCATGATCTTCTCCCATCCTGTCGCTCCCGACCCTGACATATTGTGCGGCTTATGAAAGTCAAAAGCGGTAAGGCGTGCTGTTTTTGCGAGCAATCCCTTTTCTCGAGGCGGGCTACCGGCGCAGCCGTCTGGTTGCAACATATCTGGCGGAGAAGTTCGCGTCAGGACTTGAGGCGGATGCAGAATTGATAGACATTCCCGCAAGATCCGAATGCGTACTGCGAAAACCTTTGCATGTTTTTTGCTCGCCGCGCTAAGGAGACTGGCGACGCCGCAGCAGCAGGAGAACCGCCATTTTGACTGACCTTGCTAAACCATCCAGCGCGCCGCCGCAGCGATCTCCCCAAGGCGTTTCCCGTGAGAGGCTGAAAGCAAGGCTATATAAAGTGCTTGAGGCCGGTCACTCCCATGATTGGCAGAGCCGTGTCTTTGAAGGCGCGATGGCCTCGCTGATCATTCTCAATGTGATTGCGTTTTCTCTGGAGACCGTACCGGCGATCCACGACCGCCATATGGTTTTTTTCAGACTGTTCGATGTCGTATCGATTTCAATCTTTTCGCTCGAATATGCTGCACGGCTCTGGGTGTGTACTGAGCACCCGCCTTTTCGCGGCCTGTCGCCGCTGCGTGCGCGTCTGAGATTTGCACGCGGACCTTTAATGATCGTCGATCTGCTGGTGATCGCACCTTTCTATCTCGGTTTCCTATTCACTATTGATCTGCGCGTTCTGCGGATAATGCGGCTGTTGCGATTCTTTAAGCTTGCGCGGTTCTCGCCGGCTTTCAACACTATGTTGCGCGTTCTGGCGCGTGAACGTTCTGCGCTATTGGGCGTCTTGATTGTCCTACTCGGTATGGTCATCATCTCAGCATCGATGCTTTATCTGGCGGAAGGCAACCGCCCGGGCAGCAATTTTTCGACCGTACCGGAAGCTATGTGGTGGGCGATTGCGACGCTGACGACGGTTGGCTATGGCGATGTAACGCCGGAAACACCGCTCGGTAAAATTCTGGCCGGCATCGTCATGGTGAGCGGACTTGGTTTTTTCGCCCTGCCGATCGGAATTATCGCCAGTGGTTTTATGGAAGAATTTCGCCGCCAGGATTTCATCGTCACCTGGGGTATGGCGGCGCGCTCAAAGGTGTTCTCACTCCTGAAGCCGGAAGAAATTACCGAGGTGCTGAAAGTGTTGAAAGCGCGCATGGCCCCGCCGGGATCGGTGATTGCGGTTGACGGCGAAAAGCCGGGCGCGCTTTTTATGATCGGCTCGGGCGAAGTAGAAATCGTTGATTCCGACCGTCCGGAGCTTGCACCTGTGCGACTGGATGAAGGTGAATATTGGGGCGCGCGGTCTTTGTTGACGGGAGTGCAGGCGGAGACGGCGACGGCGATTTCGACCTGCGATCTGATTGTGCTTGATCAGGAGGATTTCAGGACCCTGTCGCGCACCCGTCCGCTTCTGCACCGGCGCCTGCAGCTCTCGCTGGCCGAAGTGCTGGACCCGTTTGCCGATGCGGCGCGTGTAGAACCCGCCGATCCGTCTGCGTCTTAATCCCGCGTCGCTTGCGCGGTGGCGACAATCTTAATTCGCCCGCCGGATGATTTGCTGACATTGACCTGGTGCGGGTTGCCATAAACAGCGACATGACCGCCGCTCGAGGCGCCGCCCTTGACGGTTTCCACTACGCTGATGACGCCGTGGCCGCCGCTGGAAACATCGATATTGGCGTTGTTGCATTCAAGCTCTTTGGCATCAAGGTCGGCGCCGCTCGAAAGGTCAAGCAGACAGTTCTTGCATTTCCCCTCAAGGAGGGCATGCGCGCCGCTAGAGAGATCAATTGCAAAACGCGCAGCGTCGATATTGAACACCTTCGCCTGCGAGCCGGACGAAGCGTCGAGCGCAGTTAACGTCGGCACGTTGATGATCACTTTATAATCCGACTTACTGTTATGCCAGCTGAGCGGATTCCATTCGCGTGTGATGTTCAATTCACCATTGCGGACTTCGATGGCGAAGTCGCTGTAATCGCCTTTGTTGGTCTTCACGGTAACCGATTGTTGCGATCCGACATCGGCGACAAGAATGACGCCGGCGGATACGTCGATGCGGGTGAATTCCGGCAAGTCAAAGCTTCGTGATTCTTCGGCGGCGGCGATCGGCGCGGCGGCCAGAAAACCGGCGGTGAACAGGCTAGCGGCGAGGGCGAACGGTACTGATCTCATTACAAACTCCATGGGGCGCCCTTTTGGGGTGCGCCGAATTGGGCCCCGACCTGATTTATTGCCACGCGCCAACGGTTTTGGCGACCGGGGATGCGGTAAAGCGCCCCGATTCTGGGAGGAAAAGCTGAAAAAACCGTTCTGGGCGTGGTGCGGGGCGGGTTTCAGGCCGCCCGGCAGGAGCGCTCAATCCGCATGATCGCGGATGATGGCGATAAACTGCTCACTGAAGGCCTCGGTTTTGGCGGCGCCGACGCCGAAGACCTCGCCAAACTCATCGCGCGTGGAGGGTCTTCGGGCGGCCATGTCGATCAGCGTGCGGTCGGAGAAGATGACGAAGGCCGGCGCGCCGCGCTCGCGTGCAAGCGCCATGCGGTGCTGTTTGAGCGCCGCCAGTAAGGCCTGGTCGCCCACGGCTGCGGCTGGCGCGGATTTGCGGGCGCGCCGGGTCTTTCGCGGCGCCGGCGGGGCGCGCATCGCATAGTCGTTATCGCCCGACATCAGTGTGCGCGCCGCCTCGCCAGGTTGCAGCCCGCCATAGCTCGGCTCGGCGATCAGCAGCTTGTCTGCGGTCATCTGGCGGATGAGGTGGCGCCATTGATCGGCCGGGCGGTGTGCGCCGGCGGCGTAGACGGGCAGCGCCTCATGGCCGCTCTTGCGGATCTTCTGAGTATCGGCGCCGCGCAAAATATCGATGATATGGACCGCGCCAAACATCGACCCGCTAGCGAAGATTGCGTCAATCACAAGCCGAGCATCGGCGCTGGCGTCAACTCGTTTCGGCGGCGTGCGGCAATTATCGCAATTGCCGCACGGCTCGGCCTGTTGTCCGAAATGCGCGAGCAATGTTTGGCGTCGACAAGCGGATTGCTCGCATAAGGTGGTCAGTTCATCGAGACGGCGCATCTCTGCGCGCGAGGCGGCATCATCGCCGTCATTGCGGGAAATCATCCTTATACGCCGTCCGACATCGCCGCCGGAATATAACATCACCGCGCGCGCTGGCGCGCCGTCGCGGCCAGCTCTGCCGATTTCCTGATAATAGCCCTCGATGGACGCTGGGATATCGTGATGAAAAACAAAGCGGATATCAGGTTTGTCGATGCCCATACCGAAGGCGACCGTGGCGACGATGGTCAGGTCCGGCTCGGTCAGAAAGGCGTTGAGGCGGTCATTGCGGGTCTCCGGGTCAAGTCCGGCATGATAGGCGGCGACCTTGTGGCCGCGGGTTTCAAGGTCGGCGGCTATCTCTTCGGTGTTTTTGCGTGACAGCGCATAGATGATGCCCTGTTCGCCGCGATGTTCATCCATCAGCTCGGCGAGGCGGTCCTTTGAGGAGGCTTTTTGCTCAATGGCGATGTCGATATTCGGCCGGTCGAGGTCGTGAACGAACACTTGCCCGCCGGGGCCGAGCAGACGCGAGACAATTTCCTCGCGGGTGCGCGCATCGGCGGTTGCGGTGAAGGCGGCGATTTGAATTCTGGGGAAATGATCGCCAAGTTGGGTCAGCGCCATATAGTCGGGGCGAAAATCATGGCCCCACTGGCTGACGCAATGCGCCTCATCAACGACGATGCGCCGGAGATCGACGCCGCCAAGCGCGGACAGCATGCGCGGCGTCATTAGCCGCTCGGGTGACATATATAAAAGTCGGGTCTCGCCCGAGGCGGCTGCACGCCAATCGGCGATGCTTGCCTCTCGGTCGCGCCCTGAATGGATGACGCCAACCGGCGCGCCGAGTGCGCGCAATTGCGCGACCTGGTTTTCCATCAGCGCAATCAGCGGCGACACCACTACGGTGAGGCCGTCCCCACACACCGCCGGCAATTGGTAGCACAGGCTCTTGCCTGCGCCGGTGGGCATGATCGCCAGAATATCGCGGCCATCCAGAATGGCCGAGACGATTTCCTCCTGGCCCGGACGGAACGCGTCAAACCCGAAAACGGATTTCAAGACGGTCCTAACAGGGGAAGGCGTGTTGTCTGCGAAATTGCCCACGAAGCTAGGCGTTATGCACTGAGCGCGGTCTCGAAGTTTTCGGCGACCTTGTCGAGGAAGCCTTCTGTGGTGAGCCATTTCTGCTCAGCGCCGATGAGGAGGGCGAGGTCTTTGGTCATGTGGCCGGCCTCAACGGTTTTGATGATGGTCTCTTCCAGCGTGGTCGCAAAGTTACTCAGCGCGTCATTGCCGTCGAGCTTGCCGCGATGGGCGAGTCCTCTGGTCCAGGCGTAGATCGAGGCTATTGAGTTGGTCGAGGTCGCTTCGCCCTTCTGGTGTTGGCGGTAATGGCGCGTCACGGTGCCATGTGCGGCTTCCGCCTCGACGGTTTTGCCGTCCGGCGAAATCAATACCGAGGTCATCAGGCCAAGCGAGCCAAAGCCTTGCGCGACGGTGTCCGATTGCACATCGCCATCATAATTTTTGCACGCCCAGACATAGCCACCCGACCATTTCAGGCAAGCCGCAACCATGTCGTCGATCAGCCGATGCTCATAGGTTAGCCCATGCTCAGCAAATTGTTCCTTGAATTCTGTTTCATACAATTCCGCAAACAGATCTTTAAACCGCCCATCATATTTTTTCATGATGGTGTTTTTGGTGGAAAGATAAAGCGGATATTTACGCTGCAGGGCATAGTTGAAACTGGCGCGGGCGAAATCACGGATCGACTCGTCGAGATTATACATCCCCATATAGATACCGCTCGATGGCGCATCGAACACTTCTTCTTCGATCACATCGCCATTGGCGCCTTCCCATTTGAGGGTCAGCTTGCCCTTGCTGGGGAACAACATGTCGGTGGCGCGATATTGATCGCCATAAGCGTGGCGACCGATGATTACCGGCTTTGTCCAGCCGGGGACCAGGCGCGGCACATTGCGGATAATGATCGGTTCACGGAAAACGACTCCGCCGAGAATGTTGCGGATGGTGCCGTTGGGCGAGCGCCACATTTTTTTGAGGCCAAATTCTTCAACCCGCGCCTCATCAGGCGTGATGGTCGCACATTTGACGGCGACGCCGTATTTCAGCGTTGCTTCGGCGGCGTCAACGGTGATCTGGTCGTCAGTGGCGTCGCGGCTTTCCATGCCGAGGTCGAAATATTTCAGGTCGATATCGAGATAGGGATTGATGAGCTTGTCTTTGATCATCTGCCAGATGATCCGGGTCATCTCGTCCCCGTCCATTTCGACGACTGGATTTTCGACTTTGATTTTCTGCATGGAAAGACCTACCGGAGTTGCTTTTGGACGCGGCGCGAATGCGCGCATAATGTCTAATGTGTGGGCCGGGCTATAGCATCCGGTGGGCTGAGGTCAAAGGCCCGCGAGAGCAAAGAACGCCGCTACGGCAGGGATGGGTGAAACAAATGCGGATTAGCAGAACAAGAGCGCGTGAGGGCGTCGAGCCGGCGCCGATTTTCGTGCTTGTCGAGCCTCAGATGGGGGAAAATATCGGCGCTGCGGCGCGCGCAATGTTAAATTTCGGGATCTCCGGCTTGCGGCTTGCCGCGCCGCGCGACGGTTGGCCCAATCCAAAGGCGGCGGCGATGGCGTCTGGCGCCTCTCTTGTGATCGACCAAGCGCAAGTTTTTGATGACCTCGATGCAGCGCTGAGCGATTGCCAATATGTCATCGCCACGACCGCCCGCCGGCGCGAGCTGGCGACGCCGGTGCTGGCGCCGGGGGAGGCGGCGAGAGAGCTGCGCGCGCGGGTGGGTTCCGGGCAACGCTGTGCGGTGCTTTTCGGCGGTGAGCGCAACGGCCTTTCAAGCGACGATGTTGCGCGCGCGGATGCGATTTTGTCGATCCCGGTGAACCCTGCTTTTGCATCGATCAACCTGGCGCAGGCGGCGTTAGTTGTTGCGTATGAATGGGCCCGCGCCGGAGATATGGCGACGATAGAGCCCCCGCGAGATCAGGATACGCCGGCGGACAAGGCGGCGCTTGCGCATTTCTTTGACCGGTTCGAATCGGCGCTCGATGCGGCGGATTATTTCTACCCGACGGAAAAGCGTCCGGGCATGGTGCGAAACTTACGCGCGGCGTTTTCCAGAGCCGGGTTTACCGAAGCTGAAATCCGCACACTCCACGGCGCTGTCAGAGCGCTTTCCAGATTGCCGAAATAAGAAAGCGTGGCTCGTCTGGCCAATGGTTGCATTTTCAAACATTCCCGGCCAGGATTCAGGCTTTCATAGGGGCATTCATTCGTGTTGGGTTGAATGAGGCGACGGATATGGAACGCCGTTGTTAGGTATGAGGGGCGCTGCGATGGTTCGAAATACTTATTTTCTGGCCGCAGTGGCAATGACAGCGGCGACGGTGGCGCTATTTTCTTCCGGATTTGCTCAAGAGATCGACAAGCCTTCTGACGCGCCGATGATCGAGCCTTGGGGCTATCCGCTCGACGCTTTGGATCACGATACGCGGCCGGGTGATGATTTCTATCGTTTCGCCAATGGCGGCTGGCTTGATGCAACCGAAATTTCATCGGACAGGACAGCTGTCGGCTTTTCCATAACGATGAGGGAGCGCAATGAAGACTGGATTAACTCCGTTGTTTCCGAACTGGCGACTGCGCGCGTTGCGCGCGGCAGCGAAGCACAAAAGATTCGCGATCTCCACAGCTCTTTTATGGACGTTGGAAGGGTCGATAAGCTTGGCTTAAAGCCGCTCAAAAAAGATCTTGCGCGTATAGCGGCCCTGAAAAACCATCATCATGTCGCCCGCGTCATGGCTGACCCCGCTCTTGGGCTGAAAGGCCCATTCAGGTTTTATGTGGGGATCGATTCCAAAAACCCAATGCGTTACGCGACATGGGTCGGGCATGACGGGCTAGGCTTGCCGGATAAGTCATATTACGAGCGCGATGACGAACGGCTGGCGTCGGTTCGAAAGGCTTATCGCGCCCATATTGAAAATATACTGACGCTAGCAGGTGTTGGCGGCGCTTCGGAAAAAGCCGACGCTATATTTGATCTTGAAAAAGCTATTGCCGGTTTGCATTGGGAGCGTGTGGACCGTCGTGAAGCCGATCAGGTCTACAACCTTATGGATCGCGCGATGCTTGCTGATCACGCACCGGGCTTTCCATGGGATACTTATCTTGATGCGGCGGGACTAGGTGGTGTTGAGGCGCTGATTGTACGGGAAAAGGATGCATTTCCAGCGTTGGCGACCCTTTTTGCAGAAACCCCGGTTGAAACCTGGAGCGCTTATCTCACCTTCCACCTGTTAAGCACTCATGGGCGCTTTTTGCCGCAGTATTTCGAACAAGAATATTTTGCATTCTACGCCGCCGCGCTGAGTGGTCAGAAGAAACAGCGGACACGTGAAAAGCGCGCCATTGCACTTGTCAATGAACAGCTCGATCAGGCCGTCGGCAAAATATATATCGAGCGGTTCTTTTCTGAAGACTCAAAGTCCCAGCTTATGGTGATGTTTGAGCATGTTCGCGCGGCGTTAAAAACCCGGATTGAAAACCTCGCCTGGATGACGCCGGATACGAAAACCGCCGCTCTTGGCAAGCTCGAAAAAATGACCGCGAAAATTGCTTATCCAGAAAAATGGCGTGATTATTCGAAATTGAAGATCAAGGCGAACGACCTTATCGGCAACCTCAAACGCGTGCGTGTAGACAGTGCGTTGCGGGATATAGCCAGACTGTCAAAACCGGTCGACAAGGCCGAGTGGTTTACGGGCCCGCAAACTGTGAATGCGTACTATAGCTCAAGCCGCAATGAACTGTTCATTCCAGCTGGCTACATCCAGTCGCCGCTGTTTGACCTTCATGCGGACCCCGCGCTGAACTATGGCGCTATTGGATCGATCATTGGCCATGAGATCGGTCACGGGTTTGACGACCAGGGTTCAAAATACGACGGAGACGGCCTATTGGGCGCTTGGTGGACGCAGGAAGACAGGGCTGCTTTTAACGCTTTAGGCGACAGGCTTGCCGATCAGTTTAGCCAGTATGAGCCGCTGCCGGGCGTGAACGTGAATGGTCGCGCTACACTTGGCGAGAATATCGGCGATCTTGCCGGCGTTATCGTTGCCTATCACGCTTATCTACTCTCGCTTGATGGCGCCGATCCGCCGGTGTTGGACGGGTTTACGGGTCAACAACGCTTGTTTCTTGGGCGCGCTCAAGGGCGGCGTTTCAAGCAGACCGAGGAGGCGCTGCGCCGCAGGCTTCTCGCCGGATCGCACAGTCCTATGGACCTGCGCGTCAACGGCGTGGTTCGCAATATCGATGAATGGTATGAGGCGTTCGAGATTCAACCTGACGATGCGTTGTATCTTGCCCCTGAAGACAGGATCCGTATTTGGTGACGATAGAACAAGCGCAGACCGAGGCGAACGAAGCGCCTCCGCATGGCGTCCGCAAGATTGTGGAAGCAAGCGCGCTCTCCACGCATCGCTTCAAATATTATGACTTCGCGATGGCGGCATTTGTCGCGATCCTGATTTGCTCAAACCTTATTGGCGCCGCCAAGCTGGTGCAGTTTACCGAGTGGAAGATATTTGGCTGGTCGGTCGGGGTGTTTGGTGCGGGCATTTTGTTTTTCCCGCTGTCTTACGTGCTCGGCGACGTCCTTACCGAAGTCTATGGCTATGCACGGGCTCGCCGCGTCGTCTGGGCGGGTTTTGCGGCGGTGTTGTTTATGGCGTTCATGGCCTGGGCCGTGGTGGCGATGCCGCCGGCGCCGGGCTGGGACGGGCAGGCGGCCTATGAGGAAGTGTTTGGGCTGACCTGGCGCATTGTTCTGGCCTCAGTGATCGCCTTCTGGGCCGGCGAGCTTGCCAATGCCTTTGTGATGGCGCGCATGAAGGTCTGGTCGGCTGGCAAACATCTGTGGCAGCGAACGATTGGCTCAACCGTTGTCGGTCAGGGCGTCGATAGCCTGCTGTTTTATCCGATCGCGTTTCTTGGCGTCTGGACCACCGGCCAGGTCATCACTGTGCTGATTACTAACTATTTTCTGAAGGTTTTGTGGGAGGCATTGCTGACGCCGGTCACCTACAAGTTGGTCGCGATGTTGAAACGCGCAGAAGGTGTTGATGTCTATGACAGCGAGACGGAGTTCACGCCGTTTTCGATACGCTCGTGATATACGTGCCAACACATAGCGAAACCTACGAACAAAATTCGCCCCAGAGGGTATTCAGCAGCAATCCACACAACCCTCAATTGTATTCTTTGTAGAAAACCCGCCTTTAACCATATATACTTGTTGCCTATTGCAGGTGCGAAGAATATTATCCATGGCAGTATAGTGGGGAAGAATATGAACAAAATTCTTGTTACCGCGCTTAGTGGCGCGATGGCTTTTGCAGCGTCAATCGGCATTGCGACGGCAAATACAATTACAATAGCGGGTGGATTGGGCACAATTGATTGCTCCACTAGCTGTGAAGCATTCACCCTTGGCGCACCAGCGCTCGGCGCAGAGCCGAATGCGATGGGCATACTGTCCATCTCGGATGCCTGGTTTTATGATGGCCAGCCGGCTAGCGAGTCTGCGGAAGCTGATCGCTTGAGCATTCTTATCAGCGGTGCCACTGGTGTGTTTTCCGGAGCAGACGGGCTAAAAACGATAGGAAATAGCGGCAGCATGATGTTTTCGTCGCTTGCCGAATACGTGATGCTGAAAATCGGAAATGACTCTGTATTTATTCGCAACACATCCGGTGGCATGTTGTCGGTCGATTTCACCTCTTTTGCCGGCGCGGGCTCAGGTCTGAGCCATTATACGGAGTTTGGAGAGGTCCCGATTCCAGGCGCCATCTGGCTGATGGGCATCGGCCTTGCTGGCCTTGGCGCTGCGCGCCGTAAGGCCAAAGCGATATAGGCTGCATAAGACGACAATTTACTACCCCAAAAAGACAGAACGGCCCGCCCTCATCGGCGGGCTTTTCTGATCGTGCCGATTTGACAGCCGATGGGCCTGGCGGTATACGCCCGGCCTCGAATAACGGATGGCGTGTGGACCGCCGTTGAGATCGCCCCGGGGATAGGCCTTGGGGCCGGGCCACGTCGATAGTGAGGAATGATGTCTAAGCGCAGCAGCGCCAAGCACAAGCTTGACCGCCGGGTCGGC
>JAJFGA010000004.1 GCA_021776375.1 Hyphococcus sp. | reverse complement strand
GGCGCCGATGAGAAATATTATTCTGGAATAATAGCAGTGTCTCCTGCGGCAACGCCGTGTGTTTAACCAGCATGCCAACCCCATCCATAAGAACAATCCACTCATAATAAATATTATTGCGGGGAACGGAATTAGTTCCACAGCAAAATTCAATGAAAACAGAATCAAAAGCGGTAAACCCCATGACCAAATAAACGGCAGCGGGCGGGCGGCTAGGTCTTTGGAAGATGGGTCATTCATGGCAAGCCTCTCCTGCTTGAATTGGCGGGCATTTCACGTCGCCATAAGAACAGTAAACACAGCAATCGCCGGGTTTTGGCTTCAGGACCTTCCCGCAGCTGTTACAGTCGTAGAACCATTGGCAGGCGTCGGTTGGCATCAAATCCGTCGACTGATGACCGCAGGCAGGGCAAGTGATTGTTGATTGTGCAATAACATCCGTCATTGAACGTTTATCCACCTTAACAGTTGTCCCTCGTAGAAGGGCATGATGTAGGCGCCGCCATAAAAGACACGGCAATGAGAACGCCGGTGAGCCCCATGAAATAGGGTTGAGCACGGACAAAGAACGCCAGTTTGCCGACCAATGCGAACAACCCTGATACCGTCCCGCTACCGGCTAATAACGCACCGGTTTTTTTCTTCCCCGAGATTTCTATTTTCTCTTGCACAGGCGTATTCTAATATCTGTAGTCACTACAGGTGCAAGCGAAATGATGCGGTACGATCTTACAATCGGTAAATTAAGCGCTGAGACTGGCGTGAATATTGAGACAATTCGATATTATGAAAAAATCGGCCTGATGCCGAAACCCGGACGCACGGATGGCGGGCATCGTATTTATACGCCCATAGAATTGAAGAGGTTGCGGTTTATTCGTCGTGGGCGCGACCTTGGGTTTCCCTTGGACGATGTGCGCTCGCTGTTAGGCCTGGAAGATGAGCCGCCATCTTGTGCTGAGGTTCATACAATTACGGTTCGGCATCTTGAAACTGTAAAAGCAAAAATCAGTGATTTAAAAAAACTCGAACGGCAGTTGGCAAAAATCGCTAAGGAGTGTGGAAAGGGAGACGATTTCAAATGCCCCGTCATCGATGTCTTATCGGCACAATAGTCGCAATGCGGTTGGTTTTTTTCCGGTCAATACATACTGAACTTTAAAGATCGGGCAGCGTCTCGGCGTCAATCACGCCTGCAGGGGCGGCGAGTTCCAAAATGACATTGACAGACGCGCCGCCGGGCTTGACGCCGAAGCGTTGTGCTTTGTAGCCGGCTTTGGCTACCGTCACTTTGCGATGACCGTCTAGCTTGACGGAGCAGGGGGTCTCGCATGATCCGTAGCCGTCGATGGTGACGGTTGCGCCGGAGGGGGTTGATTTAAAGCTCCGCATACCGCCGGATGTGGCAAAGCACCCATTCAGAAAAAACACTGTCGCCAAAATCAGAATTATACGCATGACGCCTCTTTCCATCCGAATTATTTCTGCGCATTCGCCATGGCGGTGAATGCATTGTCTATATCGTTCTTCAAATCGTCAATATCTTCAAGCCCCGCATGAAAACGCAGCACCGGCCCCTCCGCTTCCCATGTTGTCGCGCTGCGATAGCGCTCGGGATGTGTATGAACGCATAGGCTTTCAAAGCCGCCCCAGGAAAAGCCAATGCCGAAGTGATTGAGGGCGTTGAAGAAAACCTTGAGCACGTCGAGGGGCGTCGGTTTTAAAACCACGCCAAACAGCCCGGACGATCCGGTAAAGTCGCGTTTCCAGACCCCATGGCCGGGACAGGATTTAAACGCAGGGTGAATAATGTGCTCAACTTCGTCACGCTTTGAAAGCCACTTCGCCAGCGCCAGCGCATTTTCCTCGTGCCGCTTCAGCCGCGCAGAAAGCGTACGCAGACCGCGCAGCGCCAGATAAGCGTCATCCGCCGACACATTCGATCCAAGTTGCAACAGTGCGTAATAAATTTTCTTCGCGATGCGTTCATCTGCGGATGTTATTGTCCCGATCAGACAATCGGCATGCCCGACAACATATTTGGTCGCCGCCTGAACGCTGACATCGGCGCCGAGCGCAATGGGCTTGCAAAAATAACCGCCGCTCCAGGTGTTATCGACAATTAGAACCGCGCCGCCAGAATGCGCGGCTTCTGCGAGCATCGGGATGTCCTGAACCTCGAAGGTCAAAGAGCCCGGCGATTCCGCGAAGATGACTTTGGTGTTGGGCTGCATCAGAGCGGCAATTTCCTCACGTGGCGCCATCGGGTTGTAATAGGTTGTTTCAACGCCAAATCGTTTCAAAAAATTATTGCAGAACTTGCGGGTTGGATCGTAAGCCGCATCGGTCATCAAGACATGATCGCCGGCAGCGATAAATGCCAGGAGCGCCGCATTACAGGCCTGAAGGCCGGAAGGCGCCAGCCGGGTTTCAAAGCCGCCCTCAAGTGCGGTGATCGCCTCTTCGAGGGCGCGATGCGTAGAAGTTCCGAGGCGGCCGTAATTGATGGTCCGCGCGCCTTCAAGGTAATCGTCATAGGTCGGAAACAAAATTGTCGAGGCGCGCTCAACCGGCATATTGACCGGATGGGCATGACGCTGATGCGGGCGTCCGGCGGCAATTAGTTTGGTGTTGTCTTTCATGAAATATTCCGTCGTCACTGCGCTCTTGTCATTCGTCTACCAATAGGCTCAGCGCCTGGCAAATTTAGAGAAATTTAGCGCGGGGGTTTGGGCTTCTCCATCAACTCAACCACCCCCTCGCGGCGGTCATAGACACGAAATCCCATTTTCTGATAGAGCGGCAGCGCCGCGGAGTGGTCCAGCGAGCAGGTCTCCAGGCAGAGCCGCTGAGCTCCATGCGACCAGGCAAGGTCGATGATGTTGGTCAAAAAATATCGGCCAAACTTGGCCCCTGTATGGTCCGGCGCCAGCCCGAAAAATTTTAAGTGATGGGTTTTTGCATCGCGCCCGTCAATCTCCGCAAACCCGCCGGGGGCGCCGTTCACATAAAGAACATAGACGTATACGGAAGGATCGTGAATGATTTGTATCAGGGCTTCATCATCAACCCGGCGGCGACTGACCCAATTATAGGGATCGCCGACCAGCCTATAGATGTAGCGATAGAAATGAACCGGCGGCTTTTCAGCACGCAAAATCGCGACCTTGCCATGCGGGGTGATCGGGGTCGGCAATATCGGGCGTTCGGTTTGCTCAAGATAGGTGATCGTCACATCGACGCGCTCACCGCTGCCCTTTTCTGGCGTGGGTTGGAAAGTCTCGCTCGGCATTTCCTTCATCTCCCCAATGCGCCCATGAACCATCATAGAGACTGTGGCGGCGATGACCGATAGTTTCAAGAGCGAGGGACAAAACCGCCGCAGTAACGCCGGAGCCGCAGGTGGTGATTATGGGTTGGCTGAGGTCGGCGCCGGCGGCGCTGAATAAAGCAGCAATGTCGTCGGCAGCACGCATGGTTCCGTCATCATTCAAAAGCGCGCCAAAGGGGAGATTGTGGGCGCCGGGCATGTGCCCGGATCGCAGGCCCTGGCGCGGCTCGGGGGCGTCGCCGAAAAATCGCGCGGCGGGGCGGGCGTCAACCACAGATGATGCATCGTTATTGAGCGCCGCCCGGATGGCCTCCGCATCACACGCCATGCGGGGCTGCGGATCGGCCTGGTAATTTGCGGGCGCGATCGCGGGGGTGTCGCCTGTAACGCTCTCGCCTTCGCTGAGCCATTTCGGTAAGCCGCCATCCAGCACCGCAACCGCATGATGGCCCATCGCCCGAAACGTCCACCAGACGCGCGCTGCGGAGAAAATCCCGTGATCGTCATAGACAATGATTGTGTAGTGGTCACTCACCCCTAAAGCGCCGACGGCGGCCTCGAATTCAGCTGGCGTCGGTAACATGTGGGGCAGGGGGCTGGACTGATCGGCGATGGCGTCAATGTCGAAAAACACCGCGCCGCTAATGTGGCGTTCATCATAATCAGCACGCGCCGGCGGACCGCCGGGCATGCGCCAGGATGCGTCGATAACCTTCACATCCGGGCGGCCAAGGTTATCCGCCAACCAGGCGGTTGATATGAGCGGTCCTAACTCTGGCATTTCATATCAAGGGTTACACCATCCAGGGCGGCGGCGGCAGATCTTTGGTGCGAAGGAACTCTGGATTATAGAGTTTTGACGCATAGCGGTTACCGTAATCGCAAAGCATTGTAACAATCGTATGGCCGGGGCCAAGGTCGCGTGCAAGCTTAACGGCGCCGGCGATGTTGATGCCACTGGAGCCGCCGAGGCAAAGCCCTTCTTCAAGCGTTAGCTGGTACAACGCTTCCAACGCGTCGCGGTCATGGATGCGGTACGCGTCGTCGAATTCTACGCCCTCAAGATTGTTGGTCACGCGTCCCTGACCAATACCTTCGGTGATGGAATCGCCTTGCGTCTCAAGCGTTCCCTTTTTCACCCAGCTAAAAATCTTCGAACCGCCTGGATCGGCGACGACGCATCTGACGCTGGACTGGCGCTCTTTTAAAGCTGTCGTCACGCCGGCGATGGTGCCGCCGGAACCGACGGCGCAGATGAAGCCGTCGATCTTGCCGTCAGTTTGTTCCCATATCTCCGGCCCGGTAGTGCGATAATGGATATCGCGGTTGGCGGTATTGTCGAATTGGTTTGCCCACAGAGCGCCCCCCGCCTCTCTTTCATTCAATTCTTTGGCGAGCCGCTCTGAATAATGAATGTAGTTGTTTGGGTTCGCATAAGGAACCGCGTCAACCTCGATCAACTCCGCGCCAAGCAGGCGGATGGCGTCCTTCTTCTCCTGGCTTTGGGTACGCGGCACGACGATTTTGACCTTATAGCCAAGAATAGCGCCGACCATGGCAAGCCCAATCCCGGTATTGCCGGCGGTGCCCTCAACGATAATGCCGCCCGGTTTGAGCGCGCCGGTTTTCTCAGCGTCGCGGATGATGCCAAACGCGGTGCGGTCTTTCACCGATTGGCCAGGGTTTAAAAATTCCGCCTTGCCTAGGATCAAGCAACCGGTTTCCTCCGATGCACGCTTCAGTTTGATCAGCGGCGTATTGCCAATCAAATCAAGGGTGTTATCGCTATAGTTCATGCGTATGCTCCGGTTCGATGGAGGCGCGTACAGACCCGGAATGCGGGGACCAATACGGGGCTTTTTCGAGATATGGCTATTGCGGGCGCGAATTCTACCTATGGCGGTTTGGGCGTCGCATCTTGCCAGCCCCGGCGCGCGATCTCGATGCAAAATTTCTAATCGACTGTGAAGGCTAGGTAACAACTCAGAGCAATAGCGAAGAGATCAGCCACATTTGGCGCTATCTGTCTGGCGGGTATACGGTCCGTATAAGTAACAATCTCGTGTGCGGTTATTCTGTGGCCTTGGCCTTGTTCCAAAGCACTTCCATTTCGTCGAGGCTAACCGAATCCATAGCACGCTCAGTGCATGCGACTTCGCGCTCGATATACTGAAACCGGCGAATAAATTTCTCGTTGCTCCTCCGAAGCGCCGCTTCGGGATCGACTTTTAAGTGCCGCGACAAGTTGGCGAGGACAAACAACAGATCGCCGAACTCGTCTTCTATGGCGTCCGGGTCGCGGCTATCTATCGCCTCTGTTAGCTCAGCCGTCTCCTCGGCAATTTTCGCCAACACATCGCCCGCATCGGTCCAGTCAAAGCCAACACGCGCCGCCCGTTTTTGCAGCTTCACCGCGCGGGTGAGCCCGGCATGACCGACCGGCACGTCGTCAAGCAAACTGTCATAGCCTTTGGCGCTTCGCTCTTCGGCTTTTTGCTGTTCCCAGGCATCGGTTTGTTGGTCGGCGGTGCGCAAATCCGCTTCGGCGAAAATATGCGGATGGCGGCGGATCATCTTGTCGGTAATCGCCTCTACGACATCGCCAAAATCGAACAAGCCGCTTTCCTCGGCCATTTGCGCATGAAACACCGCCTGAAACAGCAGATCGCCAAGCTCTTCTTTGAGCGCCGCCATATCCTCGCGCCCAATCGCGTCGGCGACCTCGTAGGCTTCTTCAATCGTGTAGGGCGCAATGGTTTTGAAATCCTGCTCCATATCCCAGGGGCAGCCGCCTTGGGGATTGCGAAGCTGCGCCATAACTGCAAGCAGCGCTTCGATGTTGCGGTTATCGGTTGGCTCACCTTGGCTCATGTTTCACTCGTCATTTTGGTTTTATCTGCTGGATTTTCGAAAAATTCACGTCCTCGGCGCCAACGCTCCCGGTTACGGCTGAAAGACAGAATGTAGCGCAAAAGGGGCATTTGCTAGCGGCGGTGTTGGGTGTATGGCTGGGCTTGGAACCTAAACGAAATGGGGCGGGGCGCAAATCCTTGCCGCAGCGGGCGCGTTTGAAGGAGCAGACCAAGATGGCGAGACAGGAAGTCAAACCTATCTGGCGCACTGGCGCGATGATCCCTTGGGCAGAAGCAACGACCCATGAGCTCACCCACGGCCTGCATTACGGCTCGGCGGTGTTTGAGGGTATGCGCGCCTATGACACGAAGCACAAAGGCGTTTGCGTCTTCCGCAACCGTGAGCATATTGAGCGGCTGATGTTTTCAGCGCGGGTCTACCGGATCGGTATTGACCATAGCGTAGAGACGCTGATGCAGGCCTGCCGCGATATCGTTCGCGAGAACGGCCTCGCCGGCGCCTATATTCGCCCGCTTGCCTATCTTGGTTATGGTGAAATGGGCCCGGCGTCGACCGCTGTGAAATCGGAAATCATCATCGCCGCGTTTCCCTGGGGCGCCTATCTTGGCGAAGAGGGAATGAAGAACGGCGTTGAAGTGGCGGTTTCAAGCTGGCGGCGCATGGCGCCGGGCACGGTGCCGGCTGGTGTTAAAGCTGCGGGCAACTATCTTTCAAGCCGCCTCATCAGTATGGAAGCAAAAGACCGCGGCTTTGAAGAGGGCATTGGCCTTTCCCATGACGGCACGGTCAGCGAAGGGGCGGGGGAGAATCTTTTTGTTGTTCATAAAGGTCGAATTTATACACCGCCCGCATCGTCATCGATCCTCACCGGCATCACCCGCGACACCATCATTACGCTCGCAGGCAAGCTTGGGTTTGAAGTTGTCGAGCAAGCCTTCCCGCGCGAATTCCTTTACGCCGCCGACGAAATTTTCATGACCGGCACGGCCGCGGAAGTCACGCCCGTACGCTCCGTCGACAAGCTGGAGATCAACAATCTTGACTTTCCGATCACACGGCAAATCCAGAGCGCCTTCTTCGGTCTCTTTAACGGAGAGACTGAAGATGAATGGGGTTGGCTCGATCCGGTCGCTTAATGCTCACGCTTGCTAATTAAGAGCCTATATCGCCGCCGTCGTCACGCTTAATTGCCAAAACGGCAGGACGCGGAGGCATGTCGGATTTGAAATCTGGCCATCTTGTAGATGGTTTTTCATACGATAGACCGCGCGCATCGCCAGGATGCTGAACGGAGAGGAATAGCGTTTTTGAATCCGGTGTGAATTTCGGTCCGCAAACTTCCGCCCCAACTGGCGCCCGGAAAAATGCGCGCCCAGTTCCGCGAAGCGGCCCGTCGGTCTCCATCGCCCAAATGCCGTCCGCCGCGCCGGTTCTTGCGTTGCCGTCAGTGGCAATCCATAAACGCCCCGTGGGATCGACCGCACAATTGTCGGGGCTGCCGAACCACCCATTCTCAGACGTTTCCGGATTCCACACAGCCCCAAAAGCCGGATCATCCGGGTCGCCGCATTTAACAAGAAAGTTCCATTGCGATTGGGTCGCCGTGAAATCTCCATTGGGCTCAATGATTTCGATAATGTGGCCATGCTGATTATCAGGGCGGGGATTTGCGGCGTTTACCTGGTCATCCTTACGGCGATTGTTATTTGTCAGCATTACCCAGACACGGCCGGATGTCGCATCTGGTTCTATATCTTCCGGCCGATCCATGGGCGTGGCGCCAAGCTCATCCGCTGCGCGCCTTGCTTCAATCACAACATCTGCCTGCGAATAAAACCCATTGTCGGCCGTTAATGGTCCTTCACCATGGACCAATGGCAGCCAATCCACTGTACCGTCTTCGTTAAACCGCGCCACATAAAGGGCGCCATCATCAAGCAAATCCTTATTGGCTTCGCGATTTTCGACGTCTACAATCGCTGATGAAACAAATTTGTATACATACTCAAACCGCTCGTCATCGCCGCTATACAATACGAGCCGCCCGTTCGGCGCGATCACGCTTTCCGCGCCTTCGTGCTTGAACCGGCCAAGGGCTGTGCGTTTTTTTGGCTTTGATTCTGGATCCATCGGATCGACTTCGACAATCCAACCAAAGCGGTTTGGCTCATTCGGCTCTACGCCGATATTGTAGCGATCAAAATGACGCGCCCACTGAAACCACGAGCCCGGTACGCCGTATCGCTTATGATTTTCTGTCTCTCTATGGCCTTCGGGAAGCGCGCCCTGAAAATATGCATGGATATTTTCTTCAGCCATCAAATAGGTGCCCCAGGGCGTAACCCCGCCGGCGCAATTATAAATCGTACCGGAAACAATCATTCCTTCAGGATCATCTGACGTTCTCAAACGCTCATGCCCTGCAGCGGGGCCCGCAACTTCCATTGGCGTCGTATCGGCCGTGATGCGTCGATTGTAATTGGACGGAACGACGGGCGACCAGGCCCCGTTTCGTCTAACGATTTCGACTACAGAGCCGCCATGGCCAGCCATTTCGATTTCACAATGCTCTTTGGTAATGCTGTCTGGGTAATCTGCGGCGACGCCGGGAAACATCATGGTTGTCGAGGTGTATTCATGATTGACGCAGAGCAGGGCGCGCGCTTCATCGTCATCATTTGAGTCAAGTGGAACAAACCCTATGTAATCATTATTGCAACCAAACTGACGCCTTTGCGCGGCCGCGCTTTGATTGAGCGGGTCAAATACCGGAGAATCAGAAAATAGGGGATCGCCCCAGCGCATTAATATGTCAGCGGAATATCCTTTTGGTACGTGATGCGTTTTATCAGTGCCGCGAGAGATTTCGTTGAATTGGAATGACGCCTCGAGCGCTTTGTGTGTTCGGCTAGAACTACAACCATTTATAGTCAGACTCGATGTGGCGACTAAACCGCCAATAAACCCGCGCCTTGAAAGGCGCAGCTCTATCAAATCCTCAATTGTCTGGGCTCCGTTTGCCGGCCTTGGGTTACTGGGCGATTTCTCATTCTGTTTCATCAGTCTACCTTGTGTAGTTTGTGCGGCAAAACGGATTCTTGGTTGAAGATTAGCCGGGAGTTATCTGGCGCAGTTTAGTCATAAATATAGCAGCGCGGAACCTGTGGCCAGTAGGGCGGCGCTTTGTTCTTAGCACTCAACTAATGTTAAATTGCGACAAGCTGATAAATCTTGATGCATGGTGGTCGCGATTAACGTATTCTGCGTGCAAAAAATGGGGATGGTATGTCTAAGCTTATGAGATTTGGCGGATTATTGCTCCTAGGCGTCATCCTCGCCGCTGCGCTCTACCTTAAAACGCCGGCGCCGGCGGCTTTCGACCGGGAAGGCGCCATCGTTGCGGCCGTTGCCTATGACGCGCGCGTCATCCGCGACCGTTTTGGTGTTCCTCATATTTATGGCAAGCGCGACGCCGACGTCGCCTTTGGGCTTGCCTATGCCCATGCGGAAGATGACTGGGCGACGATTGAAGAAGTGGTCTTCTTCTCGCGCGGTACGCTCGCCCAACGCAAAGGCGAGGATGCAGCGATCCCAG
>JAJFGA010000030.1 GCA_021776375.1 Hyphococcus sp. | reverse complement strand
GCTGGCGCTGGACAGCCATCACCACATGGAAAAGGGCCGAACATTTCCCGTTTGCGGCAATACCTACCGTATGCTGAAGGAAAGCCGCTTTGCGCCCTATTTCGATTTCATCGGCGACGGCGCAACCCATTACGGAATTTTTCCGGGCTGCGGGACGGTGTCGCCGTTTGGGCAGGGCTCTGTGGAGGCCACCGCCAGCGGGGCTTGCTGTTAGGAGCCGCCTTCTACAGCTCTCATATTCCATGGCGCATCATAAGACCCCTTTACAAGATCTATACCCGCCAGGCATGCCTCCTTGCGCCGATAGCCCTCGCCGGAATCAGCAATAGTATTGCCGTTTTGCGACCGCAACCGCCAGCGCCAGTCACCATTAGGCTCGCGGTACACCTCATAGCTCAGCCCGCGAACAGACGTCGGACAGCTCCGCCCTTGAGCAGCATTTGGTTTGAACGTTGCGCCACCAATACCGCCCGCCAGAACCATAAACAATGTTCGCCGTTCCATTCCACATCCTCCTTTGGGTGCATCTATCAGCGCCCCAGCCGCCACGCCGCCAACCACACTGCGCTGGCCCACGCCGTGCCGACACACCAGCCGGCGATAACGTCGCTTGGGTAATGTACGCCAAGAAAAACCCGGCTGGCGCCAATCAGGAAGATCACCACCAACGAGGCGCCCAGAGCATAGCGCCGGGTGGCCCGCTGCTTGACAACATTTGCTATCGCTAATCCAAAAGTCAGATAAACCGCCGCCGCGCTCGCCGAGTGGCCGCTGGGGAAACTTTTGCTGCTCGCGGATATGAGATGGGGGACGAAATCGGGGCGCGTGCGAGCAAAAAGATCTTTAAGGATGCCGGTTATCACCGTCTCGCCGATCACCACGGCCAACAGAACAAACAGAAATGACCATTGCTTTTGAACCATGAGAGCGCCGGCGAGTGCGAGGCTGAACACCGTCAACACTGGCCAGCCGCCGAGCGCCGTAATATTCTGTACAAAGTACAACAGCCATCCCGGGCCATTCAATAATGCTGGATCGTCGCCATTGCGCAACGACAACAAGAAGTCGCGCTCGGCGGCCTCAAACGCGCCGCCGGGCGCTGTTACGCTGAGGATCAGGAAAATAATCAGCGACGCCGCGAGCAGAACTTGCGCGAAACGCGGCGACAGTGCGGCGTTAGAATGCAGCATTGATCGTCAATCTACCGCCACTATCTCGCCGGCCAGCGCTCGGCATAAACCGCATGGCTGATCAATATTGACGCCCCGTCGCCGCAAGCGCCGCCCCTCGTCGGCACGCCCCAGACGGTCACCTCCTTGCCCAGAAGATCATCTGCGGGCTGCGTCGTTGATAGCCTGCGCACTACGTCATTTTCGATTTTCAGAAGTAAACACCCATCAGAGCTGTTAACAATTTCACCGCGCAAAGTAACATTTCCTGGCAGCATGGGCCGTGACGTTATCGTTATGTCGCCAATTTTTGAATAATCCGGCAGGCGATATCCGGTATCGGCAGCAGGCGTCGTATATCGCGCCGCCGGAACGCCCGGCGTGAGCTGAACCGGCGCCGGTGCGCTGATCAACCTGCAATCAGATCCCTTGCCTTCAGTCAGCTCCGTGATTTCTACAAATGTGTTCTGCGGCGTTGAAATGATCTTCCGCAGCTTATGAATTTTGCCGCCGTCGCGCTTGCGCAAGACCTGGCATTCAATGAGCTGAATATCCGGCGACGCAGTCGCGCCGGCAAACCTCGCCGGCGATGTCGGCAATCCGGCGCTCTGGATCCGTAATGCGGACAGCCGCTGATAGCTTAGAGTATCTGAGTTGGCATGTTGCCGGGCGCCGCCGGTCTCATCACGCCGCCAGGCCGACATGGACGATGAGGAATTCCGCCGGTCGCGATAACCAACGCTTCGCGCCCTTCCGGTAAATTCGCTGCGTACATCCTGCGAGCGATCAAAACCCCGCAACCCGGCCCGCCCTGCATCTTCGATAACTAACGCTCCACGAACAGGGGGGATGTTGTCGGTCGATGCGACTTGCTCGGCAGGCGAATTCGCCCGCGATGTGTCCGCAACCACCGCCACAAAGCGGTCAATCTCGTCTGGCACCGCCAGATATTCTCCCGGACGGACATTGTTCGGATCGACCCCCGGATTGGCCTCATACAGCGCCGACAGATTGACATTACATTGGCGCGCCACCGTCACGAGCGTGGTGGGCGCATCAACAGCGTAGGAATGACCGCAACGCCCGGCTGACGCCGGCGCCGCCATAACAAAGAGCGCCGCACCCACAACGCTAGCGCCAATAAGTTTGCGTGTCCGAAAAGCGCCCATAACGACCCCTCCATAAGAGATTTTTGATTTATGGTTAATAGCACGCTTCGGACCGCTGTGGTCGAAAATTTCTGTATTTTTTGAAGTCGCCCCCATCCGCCGGAATCCGAACGCACCGACAGATTTGCGCCTTTAAGCCTCTGAATTGCTTGTGCAATATTTTTGAATAAATTCCATTTCCACCATTGAAGTTAACCCAATGGAAAACCCACCTCCGCTGGCGCCGTCGAACCCGCCCTCTGGCGCGGCAATTTCCATAAAAAGAGCGGCGTCAAAACAACCTCAATATCTAAAAATTTAGCCACGCCATCACTCCAGCATGCGCTCGCCGTCGGCCGCACAACTGCGCCGCGCCATTATTTTTCATCAATCTGCAGGGTGAACCCAGATAAGCATGGTTAATTTGTATACGGCACATCCACAAGAAGGAGTGAAGTCAATAAAATTTTAGAACAATTGCATAGACCTACACGAAATCCCGCCGATTAACCAAGTTAAATTACACGATGTTAACCGCATCGGCGATAATGGCACGCTCTTGTACTTAGTTATTATGCTGATCAAGGTGTGAAATGTTTATTCCGGTCCAAACGTCCTGCGTTTCGAGAGATAAACGCACCAATGCATCAAATCCAAAGCGGCGCCTTGCAGATTTTGCGCGTGACCGAAGCGGCAACATTGCGATCCTGTTTGTGTTCATGTCGACCGTACTGTTTTTGTTTGTCGGCGGCGCCGTTGATTACAGCCGCTGGAATGCAGTCAGAGCCGACATGATTGAATCGATGGACGCCGCCAGCCTCGCTGTCGCCCAACTCGCAGCAGCAGATGACACTCTTACACCCACCCAGCTTGAAGCTTATGGCGATGCTTTTTTTCGAGAAAATTTTGGCTATGAAGACCAACTCCTAACCGGATGGAATATAGATTTTAACCTCGCCGACCAAGCCATTATTTCGACCTGCATAACCGGCAAAATATCGACCTTTCTCCTTGGCGTTACCGGCATCACTGAGCTTGATATCGATAAATGCGTTGAGATTATCCCTCAAGGATCGGGACGCATTGAACTGGCGCTTGTGCTCGACGTCACAGGATCCATGAGTTGGAACGATTCCAACGGGCAGAACAAACTGAACAGTCTTCGAACCGCCGTCACGGCGCTGCTCGACGTTCTGTTTGAGGGCAATGCGACAAGCGACAATGTCAGAGTGGGCGTCGTCCCTTTTAATCAGCATGTAAACGCCGGCGCTTCCACCGGTTGGACCAATAGCTGGGGGGACCTGAACGGAGTTGCAGCTTACAACGGCGCGCGGTTCTTTCACGTAGATGAAAACGGCGTTGTTGATGCGGCGCGCAAAGTCAACCACTACGACCTTTTCGACTCTGATCCTGACAGAAGCTGGGACGGATGCCTAGAAGCAAGACCTTATCCGCTTGATGAATTAGACACTGAGCCTGGCATGGCCACCACGACGGCGATCATAAACGCCGCCATGCAAACGCCGAGCTCCGCCGATGAACCGGATTCGACGATGCGGAACGCATTCAACAGTATGCCGAGCATAAATACAGAGTTCACTGTTTCTGGCCTTGCTTCCATAAACAACTCCAGATGGGTGCCGGTCTTTCTCGCCGACGAGCCGGATTGCAACAATTCAGATGATTGCGATAACGGTGACTATGACGAATCAGGCACGGTCAATGGCGTCAACTGGAGCGGGTTCTGGTTCGACGACCCCGATGATGACAATGTCCTGACCTGGGTTAGAGAGTCTTCTTACTCAAACCGGTATTATATAGACGACCGTGATTTCACGAATCATACTCAGGGTACGCCGTTTAATAAGTATGTACCGATCGTCAGCCACTTCCGGGAAGTCAATCAAGGCAACATCACGGATACGCCATTTCTCGATTGGATGACAAAGCAGGGAGTTCAACCGCTTACAGGCTATGGGACGCAAGAATATATAATGCGCACCGGCTATGTCGGCTGGTGGGACCCGGTAACGGAGACTTACAATCATCGCTACGACCTCCCCAAGGACAGCGCATCAAAAGGGCCGAATTACAGCGCCTGTCCAGAAACGATTGTGCCGCTAACGGACACACGCGCCGATATCGACGGAAATGGCACGGGCATCATGGAACGATTAGTCGCCACCGGCGCCACAAACATTCCGGCTGGCGTAGTTTGGGGATGGCGTGTTGTATCTCCGGACGCTCCCTTTACGGAAGCCATCGGCCCCGGTGAAACCGGTCCGAACAGCACAGTATTTGATGACTGGCAGAAGGCCGTCGTAATCATGACGGATGGCGAAAATGTTTTCAGTGGCCGCAGCACCCATTGGGGCTCGTCCATATCGGCCTTTGGCTATGAGATTGAAGAACGCATGGGCGACAATATTGATCAGACCAGTGAAATGGAAAACGAAGCGGATAATAAAATTCTTCGCATCTGCCGGCGGATGAAGCAGGACGATATCCTCGTCTATACAATTGTTTTTGATGTGAACGCAGGAAGCACGATTGAAAACATCTTCAAGTCCTGCGCGACAGAACCGACCGCGCCATATTTCTTCAACGCGCCGGATGGCGATCAACTGGCGGATGCGTTTGGCGACATCGCGGACGATCTCGTCAAACTGCACATCAGTAAGTAAGGCGGGTTGCGATGAGATTGCTTAAACCAATGAGGCCAAAGCGCTCACGCTGGCTGCGTCTCATCCCGAGGCGGCGGCGATTTGCCGGAGACCGTAGCGGCGCCGCCGCAGTGGAATTCTCTATGGTCGCTCCAATATTTCTGTTAATGATGTTTTCAACTTTTGAAGTTGGCTGGTTCTTTTACGCCAACTCCATTGTCGATGCATCGGTCGCAGAAGCAGCGCGGCTTGTTAAGACCGGCCAGATCCAACAATTAGCGGGTACCGAACAACAGAAATTTGACGTCATTTACGACACAGTCTGCGATATCCTGGATACGTTTGGCGCGTGCAATACGCGTCTGACCGTCGAAGTGCAGACCTATGCAACCTTCGCAGCGCTTGCCGCTGACACCACGCCCCCGACTTGCGCTGACGCGCCTCCGGCTGATGTCAGTGCTATTCCGTTCGTTCCTGGCGCTGAACTCCAGATTGTTCGTGTACGTATCTGCTATATCTACGACACAATTAATCCCGCTATTGGAATTAATGTATCTGAGCCGGGCACTAGCAAACGCCGGCTCGTTTCATCGATGATTTTCCGGAACGAACCCTACCAGACAACGACTCCATAGGCGGGTGCAGACTATGATTATGAAAACATTTTTCAAAACTGTACGAACTCTCGCTTCATGCAAGAACGGGATGGCGGCGACAGAGTTTGCTTTGCTCTTGCCTGTAATGTTCACTCTCTTTTTCGGCATGTTAGAGACATCCGATGTCGCGACGGAAAATCGGCGCGTTGCGATCGCCGTTAACACCATCTCCGACCTCGCCGCGCAATCGACACAGCTTACCTATGACGATGTCAGCAATTTGATTGACGGCGCCCTGGAAATTCTCGACCCAGCCGGCGGCGCCACGCTCAATGTAAATGTTATCAGCGTCATATCCGACCCAAATGACGGTCCGGTCATCCACTGGAGCCGGGATGAATTGGGCGCCCAGCCCTATACGCCTGGCGACCTATACACTAGCTTCAACGACAATACCGTGCTGAACCCTTTGGGCTCGCTCATCGTAGTGGAGATAACTTACCCCTACTCGCCGCCCTTCACGAGTTACTTTGTGAGCTCACCGGTCGTATTTACGAAAACCTCGATCCGCTGGCCCCGTCTCGTCAACAAGGTTCAGCTTTGCGATAACACCGGCGCCAACTGCACAACATAATTGAATCCGAATACTGAGCAGCCCTCTGCCTTTATCGGGTCAGGGGTTTGTATTTGATCCGTTTGGGGACATCGGCGTCGTGGCCCAGGCGAAGTTTTTTGTCTTCCATATAGTCTTCGAAGTTTCCTTCAAACCATTCCACATGGCTGTCGCCTTCAAAGGCCAGAATATGGGTCGCGATGCGATCCAGGAACCACCGGTCATGCGAGATTATCACGGCGCATCCGACGAAATCCTCCAATGCGCCCTCTAGCTCGCGTAGCGTGTCGACATCAAGATCATTCGTCGGCTCGTCAAGCAGCAGAAGGTTGGCGCCCTCCTTCAACATCTTCGCCAACTGCACGCGATTGCGCTCGCCGCCGGAAAGACTGCCGACTTTCTTCTGCTGATCGCCGCCCTTGAAATTAAACCAGCCGACATAGGCGCGGCTCGAGATTTCCCGCTTGCCTAGTTGAATAATGTCATTGCCGCCGGAAATTTCCTCCCAGACATTTTTACCGTCATCAAGGTTCTCGCGCGTCTGGTCGATATAGCCCATTTTAACGGTCTCGCCGATCCGCAGCGCGCCGTCGTCGGGCTCCTCCTGCCCCGTTAGCATACGAAACAGCGTCGTCTTGCCGGCGCCGTTCGGGCCGACCACACCGACAATGCCGCCGGGTGGAAGTTGGAAGCTCAACCCGTCCAGAAGCAGCTTGTCGGCGAAGCCTTTTTTAAGATTGTCCGCTTCGATCACGACGCCGCCGAGACGCGGGCCCGGAGGTATCTGAATTTGCGCTTGCCCGATGTCCTGGGCGCCCGCTTTGGCGAGCAATTCCTCATAAGCGTTGATACGTGCTTTTGATTTTGCCTGGCGTGCACGCGGAGAAGCCTTGATCCAGTCGACTTCGCGGTCGAGGGTCTTTTTACGGTTGCCCTCTTCGCGTTGTTCTTGCTCCAGGCGTTTGCGTTTTTGATCGATCCAGGACGAATAATTTCCTTCAAACGGAAGGCCTCTCGCCCGATCCAGCTCAAGAATCCAGCCGGTGACATTATCGAGGAAATACCGGTCATGGGTGACCAGAACAACAGCGCCCGGAAACTCGCGAAGATGGTGTTCAAGCCAGGCCACCGATTCTGCATCGAGGTGGTTGGTCGGCTCGTCCAGCAGCAGCAAATCCGGCTTCGATAACAACAACGCCGCTAATGCAACGCGGCGCTTTTCGCCGCCGGATAATTTATCAACCGACCAATCGCCGGGCGGGCAGCGCAACGCGCCCATGGCCATTTCAATTTTTGAATCGATATCCCAGCCATCCGCCGCATCGATCTCTTCTTGCAGCGCCGACATTTTCTCCATCAGCTCATCAGTATAGTTCTCGCCGAGCTCCACCGACACGGCGTTAAACGCATCGATCTTGGCTTTGACCGACCCAACCCCTTCCATCACATTCTCAAAGACCGTCTTGGACGCGTCGAGAACCGGCTCCTGAGGCAAATATCCGACCCGCGCGCCATCGGCGGCATAGGCCTCGCCGGAAAATTCCTGGTCAATTCCTGCCATGATCTTCAAAAGCGTCGATTTACCGGCGCCATTGACCCCGACTACCCCGATCTTTGCATCGGGATAGAACTGTAAGTGTATGTCTTCTAATATCTTTTTGCCGCCCGTGAACTGCTTTGTCAGGCCTTGCATGAAGTAGATATACTGGTATTTCGCCATCGGGTTGGTTGCGCTCCTGAGCTTTGAGAATCGTGACTGTGGGGAAACAGCGCGGCGTCTTATCGCGCAAACCGGCTCATTTCAACTAAAGAGCATTTTCCCACGGCCAAGTTTGCCTATATGGTGGGTATACCAAGAAGGGTTGCGGGGTTAGGGCGTCATGGCAGGATATGTCGAAAAGACTTTAGCGGGCGGTGAAGAGATCATTCACCGCGCGAATTACAATTGGACTTATAGTTTCTTTCCGGTTTTCTGGTTTGCGCTAGGCGCGGCCTCGCTGGTGTTTATTGTCTTCGTCCAGTACGCGGCCGGCGTTCCTTATGAGGCGCTGAAAGTTGGTTGGTGGTCGGGAATAGTCGCGGCGGTGGCCGGCACAGTTATTCTGACCAATCACATCATCATTCTCGTGACGACTGAAATTGTCGTGACCAGCTACCGGTTTGTCTACAAGACCGGCCTGGTGTCACGCCATACGCAGGAAGTCAGCCTCAACAAGATTGAGGAAATTACGCTCCATCAGACGGTCTGGGGACGTTTCCTCGGTTACGGCAAGCTGGTGCTGCGCGGCACCGGCGTCGGCGTCATCACCCTGCCCGATCTCGATAATCCGATCCACCTGCGCAGGATTATCGAAAACACCAAGGCGGCGCTGCGCACAGACCAGCGCCGGCGGCAGCGGATCAATGATGATGAAGACGATTATTGATTTGCCGGTGCTCGAAACACGACGCCCTTGAGACCGTCGCGGTCAAAGGGCGTCCATTCGCCTTCTTTTTGCGCGAGGCGATCAGCGATAAGATAGACCACCAGCGGGTTCACGCCGAGGCCGAAATGGCTCGCCGGGACTTCGATATTTTCTGTATGGGGATGACCTGGCTCGTCATGCTGGACCGAACCTCGCCAGGCGACGACGCCATCTGTCTTTGAGAAAATCGATGTCGTCGGCGCTGGCGGCGGGACATTCAGCTGCGCCATCCGCTCGGACTGGGATACGTCCGGCGAACCATTCAAGCGATCATAGATTTTTCGAGCATTTGAATGTTTCCGGTTCGGTGAAATTGGGCTGCCGAGCGAGATCACGCTGCGCACCAGCTCCGGTCTTGCCTTTGCGATTTCCCGCGCAAATAATCCGCCGAGGCTCCAGCCGATAATCGAAATTTTGCGGTTGTGCTCTTCGTAAATAGTGTCGAGCAGGGCGAGCATTTCCGCTTCGCGAGCATCATCAAATTTGAGGTTGCGGCCAAGACCCCAGGCATAGGGCGCATAGTCAAGATCTTTCAGGACGCCGCGCAACGGCCGGGTTGAGACATCGCTGGCGAGGAAGCCCGGCAGCACCAGCACCGGGTGCCCGTCGCCGCTCGGCAGTCGGTTCATTAGCGGACGCAACGTATAGAACCAACCAAGCTCAAAAACTGCGCGACCTTCCGTCAGTGTCCAGAACAAGGACGGCGGCTTGGCACTGTCATCATTTGACAGCATATCAGTATTTGACGATGTCTCGAACTGCGTCATGGGCGTTCCGCCTTAATCTAACTCTTACCTATTTCCAAGCATGGCGCGCGCCGACAAAGGTTGCAAGAAACAATGGCGCCCGCTCTGCGCCTTACGCGGCTTCATCCGCGACATCTTCTAGCGCGCTTAAATGGGCCTCATAAGAATCCTGCAAATGCCGCATATAATTCTCAGGGTCCGGCATCGCTTCGCGGCACGCCGTCACGCCAATGGTAATTTCATCCACATAGCTGTGCACAACATGGCCGAGGCCAACCCCGTCCAACAGACAAAGGTTTCCGTAAAGACCAACAAGTTTCGCACCACAAGAATAAATCGGGATCGGCGGGCCCGGTACATTTGTGACGACGGTGTTGAAAACCGGCTTCATACGATTGGCCAAACCCCATTGGCTGTAGGCGCGCGCGCCAAGCCCCATGAAAAGGGCGGGCGATACTTTCGACATTTCCGTCATCTGCCGAGCGCCAAGCGCATTGGTCATGGCCTTCGATTTTTGCGTCTCTTCGTGGACATAGGCCAGACGCTCAGCCGCATCCTCAATATGCGTGCCGAGCGGCGCGCGCATGGCCGACACCTGGTTGCCCATTGCGTTCTTTTCAGTCTCGTCCCGCACCGAAATTGGCGCCATCGCCGACAACGTATCCTCCGGCAAATCGCCATGAGCGATCAGATAGTTGCGCATAGCTCCGCCGACGATGGAAAGAACCGCATCATTGACGGTCGCGCCTACCACGAGCCGCCGCATTTCCTTGATTTTGGTCAATGAAAAAGCCTTGCCATCAATCACACGGTGCGGCGAGACCACCTGGTTAAATCGCGTACGCGGCGTATTCATGGCGCCTTTGATATCAAAATCGCCGCTTAAAAATCCCTTGGCTGCGCGCGCCATTCCGGGTGCGGACTTTATCGCGGCGCCGGTCTGTCGCCAGGGCAGCGTGAGCGCGCGCGCATATCCGCGGGTTAAAAGCCTAAACTGGCTTGGCATGCGTTCCGGCTTCCAGGGGTCGGGCTTGGGAAGCTCGTCAATCTCCGGCATGGCCGTATGCAAGGCCTGCATCAGATCAACGCCGGAAACGCCGTCGATGGCGGCGTGATGAATTTTGGTCAGCATGGCGTAGGAGCCTTTCGGCACGCCTTCGACATTATCGAGCCCCTCGACAACCAGAATTTCCCAGGGCGGACGCGTCAGGTCCAGCGGCCGCGCAAAGTTTCGCGCCGCAAGAATATTGAGTTGGCGCCAATCGCCAGGTTTGGGGAGCGCCACATGGCGAACGTGATATTCAAGGTCAAACCGCGGATCTTCAATCCAGTAAGGATAGTCGATATTGAACGGCGACTTGACCATGCGCCGGCGCATCACCGGCGCCATATGCAACCGGCCCTTGATGAATTTTAAAATATCCTTGAACCGAACAAACCCGCCCGGCGCCGTTGACGGATCATAGATCAGGACCGAGCCGATATGGATCGGTGCGTTGGGTTGCTCAAAGGCCACAAAAGCCGCGTCCAGGCCTTGCATCTGCTTCATGGTCACCGCTCCCTTAAAATATGGAAAATGGCGCTGCAAGGCGCTAAAATCCCTATGTTTCAAAGGCTAGCATTGATTTTTAGAAACGTCACTCTAACCGCGCAAGGCGAGACATTCAGCCGGTTACGAGAAAGACGCCTGTACGATCCGTTCCAACCCCTCCCGGTCGGCCTGATCAAATTGCGCCTTTTGATCACTATCGACATCAAACACCGCAATCAGATCGCCAGAGGCGGTTATGACCGGCACAACGATTTCTGATTGGGATCGGGCGTCGCAAGCGATATGGCCGGCGAAAGCATGCACGTCATCGACGATCTGGGTCTGGCGCATCGTCGCCGCTGTTCCGCATACGCCTTTTCCAAAGGGAATGCGCAAACATCCGAGCGACCCCTGATAGGGGCCGATCACCAACTCGTCCGGCTTGTTTGGGTCCACAAGATAAAAGCCGGTCCAGAAATAATGTTCAAAGGCGTGGTGGAGAATGTTTGACACTGTCCCCATCCGCGCAATGAGATTATTCTCGCCGTCAAGCACGGCGACAATTTCTTTTGCAACGTCTGCGTAACGTTGTTTCTTCTCATCAGCCGTCATCATTTTATCCATCCGATGCAAACGCCAGAACGACCAGCCCGAGGACGGTCGCGAGCGCACCCGCGACAACGCTCAGACTAACCCAGCCGGCGCCGGCAAACCCTTCGATAAGGATGATATATGTAGGCGTTAAATAACCATAGGCAATCGCTTTGCCGGCCGGGATGCGCGTTGCCGCATATTGCAGCAGGAAGAACGTGCCGGCGGTGGTGAAGATGGCAAGATAGGCGATGGTGAACCACACGCTCGCCGGCAACGCGCCCCATGAGGTCGCGACGATTTCGGGCAGCGCATAAACCGTGACGCAGACCCAGGTTCCGGCAAGCGTCCAGAAGGTAAAGGTTGTCACCGGCTCGGTTCGAATGAATTTCTTCACCAGCGGTGCGTAAGCGCCATGGGCGGCCACACCGAAGAAAAAGATGATTTCGCTGCGCCCAATGTCGAAGGCGATAATCGCGTCCAAATCGCCGCGAAAGATCACCCAAATTGCCCCGACAGCGGCGACCGTAAGGCTGGCAAGCACCACCGGTCCGGAAACCTGGCGCAGGAAGAGATAGGCAAAACCGGCGCTCATAAATGGCATTAACGTAAACAGCGCGCCGGTCGCCACAGGGCTGGTGGTTTTCAACGCCTCAAACATGGTGATGAAATAAACGCCCATCAACGCGCCTAAAACGAAGTAACGCCACACCGCCGTGGGACGAAAAAATGCAGGGCGCGCCTCAACTGGAGTGAACGCATAAGCAACGCCGCCCATGATCGCCGCACCGAAGAAAAACCGGATCGCATTCAGCGCGCCAGGCTCAATATGATCAACAGCCCGGTGGCCGATAGAAAATGAGACGGCAATCAAGAGCGCAAATAGCGCCATCGCCAGATGGCCACGCACTCGGTTGCTACGCACCACATCCGCGTCCGTCATGAGCAGCCAATGGTAAAACGACATTCCGGTAAGTCGCCAATCTTGATGGCGACCTGATCCCCCTTTTTCAGCGCGCCAACGCCGGCAGGGGTGCCGGTGAAAATCAGATCACCCGGACGAAGGTCGAACAGTTTTGACAGCTCAATGATAATTTCCGGCACGGACCATATCATCGTGCTGAGCCGCGCGGACTGGCGTTGTTCGTCATTCACTTGGGTTGATAGGCTCGCCGCCGACAAATCTCCGGCCTCTTCTGCGCGAAGAATATCGCCGGTCGGCGCGGATTGGTCGAACGCCTTTGCGGTATCCCAAGGACCCCCGCGCTGCTTGGCCGCCGCTTGATGATCGCGACGGGTCAAGTCGCAGCCGGCGGCGTATCCAAAAATCATCTCCGCCGCCGCGCCCGCGGTTTCAATATCGCGGCCGCCCGTTTTCAGCGCGACAACCAGCTCACCTTCATAATGCAGGTTTTCCGTCGCCTGAGGAAACGCCACAACGTCGTCGCCAGACACCACCGCATCGGCGGGTTTGGTAAAAAACACCGGCGCGTCGGACCTGGCGTCGCCGCCCATTTCCTTGACGTGGTCCGCGTAATTTTTGCCGATGCAGAAAATCCGCCGCACCGGGAAACGCCCGCCGCCATGCACCGGAACCACAGGCACAAGAGGGGGATCGATCACATAGGTCATACGGCAGCCTTCACGATGATACTCCGCTCATCAAAATCCCTGCCGCGATCAGCGCTGTCCCCGCCAAGGCGCCAACGAATGGGATGATGAACCAGAAAAAATGCGCCATCACGACATATGCGGCGCCAATTCCGATAAACACGGTCGCAATGACCGGGTCAGCCAGCATTGCCGGATAAAAGGCTGCAACATACGCCACCACGCAGGCGTAAAATAAAACGCCAGTGCTGTGACTGAAGTGAAAACCCAATGATGACAGCCACAAATTCTTCGCATCCTTGCGCATACGGATTGTTGTGTTTTGCATTTGAGCAAGCAAAGACGGGTCCGCAGGCGCAAAAAATTTCGGTCGCCTCAGATCGAGAAAAGAATAGAGCAGATGCAAAACACCTAACACAAAAAATATGGAAGCGCCGGTGATTATGAGAATAGTCGCCATGACTACATCCTATAAATTTTATAGGTCGGTTGAAAATAAGATCCGCCGCAGCCCGGGAGGCAGCGGCGATAGATACAAGGCCGGCGCGAAAGCTATTTAAACGATCTTCTGCCCCGTCTTCGCCCAATCTGCGAGGAATGTCTCAAGCCCTTTATCGGTCAACGGATGCTTCACCAGCGATTTCAAAACGCCTGGCGGCACGGTCGCGACGTCGGCGCCAAAAAGTGCGGCGTCCTTCACATGATTGGCGCTGCGAATGGATGCGGCCAAAATCTCGGTGGGGAAATCGTAATTGTCATAGATCACGCGAATTTCACGGATCAATTCCATGCCATCGATATTGGTATCGTCGAGCCGGCCGATGAATGGCGAGATGAAGGTGGCGCCCGCCTTAGCGGCGAGCAACGCCTGGTTGGCTGAAAAACACAAAGTCACATTGGTCATGATCCCTTCGCCGGTCAGCGCCTTGCAGGCGATCAGCCCTTCTACCGTCAGCGGAAGCTTGACTGTTACATTGTCAGCGATAGCCGCCAGTGATTTGCCTTCGACGATCATCTGCGGCGCCTCAAGCGCGGTCACCTCTGCGCTCACCGGCCCGTCGACAATCGTACAAATTTCCGCCACGACCTCGCGGAAATCGCGGCCCGATTTCATCACCAGGCTGGGATTTGTGGTCACCCCGTCAACCAGCCCGAGCGGTATCAGTTCCTTGATATCTTTGACATCAGCGGTATCGACAAAAAATTTCATTTTAAGTCTTTCTTTCTAATATGAGGGATTAGAAAAAAGTCATCGTCATCCCGGATGACGGCTTCTTTTCGTTGCACTACGTACTACGCCCTAATCCCTTTGGCTCATGAGGAGGGAGTCGCACAGCAGGCCATGGCCCGCAACCGGAAATTGTGCGCTGCCGGGAAGCCTGCGGCTGCGCACTGCGCTCATTTTCTTTCCCCCGATCACCATGTCGCGAGGCGCTGCGGAAAAGTGCTTGTAATTGGCCGCGAGGATTGAGATATCAGCGGCCACAAAATCCATGGCGACGTCCGCAATTTGTGCAGTACCGGCTTGTTTTTGCTGGCGATTTGGTCATGCTATTCAAACGAATTACGGGTGGGCCTTCTCAATGGGCAAAATAACTCCTGAAAACCAGTCTATCGTCGTACGATTTGCTGGCGACTCGGGCGACGGCGTTCAGCTTCTGGGCGCGCAGTTTGCGGAATCAACGGCGCTGGCGGGGGCGGATTTTTCGACCTTTCCGGACTTTCCCGCCGAAATCAGGGCGCCGGTCGGCACCACATTCGGCGTTTCCGCCTTCCAGATTAACCTCGGCGCAAGGCGCATCTCCACCGCGGGCGATGAACCAGACGTTCTGGTCGCGTTTAATCCTGCGGCGCTGAAGGTTAATCTTCCGCTCATCCGCAAGGGCGCCCTGATCATTTTGAACACGGACGCCTTTACGACCCGCAATTTTTCCAAGGCGCATATCGCAACCGACCCACGCGAGACTGGCGAGCTTGACGGCTATCAGGTCATTGAGATCGATATGTCGACGCAAACGCTGGAGGCGGTCAAACCGCTTGGGCTTTCCAAATCTGATGCGGAACAGTCGAAAAACTTCTGGGCGCTGGGCGCGGTGCTGTGGATGTTTGGCCGTGCACGCACGCCGATTGAGGATTGGACAAAAAAGAAATTTGCCAAGAAGCCGCAAATCCTCGACGGCAACCTCGCTGCGCTGAATGCCGGTAACGCCTTTGCCGAAACCGCAGAGCTTTCCGCGGAGATCCCGCAATTCGTCATCGGCAAGGCGCCGATGCAGACTGGCGAATATCGCACCATCACTGGTGCGGAGGCGCTCGCCCTCGGTCTTGCCGCGGCAGGAGAGTTGGCCAATCGCGACATCATTTTTTGTTCCTACCCGATCACGCCAGCATCGCCGGTGTTGCATCATCTGGCGCGGATGGGCGAGTTGGGGGTTGCGACCTTTCAGGCCGAAGATGAAATTGCCGCCTGTTGCGCCGCGATTGGCGCCAGCTTCGGTGGCAAGATTGGCGTTACCTCGTCTTCCGGGCCCGGCATCGCGCTGAAGACCGAAGCGATTGGCCTGGCGATGTCGGCGGAGCTGCCGCTGGTGATCGTCAATTCCCAGCGCGGCGGACCTTCGACCGGCCTGCCGACGAAAACCGAACAGTCCGACCTTTATCAGGCCGTCTATGGCCGTAATGCCGATGCGCCGCTGCCGGTCATCGCCACCGCCGGTCCGGGCGACTGCTTTGATGCGGCGATTGAGGCGACACGCATCGCTATCCGCCACATGACACCAGTCTTTCTGCTCACGGACGGTTATATCGCCAACGCGGCAGGCCCGTGGGCGCTGCCGGACATGGCCGATTTTGAACCGATCCTGCATGGCGCGCCGCCGGTGATTAACGGCGATGCGACGAGCGAACCGACCGCAGTAAAACGCGCAATCTGGAGCCGCGATCCGTCGAGCTATGGCCGGCCCTGGACCGCGCCGGGCATGCCTGGCCTTGCCCACCGGATTGGCGGGCTGGAAAAAGATATCGACACTGGTGACATTTCCTACGATGCCGATAACCACCAGGCGATGAGTGAATTGCGCGCGAAAAAAGTCGAGGCTGTCGCCGATTTCATTCCCGACCAGGATGTCGAACAAGGCGAGACCAAGGGGCCTGTCGCCGTCGTCGGTTGGGGCTCAACTCATGGCGCGATCTGGCGCGCGGTGCACGACGTTCGCGGGCAAGGCTACGACGTTGCGCAAATTCATCTGCGCTATCTCAGCCCCCTACCGAAAAACCTCGGGCGGTTATTGTCCAGCTATGACAAAGTGATTCTGCCGGAAATGAATATGGGCCAATGCGCAACACTGTTACGCGACAAGCTC
>JAJFGA010000029.1 GCA_021776375.1 Hyphococcus sp. | reverse complement strand
CGACGGTGACAAATTGCTTGGTCGGCTGCGCCGCAAGAATAACCTTTTCGATGACTTCTTCTTCGCTCATGCCGCGGGCCTTGGCGGTGTCGGGAATTTGCTTTTCAACCAGCGGCGTTTTCACATAACCGGGGCAAATCGCATTGCTGGTGACGCCATATTCGGCGCCTTCAAGCGCGATGGTTTTTGTCAAACCGACAATCCCGTGCTTGGCGGCGACATAGGCGGATTTGAACGGCGAGGCGACGAGGCCGTGGGCGGATGCGATATTGATGATGCGCCCGAAGCCGCGCTGTTTCATCCCCGCCATCACTGCTTTGATAGTGTGAAATGCTGACGACAGGTTGATGGCGATAATCGCGTCCCATTTTGCGTCGGGGAAGTCTTCAACAGGCGAGACATGCTGAATGCCGGCATTGTTGACCAGCACGTCGACCGGACCGAAGGAAGCTTCGGCCTCGTCTATCAGGGAACGGATTTCATCCGGCTTGGTCATGTCGGCGCCATTATAGAGAACTTTGACGCCGTATTTTTCTTCCAGTCCGGCGCGCAGCGCCTCAATCTCGCCGGCGTCGCCGAAGCCGTTAAGCATCACGTTCCAGCCCTCGGCGGCGAAGGCTGTAGCGATGCCCTCGCCGATGCCGGAGGTGGAGCCGGTGACAATTGTGTTGAGCGGAGTGTTGAGCGTGTTGGCCATGAGACTTGCTCTCTTAATGTTGTGGGGTTTGGATTGTTACATATTTGGTGCGCCGCACAATAACAACAAGGGCTGCGACAAAGGCGCCAATTTCGCTATATGTTTTCAGCAGACATCACTATGATTGACGCCCTCGGCGAGGGCGGGGCGGCTTGGAGTAAGACATGACCATGACTGCGAAACTGGCTTTCCTATCAATGATTTCCACGCTTGCATTCACGGCAAATGCTGCCGCGCAAATGTCAGTGACGACCTTCGGGGCGACCGATGCGGCGGCATGTTATGAAAACGCCAATAGTGAATTCTCCGGCGACACCGGCCCTTGCGACAAAGCAATTAAAGACGCGGGTCTAACGCGCGGCGACCAGATGAAAACTTACGTCAATCGCGGGATCATTCACAACCGCAACCTCGACCTTGACGAAGCCATCGATGATTTTAACGCCGCGCTGGAAATCGATGACGGTTTGGCCGAGGCCTATCTCAACCGCGGCAACAGCTTTTTTCTCAGCGGCCGGTTTGATGATGCATTTGTGGAATATGAAGCCGCGCTAGAAAACGACATCTCAAAACCATGGGCGGCATGGTACAATATCGGCCTTATTCATGATGCGAGGAAACAACCCGCCAAAGCGCGCGAAGCTTATGCAAAAGCACTGGCGCTAAAGCCAGATTTCGTGCTGGCGCAGCAAAAACTGGCGCGCGGCCAGTGAGTACAATAACCCCAGTCCACGCCATTATGATTCTCATCATTCGTCTGTGGGCGGCCAGCTTCATAATCACGGGTGTTTGGTATGTGGGCTTGCTTGTTTACGAGGCCCTCTTTCGTCTGGCGGAGCTTCAATCGAATCCGATTGAACATTACGCTTATTATGTTTTTTTGCTTTTTCTTGGCGCCGCGGCGTGGTTTTTTGCGCGCTCGCTCGCTGAGCGGCTTTGCCCTTCGAGAGCAGAAGATGGAGTAACAATTAATGTCAGTGCAAATTCACTTGTTATGATCGGCAGCTTTTTGATCGGCATGTTTTATTTAGTTAAATATGCTCCCCGTTTGGCTTCGTATCTAATAACATTTTTGATTGAACTGGGACAACGTGAGCCCGACGGAATTACCCACATTGGCACGACGCTGAATTTTCAAGGTGTTACCGCAGACGCTTTCGTGTTTTTTGTCGCCCTGTGGATGGCGTTTAAACCCGCGCATGTTGCACAGCTGTTTTCATGGGTCCGCACGGCGGGCCAATACGAAACCAAGACAAATAAAGCCGAGTGAGTGTGGTATATGGTTCGAATAATAAATGTGATTAGCATAGCGCTTTTCATTATATTCCTATTGTTACTATTGTATCCCGTCGATGATGTTGATCGCTGTCTTGATCATGGCGGCTGTTGGGATGAAACTGACGGTGTATGTCGTAAAGATGAGCCAAATGCCCAGATGTTATGCGATCGGGGAACAAAGGACCGAACACCATGATAAAAACACTCGCCTTCATCGCCGTTCTTTTCGTCGCTGTCTTACATGGCGGGTTTTTGGCGTTGGAGATGTTCTTCTGGGACCATGAGATCGGGCGCGAGGTGTTCTCCATGACGCCCGAACAATCGGCGCAAACGGCGGTGCTGGCCGCCAATCAGGGGCTATATAACGGGTTCCTCGCGGCCGGGTTATTGTGGGGGCTGTTCACCGGCAAGCGCGATGTCACCATCTTGTTTCTCCTATTCGTCATCGTCGCCGGCGTCTTCGGTTCCGTCACCGCAAGCCCGACTATCCTCTACACCCAGGCCGTCCCGGGACTAGTCGCGCTGATTTTGACATTCCTCGCGCGCGGCGGCCGGTAGGGGGCGAAAAACGGTATAACTTGCTCTTTTCCCATGAAGGAAGCTGCCCGATGAACAGTTAGATCAGCTGCCTGAGACTTGGCGCAAGCGCCAACCAGCGGACTGTAGACCCTTCCGCTTTTTGCAGAAATTCATCAGGAGACTGACTATGCCAGTTCAAAAGACGGGACCGGACCCCGCATCCATTCACCCCTTGCCAGACGTTGTGCAAATCGGGTTTTTAAAACCGATTGTCGATCATTCGCGGATCGATGTCGGCGACTACACCTATTATGACGACCCGGCGGGGCCGGAGCATTTCGTCGATCGCTGCGTGCGCTATCATTTCGAGCATATTGGCGACCGCCTCATCATCGGGCGCTTCTGCGCCATCGCGGCGGGCGCCGAATTTATCATGAACGGCGCCAATCATCTGATGGACCGTCTTTCGACCTATCCGTTCGAGATTTTTGGGCAAGGCTGGGAAGATGAGACGGTTGATTACGCGAAAGGCTCGCGCGGCGATATCGTTATCGGCAACGATGTCTGGATCGGGACCGGCGCGACGATTATGCCCGGCGTCAAAATCGGCGACGGCGCGGTGATTGGCGCCAAGGCGGTGGTCGCGAAGGACATTCCGGCTTTTGCCGTGGCTGCGGGCAACCCGGCGGAGATCCGCAAATATCGCTTTCCCGCCGAGACGATCGACCGGCTTGTCGCCATCGCCTGGTGGAACTGGCCTGTGGAAAAGATCACCCGCAACCTCCCGGCGATCCGCACAGGCGACATCGCATCACTGGAGCGTTTTCAGCGAAAGTGATTTCGGTTTCGCGGCTCGAAAACGCGACCAAACAAAATCCAGTGTGGCTTATGCCCATCGAAGATTGGCTAAACTGCCCTGAGGCGGCGGGGTAGGGCTCAAGACAGCCGCCATAAACCAGCTGTTAGCGCTAATCCGCCGTTATTCTTGGGCCGCCAATTTTCTTAGGGCCCTTCACTTGCCAACAGAACAAAAAGAGAATAGAGAACAAAAGACGAACACATAACAGGAAAACAGCTATGGAAAACGAAACCTTGCGTGATGTCGTCGGACTCGGCGTACTCTTGATGGTCATTGGCGCGGCGCAGCTTTGGGGCGTGCTTTTGGGGGCGTGAAGTAACGCGCGCGATATCTTTCAAGTCATTTTCGGGAGCCGCAGGCCTTATGACGGCGCGTTTCATCCATCTTCATTTGCATTCGGCCTATTCTCTGTCCGAGGGCGCGATCCCGGTCTCGCGGCTGAAGGATTTGTGCCTCAAACACGACATGCCGGCCTCAGCGGTGACCGACACCAATAACCTGTTCGGCGCGCTGGAGGTTTCAACCACACTCGCCGGCGCCGGCATTCAACCGATCATTGGCATTGAACAGACCTTCGCGGCGTCGGATTTTTCACTACCGCTGGCGCGCGGCGCGCGCCACCCCGGGCTTGTCCTGCTGGCGCAATCGGAGGTCGGTTATAAAAACCTTCTCAAGCTGACCAGTGAAGCGTTTTTGCTATCGGCGGATGAGGAGGGGGCGTGCTCGGCTCTGGCTCGGCTGGAAGGGTTTTCCGATGGGCTCATTTGCCTGACCGGCGGCTATGACGGCCCGATCGACAGGTTGTTGCGCGAGAACCGCGATGGGGATGCGCGCGCTGCGCTGGAGCGGATGGGCGCGATGTTTCCAAATCGGCTTTATGTTGAAGTTCAGCGCCACAAGGAGCGCAGCGGTGAGAGCGTCGAGGCGGCTCTGCTGGAGCATGCCTATGCGCTGGGCCTACCGCTGGTCGCGACCAACGAGCCATTCTTTCCGTCCCCGGATGATTATGAAGCCCATGATGCGCTGTTGTGCATTGCTGACGGCGCTTATGTGCATCAGGATGACCGCCGCAAGGTGACGCCGGATCATTATTTTAAGACCGCGGGCGAGATGGCTGCGCTGTTTAAAGATTTGCCAGAAGCAATTGAAAATACAGTGGAAATTGCTCAACGCTGCGCGTTCCGCCCGCGCTTTCATGACCCGATCTTGCCGCGTTTTGTGAAGGTGGGCGACAATGAAGCCGAGGCGCTAAAGGCCGAGGCGATGGAACTGGAGCGCCAGGCCCGCGAAGGTTTAAAACAGCGGTTGAAAGATATCGACCTTGCGGCGCCGGAAGAAGCTTATTGGGCGCGGCTCAAGCGTGAACTTGAAATCATCAATCGCATGGGCTTTCCCGGCTACTTTCTCATCGTTGCCGACTTCATCAAATGGGCCAAGACCGAGGACATTCCGGTCGGCCCCGGTCGTGGGTCCGGCGCCGGTTCAGTGGTCGCCTGGGTGTTGACCATCACCGATCTCGACCCGTTGCGATTTGGACTTTTGTTTGAGCGCTTTTTGAATCCCGAGCGCGTCTCTATGCCGGACTTCGATATCGATTTCTGCCAGGACCGGCGCGACGAAGTGATCCGCTATGTACAGGAGAAGTATGGTCGCGACCGGGTGGCTCAGATCATCACCTTCGGAAAGCTACAGGCGCGTGCGGTGTTACGCGATGTCGGACGTGTCTTGAATATGCCGTTCATGCAGGTCGACCGGATATGTAAACTCGTGCCCAACAATCCGGCCAATCCGGTAACCCTTGCTGAGGCGCTGGAAACCGAGCCGCGGCTGAAGGAGATGCGGAAAGAAGAAGCCTCGGTCGCGGCGCTGATTGAAAAAGCGTTGCGCCTAGAAGGGCTGTATCGCCATGCATCGACCCACGCGGCTGGCGTGGTTATCGGTGATCGCCCGCTGCAAGAGCTGGTGCCGCTCTATCGCGATCCGCGCTCGGACATGCCCGCCACCCAGTTCAATATGAAATGGGTGGAGCCCGCAGGGCTCGTCAAATTTGACTTTCTCGGCCTCAAGACCCTGACGGTTATTGACCGCGCGGTGCGGTTTGCCGCCGAGCGCGGCGTGACCATTGATATAAACGCCATTCCTGTCGATGACGCCGCCACGTTTGAAATGCTGGGCGAGGGCGCGGCCGTCGGCGTCTTCCAGCTTGAAAGCGCCGGCATGCGCTCGACGCTACGCGCGATGAAGCCCGATACGCTAGAGGACATCATCGCGCTGGTCTCGCTCTATCGGCCGGGGCCGATGGAGAATATCCCGACCTATATCGAGCGTAAACAAGGTATTCAGGACCCGGACTATCTCCATCCCATGCTGGAGGAGGTGCTAAAGGAAACTTACGGGGTCATCATCTACCAGGAACAGGTGATGCAGATTGCACAAATCCTGTCCGGTTATTCGCTCGGCGAGGCTGACCTTCTGCGGCGCGCCATGGGCAAGAAGAAAAAAGAGGAGATGGACAAGCAGCGGGTGCGCTTCGTTGACGGCGCCGCTGAAAAAGGCGTCGGCAAGGCGAAGGCCTCGTCGATTTTCGATCTGGTCCAGAAATTCGCGGGCTACGGTTTCAATAAATCGCACGCCGCCGCCTACGCCTACATTGCCTATCAGACTGCATGGCTGAAGGCGAACTATCCAGCTGAGTTGCTTGCCGCATCGATGTCGCTCGACCGCGCCAATACAGATAAGCTTTCGGTTTTTTTAAAAGAAGCACGGCGCACAGGAGTTGACGTTCGCCCGCCGCATATCAACCATTCCGAGGCCGATTTTTCCGTCAAAGAGGGCGCTATTGTCTACGCGCTGTCGGCGGTCAAGAATGTCGGTGAGGCGGCTATGGCGCATATTACGGACCGCCGCCGGGAAGGCGGGCCGTTTTTGGATTTGATGGATTTTGCCGAACGGGTCGAACTGAAAGCCGTCGGCAAACGCGCCCTTGAAAATCTCGCCAGAGCCGGCGCCTTTGATGGGCTTTGTGCGATGCGGCCCCAGGCACTGGGCGCGGCGGATTTGCTGATCCGATTCTCCACCCAGACCGCCGAAGAACGCAATAGTGACCAGGGCGGTCTGTTTGCGATTGATGCAGCGCCTGAGCTCGCAAAACCCAAATTGCCGATTGTCGAGGATTGGATCGCGCAGGACCGGCTTGATCAGGAGCGCGCAGCGATCGGGTTTTATTTCAGCGGTCATCCGCTGGATGAATATGAGCGCGAATTAAAACGGCTCAACATCGTCTCTTATACTGAGGCGATCGAGCGCGCACGGTCGTCTGGCCGCGCCGCCTTTCAAATGGCTGGAGTGATCCGCACAGTGCGCATGCGCCGATCAAAAACCGGAAAGCCGTTTGCCTGGATTGAGCTTTCCGACGCCACCGGCGAGTTTGAAGTCACGGCCTTTTCAGAAACCTTAAATGTCGCCCGCGACCTGATGGAGCCCGGGACGTTGGTGTTGATTTCGGCAAGCGCGGAAGACCGCGACGGCGATATTCGCTTTACCTGTGAAGGCATGCGCAGCCTCGATATCGCCGCCGCCGCAGCGGTTTCCCAATTGCGCGTTGCGGTCACCTCGCAGGCCGCGCTTGAAGGCGTCAAAAGGCGCCTTGCTGCGGTCAAACCCGCCAGCGAGAATGAGCGCGGGGCGATCATTCTGGCCATGCGCCTTGGCGGGTCGGGCCGCGAGGTCGAAATCACCCTGCCGGACAAGACCGTGTGCACACCCGCAGCGCGCGGCGCCCTGAAAGGCATCGAAGGCGTGGTGGACGTTGAGCTAGTGTGATCGGACGTCGCTCCTGGACCCCTTATTTCAGGCGGTTGCGGCTGGTGTGGGCCCCCGACGGGCGGTGATTTCTAAAGGTTTATCGATGCTGCGCTTGCACAGGCGCTAAAGAGGGCGTATAGGCCGCGCCATCTCACACGCGGCGCTTTCCTCAGTGGCCGCCCGGGCTTTTCGTGTCCGGGATGGTTGACCAGCGTCGCGGCGGAAAAACTGAAGGAGTTACTGCAGATGGCGCTGCCAGAATTTTCTATGCGTCAGCTTTTGGAAGCTGGCGTGCATTTCGGTCACCAAACCCACCGCTGGGACCCGAAGATGAAATCCTACATCTTCGGCGAACGCAACGGCATTCACATCCTCGATCTGTCGCAAACCGTTCCGCTCCTGCATCAGGCGCTGGTCAAGGTCCGCGACGTTGTCGCTGGCGGCGGACGGGTCTTATTCGTCGGCACCAAGCGTCAGGCGCAACAGCCTGTGGCGGAAGCCGCCAAACGCTGTGCGCAATATTATATGAATGTGCGCTGGCTCGGTGGTACGTTGACGAACTGGGAGACAATTTCAGAATCGATCCGTCGACTGAAAAGTTTTGAAGAGAGCCTGGCGGCGGAAGCCTCCGGCCTTAACAAAAAAGAACTGCTCGACCTGACCCGTCAACGCGATAAGCTCGAAGCGTCGTTGGGCGGCATTCGTGATATGGGCGGCTTGCCGGACATTATTTTTGTGATCGACGTCAAGAAAGAAGCGATTGCAATCAACGAAGCCAAAAAGCTCGGTATTCCGGTTATTGCTGTCGTCGACAGCAATTGTGCGCCGGACAATATTGACTACATCATCCCCGGTAATGATGACGCCTCACGTGCAATTACGTTGTACACAAACCTCATCGCGGACGCGGTTATTGATGGCATCGGCGAAAGCCAGGCAGCGCTAGGGATTGATCTTGGCGCCATGGAAGATGCGCCGGCAGAGCCAGTGCTGACTGAAACGCCAGCAGAAGAAGCCCCGGCGAGCGATGCGCCAAAGGCAGAGCCCGCAACGGATGCGGATGCGCCCGCAGCGCCGCCGGAGCAACTGGCGAGCGCCTAGAAATTTCCGGTGCAACAGATCAAGGATGCGAACCGGCGATGTCAGGCCGGTTCGTACGGACGATTATAAAAACCGCGTGGACGGCTCGCTTTTATGGGCCTCGCAAACTGAATTAGAGGAGCATACCGGATGACTGGCATAACTGCCGCAATGGTAAAGCAGCTGCGTGATAACACCGGCGCAGGCATGATGGACTGCAAGACGGCGTTGAAGGAAACTGATGGCGACATGGAAGTCGCCGTCGATTGGCTGCGTAAGAAAGGTCTCGCAAAGGCCGCTAAGAAAGCTGGCCGTACCGCGGCGCAAGGCCTCGTCGCCGTTGGAGTAGAGAAAAATGGCGCCGGCGCTGGCGGTGTTATCGTAGAAATTAACTCCGAGACCGATTTTGTTGCACGTAATGAAATCTTTCAGAACATGGTTGCGAATGTTGCCCAAACGGCGATTGGCGTTGACGGCAACATTGAAAAGCTTCGTACAGAGACATATCCGGGCGAGGAAAAGTCTGTTGACGAGCATATCCTGGCGATGGTTGGTAAGATCGGCGAGAATATGGCGCTTCGTCGCGCCGTGGGCCTTAACGTCAGTGAGGGCGTTGTTGCAGCCTATGTTCATGGGCAGGTCACGCCGGGCGCTGGAAAAATCGGCGTTATTGTCGGGCTAAAATCGACTGGCGACAAAGCCAAGCTTGAAGCCCTCGGCAAGCAGATCGCGATGCATGTAGCGGCGGTCCGCCCTCTGGCGGGCCGGATTGACGAGCTCGACGCCGCCGTCGTTGAGCGTGAGAAAAACGTCCTCGCCGATCAGGCGCGCGCTTCCGGCAAGCCTGAAAACATCATTGAGAAGATGGTCGAAGGCAGGCTCCGCAAATTCTACGAAGAATCAGTGTTGCTTGAGCAGATCTTTGTCATCGACGGTGAAACCAAGGTCGCCAAAGTGATAGAAAACGTTGCCGCAGAAATCGGCGCACCAATCGAGTTTGCCGGTTTTGAGCGGCTAGAGCTTGGCGAAGGCGTTGAGACGGGCGGCGACGAAGACTGACCGGGCTTCAGGCTCGCGCCGGCCAGACCACGAAACGTGGCAAGGCGGGACGAGCCAAACCGGATCGCGGCTGTACATGTCAAAATGACTTGGGCTGTGCTTTTTTGTGACGGATCGGCGCCGGCGATGTTTCAATTCTGAGCGGACAGCTTACTCTAGCGTTCGGCGATAATCGAAAGCAGTGTCCATGACCAAGACGCCCGAAGCCTCAAACGCGCCCGCCCCCAAATATAAGCGGGTTTTGCTCAAAATTTCCGGCGAAGCACTTATGGGTCCGGGTGATTACGGCATCGACAACCCAACCGTAGACCGCATTGCCAGCGAGATTAAAGACGCCCAAAATCTCGGCGTCGAGCTCAGCCTGGTGATTGGCGGAGGCAATATTTTCCGCGGTATTTCGACCGCTGCAGAGGGAATGGAACGCGCCAGCGCCGATTATATGGGCATGTTGGCGACGGTGATGAATGCTCTGGCCATGCAAAATGCGCTGGAGCGGATGGGGGTCTATACAAGGGTTTTGTCAGCGATTGAGATGACGGCGATTTGCGAGACCTATATTCGCCGGCGCGCGCTGCGCCACCTAGAGAAAAGACGTATTGTGATTTTTGCCGCCGGCACTGGCAATCCATTTTTCACTACAGATACAGCCGCCGCGCTCCGGGCCGCGGAAATGAAGTGTGACGTTTTGTTGAAAGGCACACAGGTTGACGGCGTATACACCGCTGACCCCAAGCTGGACCCTTCGGCCGAACGCATCGAGAAGCTGACCTATCATGACGTCCTGGCGCGTGACCTTAAGGTCATGGATCAGGCAGCGATATCGCTAACCCGTGAGAGCGGCATCCCCATTGTTGTGTTCCCGATTGGCGAGCCAGGCGGTGTTGTCGGGGCGCTGACGGGTGCCGGGACATCGACGATTATCTCTGATAATTAGCGAAGACGCTCAGATTTCGCCGTAATTTCAGGCTATAAAATCAATAGGAGAATAAACGCCATGAGCACCGACGGAGTAGACCTTAAAGATCTTCGCAAGCGCATGGATGGCGCGATCACAGCGTTGAAGACAGAATTTGGCGGGCTCCGCACCGGTCGCGCCAGCGTCAGCCTGGTTGAGCCCATCAATGTAAACGCTTATGGCTCGAAAATGCCGATGAGCCAGGTTGGTACAATCAGTATTCCAGAGCCGCGCATGATCACCATTCAGGTTTGGGACAAAGGGTTGATTGGTGCGGTCGAAAAAGCGATACGCGAATCCGGCCTTGGCATTAACCCGGTCGTAGACGGTACGAACGTGCGCATACCTATTCCGCCGTTGACTGAAGAGCGCCGGGTCGAGTTAGCCAAGATTGCTGCGAAATATACCGAGCAGGCGCGGATCGCGATCCGCAATGTGCGCCGCGATGGTATGGAGGCGATTAAAAAGGCGGACGGCATTGGTGAGGACGAGCAGAAAAAGCTGCATAGCGACGTTCAAAAGCTGACCGACGAGATGGTTAAGGCTGTCGATGATGCGCTAGTGGCGAAAGAAGCCGAAATCATGCAGGTCTGATTGTTGAATACGGGATTTAGATATCCACCGCTATTGGGTGCAAGCGTCCAGCCCGTTTGCGGGATTGACCGGGGCGCGGGAATAATGGACTCGTCGCGATGAGCGCGTCACCGGTTTCATCAGAGGGTGCGGCAGTCGTTTGCGCGCCTGCTCCAAAGCATGTCGCCATCATTATGGATGGGAATGGGCGCTGGGCGAAAGCTCGTGCTCTGCCGCGGTCAGCAGGGCACCGCGAGGGTGTTGAAGCGGTGCGCCGCGCAGTTGAGGCTGCGCGCGATATGAACCTTGAATGCCTGACGTTGTATTCATTTTCGACGGAAAATTGGCGCCGACCTGCTGGCGAGGTGCGAGATTTAATGGGGTTGTTAAAACAATTTATCGTTGTTGATCTGCCGCGTCTTAAAGAAGAAGGCGTGTGCGTGCGTATTATTGGCGACCGTAAAAATCTGACCGCTGACATCAGGGCGCTGGTCGGAAAGGCGGAAAGCGAGACACGCGAAAACACCAAATTTACCTTGCAGATCGCCTTCAATTATGGCGGCCGCGATGAAATTGTTCGTGCTGCGCGCGCTGCCGGAGAGGCTGTACGCAGGGGCAATCTTCAGCCGGAAGATATCAACGAGGAGATTTTCGGAGCATTTCTGGACACCGGCGCTGTGCCCGAGCCAGACCTAGTTATTCGCACCAGCGGTGAGAAAAGGACATCTAACTTTCTGATCTGGCAGGCCGCCTATGCGGAGTATGTTTTTGTCGATACTTTGTGGCCGGATTTTAATGCTGACGTCTTCCGTGCCGCGATAGAAGAATATTGTGGTCGCGAGCGCCGGTATGGCGGTATTGGCGGGCCGTCCTGATGACCGACTTGGCGCCGCCTGCGGCAGAAAAGCTAGACACAAGAACGCCGCCATCGACGCGGTCGTTGTTGTTACGCTTTGCGTCGGCGTTGGTCCTCATTCCGTTGGTCGTTGGCGCTGTCTATGTCGGTGGATGGGTTTTCGTCTTGCTGGTCGTTCTTTTGTGCATGATGATGCTTTTTGAATGGACCCGCATGGTGGAACGCCGTGAATTCAGCGCCAGCTTCTTTGCGCTCGCTGGGGGGGCTGCGATAAGTTTGTTCTCGGCGGCGGCTGGCATATATGGGATCGCATTTATCATCGGCCTGGTCAGCGGGCTTGCCGCCTTTATTCTATCGCGCCGCGATGCGCGACTTGGCCTCTGGTCGGCGTTTGCTGCGCCCTATCTCATTGCGCCTTGCATCGCGTTGATCTGGTTGCGCGTGAGCACCGACCACGGGTTAGTCCTGACGCTTATCCTGTTCGTGACGGTCTGGGCGGCTGACACTGGCGCATTCTTATTTGGCAAGGCGATTGGCGGGCCAAAAATCAGCTATGCGCTATCGCCGTCAAAAACCTGGGCGGGTATTGGCGGCGGCATTGTCGGCGGTGCGGTCATAGGAGCTGTTGCTGGGTATTTTCTGATTGGCGGGGAGACAGTGTTCTTAAGTCTGCTTGCGGGCGCCGGCCTTGGCGCGGCATCTGTCTTGGGCGATCTTGCGGAATCCGCCTTCAAGCGAAATTTTGGCCTCAAGGATATTTCCGGCTTTATTCCCGGCCATGGCGGGGTGCTGGATCGTTTAGACGGGATGATTTTCGCGACTGCAGCAATGACGGGCGGCTATTTCCTCTATATGGTGCTCACATAAATATCGGGGCAGGGGTCGGATAAAGTGACGGAAAACGGCGCATTCAAACGGCCGCCTGGCGGGCCGCGCAAAATCACCATTCTTGGGTCAACCGGATCGGTTGGCGTTTCTACGCTCGATCTTCTGAGCTTCGCATCCGATAGAGGCGAAGCGCAGATCGAGATAGAGGCGCTGACCGCAAACCGAAATGTTGAAGCCCTGGCGGCGCAGGCGCGTAAATTCAAACCCAAATTTGTCGCTGTTGCGGATGCAACGCTTGGCGATGATCTGCGAGCTGCGGTTGCCGGTCTTGATGTCGAAACTGGCGCCGGTGCGGCGGCGATTGAAGAAGCCGCCCAACGCGACGCTGATTGGGTAATGGCGGCGATTGTCGGCGCCGCCGGGCTTGGCCCGACTTTGAAAGCTGCGGAACGCGGCGCCTCTGTGGCGCTCGCCAACAAAGAATGCCTGGTTTGCGCCGGGGATATCGTCACCGCAGCAATTGAAAAATCCGGCGGCGCGTTGCTGCCCGTCGACAGTGAACATAATGCGATTTTTCAGGTGTTTGATTTTGAGCGACCCAATCGAATTTCCCGCCTTATTCTAACTGCCTCGGGGGGGCCTTTCCGCACCTGGAGCGCGGACGAGATGGCGCAAGCGAGCCCGGCGCAGGCCGTTGCTCACCCGAACTGGTCTATGGGCGCCAAAATTTCAGTTGATTCTGCGACGATGATGAACAAGGGGCTGGAACTCATTGAGGCCGCCCATATTTTTCCGATTCCTCATGAGCGTATCGAGATTCTAGTTCACCCTCAGTCGGTCATTCACTCCATGGTTGAATATGTCGACGGCTCGGTTCTGGCTCAGCTCGGAACGCCGGATATGCGCACGCCGATTGCCTCAACCCTGGCTTGGCCGGATCGGATGCCCAGCCCAAGTGCGAAACTGGACTTCGCGAAGGTATCGAAGTTAACCTTTGAAGCTCCTGATTTAGAACGGTTTCCGGCCCTGCGCTTAGCTCGTGAGGCAATAGAAGTTGGCGGGATAATGCCGGCGACATTGAATGCGGCAAATGAAATCGCGGTCGCCGCATTTTTGAACGGCGATATCAAATTTCTTGATATTGCCGCAATTTCCGAGCAAGTAGTTGAGCAAGTTAGCCGGCAAGAAAACCCAGCGGTGCTGAGGACGCTTGAGGAGGCAATCGCGGCTGACAGTCAGGCGCGCCGGTTGGCGGAGAATTGCGTAGCAGCCAAGGCCGCCGCTTAAAAGCCGCGCAAAATAGGGTAGAGTTTAGCGACAAGCATGGCACTAGAATCACTCCTCATATTACCGATTACGCTCGCCGCCTTTCTGGTGTTGTTGATGATCATCGTCTTCATTCACGAGTACGGCCATTTCTCTATGGCGAGACTGCTCGGCGTTCGCGTCGATGTTTTTTCTATCGGGTTCGGTAAACCATTATTGCGATGGATTGATCGCAAAGGCACGGAATGGCGCATCGCAGCATTGCCGCTTGGCGGATATGTCAAGTTTTTCGGTGACCTGAATGCGGCATCACAGGCATCGCCCGAGGTCGCCAAGGCCAGCGCACCAGCGACGACGCAGTTTCCGAAGCCGGGCGATGCCGAGGAAATTGCCCAGGGCATGACCGCGGAAGAGCGTGCGGTGTGCTTTCATTTCAAACCGATATGGGCGCGCGCCGCAATCGTCGCTGCCGGTCCGGTCGCCAATTTCATCCTCGCGGTGGCGATCTTCGCCGCCTTGTTCGCGGCGTTCGGGCGGCAATATTCCGAACCGGTTGTCGGCTCGGTTCTAGAAGCTTCCGCCGCCCAGGAAGCCGGCGTCTTGCCCGGCGACCGGATTGTCGCGGTCAATGGCCGCTCGATCGAGAAGTTCAGGCAAATTCAGGACGCTTTGATGTTGAGCAGCGGTGATCCAGTTGGGGTCCGAGTGTTGCGCAACGGGGCTGAAGTTGAGCTGACCATTGTGCCGACCCGGGCTGAAACCCAGGATAGATATGGCAATTCTATTGAAGTCTGGCGGCTCGGCATTGGTGGCGATCCCAACGCCTATGGCTATGAGAAATACGGATTTGTCGGCGCGATCCGCGAAGGGGTCAAAGAGCTCTGGCGTGTATTAAGTTTAACGACCCAGTATTTAGGCAAGATTATCACTGGGAAAGAGGACGCAAAGCAGCTTGGCGGGCCGATCAAGATGGCCCAATATGCCGGGCAATCGGCCATGTCCGGCTTTGACCAAGCGGGTTATAGTGAAAAACCGAGCTTTGGGCTCATGCTCAGGTCCAGTCTGGTCGATTTTATCTCACTGGCGGCGTTTGTGTCGGTGTCAATTGGTTTCTTGAACATTTTGCCGGTTCCAGTGCTCGACGGCGGCCATCTATTGTACTACGCCTATGAGACGATTGCTGGACGGCCGTTGGGGGCGCGAGCACAAGCGGTCGGTTTTCGAGTGGGCATCGTCTTGCTGGCGTCGCTCATGATTTTTGTTACGTGGAACGACATCAATAATCTGATTTCGTCTATCAGCTAGGGCGTCGGCATGAGTTTGAATGGGTCGGGGGGCGGCGCGGGTCGCGCTATATTTGCTTTTACGGTTTTGGTTGCGGGGCTCGCCGGCAGCATTAGCGCTCAGGCGCAAGCGCCGGTCGCGCCGGCGTCTTCTGTGGCGCCACTGCCGGCGTCAATCATTCAGGGCGTCGCTGTGCGCGGTAATCAACGCATCGAGGCCGGGACGGTTACGTCCTACCTACCTTTGCAGTCCGGTATGCCAGCAGACGCGGAGCTCTTGGACCTGTCGCTCAAAACGCTTTTTAACACCGGCCTTTTTTCGGACGTTGCGCTTGAGATGCAGGAAAATGGCGTCTTGCTAATTGATGTCAAAGAAAACCCGATCGTCAATCGTGTGATCTTTGAAGGCAACCGCCGGGTTAAAGACGACAAGATCACTGAAGAAATCCAACTCGCGGCGCGCACCATCTATACGCGCTCAAAAGTGCAGGCTGATGCGCAGCGGATTGTCGAATTGTATCGCGCGAAAGGTCGCTTTGCTGCGTCCGTCACGCCTAAGGTTACGCCATTGGAGCAAAACCGCATCGACGTGATATTTGAAGTTGATGAAGGGCCGAAAACCGGCGTTGCAAAGGTCAACTTTGTCGGCAACAAAATTTACACGGACAATGAACTACGCGGCGAGATATTGACCAAGGAAAGTCGCTGGTGGCGGATTTTCACTAGCAATGACAATTATGACCCTGATCGGCTGGAATTTGAGCGCGAGCTTTTGCGTAAGCATTATGGACGCAACGGTTATGCGGATTTTTCAGTAGTTTCGGCTGTCGCCGAGTTGACGCCGGACCGCAAGGATTTCTTCATTACGTTCACCGTTGATGAGGGCCCACAATATACTATTGGAGAAGTGCGTGTAAAAACCACGCTTGCCAAACTTGATGAAGATGTTCTCGAGCGATTTATCCCGATCAAGACTGGTGCGACCTTTGACTCCGAAAAGCTCGAAAATGCAATTGAATCCATTACATTCGCCACGGGCTCGACAGGATACGCATTCGTTGACGTAAACCCCCGCCTCTCACGGCATGCCGAAACCAACACCATAGACCTTACCTTCGAAGTGAACGAAGGCCCCAGAGTTTATGTCGAACGCATCAATATCAAAGGCAATACGCGTACACTAGATAAGGTTATACGCCGCGAGGTTCGGATAGCTGAAGGCGATCCATTCAATCGTGTTCTTGTCGATCGTTCGAAGGCGCGGGTTCGTTCGCTGGGCTTTTTCAAGGAAGTTGAGATTGAAGAAAAGCCGGGTTCGGCTCCGGACCGAACAGAGCTCGACATTACCGTGCAGGAACAGGCGACCGGATCATTTAGTGTTGGGGTCGGTGTTTCTTCTACCGAGAACTTTATTGTCGATCTATCGGTTGAAGAGCGCAATCTCATGGGTCGCGGCCAGCTTTTGCGTTTTCGCATGCAAGCCAGCTCGCGTACGAGGCTGGTCGACATACAGTTTACCCAGCCCTATTTTCTAGGACGCAACTTAGCAGCAGGCGTTTCCGCCTTTAATCAGCGAACAAATTTTCGTGAGTCAGGCTTTATCCGAAATCGGATTGGTTTTGGATTGAACACTGGTTTTCAAATTTCTGAATATGGCCGCGGCGGGCTGAACTATCAGTTTACGAATGATGATGTCCGCATTGACAGTCTAAGTCAGCAGAACATTCTTGGCAGCGTCGATCCATTGTCGATATTGGCTCCCGGGGCCACGCCGATTTCGGTAACGCCTGTAGTGGTGAACGGCCAGACAAACCAGGTTGTAGTCGCGGTACTGTGTGACTTTATCGTCCAATCGCTTTCCCCGACCTGCCAATCTCGCGGCCAATTTGTGACGTCGTTGATCGGCGCTTCAGTTTCTTTCGATACAAGAAATGATCCGTTCAAGCCCACTCGTGGGTGGCGTGCGATTCTGTCGGCTCGGTTTGCCGGACTTGGCGGGGATGTTAATTACTACCAGACCGAGTTTTCTGGCGCTTATTACCATCCGCTGATCGGCAAATTTGTCGGTGTATTGAAGGGCCGGGCCGGCTATATTGACGGTTATGGCGGTGATGATGTGCGGCTGTCGGACCGCTTTTTCGAAGGTGCGTCTTCGTTTCGCGGATTTGAGGTTGCTGGTGTCGGGCCGCGCTTCGTGACCCGATTCGATGCACGGGAAAATCGCCCGGACGGCCAGTCAATTGGGGCCAAAGCTTACGCCATCGGCACCGCCGAGATATTACTGCCTTTGCCTTTGCCGAAAGAATATGGCATTCGAGCTTCACTATTTGCCGACTTTGGCACCGTCGGGCTGGTTGATGAGTCGACAAAATTCATCAATGGAGATTCATCATTCTTCGTGGATGTGCCGTTGCTTGACGTAGATGGAGCCCCGATTTTGGATGACATGGGCAACGCCATCATCACTACTCTTGCGCCGGTGCAAGATGATCTGGCGTTGCGGGTGACGGCGGGTGTTTCGGTGAGTTGGGATTCGCCCTTTGGACCCGTTCGGTTCGACTTCGCTGAGGTTCTCCGCCAAGAAATTTATGACCAGACCGAGGGCTTCCGATTTAGTGCTGGGACAAGCTTTTAGAAAGTATGAGGTGTAACATGAAAAAACAGTTTTTTGCGATTACGGGCGCTATTGCGCTAACGCTAGCTGGCGCCGCAGGCGTTACTGCAATCAACAGCGCGCAAGCGCAAAGTGCGCAAAATGCGCCAATTATTCTGGTTGTTAACAGTGCGCAGATAGTAAGCCAGTCTAAGGCGGGGCAAACCATTCCCGACCAAGCCAAAGCTGTCCAGGAGAGTGTCGTTAAGGAGCTTGAGGCGGAAGTGGCTAAGCTTAAGAAGGACATTGAGAGCTATCAAAAGAATGCATCACTGATGTCTGATGAAGTTCGTGCACGGACGGAGCAGGAGCTTCAAGTGCGTCAACAATATGGGCTGCCTCAGAGAGAGAAAATTGTTTCTCAGGTCTTTAACCAAGCCCTTCAAAACGCGCAAAGTAAAATTCTCATTGAGAGCCAGCCGATAATGAAAGAGATTATCGAAAAGCGCGGCGCCACAATTGTGCTTGATACGTCTCAGGTAATGTACGCCGCCGTTGAAACAGACATCACGCAAGAAGTTATTGCGATACTCGACAAAAAACTGAAAACGGTTGAGGTGCAGAAGATTTCCCTTGCTGAAATTGAAAAGCAGCTCCAGGAAGCAGCCAAGGCCCAGGCCGAGGCGGCGGCGAACAACAAAAAGTAACTAAACCAATTACGTCTTTGATACGCAGTTTTCGGCCGGCGCAGCGTGCGCCGGCCGTTTCTATTCTGGCGCAAACAGGATAAAAGAAGATTATGCCTGATCCGCGGTTTTTTTCCCAGAACGCGCCGCTTGGCTACGGTGATGCGGCTGAGGCCGTCGGCGCGGTATTATCATCGCAGAGAAACAGACAGGTCACGACTGTTGCGGCCCTGGATGAACACGATCTCCAATCCGCAGTAGTTTATTGCGAGGATGAGGCATCGCTTTTGAGGCTGACCGACAGACGGTTTGGTATTTGCTTAACCACGCCGGCGCTTGATGCGCGATCTAAAGGCGAGGGTGTTGTATTGACCGTACGGTCACCGCGGCTTGCTTTTGCTGTTCTCTCAGACAAGCTGCATCAATCGCGAGAGGATGATGTGCTGTCCAATGCGGACAAGGCGCGCATTCACCCTGAATCGCATATTCATTCAAGCGTCTCACTCGGTGACGAGGTTGAAATCGGCGCCGGCGTGCGTATTGGCCCGCATTGTCACATTGGCATTGGGGTAGTGATAGGCGAGGGTACACATATCGCCGCCGGTTCAACTATAACGCACGCGATTGTCGGCAAAAATGTTCGCATATTGGCCGGTGCGCGGATCGGGCAGGCCGGTTTTGGTTTTGTCGAAGATAATGGGCGCCTTGTTCGCGTCCCCCAGCTTGGCCGCGTTGTTATCAAAGATGATGTTGAAATTGGCGCGAATACGACAATTGATCGCGGGGCACTCACCGACACAGTGATCGGTGGAGGCACAAAAATCGACAATTTAGTGCAAATCGGTCACAACACCTGCATTGGCGAATATTGCATAATAGCGGCGCAAACGGGTATATCTGGCAGTTGTGTTATTGGCGATGGCGTTCTCATGGGCGGCCAGGTCGGTTTGGCTGATCACCTCTGTATTGGCGATGGCGTGCAGCTTGCTGCAAAAGCTGGCCTTATGCGCGATGTGCCCGCGGGTGAGCGATGGGGTGGCGCGCCAGCGCGACCGATCAAGGAATGGCTCCGCGAGAACGTTAAGTTGTCCAGGCTTGGAAAAGAAAAAAAGGGAAAAAGTAAATGACGCAACTTGAACCGGGCAAAAGCGTTCTGGAGGTGGATGAGCTGATGCAGCTTCTGCCTCACCGGTTTCCCTTTTTACTAATCGACCGTCTGGTTGACATCAAGCCGGGTGATAGCGCGGTCGGTATCAAGAATGTCAGTTACAGCGATCAGATTTTTCAGGGTCATTTTCCACAAAAGCCGGTTATGCCTGGTGTATTGATTATCGAGGCGATGGCGCAGGCCGCCGCCGCTTTTACGTCTTACACAGAGAATCTCGACACAGATGGAAAAATCGTACTGTTTATGGGGGTTGATAAGGCGCGTTTTCGCAAACCTGTTATCCCCGGAGACCAGTTGAGAATAAATGTGCGAACCGTGCATCGCCGGGAGCCAGTGTGGCGTTTTCAAAGTACGGCCTATGTTGACGATGTGCGTGTTGCGGACGCTACATATTCTGCGATGCTTGCTCAAGGGATCTGACCGTATAGATGCGTGGCATGAATATTCACCCTACCGCAATCATTGAGGACGGCGCCGAGCTTGGCGCTGATGTTGTGATCGGCCCGATGTGCCATGTTGGTCCATCAGTGCGCCTTCACGACGGTGTAACGCTGCAGAAGTGTGTCATCATCGATGGCGACACTGAGATCGGTGCGCGCACAGTAGTTCATCCGTTTGCGGTGCTGGGCGGTCCGCCGCAGCATTTGAAGCATTGCGGCGAAAAGACCAAGCTTATCATTGGTGCGGATGTGGTCGTGCGTGAAAACGTGACGATGAATACGGGCACTGTGGCGGGCGGCGGGGTAACGCATGTTGGCGATCGTGGATTTTTTATGATTGGCTCTCATGTCGCCCATGATTGTATCATTGGCGACGACGTGATCTGCTCGATTAATGTTGCCGTCGGCGGTCATGTTAAAGTCGGGGAAGGCGCATTCCTTGGCGGGCAGTCCGCTATTCATCAGTTCTGTCGTATAGGCGATTATGCGTTTGTCGGCGGATGCGCGGCGGTGATTACTGACATTATTCCTTATGCGTCGGCGTTCGGTAATCATGCTCGCCTGGCTGGGCTGAATATTGTTGGCTTGAAACGGCGCGGTATGGAGCGAAGCACAATACATGCTCTGCGCGCCGCCTACCGAATTTTATTTGGCGATCATGATACGTTTAAGGAACGTGTAGACCGCGTTCGCGAAGAATTCTCAGACTACGATGAAATCCGGCGCATCGTCAGCTTTATCGATATTGATACGTCGCGGCCATTGATGACGCCAAGGCGCTAGCTCCGATGGTGCGCTGGCGAAAACTCGGAATTCTCGCTGGTGGCGGCGCTTTACCTGAACGGATTGCTGCTTCTTGTGCTGAACGCGCAGCAGAGTTTCACATCATCCGCATTGGCGGCGCCGCCAGTCCGGCGCTTGCGAGCCTGCCGGGAGATGACTGCGGCATTGGCGAGATTGGTAAGATATTGCGGTTGTTAAAGGCCGAAAATTGTGACGCAGCTGTTTTCGCCGGCACGGTTAAGCGGCCAAACTTTACCTCCCTTAAGGTGGATTGGCGCGGGGCGGCGCTGATGCCAAAAATTATCGCCGCTGCCGCAACAGGCGATGGCGCTTTGCTGGGCGTCCTCGTCGATACGGTGGAGGCGGAAGGGTTCCTGGTGATCGGCGCCGATGAGGCCGTGCAGGGCCTGGAGGCGTCGCCAGGAGCGCTTGGCGCACATCGTCCCGATGACAATGATTTTCGCGATATGCGCAAAGCGGCCGCGGTAATAAACGCACTTGGGCCGTTTGATGTCGGCCAGGCTGCAATCGTGGCCAATGGTCTTGTCATCGCGATTGAGGCGGCGGAAGGCACCGACGGCATGCTTCGGCGTTGTGCTGAATTAGCCGATGATGTCAGGGGCGGTTCTCGGGCCGGGATTTTGCTCAAGCGCCCAAAACCGGGCCAGGAATTGCGTGTTGATCTACCTGTCATCGGTCCGGAAACTATTCGCAAGGCGGAAAAAGCAGGTCTTCGCGGCGTTGCTGTGGAGGCGGGCTTTGCGCTGATAATCGACCGCGACGAAGTTATCCGTTGCGCGGATGAAGCAGGATTGTTCGTATACGGTTTTTTGGATATTGATATGAGGGAGTCGTGAACGAGCCCACGAGCGGCTCTGGCGCGCCGCTGAAATTGATGCTTTGCGCTGTCGAGCCGTCCGGCGATGCGCTTGGCGCGGCCTTGATGCGCGCGCTTTACAATAAAACGCCAGACGTAGAGTTTTTTGGTTGCGGCGGCGCTTTAATGGCAGCGGCCGGGTTAGAGAGCCTCTTTCCGATCGACCGATTTTCAGTCATTGGACCGGTTGATGCAATCAGGGCATTGCCGGCGGCGCTGAGGGGCGCCAACATTCTGGCAAAAATGGCGGAAGAAAAACAGGTAGATGCGGTTATATTGATTGATGGTTGGTCGTTCGCCCGCATTGCGGCGAAAAAGATCAAACAGCGCGCGCCGGGGGTTAAACTTATAAAATATGTTGCACCGCAAGTGTGGGCTTCGCGTGCGCACCGAACAAAGACAGTTGCCGCACTTTTTGACGGCGTTTTGACACTGTTTGATTTTGAACCGGCCTGGTTTAAAAAGGAAGGTGTGCGAACTAAATTCGTCGGCCATTCCACGTTTCAGGCGGCAACGCAGGGGCGTAGCGATGACGACGCCTTCCGCAAGCGCCACGGGTTTGGAGACGGCCCTTTGCTTGCGGTGCTGCCGGGCAGCCGGCATGGTGAGGTGCGACGGTTGATGGCGCCGTATCGCCGTACGGTGGAAATTTTGCGGGACACTATCCCTGAATTACAGACGGTGCTTGTGGCGGCGCCCTCAGTGGAAGCGGAAGTCCGCATGGCGGCAGCAGACTGGCCCGGCGGTGTAGTGCTTGTTGGCGCTGATGCGCGTTATCAAGCCTATAGCGCTGCGACGGCAGGCCTGGTTGCCTCGGGCACGGCGACGACCGAACTGGCGATTTGCGCAACGCCGATGGTAGTCGGTTATCGCGTCAATTGGGCGTCGGCGTTGTGGGTTCGCCGCGTGGCGACCATCCGTCATGCCTCGATGATTAACATCGCCGCTGACGCTGAGATTATTCCGGAATTTTTGCAGGAAGACTGCAAGCCCGATGCGATGGCGGGGGCGCTTGTCCCGCTATTGGCAGACTCGCTGGAGCGGCGCATGCAGCTGGAAGCGTTTCCCGAGCAGCTCCAAAAATTTGGCGTTGGTGGTCCGCCAGCAGCAGCGCTTGCAGCGGAGACGATCCTGAAATGGACAATGAAATTCCCATAAAATCAGTGCTGGCGTCATTTCCCTGTTGCAAGCCGCGCCCCGCCGCCCTAATGCAATGAGACGACCCTAGGGGTGTAGCTCAGTTGGTAGAGCATCGGTCTCCAAAACCGAGGGTCGGGGGTTCGAGCCCCTCCGCCCCTGCCAGTCACTAAAGCGCTGTTGAGCCGAATCTTTAAATTTTGAAATTTCCTAAACCAGCGTCGCCAGAGTATTCTCAGCCGCCATATCGGCGATATCATCTCGGCTGACGGCGCCGGATTGTTTGAACCAGTTATGGGTCCAGTTGAGCATGCCGAAGAATAGCATGACATGGGCTCTTAGTCGGCCATGGTCCAGTTTCGTTGCCGGCGCGGTGCGCCTTAAAAGCTCCTCTGCAAAGTCGATGATCTGGCGTTGCTTGCCGATGATTTCATTTTGTTCAGGCTTCGATATATTGCCCAATTCGTACAGCAGAACCTTTTGGCTATTCGCAGCGCCGGTATATCGCCGCATCAAGCCGCGCGATAATTTTCTGAACAGCTCCGCTGGCGCGTCGTCCTTGGCCTCAAGGTCTCGAACGACCCCCAATAGCAATTCCATATGCGTATTCATAACGTCGAACAAAATCTCTTCCTTGGACGAATAATAGTGATAGATGAGCGATTTTGAGGTGTTGCAGGCGGTCGCCAGATCCAGAATCGAGGCGCCGTCAAATCCATCGCTGGCGAAGAGCTTTGCGGCTTCTTTTGTAATGAGTTCGCGTTTTTGGTCGTAATCGGCAGCTTGTTGTCTGGCCATGTGCCTTGCTCGCTAGGTTTTAACGATCGCTAAATTGCATTCATGGTCAGGAGATCATAACTCGCCACTGCTTCGCCATCCTGGTTAGTGACCAGGACATCCCAGCGGACCTCGCCATATTCGTCATTACGTTTCTTTTTGGATTTAGCGGTGAGGCGCACTTTAATCGTGTCGCCTGCCGGAATAGGCGTCAGGAAGCGTAGATCATCGAGCCCGTAATTGGCGAGGACCGGTCCCGGCGCGGGATCGACAAAAAGTCCGGCGGCAAAGGACAAGATGAGATAGCCGTGGGCAACGCGTCCCGGAAAGAAAGGATTTTCCTTTGCGGCCTCGTCGTCCATATGGGCGTAGAAATTGTCGCCGGTAAATTCTGCAAAATGCTCGATGTCTGAAAGTGTGATGGTTCGGGCCTTGGTCACAATGGTTTTACCGATTTTGAGATCGCCAAACTTCAGCCGGAACGGGTGCGGCGCGCTGGTGTCAATGTCCGCTCCCTTCATCCAGCTATTGGTGACGCCGGTGATGATGGTGGGTGAGCCTTGTATCGCGGTGCGTTGCATATAATGTTTGACGCCGCGCACGCCGCCGAGTTCTTCACCGCCGCCGGCGCGGCCGGGGCCGCCGTGAACCAGAACCGGTAGAGGCGATCCGTGCCCGGTGGATTCTTTGGCGCTTTCGCGGTTGATGATCGCAATACGGCCATGATAGGCGCCGGCGCCGAGCGCGAAGTCGCGCGCGATTTGTCCATCATGGGTAAAGAGCGACATCACCAGCGAGCCTTCACCGCGATTGCATAGGTCAATCGCGTCATCAAGGTCGCTATAGGGCATTAATGTTGAGACCGGTCCAAAGGCTTCAACCTCATGCACTTTAACGGCGCTTTGAGGGGTGTCGCAGCGCAGCAGCACTGGCGATATAAATGCGCCGCTGTTGATGTCGCCGTCGATCACTTCGACCTTGACCGGATCGCCGAAGACTATCTCAGCCTCACTCGCCAAAAGCGCAATTTTCTCTCGGACATCGTCGCGTTGCGCGCAGCTGACCAGTGCGCCCATCCGCACGTCGTCATTTGCTGGATCGCCGACGGTGATCTTTGCAAGGCGGGTTTTCAAGGCTTCTTCAGCGGCGTCAAGAAGGTCCTTCGGCACGATCGCGCGGCGGATCGCGGTGCATTTCTGGCCGGCCTTAACCGTCATTTCACGGACGACTTCCTTGATAAAAAGGTCAAATTCCGGCGTGTCGGGCATTGCGTCCGGACCCAGCACTGATGCGTTCAAAGAATCCTGTTCTGCGACGAAACGCACACTCTGGCTGGTGATGCGCGGATGGTTTTTCAACTTACTGGCCGTCTGCGCCGAGCCGGTGAAGGAAACGAGATCTTGCCCGGTTAGGTGATCGAAAAGATCGCCAACCGATCCCACGATAAGCTGAACGGCGCCATCGGGAAGCCGTCCGGTTTCGACCATGATGCGTAGCGCCGCCTCGGCAAGGTAGGCAGTGTTGGTTGCCGGTTTAACGATGGCCGGAACGCCGGCGAGCAATGTCGGCGCCAGTTTTTCGAGCATGCCCCAGACTGGAAAGTTAAACGCATTAATGTGAACCGCGGCGCCATGGCGCGGTGTATAAATATGTTGGCCCATAAACGTGCCTTCGCGCGATATTTGCTCCGCCGACCCATCCATCAAAATCTTGTCGTCGGGCAAATGCCTCCGGCCCGTAGACGACATAGCAAATAATGTCCCGGCGCCGCCTTCGATATCAATCCAGCCATCCTTCCGCGTCGCGCCTGTCTGGAAATTTAACGCATATAGTTCTTCCTTGTGCTCCATGATCGCTTTGCCGAGGTCTTTTAAAATATAGGCGCGATCATGGAAGGTAAGCTCGCGCAAAGCTGGGCCGCCGACAGCGCGCGCGTGATCCAGCATCGCTTTGAAGTTGAGGCCGGATGAGCTGGTTTGCGCAATTGTTTCGCCGGTTACGGCTGAAGCGATATCGACCAGTCCACCGGCGCCTTCGACCCATTTTCCTGCGACAAAATTCTTTAAGATTGGCGCTGACATCTATCTCTCCAATATGGTTTTTAATTTATTGGCCTTTGAAGGCGGGTTTGCGTTTGTTCATGAACGCATCGACGCCCTCGCGGTAGTCGTGCGTTTTTCCGAGCTCGCGTTGCAGGTCGCGTTCAAGGTCGAGTTGTTGATCGAGCGAGCGTGACCACGTTGAACGGATCGCCTGTTTGATTTCCGCGAGGCCACGGGTTGGTGCGGCGGCGAATTTAGCTAACAATGCGTCGGCTTCCTCGGAGAGTATCTCGTCATCAACCGCTTTCCAGATCAGGCCCCATTCTTCAGCTTTTTCCGCAGGCAACGGATCGCCCGTGAGGGCGAGGCCGAGCGCGCGCGCATGCCCAGCAAGGCGCGGCAAAACCCATGTGCCGCCGCTATCGGGAACAAGGCCAATATTGGCGAAGGACTGGATGAACTTGGCGCTTTTGGCCGCTAGAACGATGTCGGCGGCGAAGGCGATATTGGCGCCCGCACCCGCGGCAACGCCATTAACGGCGCAAATGACCGGCATGTCAAAACTGGTCAGACGACGAATTAATGGGTTGTAGCGCTCATCCAGTGATGCGCCGAGATCGACACCATCGCTACCAGGCGTGACAGCGCGGTCGGAAAGATCCTGACCGGCGCAAAACCCGCGTCCAGCGCCGGTGATGAGCAAAACCCTAATGGATTTATCGGCCTCGACGCGATCAAGTGCATGGCGCACTTCATCATGCATTTGGACAGTGAAACTGTTTAGCCGGTCCGGGCGGTTTAAGATTAGTCGCGCGGCGGCGTTTTCTATGGAAAACAGGATGGTCTCATAGGCCATGTGCTTTATCGCCCGAATGGGGCCTCCCTAGCCGGTATTAAATTGCGTTGCATCACTTGCAGCGTTCATATAATCGAATGACTGGTCGGTCAATTATTGGCCTGCGCCTAATGGCAGGGCTCGGAACTAAGGAAGAGATAAATGACGGACGCCTATATTTGCGATGCAATCAGAACTCCGATCGGGCGTTATGGCGGCGCCCTTGCGGCGGTGCGCGCTGACGACCTTGCAGCTGTCCCGCTGCGCGCGCTCAAGAATCGCAACGAGAATGTCGACTGGGCGGCGATAGACGATCTCATCATGGGCTGCGCCAATCAGGCCGGAGAGGACAATCGCAATGTCGCACGGATGGCAGCCTTGCTGGCGGGGCTTGGTGAGTGCGTACCCGGAACTACTGTCAACCGTTTGTGCGGGTCGGGCATGGATGCGGTCACCATTGCGGCGCGCTCAATCAAGGCAGGTGAGGCCAATCTCGTCATTGCTGGCGGCGCTGAATCAATGTCGCGCGCACCGTTTGTGATGGGCAAGGCGGATGCGGCGTTCTCCCGTAAGGCGGAGATTTTCGACACTACGCTTGGCTGGCGCTTTGTTAATCCGGCCCTAAAAGATCAGTACGGAATTGATTCAATGCCGGAGACAGCGGAAAATGTTGCCGAGGATTATAAGGTAAACCGTGATGACCAGGATTCGTTTGCCCTACGCAGTCAGGAACGTGCGGCCATTGCACAAGGCTCGGGCAGGCTGGCGGCGGAAATTACGACGGTAGCGATCCCACAACGAAAAGGCGATCCGAAAATTATCGACCGAGACGAGCATCCGCGCGTGACCAGCCTTGAAGCGCTCGCAAAACTCAGGCCGTTTGTAAAGAAAGACGGCGTTATCACTGCCGGCAATGCATCCGGCGTGAATGATGGCGCGGCGGCGATGATTGTCGCGTCTGAGGGGGCGGCAAAGAAATATGGCCTTGCGCCACGGGCGCGTTTTGTCGCCGGCGCGGTAGTCGGTTTGGCGCCGCGGATCATGGGGTTTGGTCCGGCGCTGGCGGCAAAGGCAGTGCTCGCAAAAGCAAGCCTGTCAATTGACGACATGGATGTAATAGAGCTCAATGAGGCGTTCGCCGCGCAAGCACTGGCGACGATGCGCGCACTTGGCCTCGCTGATGATGCGGCGCATGTGAACCCAAATGGCGGCGCAATAGCACTTGGCCATCCGCTCGGCATGTCCGGCGCCCGGCTGGTGTTGACGGCTGCTGAGGAGTTGCAACGTAGCGGCGGGCGCTATGCGCTTTGCGCCATGTGCATCGGTGTCGGGCAAGGGATCGCTTGCATAATCGAGCGCGTCTAACGCCTATAATTCATTGACCGCTCGGTCGGTTAATTCTATATAGCCAGTGTTGGCGCCACTTCGCAATGTAAGTTTGAGCGTTCAATTGCGCTCGCATACACCTGTTTTGGGAGGCTTTTTTGTACGCACAGGAAGTAAAATCTACTGGGAAAGGCGTCAAATCCCTCGACGAGATGGAGCCGCTTGAGCGCGCCTTTCAGGAAAAGGTCAATGCCGACATTAAGATCGAGCCCAAAGACTGGATGCCAGACGGCTATCGCAAAACGCTGATCCGCCAGATCTCACAACATGCGCATTCGGAAATTGTCGGACAACTGCCAGAAGGCGCCTGGATTACCAGGGCGCCGACGCTGGAGCGCAAGGCGATTTTGATCGCCAAGGTGCAGGACGAGGCCGGTCATGGGCTTTATCTTTATTGCGCGGCGGAAACGCTTGGCGTATCGCGCGATCAGATGACGGAGCAATTGCTGTCGGGCAAAGCGAAATATTCTTCGATCTTCAATTATCCGACGCTGACCTGGGCTGATATCGGCGCCATTGGCTGGCTTGTCGATGGCGCGGCGATCATGAACCAGGTACCGTTGCAGCGATGTTCGTTTGGGCCTTATTCCCGTGCAATGATCCGCGTTTGCAAGGAAGAAAGCTTCCACCAGCGCCAGGGCTACGACATAATGATGAAACTCTGCGCCGGAACGCCTGCGCAGAAGGAAATAGCGCAAGATGCGTTGGACCGTTGGTGGCAGCCGTCGTTGATGATGTTTGGTCCGTCCGATGCTGAGTCTGTGCATTCCGCTCAGTCGATGGCGTGGAAGATCAAGCAAGACACCAACGATGAGCTGCGCCAGAAATTCGTTGACCAGACCGTTCCGCAGGCGAATTATCTCGGCCTTTCGGTTCCCGATCCCGATCTCAAATGGAACAATGAGAAGGGCGGCTACGATTTTGGTGAAATCGATTGGGAAGAATTTTTCGAAGTCGTCTCAGGTAATGGTCCCTGCAACGCTGACCGCATGGCGGCGCGCCGGAAAGCCTGGAGCGACGGCGCGTGGTTCCGCGACGGGCTGATGGCTCACGCCCACAAAAAACAGGCCCGCAATGTTGCGGCGGAATAGGGGAGACGATGTGAAATATATCGCAGAATTGAATATCGCTCGCGCGCAATATGGTCTCGATGACCCACGCATGTCGGGTTTTATGGATAATCTCGATCGCATCAATGCTATTGCTGAGCGCAGTCCAGGTTTCGTCTGGAGGCTAAAGGACGAAACTGGCAACGCCACCGATCTGCCGGTAATGAACGATCCGCTGTTGGTAGCAAACTTGAGTGTTTGGAAAACGGTTGAGGACCTAGAGCATTTTGTTTTCAACACCGCCCATAAACGCATTTATGATCGTCGCGGCGAGTGGTTCCCGACAATGAAACAAATGCATTTTGTCATGTGGCGCGTTTCACCCAGCCATATTCCGACGCTTGACGAAGCTCTTGCGCGGCTTGACCGCTTGCGTAAAGACGGGCCGTCGGAGGAGGCCTTTGGGTGGGAGCGTATGACCAATTTAAAGCTCTGGATGTCGAAACGCTGTGCATGAGGATGATATGAGCAACGAATGGCCGCTTTGGGAAGTGTTTATCCGTGGACAACACGGAATGGCGCATCGTCATGTCGGGAGTTTGCATGCGCCGGACGCAGAGCTTGCGATCAACCATGCGCGCGATGTTTACACGCGGCGTAATGAGGGTGTTTCCATCTGGGTCGCAAAAGCTGGCGATATCACCGCCTCGGCGCCGAGCGCAAAGGGGCCTTTGTTTGAGCCGTCAAACTCGAAAGTCTATCGTCATCCGACGTTTTTTGACATTCCAGATGACGTTGGCCGCATGTGATGACCGCTGATCCAATATTTGAGTTTGCGTTGCGCATGGGCGACAACTGCCTCGTTCTTGGGCAGAGTGTTTCGGCATGGTGCGGGCATGCGCCAATACTTGAAGAAGATATTGCGCTTGCCAATGTCGCGCTCGACCTGATCGGCCAGACGCGGATGTGGCTAGGGCTTGCCGGAGAGGTTGAAGGCAAAGGGCGCAGCGCTGACGATCTCGCCTTTCTGCGCGATGCGCGCGCGTTTCGCAATTGTCTTCTTGTTGAACAGCCAAACGGTGATTTCGGCCAGACCCTGATGCGTCAGTTCCTGTTTGACGCGTGGCACCACCCAATGTTGAAAACACTGGCGGGCGCGACTGATGTGCGTATTGCCGAGATTGCAGAAAAGTCGGTCAAGGAAGCGGCCTATCACCTTGATCGCTCAACCGACCTGATTGTCCGCCTCGGCGATGGCAGTGATGAGAGCCATCATCGTATGCAAGCTGCCCTTGACGGGCTGTGGAGCTATACCGGCGAGCTTTATGCGGCTGACGCGACCGATGAGGCGATAGTTGTGGCGGGGCTCAGCGATATTGAAGAGCAATATAAAGACTATACAAGCAAGACGTTCGATGAAGCGACGCTAACAATCCCTGATGCTACGTTTATGCATAAAGGCGGCAAGGCTGGACTTCACACTGAAGCGCTTGGGCCTTTGTTGGCGGATATGCAAATCCTTCAACGTAGTCACCCAGGAGCGCAATGGTGATCGCATGGCGACGCTGGCAATAAATCCTTCGATAAAAGAGATCTGGAGTTGGCTTGAAGGTGTGCCGGATCCGGAAATCCCGGTCGTTTCGGTGGTTGAGCTGGGGATTGTCCGCGACGTTGTCCGCGACGGCGATAGCATTGTCATAACTGTAACGCCAACCTATTCCGGATGCCCGGCGACGGCGGTGATTGCGATTGATATTGAACAGGCGATCCGTCGTCATGGCGTCGATGACGTGCGCATAAACACGCAATTGTCACCCGCCTGGACGACGGACTGGATCACAGATGGCGCCCGCGAAAAACTCAAAGCCTATGGCATCGCGCCTCCGGTAGAAGACACACCTTGTGCTGGCGCTCTGCGGGTGCGGACGCCAATCAACTGCCCGCTTTGCAATTCAACCAATACTGAGTGTATCAGCCAGTTTGGCTCAACCCCTTGCAAGGCGCATTATCGGTGCAAGGATTGTCTGGAACCGTTTGACTACTTTAAAAGTTTTTAGAAAATACGGAATACTTAAATATGGCGCAATTCTATCCTCTTCGCGTGAGTGAAGTTCACCGCGAAACACGTGACAGCGTGGTCATCACGTTGGAGCCGCCAGCGGATGCACAAGATGCGTTCGACTTCATTCAGGGCCAATACTTAACGTTCCGTCACAAATTTGATGGCGAAGAAATGCGCCGATCCTACTCGGTATGTTCTGGTGTTGCCGACGGGACCTTGCGGGTTGGCATTAAGAAGGTCGATGGCGGCTGGTTCTCTTCTTTCGCTAATGACGAACTCGAGGTTGGTGATACGCTTGATGCGATGAAGCCAATGGGCAACTTCCATGCGCCACTGATGCCGGATGCTACACGGCACTATCTGGGCTTTGCCGGCGGCAGTGGCATCACGCCGCTGATTAGCATCATCAAAACTGTCCTCAATGTTGAGCTGAAGTCGACCTTCACATTAGTCTACGGAAACCGATCGGCAACGTCGATTATGTTTAAAGAAGAGCTGGAAGACCTTAAAAATCTTCATATGGGTCGTTTCAATGTGATTCACATTCTCGAAAGCGAAACTGACATAGATATCTTCAGTGGTCTTTTAACGAGAGAAAAATGCGATGCGCTATTTGGCCGTTGGGTCAATGTTGAGGCGGCAGATTTTGCGTTTATCTGTGGGCCCGAACCGATGATGCTGACGGTTGCCGATGCGCTGAAGGCAGACGGCATGGATGCGGCTAAAATAAAATTTGAACTTTTTGCATCCGCGCAGCCTGGCAAGGCGAAAGTGCGAGCTGCACCGAGCCCCGGCGAGGATGCTGCGTCCGTCTGCAAGGCAACCATTATATTAGACGGTGTCCGCCGCGAGGTCGATATCGCAAAACACGATCAATCCGTGCTTGAGGCGGCGCTTGGCGCCGAGCTTGATGCGCCGTTTGCTTGCCGCGCCGGCGTTTGCTCGACTTGCCGCGCGAAAGTTATTGAAGGCGAGACAGAGATGCAAGCCAATTACGCGCTTGAAGATTACGAGGTTGAGCGCGGTTATGTGCTAACTTGCCAATGCTATCCTTTAAGCGACAAGCTTGTTGTTGACTATGATCAATAAGCGGAGACAATAGTTGACGGATGAACATTCCATTCAGGACTATCTTGAAAAAGGCGGCAAGCTAACCGCGCCGGAAAACACGTCGCCACGCTATCGTGCTGAGCTGTTGCGGATTATGGCGAGTTTCGTAGATTCAGAATTGGCTGGCGCAGCCGGTTTTGCCGATATCATTAATGACGGCCCCGGCATCACCGAGCGCATCGCCGCCTCACGTATTGTGCTTGAAAAATTTGACCACGCTGAGCGTGTGCTCAAGATTATGGCTGAATTCGGCGCTAACATTGATCGCTATCAAAACATTCACTCTTGGAACAGCCGCGTTGGCCGTGATGACGATCTCGGCATTGGTCGCCTTGGCGGCGATATGCGGCTTAATGTCTTTCACCACCCAATCGTTGACTGGATAGATGCGGTGACCATGAATGTGTTGATGGGTTACGCAACTATTATTCAGCTTAAAGAACTTTTACAATGCTCTTACCAGCCATTGGCGGAGGTTTTTGCGGAAATCCTGGTGAGAGAGATGCGCCATACTGAGCTTGGCGAGGAAGGTTTGAACGATTTGTTGGCGGCTGGGGAGGGTGCGGCGATTGTCAAATCAATCGATTATTGGCGCCCGCGTGTAGCGGCGAGCTTTGGCGCCGCCGCATCGCCGCGGTTTGATATGCTGCGCAAACTGGGCTTGCGCCATACGCCAAATGACGCATTGTTGAAACAATGGGAAAACGCGATAGATATGGCGCTCGCCAATGTCATCGGCTGAAACAACAAAAATGACAGTACATGTTTAATTCCAAAACCAGGATCGGCGTGTGCGGCGCAGGCGCGATGGGCGCGGGCATCGCGCAAGTGGCGGCGCAGGCGGGCCACGACGTTGTTGTGCTTGACCGCGATGACCAAGCACTGGCGCGCGGCCGCGCGAGTATAGAAAAAGGCGCGGGCGCACTGTTGAAACGCGGCAAAATAGACGCTGCCGAAGCCGGTGCGCTCGTCTCTCGCGTTCGTTGGACGCTAGATATCAGTACGCTGGCCGGCGTCGGTCTGGTGATCGAAGCGATTGTCGAAGATGCCGCGGTGAAGCACGCCCTCTATTCCGGACTCGAAGCCGTGCTGGACAAGAGCGCAGTGTTGGCGACCAATACGTCCTCCTTGTCGGTGAGCCGCCTTGCCGAAGGGCTGGCGCGCCCGGCTCAGTTTATTGGGCTTCATTTTTTTAATCCCGCACCAATCATGAAACTGGTTGAGGTCGTGTCCGGCGCCGATACCAATCCGGCGGTTGCGGCGGCATCGCACACGCTGATGGAGTGCTGGGGCAAGGTTGCAGTCAATGCGCGCGATGTGCCGGGCTTCATCGTCAATCGGATCGCGCGCCCATTTTATAGTGAAGGCTGGCGTGCATTAGAGGAGAACACGAGCGATGCGGCGACGCTTGATTTTCTGTATAGGGATCTTGCTGGGTTTCGGATGGGCCCATTGGAGCTTGGCGACCTCATCGGGCACGATATTAATTGCGCAGCAGCACAGTCGATATTCGACGCCTATAATGGCCACACCCGGTTCACTCCGTCGCCGGGGCAGGCGCGCCTGGTCGCGGCCGGGCGGCTTGGCCGCAAATCCGGACGGGGCGTTTATGAATACGGCAATGATGTGGAAAAGCACACGCCAAACTTTATTGAATATGACACGCATAGTGCGCCTGAAGATATTGCAGTCGGGCCTGATACAGCAGCCATGCAGGCTCTTTTAAATGCGACCGGCATCCAGTGTGAGACAAAACAGCATATCGCGCCGGGATTTGCTGAGATTGATGATGTGATTGTCGGATTTTGTAATGGGCGTACCGCTGGCGCCCTGGCTGAGGAATTTCAAAAGTCGGCCCTCTGCCTTGACTGGATGCGCGATCCGGAAGCGGCGACGGCGTTGGCTTTTTCAGCATCTAACGATGAGGCGCGCCAGACCGCTTTGCGGCTGGCGGCTTTGTGCGGGAAGGGCGCTATTGAACTCCACGATCGCCCGGGGTTGGTGGTTTTTCGAACGCTTTGCCAGCTTGCCAATTGCGCCGCCGACGCAGTCCATGATCAGGTTGCGGATGCGGACGCAATAGACCGTGCAATGATCAATGGCGTCAACTATCCGTTCGGGCCAATGGCGTGGGCGAAAGCGCAAGGCTTTGCACGCATCGACGCCGCGTTGAAAGCAATCGCCGATGTGACCGGCGACAGCATATATAACCCATGCGAAATTTTACGTGCAGGGTGTGAGGATTGTAAATGACATCATCTGATGAACCGGTTTTGATTGTTGAGACGCCGGCTAGCGGCGTTCGGCTGTTACGACTCAACCGGCCGGATAAGCGCAATGCGATTACGACGGCATTGCTTTTGGCTATTGCAGAGGCTCTGGAAGAGGGTGATGGGAGCGAAGCTGTTCGGTGCCTAGTGATCACCGGCGGAGATAAAATCTTCGCCGCCGGCGCTGATATTGTTGAGATGGCGCCCAAACAGGCGCCGGATGGGTTGGCTGATTTGCGACCGGCTTTGTGGCGGCGCATACGGGCGATCCGTAAGCCAATCATTGCTGCGGTTGAGGGCTGGTGCCTTGGCGCCGGCAATGAGCTTTTACTGTGCTGCGATATAGCGGTTGCTTCGCGTGAGGCGAAATTTGGTCAACCGGAAACTAATCTTGGCATCATTCCCGGGGCGGGCGGCGGGGCTACGCTGGCAAAACTTATTGGTCGTTCCCGCGCGATGGCGATGGTGCTCACCGGCAAGCCGATTATCGCTGAGGAGGCCTTACAATTTGGACTGGTGGCGGAAATTTGCGATTCCGGAGTGGCGACAGGTCGAGCGATTGAGCTTGCCCAAGAGATTGCCGCGCGCGCGCCGCTCGCCATGCAGCAAGGCAAAGCCGTTGTTAAAACCGCATTCGATCATCCGCATAGCGCCCATCTTGATTTTGAGCGTCAGGCATTTTCACTCCTGTTTTCAACCGAAGACAAGAAAGAAGGCGTTGCTGCTTTTCAAGAAAAGAGAAAACCGGAATGGAAGGGGCGATGACCCCTCAACGATTGAGCACGTCTGATAGCGACTGAACCAGATGGCCGACATTGCCGGCATTGACGCCGCATAGATTTATTCGCCCGGCGCCGACAATATAAATCGCAAATTCTTCACGCAGCAACGTCACATCCTCGAGTGTCAGCGGCAGCAATGAAAACATGCCGTTTTGCTCAGTGATATAGGAAAGCTGGTTTCCAAGCCCGGCTTCGCGAGCTGTGTCTACCAGCAATTTTCGGTTATTGCGGACGGCCTGGTTCATGGCCGCCAATTCATCACGCCAGATTTGCGCCATTTCACGCGAGTGCAATATCTCCGAGACAATCGCACCGCCATGGGCCGGCGGCATCGAGTAGGACGCGCGCGCGATGTTGATGATATGCGACTTCACTGCGGCGGCTTGGTCTGAATTGCGCCCTGCAAAAATGATCGCGCCAGTGCGTTCGCGATAAAGGCCGAAGTTTTTCGAGCAGGAATAGGTAATTAAGACTTCCGGCAGGCGCCGCGTCATTTCCCGGAGAATATAGGCGTCAGTCTCGAGGTTCGCAGCAAAACCATGATAGGCGGTATCGATTAACGGCAGGAAGCCGCGCTCTGCGGCGATATCGGTGACGGCGTCGATCTGTTCGTGGGAGAGATCCGCGCCGGTCGGGTTATGGCAGGCGCCATGCAGCAATAAAACATCCCCAGGCCCCAACTTTTTTATGCTGGTAATGAACGCATCAAAGTCGATGGTCGACGACTTCGCATCATAATAAGGGGTCATGTGGACGTTTAGCCCGGCGGCAGTTAGTAGCGGTTTGTGATTGGCCCAAGTCGGGGCGCCGGCGGATATTCCGGCGGCGTCGTTCCGAGCGAGCAATTCACCCGCCAGTCTTAATGCGCCGCACCCGCCGGGGGATTGAACCGCGATAGTCCGCCCTGAAGCAACCTGTTCGCTGTCGGAGCCGAAAACCAGCTTTAAAATCGCCTCGCAAAACCCCGGCGCACCGTCTGCGGGCGTATAGGCTTTGGTCGTCTCCTTCTGGATCATAGCTTTCTCGGCTAGATCTACAGCCCGCATGATCGGCGTTGCGCCGTCCACCGTTCGGTATACACCAACGCCAAGGTCAATCTTTTCCTCGCGTTGGTCGGCTGCCGCTAACTTGGTCAAGCCTAAAATTGCATCGGGTGGAAGTAGATCGGTTTTAGCAAACATGGAAAAGTCCTTCAGCTTGATTTCATCTGTATACGAAATGAAAGTCCGGATCAGAGTTGTAATTCGGTCGTTGACTTATGCTCGCGCAGCGCAATGTTTGATGAAGCAGAGGCGACGCTCGGATGAGACAATATTTTATCCATCAATAAAAGCTCATAGGCTTTAATGTCGCGCACTCTTATTGTGAGGATATAATCATTTGGCCCGGTGATCGAAAAGCATTGCATGATTGCCGGCGTGTCGTCGACGAATTTTTCAAATGCGTCGCGATGTTTTTGTTCATGCGAGACGATATTCACATAGAGGAAAGCGCAGACCGTGTGACCGGTTTCTTCCGGGTTAAGAATTGTGACGCGACCGCGAATGACGTCGTTGGCTTCCAGCTCTTTTAGCCGGCGCCAAAGCGTTGTGTGTGAGACCCCGGCGGCGGCGGCGACCTGTTCCAGCGTCGCCGTGGCGTCGCGCTGGATCACGCGTAATATATCGATATGTGATTTTGTTAGTTTCATGCTGGTTAGTATATTTCATTGCTACCTATAAAGTGGATAATTTATAGCATATTTTGTGATTATATGGAGAAAAAAGGGAATATAATCAACAAAATCAGATATAATTTTCCAAACCAAACTTGGGAAAACGGCATATCAGACGCTATTACTGCGCAAACAGGTGAAATGGTGTGACGAGCAATCACGCGGAAATTGGACGATCCGTTATCGGCCCTGCGGAAACGGCAGCAAGCCAAATCGATCCGTTGATCGACTGGGAGCGGATTGCCTATCTGGTTCACCTGTCGCGCGGACTTGACGCCTTGGAAGAGACCCGGCTGGTTCCGGAACGAAAAGTTTTATATCAGTTCTCCGCGCGCGGTCACGATATGGCGCAGGTGCTTTTGGGAGCCCAGCTGACCCATAAGCATGATGCGATTTGCGGTTACTACCGCTCGCGGCCGATCCTGCTTTCGCTCGGCGTTGATCTTGTCGAAGCGCTTGGCTCGTCCATGGCGCGGGCGGGCGGGTATTCCGACGGGCGCGATATCGGCGTTGTGTTTAACTACCCCAATCCAAATGGCGCTAGCGCTTTGCCAATGTGCGGCGGTGTCGGCGCGCAATACACGCCGACCGCCGGTTGGGCGCAGGCGGTAAAGTTTCGCAGCGAAACCTTGGGCGATGAAGGCTATAATGGCGCGATTGGCGTCGTTCTTGGCGGTGAGGCATCGGTAGCAACCAACGGGTTTTGGTCAGCGCTCACCATCGCAACGACGCAAAAACTTCCAATGCTGTTTTATGTCGAAGACAATGGCTACGGAATTTCGGTTCCTTCAACCATGCAAACGCCAGGCGCCGATATCGCCGCCAATCTTGCAAGTTTTAAAAACCTGGCCATCCTTTCCGGCGATGGAACTGACCCGGCCGACGCCGGGAGCCTCATCAAGCAAGCAGTCGAGCATGTTCGCGGCGGGCAGGGGCCATGTCTATTGCGGCTTATCGTTCCGCGCCTACAGGGGCATAGTTTTCAGGATACGCAAACCTATAAAACCGATGATTTTGTGAAATCGGAATGGGCGCGCGACCCCTTGCCAAAGCTGAAATCCTATCTGGTTCCGTCTCATATGAGTGAACGACAATGGGATGCGCTTGCCCAGCGGGCGGGGGATGAGATCGAGAAAGCGCGTGAGGCGGCCGAGGCGATTGATGTGGCCGATCCTGCAACTGTCACGCGCTTTGTCTTTTCTGAAGACCAGCGGCAACTGATGGGCGGTCTTCGCGGGTGCGTGAATTTGCCGGCGGGCGAGCTTTTACCAAAACCAGAAGGCCCGCGTATCAATATGGTGACGGCGCTGCGGCGCACACTGGACCATGAGCTTTCGATCAATCCGAAGATGGTGCTGTTTGGCGAGGATGTCGGGCCGAAGGGCGGCGTTCATGCGGTGACTTTGGGCTTGCAAGAAAAACACGGCCGCGCGCGCGTATTCGATACCAGCCTTTCAGAAGAAGGCATCATCGGCCGCGCGGTTGGCATGGCGGTGAACGGGCTATTGCCTGTGCCTGAAATTCAGTTTCGAAAATACGCTGAACCGGCGATGGAGCAACTGAGCGATTGCGGGACGATGCGCTGGCGTACCCATAATCGGTTTGCCGCACCCATGGTGGTGCGGATGCCGGTTGGGTTTTTCAAATGCGGGGACCCGTGGCACAGCCAGACCAATGAGGTCCAGTTTGTCCACTCACCCGGCTGGAAGGTTGCGGTACCGTCCAATGCTGAAGATGCAACCGGGCTATTGCGCGCGGCGTTGCGCGGTGATGATCCGGTAATGTTCTTTGAACATCGCGCTATGCTTGACGACCCCTGGGCGCGGCGCGCCTATCCGGGTGACGATTATGTGCTGCCTTTTGGCAAGGCAAAGCTGACGCGCGAGGGTGCTGACATTACGATTGTCACTTGGGGTGCGATGGTCAAACGTTGCGAGGACGCCGCGGACGCATCTGGCAGAAGCGTCGATGTGATTGATCTTCGCACGCTGGTTCCGTGGGACAGGGACGTTGTGCTGGCTTCTGTTGAAAAGACCGCACGCTGCCTGATTGTCCACGAAGACTTACGTTCTGGCGGCTTTGGCGGAGAGATTGCCGCCGTGGTTGCCGATGAGGCATTTCTCTCTCTCGACGCGCCGGTGTCGCGTCTGACTATGCCGGATATTCCAAGCCCCCATAACCCGATGCTGCTTAACAGTGTAGTTCCAGATGTCGATCTTATCCGTAATAAGATCGAACAGCTTTGCACATTTTAGGACCGGGGTCGCCATGACAGAAATTGTTGATGTTGTTGCACCGGTTGAACAGGAGGGCACGAAAGCTGTCGTTAAGAGCTGGTATAAGACGGCCGGCGAGGCGATAGCGGAAGGAGATCCGCTGGTCGAGCTTGAAACTGATAAGGTCGCCGTCGAGGTGCCGTCGCCAGCGACAGGGGTTATTCAAGAAATCTTGATCAACGCGGATGGTGAGGTTGAACCCGGCGGTGTGCTTGGGCGCTTGCGCCTCAGGCGGTTGAGTGAAGATGCTGCAGATGCAGCGCCAGCAAAAGCCTTCGAGACAGCAATTCAAGCGCCGCAAACGGTGAGCGCCATCGCAACGTCGCATGAACATCGCCTTTCTCCCTCCGTTCGGCGTCTTGTGCGCGAGCACGACCTTCAGCCCTCGCTCATCAACGGCACAGGCAAGGGTGGACGGCTAACGCGCGGTGATGTTCAGGCGTTTATTGAAAATGGCGCAGCTGCTGCGCCGCGTGCCGCTAAGGCGCCTGAACAACCTGTAACTCAGACTAGCATCGGTCCGGTTCGTCAAATTCAACATGATTCGATGCGGCGGCGCATTGCCGAGCATATGTCGCACTCGGTGCAGACCGCGCCACATGTAACGGCAGTATTTGAAGCTGATTTTTCGGCCATCATCGCGCACCGTAATGCGCATAAGGATGAATATAAAAACCGAGGCGCTAAGCTCACTTTTACAGCGTATTTTATCACAGCCTGTGTGGAGGCGATGAAAATGACGCCAACGGTTAACAGTCGATGGCATGAAGATTATCTCGAGGTATTTGAAGATATCAATATCGGCGTCGGCGTTGCGCTTGGCGACAAGGGCTTGATCGTACCGGTGATTGGGTGCGCGCAAGAGCGGTCTCATTTCGAGATTGCAGAAGAGTTGCAAACCCTGACCGACAAAGCACGCAACAACGCGCTGACACGTGCTGACGTTCGCGGCGGCACCTTTTCTATCTCCAACCACGGAACCTCGGGCTCGATTGTCGCAACGCCAATTATTATCAATCAACCGCAATCGGCGATTTTAGGCGTCGGCAAGCTCGAAAAACGCGTTGTCGTACGCATGGTCGACGGCGCCGACGCAATCCAGATACGTTCAATGGCGTATGTCTCGCTAACCATCGATCACCGCGTCCTCGACGGCGCCCAGACCAACGCATGGCTGACAAAGTTCGTCGACGTTATTGAAAACTGGCCTTTGCAGTCAGCCTAAGAGCAAAAAAAGAGGCGACGCAAGCGCCGCCTCTTTCGCAATGTGTTGTTAGCATTGTCTAGAACTCGTAGCGAACGCCCAACTGAAGCCGCCACAGTGTGTCGTTTGTGTCGACGACGACTGATGGCGGGATGAATGTGTTGTAGACAAACTGATTGCCTACGATAGTTGCATCCACGACAGGTACGGTCTCAAGCGTGCCGCTAGTATTGATGAAACGATTTACGCCAAAATCGTCGCTAATAAAGTTCAAGAAGTTTTCAAAATCTACGAAGAATTTGAACCTGTCTTGTCCGAAAAAGCCCGGGAAATCCTGCTGAAACCGTAGATCGAGATCAAATGCATCATCCTGATCGAGCGCGCTTTTGCCAACGATTTGTCCGGCATATTTGTCGAGACCGTTATCATCCACAAAATTGAAAAATGCAGTTTGATCAAACCCTGGCGCAAAGCTGACCAACGGATCGCTTGGTCCGTCCGGAATGTAAAGCAGGCTACGGGCTCTGTTGCTTGGATCACCGAATCTCGGTTGCTCGAAGGTTGCGCTAAGCGGTGTGCCACTGCGGTAACGGAAGAACGCTGTCAGAGTGGTTGGATAGTCGTCCATAAACTCATGGGCGAGTGTCGTTGACAACACAAAATTGTTGGTCACGTTCCGTGGCGACTCGCCGAGGGGAGCATTGTTGAAGTCAGAGGTTGGAACTTCACGGAAGTTCTCGTCCGCCGTGAAGAGGGAGCCAGCGTTCCCTATCACCGATTCGTTATAGGCATAACCGAGATTCAAGCTGAGTGAAGTGCGATCGGAAAGATCAAAGTCTTTCGCCGCTTGAGCGGAAACGCTGAAAGTATGACCGCCTCCATTCAATGTGTTGGTCAGGAGGATCGCTTGGGGGCTCCCGCCACAATTGGTTGTGTCGCCGCTAAAGCCTTGACGCACGCCAATGAACGTCGCGGCACAACCGGCTGCCAGCGGGTCAACAGTTTCGAAAGTCGGCCGACCATCAGGGGCCGTGCCGGATTCGTTCAGTCTTAGATCGATGAAATCTACCGCATCAATGAGATCAGAATAGATCACATCAAGCTGCAGGTTCCAGTCGCTGAAGAAAGCAGAACTGAAATCGGTCCGGTGAGAGAGGTTGCCGCTATACCGGTGGATTGTCGGAATTTCGAAATCCGGATCGGTCGCTGCAACATCGCCGTTGAAACCCAAAGCTTGGGCCTGACCGGCGTCGAGAACGCATTGCGGAATACCCGCAAACGACCCGCCACTTAGAACCATTAGGTCAGCAGGATTACAGGAAAGCCCTGCATCGCCAACGCCCAAGGCGCCGCCGAAGTTCTGGAATGAGTTGGCAAACCAAACGCTCGGATCGCCGCCGGAGAAAGCAGCAAAGCCAGCGGAGAAACGCGTGTCGCCAAACCGTTCAGGCAGGGTATAGTTCAGGCCTATCCGTGGTTGTAATGCGTCCAAGCCGTCAAAGCCCTGCGTGTTGGAAAAGCCGTAACGCGCAAAAAAGTTAGGGTTTTCTAATGGCGCCGATCCGGATTTATAAAAGTCGTAGCGTAAACCGAGCACCAACTCCAAATCATTCGAGACCGACCATTTATCCTGCAGGTATACAGTGTGGACGGTCCGTTTATATTGCGCGGCCGCGTCGCTCGGATCTTGCGTGAAAGAAACCCCGGCGCGGATGTTCGCTGCATCCCCGGTCCCGAGGTCAGCTATGTTATTGAAGAAAACCGTGCCGGTCGCATTGATAATAAAGAGGTTGAAAACATCAACCCTTTCAAGTTCGTAGCCTGCTGTGAACAAATGGTCCCCGGCGACATAATCAGCTTTGAATTTGAGCTGGTCAGTTGTGTAATTCAGCTGGTTCGCTGACCGGAAGGTACCTGGGCCAGAAACAAAATTCTGCCCGAAGAATTCTGTTGGCACCCCTGGCGCCCCAAAACCAACCGCAATACGCGGTTTGTTGTCCAGCTGCGCTTCGCCGCCGCCAAACGGATCTTGAAGATCGTCCACGTCCTGCCGCGATATCCTGACTTCCGTGGACAAATTGTCAGTCCAGTTCGAGAAGATCCGCAGACCATATGTCTGGGACATTGAGCCTCGACGGTGGAAGTTGTCGGAGAACGTAAACTGTCCGCGGCCACTATTGATATCGTCGCCGATAATCGTCTCTTCGTTCAAGCGTGCATAAGTTGCTTCCAAGCGATGATCGTCATTAATGTTCCAGTCCACGCGGCCGAAAATACGGCGCGAGGTCTGCGGCAGATTGCGAACGAGGTCGCCCGGATCGCGACCATACTGATTAATTAAAATATCACGGATTTGATCGACTTCAGCGCTGGTAAACGTTGTTTCAATTGGGAAACCGCTCCCCGCCGGGCCGACGCTGCTGACTGCGGCTGTGTCAGTTTCTTCATAAGATCCGTAGAAGAACAGCTTGTCCTTGATGACCGGTCCGCCAAACTCGCCGCCCCAATTGTATCGGTCGAAACTTCCCTGATCAAATTCCACGCCTTCAACGGAATTGCCGGTAAGGGAGTCGTTATTATACAAAAAGAAACCTGAACCATGAAATTCATTGCTGCCAGACTTGGTGACAACATTGATGTTACACCCGCTGAACTGTCCGTATTCTACGTCGACCGGAGAAAATTCGACGGCTGCCGCCGCGAGCGTATCGAACGGAATCGGAAATGTGTTCCGGGCCAGGTTGCCGGACGTGTTCAGGCCAAATCCGTCATTGGCGCGCACGCCGTCAATGGTGAAGGAGTTGGTGCGGTTGGATGAGCCAAGGCAGCTGATGCCCGTGCCGCGGCCAGCGGATGGGTCTTGTTGAGAGCGACCTATTGTTACACGCGGGTCAACACGGATGATGTCGCGGATCTGCCTTGAAGTCGATGGTAAGTTGGTGAGATCTTCAAGATCGAAGCTGGAGCTTGGTCCAAGCGCAACATTGGATAGGCGCAGCGCAGTAGCGGTAACAATAATTTCATCGTTGGTTGCGGCGGCGGAAGACAGAACCACGGGAATGGAGACGTCGCTGGAAAGATCCGCGCGAATATCTGTGATCTGCTGATCTCTATAGGATGGGGCGGAAACGCGCAGCGTGTAAGGTCCGCCAACGACGAGGCTGGAAAAGCTGAATGCACCTTGCGAATTTGTTGATGACGTTTGCACCCTTCCGGTGCGCGTATCGGTAATCGAAACTGTTGCGTTCGAAACCACTGCGCCATCACTCGATGTGACCCTGCCGCCGACAGTCGATGTGGTTTGTTGCGCGAGAACGACTGGTGCAGCCATCATCGTAGCGAGCGCCACTGACGTCATTAATCCATATCTATTTGAAAACATAATACCCCTCAGGTGTTTTAACGTGAGAACGAAACCACACGAAACGAACTATTTCATCGTTTCCCCAACGCAACCGATTCGTAATAATGACACTAATACGCCTAATTTCAAAGATGTAGGTGCAACGAAAACGAAATTGTAATTTGTGCATTGCTAGGCGCGACGAAAGCACGGGAACATATTTAGATTTTCTTGCGCGTGCGGCGAGCGAGACATTGTGTTTAATCAGGCTCGGCGCCTAACGTTCCGCCTTGGGGGAAAGTTTCAAAAGTTGAAGGCGCCCAAATAGTTGCACCGACATTGGGTAGCAACGACGTGGCTCAGGCGTCCGCATCAATAGCAACATGGCGTGTGCGCCGTCATCGTTTGTTGCAGCCTGCAAGGCGGGGGCGCGAGGCTTCCATCTGCCAGCTGGGGTCGCCAAGGTGCGATAAGATATATATATATCTTTAAAATCAATGAGATAGACTTTCTTGCTGACTGGTTTCTGGAGTATGATCAGCCTGTCTATCTTTTCCGCGTCAAGTTGCGGCGCGAGATATTTCCAGCGGTCCTTGACGACGCGCGGAAATGGTTTACCTAGGCTACATCTTCTGAAAGCTTCTGGAGACGGTCAGCGTTAATACGGCGCACGAGCCCTGGTATCTGCAAGTCTGGAGATCAGCAGGGTGGCGGTTTCAGACAGTGAAAGCGTGGCAGGAAATGGCGAAGAAAAAAAAACCTAGCGGCGATGCGCCTGTAATCGAAGGCAAGGCCGCCGAGGGTAGTAAAAAGAAGAAGACCAGTCCGTTTGACTTTGTTCAACAGGTTCGTAACGAAGCCTCAAAAGTCACCTGGACATCGCGCAATGAAACCATGGTGTCGACGATCATGGTGCTGATCATGGTCGCGATTATGGCGGTATTTTTCTTCCTGGTGGACCAGGGGCTGCGTTTTGGAGTTTGCAATTTTCTCCCCATCGATTGTGTTTCTCTGGGTAATTAACAGGCAATAACGGACTACGACATGACTTCGAAATGGTACATCGTTCACGCATATTCGAACTTCGAAAAGAAGGTCGGTGATGCGATCTTGCTTTCTGCTAAGGAAAAAGGGCTCGATAACCTGATCGAAGAAATCTATGTGCCGACCGAAGAGATCACCGAGATGCGACGCGGGCGCAAGGTCAATACCGAGCGGCGGTTTTTCCCGGGCTATGTTTTGGTCAACATGGTGATGACTGACGAAACTTATCACCTGATTAAAGACACGCCCAAAGTCACCGGATTTTTAGGCTCCGGCAACAAGCCGATGCCGGTGCCGCAAAAGGAAGTTGATCGCATTCGCGGTGTTGTTGAAGAAGGCGAGGCCGCGCCGCGCTTAACGATTACGTTCGAGATTGGCGAGACGGTTCATGTAACGGACGGGCCGTTTGCTTCCTTCTCAGGCGTTGTTGAAGATGTCGACGAGGAAACCACGCGGCTTAAAGTGGCGGTTTCGATTTTCGGCCGGGCGACGCCAGTCGAGCTAGAGTTTACGCAAGTCGAGAAGTCAAACTAATAGGACTTTAACGCGCCAAGGTTTTGGCGGCGCACACGTTTCAGCATCACGCGATCATACCAGAAATTTACAGGGTCAAGGCGCGGGCGAAGCTGGCGAATATTCTCGCTTGAATAAATCTCATAAATATTGTCCGGCATGGCCGCGACGCCGTGTTGTTTTAAGAGATGATAGAGAATTATTTTTTGCAGATGACGTTCAGAATATCGCAATAAGCGGCGATGCAGAATTTTTACATCGCGCCAGTTGAGTGCAAGCGAGTCGTATTCAAACGTCGCGCCGTCGGCGATTACGACGCGGTCGCGATGGCTATCGTCACTGCCGCCGATTAAATCGGTAAGCAGAAGATAAGATATCAGACCGTCTTCGCCCTTGGCGCCGAAGGGCAGGCAGATGTTGCGAGCGCGGATATAGCTGAGCACAGATTGGCTTAACGCATAAAGGTTGCCGCTAAGATAGTGGTTTGAGATTAGCCGCGTCGCCCAGGCGCGGCGACTTCGGCCGGTCGCCGGCAAGGCGGCGGCTCCATAGGCCTGCGGTGCGTGCTGTAATGCGCTCGACAGGGCATGAATAGCGCCAGCGCTGGGCCTGACATCGCCATCGATAAAGATATGCGCACATGCGTCTGGTGCGATCCGGTAGACATAGTCGTTCCAGGCGTTCGCCTTATCGGCGACGGGTAAGAAATGCGCCGTGATGCGGCGATCGGCGGCGGCGAACGCCTTTGCAACGCTATAGGTCTCATCCGTTGAACCATTAACCAGAATATGCGCGCGGTAGTCTTGGCCCGCTGCAGCAGCGTCGAGCGCGCCAATACACTGATGCAGCAGCCACTGCTCGTTATGCGCAAATATGCAGATAGATAACGTCATGCAGATAGCGAAGAGCAATATTCATGCAACGCCCTCAAACTAAGGCGGATTATCGTTAATGCCGTGGTCGTTACTGAGGATATTCACTCTATCCGTCTGCTTGCCGCAGTTGAGCCGAAGGTTGGCGCGGGTATAGACTGGCATGAACCCTAACGAGAGCGAGGCCCCAATGCCGGACCATGGAGATATCAACCCGCAACGTGCAAAATTTCGCGCCATGAGCGAAGGCACGCAGGATGATTGGACGACGATCGCTACTCAATTTGGGCCATTTGCAGCGACTGGCGGTAAGCGCGTGCTAGACCATCTGCGACTGCTTGACGGTGATTATGGCGGGTTTCCCATTGATCGGCTGCAGCATTCGCTGCAAACCGCGACCCGGGCGCAAAGGGATGGCCGCGACGAAGAATATGTCGTTTGTGCGCTGCTACACGATATTGGCGATACGCTCGGCGCCTATAATCATCCCGATATTGCGGCGGCGATTTTAAGGCCGTTTGTATCGGAGAAAAATCATTGGATGGTGGAAAAGCACGGCATTTTTCAGGGCTATTATTTCTTCCACTATCTCGGCTTGGATCGCGACATGCGCGATGCTTATCGCGATCATTCTTATTTTCAATATACGGCTGAGTTCTGTGAAAAGTATGATCAGGTTGCCTTTGACCCGGATTATCAGTCGATGCCCCTTGAAGCATTTGAGCCGATGGTCATGAAACTGTTTGAGGCGCCTAAAAACTCTGTTTACGGTCCGGCCATCGGCCAAGAGTAACCGGTAGGTAGCAATCCTCACTATAGGGTCGACCGCCGTGATGCGTTATTTCAACGGCGGAATTTTCTTGTCGCTCGTGAGCTCAATATCGGGAGCCGGCGGGGACAAATCTATTTCTGGGACATCGCCGCCAAGGTCTTCAATCATCGAGACAACCTGGCGTGAGGAGGCAAGGATTTGCCTGCCGCCTTCGGATTTTCGTTTTGTTAGTTGCGCGGTGCCCTCCAACGCATCGACGGCGCGGTAAGTCTGCTCAACTGCGGTGTTAAGGTTGCGCAGCAATGTTTTGAGATCTGGATCATCACCGGAGAGCTTGTCTTGCGCGACCTTGTGCATGCGGATGATTTCGTCGCCGAGATCTGTAATCCGCGCGCGCGTCCTTCTCTTGGAAAAAAATGCAGTCAAGAACGCCCCGACAACAAATCCGCCAAACGCCGCGCCTCCGCCAACAATAAGCAACTCTGACACAATACACCCCACTTTCATCCCACAATGGTGATTTTTGGCGAAATGGAGGGTTTTGGCAAGCTCTGGCCTAATACGCCCGTAAATTGTGACCTGTAAGGGGCGTGAGGGCTAGATGCCGCCAAAGCTTCTATACCGCAGGCTAACACGTCATATCCTGGAAAACATTGGGCTGACCAGCCGTTTATGCGCCGCCCGTATGGGAATTGGGGGGGCAGAAACATCAGATTTTCCTCATTGAATTACTCAGCTTTCCCGTCGTCCTGTGATTGTTTATGGTCGCAACAAAACAGCTTTTTGTTCGGGAGGGATTCTCATGCGCCACATATTCTTATGCATATTCGCGGTCTTTTTAACGGCTTCATTTCCGGCAGCAGCCCAGCGTAGCGTTGGTTTTGCCGCCGGTGCTCAGCCTGGTGATGGATTGATCGTTGCTGTCGCTGATGTCGGTGGTGTGGACGCTTTGGCGGGCGTGCTCAGCGATGAGGCGCTTGAGAATCTTCGCCGTGCAGTTACCGCGACCGGGTTCGACCCAAAGAACGATGCAATGGTGAGTTTTCTAACTGGCGATGTGGATTTTGGTGAAGTCCATCTGATCGCGATCAAAACCGACGACATGCGCCTGCGGGACTGGGAAGATTTCGGTGGGCATGCGGGATTACTGGCAAAGCACAGTAAAGCCGCACGGGTTTCGGTATTAGCGCCTGGAGCAGGGGAGGATGGGTTGCAACGCGCAGCGGTCGGCGCGATGCTTGGCGCTTATACTTTCGATAAATATAAGAGCAATGCAACGCCCGTCACGGGCGCATTATCCTACATTGCTGAAAACCCTCAAGCAGCGGAGCGCGCGTTTAACGCCCGTGGCCGTCACCTTGGCGATGCTGTTTTATGGGCGCGGGATATGCAGTCGGAACCGGCAAATATAGTCTACCCGGAGGAATTTGTACGCCGTGCGCGGACACAGTTTCTCGGCGTTGATAACATTTCGATCAAGGTGCTTGATGTGCGCGCAATGGAGCGCCTCGGCATGGGCGCCATCCTCGGCGTCGGGCGGGGAAGCGAGCGCCCGCCGCGAATGATGATCATAGAGTATAATGGCGGCGGCGACGAAGCGCCGATCGTCTTTGCGGGCAAGGGGATCACGTTTGATTCCGGCGGCGTCTCACTGAAGAAAAATGACGGCATGTGGGCGATGAAGGCCGACATGACCGGCGCTGCGGTTGTTACCGGCGCGACGATGGCGCTGGCGAAATCAGGGGCGCCCGTCAATGTGGTGGCGATTGCGGCGCTTGCGGAAAACATGCCCGATGGACGCGCGCAGCGCCCGGGCGATGTCGTCAAAACCATGTCCGGCAAAACGGTGGAGATCATGTCGACGGACGCGGAAGGCCGGCTCGTCCTGTCTGATGCTGTCTGGTATGCGCAGGAGCAATTTAGCCCGTCATTGCTGGTTGATGTCGCAACGTTGACCGGTTCGGTCGGCCGCGCGCTCGGGGACGAGTATGCCGGTCTGTTTTCCCGCGATGACGCAACTGCCGCCAGCTTGTCGGCTGCGGGAGATGCGTCGGGCGAAGATCTATGGCGCCTTCCACTGCACCCCAATCACGACAAGCAAATCAAGTCAGTCATTGCCGACATCAAGAACGGCAGTACCGGCGCGCCCGGCGCCTCGACCGGGGCGGCGTTTATTGGCTCATTCATAAAAGAAGAAACACCCTGGGCGCATCTCGATATCGCCGGCGTTGACTGGCGCACCGAAGCCACGCCGACATCGCCGCTCGGCGCCTCAGGCTTCGGCGTCAGGTTGCTCGATGAGCTTGCGCGCGAGGGTGTGGAGTAATCAGCACCCTCCGTCCGGCGAGCAGCCGCCGCCGCCGGGCATGCGGGTGTCGGCATAGCCGTAGGACCAGCCGTCCTTGTAAAGAACGGTCTGCGGGCGCGCATACCAGTCTATCGGTTTGAGCGTATGGCCTTTGGCTTCTAGAAGCGCCTTTGTGTCATCGCTGAGACCCGTCTCAAAAAGAATATGATCCGGTAGCCATTGGTGGTGAATACGTGGCTGGTCCATTGCATCACCGATATTCATTCCACGGTCGATGACGTTGACGATGACTTGCAAAACGGAAGTGATAATACGTGAACCGCCCGCACCACCAATCGCCATGAAAGGGGCGCCATCTTTGAATATCAATGTTGGCGTCATCGAACTCAACGGGCGCTTCCTCGCGGTGATGGCGTTTTTGTCGTTGCCGACGAGGCCATAGTAATTTGGAACGCCGGGCGCTGCGGAAAAGTCATCCATCTGGTTATTAAGAAGAATGCCGGTCCCGGGCACGACGACACCGGACCCAAAACTCATATTCAACGTATAGGTGTTGGAAACGATATTACCGTCCTTGTCGATGACAGAAAAATGTGTCGTGTCGTGACTTTCGTAAGCTGCGGGGCCGCCAGCGCCGATCTCGGAGGAGTTGCCTGCTCTATTCGGGTTAATTGTCATGGCGAGCGATTTAGCATATTCTTTGCTTATTAGCCCCTGGGTTGGAACGTCGACGAAATCCGTATCGCCCAGATGTTCCGCCCGATCAGCAAAGGCGAGGCGCATGGTCTCGGCAAGATAATGCAACGCCTCTGCGCTTTCACCATCGGATCGGTTGGGTGCGTGCGTTTCTAAAATGTTGAGCATTTGGATGAGATGGATGCCGCCTGAACTTGGCGGCGGCATTGAGTGTATCTCGTAACCGCGATAAGTTCCGATCACCGGTTCGCGTTCGATGACATGATAATTGGCAAGGTCAGCACGCGTGATATACCCGCCATATGCCGCCATATCGTCGGCAATCGCATCTGCAACCCAGCCATCGTAAAACCCATTGCGGCCATATTTTGAAATGGCTTTCAACGTTTTGGCGAGGCCCTTGCGCCGCATGACATCACCGGGGAGATATCCTGAGCCGCCGGGTTTAAAAAACTCAGCGCGCGCCGCTTCATTCCGCGTTAGGGCTTCTCTTTCCTCTTCGAACATCGCTGCGTTGAAGTAAGATAGCGTGTATCCTTTTTCGGCGAGGCGGATCGCCGGCGCCATCACTTTTTTGCGTGACAGAACGCCATATTTTTCATGTACATGAAGAAGACCGGCGACAGTCCCCGGCACGCCTGATGATTTGTGCGAATGACGGATGGCGTTAATATCTACATTGCCTTCATCATCGAGATACATATCTGGCGTCGCAGCGGCGGGGGCTATTTCGCGATAATCTATGGCAATGGTTTTCCCTTCATCATGCATCTTCACCAACATGAAACCACCTCCGCCTACATTGCCGGCGCGGGGGTAGGTAACGGCAAGGGCGAAGCCGGTCGCGACAGCCGCATCAACCGCATTGCCGCCTTGCGCCAACATATCAGCGCCGATTTCGGCGGCGGTTTTCTCACCTGCCACTACCATGCCCTCGCGGCCGCCATTGGGGTGGTGGACGGCATCGGCAAGCGGCGGCGTGGTTGCGGGCTGCTCGGCAAGGACGTGCGTTATAGCAAGGTTGCCGGACAAAACGCAGCAAAGAATAAAACTAACGAACAGTCGCATGGGGAGCTCCTAATCTGACATATATGCAACCTAGCCAGTTCGCTTCGATATAGCGAGAATTCGTGACGGTATAAATTTGAGTGCGCTTAGGAAAAAGCTGTATCGGAGAAATTCATGAAAGCCATCATGGCGACTGGTGGGTAGTGAGACGTCTTGACGGGGTATCTGTCTCCAGCCAGCGTTACGATTGTTGGAGGCAAGATCACCATCATCTGCGACCCCGCATGTGTGTTGGCGGCCTATGAGATGTAAGAAACTGTTCTCCTTTATAAATTTACGCCGTCATTGCTAATCTAAGGCGATTGCGCCGCAACAAAATCCTTGGCGATTGACTTTGGTCTTGTTCAGTACTCAACTTAATGTTTCTGCCGCGCTTATGTGGGGACATCTGAGGGGGGCGCAATATGCTATTTAAATTCATAGACAAGATCGCGTTAGTATTTGTCGCGTGCCTGATGCTGTCGAGCGCCGCTTTGGCACAAGATAGTGACGAGCTCAACTATACGGATGTCGATTTGGGTGAACGCGAGGCAGGCCAGTCTTATCCACTTGTTCTCGGTGCAGAGAATCGTAATTGCTCGCAACTTCTAGATTTTCGTTTTTCGTCTAAAACGCCTTGGCTGCGTATGCCCGTCGATCCAATTGTGCGCCAGGTGCCCGCAGGGCAAATGAAGAGAATCGAGGCAACGCTAGACCTTACGGATGTGTCGCCGGGACGCCATGAGGGCTTTGTCGATGTTGATTGTGAAAACTGTGGATTCTTCATCTTTAAAAATTGTAAAATCAACAAGCAGCAATTACGCCTGCTACTCCTCGTCAACGCTGCTCCAGCGCCTCCGGGCGGCGTGCAACTAGCACAAGGCGGCCCCTTGTTAAATCCGCCGCCGCCGCAAATTAATTATAAAGATAAGAGAATTCCAAAACGCCTGCGCAAAAAAGCCAAAGCCGCCTATGAAGCGTGGACGTTGGCGCTGAAAAAAGCAAAAGACTGCGCCGCAGAGGTTGCCAAACTACAAGCCGCCGCCAAGGCAGCGAAGGAGGAGGCCGACAAGGCCAAGGTTGCGGCCGATACAGCAGAGCAGAAAGCACGCAACACAAAAGCCCAGAAAGAAGCTGCTCAGGAAGAGTTAAAAAACGCGAACATTGAAGCTAACAAAGCACAAGAAGCGATCGATAAGGCTGAAAGCGACCTGAAATATGCAAATAGCCCCGATGGCATTACTGCCGAACGCACAGCGGCAAAGGCTGCACTGAAAGCGGCAAAGGCGGCGAAGAAAGTCGCTGATAAACGTCTGGCGGATGCGGCGAAAGCTAGTCGTCAATTACCGTCGCCGCGAGATGTCGCAAAACTCGATAAAGACGCCAAGAAAAAGCGTGCGGCGGCGGACAAGGCTGCGGCCGCCGCAAAAACCGCAGAAGACGCCGTTGCGAAAAAGCAAGCGGAATGTCTGAAGCAGCAGGAGGCGGCAGCCGCCGCGCAAACTGCGCGTGAAAAGGCGGACAAGGATGCAAAGGACGCCATTCCCCCGGCGCCTGTTGACCGGACGGCCGAGAAAATTAAGAAGCAACGCGAAAAAGTCGGCAAATGCGCCACGGAACTCGGTCAGTTGCTTGAGGCGCAACGCCTGGCGCTTGAGGCGATGGCCAAGCTGGGCGCGTTGGGTGACGGCAATGAGAGTGACCTTAAGGACTGGGCCGAGGCCGTAGATGAGGCCAAGGAATTTTTCGAGGACTTGCCGCCAGTTGGTATTCCGTTTGTTGACACAGTTGTGAGCGCGCTCACGGCCGTCCGCTCAATTTTGGGTGTTGTCAGCGCCTTGGATAACCTTGCAAATACAGTTCATACGCCAAAGTCCGGAAACGATGTTAAGAGCCCGGCAGATACGAAACAATGGATTATTGATAATGGATTCACCACAGACCCGGCTGAAGCCGAACGCATCTACGAGCAAATGAAAAAATATTCTGAGACCGATTCAACCGAAAAAATGCAAAAAGAACTCGATTACCAGAAAAAGCTTTGCAAGGCCGAGGAGGCCAAACTCGACGCGATGACTGAGGCGCCGAAGGGAAAGTAAGGGAGCAAACAGTAGCACATTGCTCCGGCCTCATCTTCCCTAATTCGGAGACCTCTTGTTTAAGCAAAGACCTCGAAGGATGAAGGGGAGTGTTACTCTAATCCAAACCGCTCCAGCGCCGCTTTGGCGATAGGTTCTCCCCATTCCTGAACGAAGTGACCGGCGTCAGCGACTTCCATTGGTTCTGGACAGTTTTTGATGATTGATTTGAGGCGCTGCATCGCCGGGGGCCCAAGCACAGGATCTTGCATGCCGATGGCCATGAAGCTGTCGCCGTTCCAGTCTTCGGACCAGAATTTGCGCGCTTTCAGCGATGTCTCAACGCCTGCGCTGGAGGATGGCGTTAGCTCTTCGCCTTCTGCGCCTTTGAGCATCACCAGTTCGGGAAAACGTCGGACACCAGCTTTGTATGACTGATCCGGGAACGGAGCGTCATACGCGGCGACTTCTTGATCGGTAAGGATTGGCGTTGCCTGCTTCATCAGTTTGCCTACTTTAAGGTCCGGATTGGCGCGATTGAAAGCCCGCCAGGCGGCAAACCCTTGCCCCGCATTTTCTCCAGCGGGCAGGCCGGTATTCATGACGATCAGCCGAGAATAACGCTCTTGCGCCTCCATCGGCAGGGTTAGGCCAAGCAGACCACCCCAGTCCTGGCAAACGAGGCAGACATTTTGAAGGCCCAGCCGCTCGACAAAAGCTAGCAGGGCGTCCCGGTGAAAATGATAGGTGTAAACATCATCATCAACCGGTTTGTCCGAGCGCCCGAAGCCAAACATATCGACCGCGATAAAGCGATGGCCTGCGTTAACAAAAACCGGGGCCATCTTGCGAAACAGATAAGCCCATGACGGCTCGCCATGAATGCAAAGGAAGGTCACGCCATCTTTCGCGTCCCCGCTACTCGGGCCCTCATCCACATAGTGCATGCGCAAGCCTTCATAGCCCGCAAGATCGTCAATATAGTGCGGCTCATAATCCCAGCCGGAGAGGTTTTTAAACCGGTCGTCGGGCGTGCGGAGGGCTTCGATGGTCATGGGTGAGGCTCCTTTGCAATCTGCGCTGAAGATGGCGCGCATTCACGCGCCTTGCAAAACACTTTCGCAGTAGCGGCTCAATAGCTCCGGCCGGAAAGCCCGAGCCGCTGCGCATAGCCGTCGCGCGCCGGCAACGCGGACTCTCCCGATGGCTCCCAGAGTGGCAGGCCGCTATCGGACGCCGGTTCCTCGCTGTCCTCGCCCAGCGTTTCGATCAGGCTAGTGGCGTAGGCGAGGGCGCGGTTTTGGCGCTCAAAATGATCGATCAGCCATTCATAGCGGTCAGACGCATCACCGAACGCCGCCTCAACGCCGTCGCTGTAGTGATCCATGTCCGTAAGGTCGTCGATATCTTCACTGCTCGGCGGCTCGGACATGCGCCGCGCGCGCTCTTCATAATATTCGCGCCGTTCATTGGCTTCATTGATGGCGTCGATATCGATCACCGGGATCGGGGTTTGCCACAGCATTGTCGATACTGGCAGTGCGAAACTCGCATGGCGAAATTGAGGGTTTTGCAGCGTCGCGCCGCGAATGCTGCCGCTGTTAAAGAATATATGCCCGCCCTGGTCTGCGACCGCGATGCGCAACGCGCCAGTTGCGGAGTCAGTTGAGCGAATTTCAACGCGTGCAATCGGAAAGGAGACAACACCACGATATTTGCGCCCGCTAATCGGTGTATCATCTGCATAAGTTGTGATCACGCTATCGCCATTGCCAAACCGCAATTCGGTGATCCGGCCGACGGCGTCGCGGATGATTTCCGCGGCTTCCGGCACGACGATCTCCGCGGTCGCGCGGCGATAGGAGGTGGAGGCGTAGCGGATGAAATAACCTTCAGGATGCCAGGACCAGCGTCCGGAGGGAACGTCATCGTCCGTCACCGGCGCTTCGCCGTTACGGATCGCGATCCGCTCAAGGTCTTCAAAGCTTGTCTCGGGCCGGGCCGCGGCGCGGCGCAGGCGCTGATGCGCGTCATAGGCGTTGCGCGCCGAGCGCGGCAGCTTGCGCAAGGCGCGGCTGGAAAGCTCCGGCGGGATGAAGGCGTCCGGTCCGCTTAGCGCTACGACCTCTTGCGGCGTCAGCAGCGCGGCGGCGGCGGCCTGAAACTCCGGCTTCATATTAGAGACTTTTACGCCTGCGATCATACTCCAGATCAGGCCCTGAATATGATCGCGATGAATATCCGGCCGGGCGTAGGAATTCGCGAGAATATTGTGGAGAGGCTGCGCAAGCTTGCCGGTAATCTCGCCGGACATATAACCGGCGCCGCCGGGCCGGCCATAGGCGCCGGGCTTCAGGCAATAACTCTCCGATTGAAAACGATAGGTTCCGGGCGTGAGTGCAAAGCCGCCAGTCGCGGTCCGCGCCAGCCCGCTCATATCGTCAAAAGATCGCGGCGCATAATTGTCCATCAGAAGTGACATCCGGCGCAGATTGGCGCTGTCCTGCTCCAGCGGAAAGATCGCCTTGGCGACGGTGGTCTCCGCCGCCTCTTTTACTTCCTGTTCGGCGCGTTTCTTGGCTTTGTTGAGAACGCCGCCGAGTTGCGCGGCGGCGGGCGGCGCGGCGATGATCGCCGTTACCGCGAGCAACGCGACCGCACTGCGAACAAGCGTCGTTGCAAATGTCATGTGAAAATCTCCCCTTTCACGGCGGCGGACATCGTCGCCGTTTGTGCCTGACCGGATACAGGCTAACCCTATCCGCCGGCCTTTCCAATCATCATGAAATTTCTTGTATTATGTTTTCTTCTGAGGCCGCGCCGCTATAGTCGCGCCGAAAGTCCGGGCGCTTAGCGCTCATTACAGTCTCATCCTCATCCTGAGGAGCCTGATTTCCTCGTCCTTCGAGACGCGCGCCGCTTCGGCGCGCCCTCAGGATGAGGAAATCAGGCGTCTCGAAGGATGGCGAAAGACATGAACAGCGAGAGAAAAAATGGCGGAGCATTCTTGCGATCTTGTGATTATCGGCTCGGGGCCGGGGGGCTATGTGGCGGCGATCCGCGCGAGCCAGCTGGGGATGAAGACCGCGATTATCGAGCGCGATGCGCTGGGCGGCGTCTGCCTTAACTGGGGCTGCATCCCGACCAAGGCGCTCCTCAGGACCGCGGAAGTCTACACCAATATGAAGCACGCATCGGAGTTCGGCCTGAAGGCGGACAATATCGGCTTTGACATCGACGCGGTGATCAAGCGCTCGCGGGGCGTGGCGAACAAGCTTTCCGGCGGCATCGGCTACCTCATGAAGAAGCACAAGGTTCAAGTGATCGAGGGAACGGCGCGGTTGGAAAAAGGAGGCGCGGCGCCGATCGTTAAAGTCAAAACCAAGGCCGGCGAAGACACGGTGAAAGCCAAACACGTCATCCTCGCCACCGGCGCGCGGGCGCGGACCATTCCGCAGGCCGGGCTTGAGCCCGACGGCAAGTTCGTCTGGACCGCGAAGGAAGCGATGGTCCCCGATGTGATGCCAAAGTCGCTCCTCGTCATCGGCTCCGGCGCCATCGGCATTGAGTTTGCGAGTTTTTATAACGCGCTCGGCGCCAAGGTGACGGTGGTCGAAATGCTGGACCGCGTGTTGCCGGTGGAAGACGAAGAGATTTCCAAACTCGCCGCCAAGCAGTTCAAAAAACAGGGGATGGAAATCCTCACGGGCGCGCAGGTGCAAAGCCTCGACAAGTCGGGCAAGCTCGCCAAGGCGAGCGTCAAGCTGAAAGACGGCAAGACCAAAGAGATCGAGGCCGAGCGCGTCGTCCTCGCCGTCGGCATTGTCGGCAATGTTGAGAATTTGGGGTTAGAGACGGTCGGCGCGAAGATCGACCGCGGGCATGTTGTGGTCAATGAATGGCTCGAGACCGGCGCCCGCGGCCTCTACGCCATCGGCGATGTCGTCGGCGCGCCCTGGCTCGCCCACAAGGCGTCCCATGAAGGGGTGATCTGTGTAGAGAAGATCGCGGGTCAGGCGGGCGTCCACCCGCTCGACGTCACGAAAATTCCGGGCTGCACCTATTGCCAGCCGCAAATCGCGAGCATCGGCCTCACCGAAGCGGCGGCGAAGGCGGCGGGCCGCAAGGTCAAGGTCGGGCGCTTCCCCTTTAACGGCAACGGCAAGGCGATCGCGCTGGGCGAGCCAGAAGGCCTCGTCAAAACCGTCTTCGACGCCGCGACCGGCGAGCTTCTAGGCGCCCATATGATCGGCGCGGAAGTAACCGAACTCATCCAGGGCTACGCCATCGCCCGAACCATGGAAGCGGTCGAAGAAGACCTCATGCACACGATTTTCCCGCACCCGACGTTAAGCGAGATGATGCACGAGAGCGTGCTGGACGCTTATGGGCGGGTGATGCATGTTTGAAATTTTACATAGCTGTTTGTGATGAAGATGATCCCCCACTGCAGGAAATGTGGGCAAGGCTCATTTTCAACACCAGCCAAGCATTTGACAATTTCAGAGATGTTGTCGCCGCAAAATGCACTAGCGCGCCGGATCGGAACGGGCTTTGAAGACAACGCCCACAAATTAATAATTAGCTAATCTTCGAATTGCTCTCAAGGGCTGACGAAAGATGCGATGACAAGAAGGTGGGAAGCCGGTTTCAGACGGCGTATAGCCCGAAGCCTTTGGCCGTTTCAAAACCCGTTGAAACCGTTATGAGTAACTGGGCCAATGCGCGCAAAAGGAACGCCTGACAATGGCAGATGAATTGGGTCCGGATCATACGGCCAAGCCAAAATTACGGCGCGTGATCTCCGGGCCGTTGCTGGTTTTTTATGGTCTCGGCACCATGCTCGGGGCCGGCATCTATGCGCTGATCGGCGAGGTCGCCGGCGCCGCCGGCGTTTTCGCGCCCGCCGCTTTCATCCTCGCCGCTGCGATTGCGAGCCTCACGGCGGGAAGTTTTGCAGAACTCTCCTCGCGCTTTCCGAAATCCGCAGGAGAGGCGGTTTATGTTTCCGCGGGTTTTAACAATGAGCGCCTTTCATTGCTGGCCGGCTTTATGATTGTCGCGTCGGGGATCGTTTCATCCGGCGTAATGTTTCGCGGCTTTGTTGGTTATGCGGGCGAGATCATCGCGTTTCCTGTCTGGCTTGGATTCTTCTTCCTCGCGATCTTGGTTGGCGCGGTTGCGGCCTGGGGGATCGCGGAATCGCTCATCGCCATCGCGGTGATTACGATTATCGAAGCCGGCGCGTTGCTGTTGGTGATTGGCCTTGGGTTCGCCGCCGAGCCCATCGCTTTCGAAGGCGCGCCGAATGTCGCTAATGGCGGCGCCGTTGCCGGCGTTCTTTCCGGCGCCGTGCTCGCGTTTTACGCCTTTATCGGTTTTGAGGACATGGTGAACGTCGTGGAAGAGGTGAAAAAGCCCCGCCGCGTCATGCCGCTGTCGATCCTGCTCGCCCTCGTACTGGCGACCATGATCTACGTGGCGGTCGCCTTCGCGGCCGTGCGAACAACGCCAATCGCGCTCCTGGCGCAAAGCGACGCGCCGATGACGCTTATTTTTTCAAGGCTCACGGATGTTCCCGCCTATTGGATGAGCACGATCGCCACGGTGGCGGTCGTGAACGGCGCGCTCGTCCAGATCGTCATGGGCTCGCGCGTGCTATACGGCCTCGCGCAGCGCGACGCGATCCATGAGTGGTTCGGGCGCATCGCGGCGCGGACGCAAACGCCGGTCAATGCAACGCTGTTCATCGTCGCGCTTGTTTTACTCAGTGCACTAACATTACCGCTCGCGACGCTCGCCCAGGCGACGTCGTTTCTGCTGCTGACGGTCTTCGCCATGGTCAACATCGCGCTCATCCGCATCAAGCGGCGAGGCGAGCCGAATGGCGGCTTCATGGTCCCGATCATCATTCCCTATCTCGGCGCCGCGAGCGCCGCCGCGCTTGCTGTCATCAGTCTTGCGGAAATCGTTCGCTGACGATGCCAAACTCATCCAGGGCTTTGCCATCGCCCGAACCATGGAAGCCGTCGAAGAAGACCTCATGCACACGATATTCCCGCACCCGACGCTCAGCGAGATGATGCATGAGAGCGCGCTGGATGCTTATGGACGGATTATGCATATTTAGCGGCGTATCGGTGACGTCGCCCTAGGCGCCTTAAGTCGCTTGCTGGGCCTGCACCATAATTTGTCCAGCGCAAACTGCCTCCGCAGCTTTCCTTCGTGTGGTGATTAACCATGTTGGCGCCTTGTTGCGCGGCGTCTGGCGTGCAAGCATGTTGCGGCTGGGGGCTGATGATGCGGGGAGTGTCAACACGTGGCTTGCTTGCATGCGGGGGCTTCTTCGCGTGGGCCCTTATGGTGTTGAGCCCGGCGATAGCCGGGGAGTGGACGGATGCGCTCATGGGAGACGCATTCGCCGTCACGGCCGGCTTGGGTGTTGAGACCGTTAGCGTTTATCGCGGCGTTAAAAGCACCAAGCTGAACCCATCCGTCTACGGATATGTAGAAATTGAACGCGGCGATATATATGGCGGCTTCGTGACGACGCCATCGTCCATCGCTGGCGAGATCCGGCCGTTTGTGCTTGGCTATGGGGGATATGCGCCAAGCGCCGGCGCGTTCGACTTGAATATTGGCGCGCGCTATTATGCGTTTCCGGCATCCAGCCCCTTTGACTTTGACCTGGACGCAGACGGCGTCATCGACCATTCGGGACGCAAAGGGTTTTATGAAGGCTTTGCCGGCGTGAAGCGAGAGTTTGGCAAGCTGGAGGTGAGGGCGCGCGCCTTTTACGCGCCCAACGTCTTTGCCGAGACGGGCGGCGCTGCATACGCCAACGCCAGAGTGAAGGCGGCGATCGCTCACGGCTTTGATCTTCGCGCCGACTTTGGCGTCAGCGCGTTCGAGCGCAGCCAGTTTAACGATGACTATGTTGATTATGGCGTCGGTGTTTTCAAAACCCTCTTCGGCCTGGACATGTTTGTGCGCTATAGCGATACCTCTGGTCTTAGCGGTTCTGATGACCGCGTCGTGGTTTTCGGGATTGAAAAAGCCTGGTCCCTGGCTGATGGCGCGGCGAAACATAGCTATCTGCACCGCAAAATTCGTAACCGACACTGGACCACCGATAAATCGGTGTTCAGAATCAATCGTTGAGCGTGCGCTGATGACGGGCGTAACTTATCCATAGCTTGACCGCGCCGACAGGTTCGAGATAGGGCCTTCGCGCCTTTTGCAAGCCCTGTAACCACGGGGCCTGCAGCGAAATGTGGTCCAACATTTTCACCTGGCGAAGCCGCTTGGCGCAGGGATGGTTTTGTTCGCTGCATCAGGGTGCGCGGCATCAGGTTTGCTCCTTTACTCGCAATTGCCGGCCATAGAAAAATCGCCACGACAGCACATCTCCCTATCCGGACTGAGCAGAAGTATAGGGCCGCTGGAATCGGTGAGGATGAAATTTAATATATTAAATTTCATCCTCACGGCTCGGAATGGTCTTATCATGAGCGGTGGGCGCAGTGGGTGTGGTCATCCGGGCGCTGTAGGGAAACAGTGAACTC
>JAJFGA010000028.1 GCA_021776375.1 Hyphococcus sp. | reverse complement strand
GCCCTGTTTTTGAATTAAGCTAGGGCGTCGCTGGGGTTTTGTAGTTGTAGGGGATTTCATGGCGCGCTCACTGGAACGTTCGGTCAAATTTGTCAGGCCAGGCCGATACATCTTGAACATGTTAATGTTCTTATTGGTTGTTGGCGCGGTGGTTTACTATCTCTCGCCTTTAAGCCCACAGCCTACATCGCTTTTAATTGACGCCTTTAACGCCAACCCGGCGCTTAACGGTCTGATCCTCGGCGTTCTCGCCGTCGGCATAATTTATAATCTGCGCCAAGCCGGGGTCATCGCACCGGCGGTGCGCTGGGTGGAATCTTTCCGCGAATCCGTTGACCCGGCGCGCGCGCGCATGCCGCGGCCGCCGACGCTTATCAGCGCCATGTCAAAGCTCCTCCTCGACGCCGACACAAGATCATCGCGACTGTCGCCGGAATCTAGCCGCGCCATTCTCGATTCCATCGGCACCCGGATGGATGAGGGCCGCGAACTTGGACGTTATCTGATGAACCTTCTGGTGTTTTTGGGTCTCCTCGGCACATTCTGGGGGCTTTTGGAAACCGTCAATGCGGTCGCCAACACGATCAACGGGCTGGCCACCGTCGGCGTCGCTGCAGAAGATGCGGTCGCGCAACTGATCACGAATTTACGCGAACCGCTCTCAGGCATGGGTACCGCGTTTTCATCATCCCTGTTCGGGCTTGGCGGCAGCCTTGTTGTCGGCTTTCTCGATCTACAGGCCGGCCAGGCGCAAAATCGGTTCTACACCGACCTTGAAGACTGGCTCGCCGGAATGACCGAAACTGTCCGCGCCAAATCACGCGACGGATCTAACCTCACTACCGAAGGCGGCGATGACGACCTCGCCGGCGCCATCTATAACCTTGAAGCCGCGCTCGCCGCCAATACTGAAACCCAGATTAAGGCGCTGGCGGGACAGAACGCAGAGCTTAAAGACGAAATTCGAGCGCTGAACCGCACGCTGATCCGCGTCGGCGGCGGGAAGTAGCCCCGTGGCCCGCAGGCGAGCAAGAGGTGAGGCCAATATCTGGCCAGGATTTGTTGACGCACTCTCAACGCTGCTCCTTGTGCTGATGTTTATCCTGTCGATTTTCGTGGTCGCGCAATTCTACCTCGGTGACAGGCTGCAAAGCGTCAAGGACGAGCTGGCGTCAAAAGATGACGAGTTGGCACGGCTGATTGCACAAATTAATTCTCTCAATGACCAGCTTGGCTTGGCCGCCAGCGAGCGGCAAAGATTGACGGCGCAAGTGTTGTCCCTGGAAGATACGATCGCACAGAAGAACGAAGAGCTTGCCGGGCTGAGTGCATCGCTGGCGACCAGCCAGTCCCTCGTCGCGGCCTCAGCCGAAGAACTGGAGGCGGAAAAAGCCCTTTCTGACCAGCAAAAGAGCGAGTTAGCGACATTAAACGCTCAGATCGCCGCCCTGCGCCGGCAGTTGGCCAGCCTTCAGGATGCGCTTGATGCAGCCGAGGCGAAAGACCGCGAACAGCAGGTGCAGATTGAAAACCTTTCGACCCGCCTTAATGCCGCGCTCGCCCGCAAGGTGCAGGAATTACAAGAAGTGCGCTCGCGCTTCTTCGAAGCGCTGCGTAAAGCGCTCGGCGAGCGCACCGATGTGCGCGTTGTTGGCGACCGGTTTATTTTTGAAAGCGACATATTGTTCGGCCCGTGCTCAGCGACGATTGGCGAGGCTGGCAAGCTCGAACTCAATAAACTTGCCGACGCGCTGATCGATATTCGCGGCGAAATTCCAACCGAAGTGAACTGGGTGTTGCGCGTGGACGGCCATGCGGACGCCTCGCCGCTCGGCCCATCCTGCCGCGCACAGTTCGATTCCAATCTCGACCTATCCGCACAACGCGCCATTTCCGTGGTTCAATACCTAATCAGCCGCGGCGTTACGCCCCGCCGATTGCTGGCGACCGGTTCCGGCTCCGCATCGCCTCTGGTCTCCGGCTTTTCTTCAGCCGCCCTGGCGCAAAACCGACGGATAGAATTTAAACTGACGGAGCGCTAATCTGCACTTCTCGCCTATGACGTGGAGCGGAATGTAAGCGCAAGATAGATTGCGGCCGACATAACGCTCGCGGCGATGTAGAATACATATATCTGGCCTAGCGCATCATAAACCAACCCGCCGACCAGCGGCCCGGAAGTCGCGCCCAAGCCAGCTGCAAGCGCGGCAATCCCGAAAGTTCGCCCCGCAGTGTGAGTCCCCGAAATGTCCCCAATCCAGGCATCCTTCGTTAATTCCGTAAGCACCCGCCCTATCGACGCCCCAGTGAACGCAACTATGACCCAGACCAGAGAGCTGACATGCGGTATCGACGCGTATAGGCCGCCAGCGAATAAAAGACCTACACTGACGATAATCGGCCGCCTTTGCCAGCGTGTTATCCGGCCGAGCAAAGGCGGCAAAATAGCGGAGGAAAGACCGATCGGTAAAAACGCGACCGCCAACCAGTACAACTCTAAATCAAACCGCTCGCGCAGATAAATCAGATAATAGGGATCAATGACGGCGCCGGCGAAGGCTGCAAAAAAGATTATCACCAATATCCGATAATGTTTTGCAGGAAATTTAAAGCGGCTCTTTTCGGGGGATTGATGATCACCGATCCGCGTTTCCGGGATAGCCCGATAGGCAAACAAGAACGCCAGCATAGCAACGATGGTATAGGTTGAAAACGAATATACCCAAGCATGAAGCGGCAACATGCCCACCAGGCTAAACCCTATAAACCCTCCAGCCATTCCGCCGCGCGACTGGCTGGCGATATTCCCTCCCATCGCCTCAGCGCGGCCCTCATGCTCGGTCAGATCAGCAATAATTGTGACGGTCGTTATGGAAAGCGTTGCAAACCCAACTCCTTGGATCAGGCGCGCGACATAAAGCGTTTCAAGGGTGCCACTCATCGCATAAGCGAGATTGGCGGCGAAATAAAACAGCATTGCCGCGATAAAAAATGGCCTGCGGCCAAACCTGTCCAATCCGAAACCAATCATAGGACGCAGCACAAAAACGGACCCGGTAAAAAGGCTAAAGAGAAGGCCAATTTGAAAACCAGTGGCGCCCAAATCTTCCGCACGCAGCGGCAGAGCGAAGGCGATGAATGCCATTGGCATAGAGATTAAAAACAAACTGCGCCTGAGCGCGCTGAGAGCGCTGAGAGCGCTGAGAGCGCTCATAGAAACTGCCGTCGATTTCGAGATAGTCTTCTTTTAGGCAACTGATTTATCATCCGTTGAATGCTACCTGATGCATTATCCGTCCGGGAAGGAAGGCGAGCGCGCCGGCGATGATCAGCCCACCAATGAACATGCCGATGAACGGACGGGCGTGATATTTGAGGCTGGAGCCGCCTTTGGTGAGCAAGAATACCCCTTGCACTAACCCGTATATGGTGAGGATTGTGAAAATATGGATCGGGCTAAACCATTTCCAGATCGGCAAGCCGGGATAAAGCGCGGGACGAATGAATATACTGGAGACAGCAATGCTCGCCATCAAAACGATCCAAACGCCCCCCACTGCCCGGTGCGGCAGCACGCCCTTCGGCGCAGCAAATTGTACGAGCCCGAGGAAGAAAGCAGCGATGGCCCCGAAGGCGTGCACCTGAATAACCCATGGGGCAGATAGAAGAGGGTCTAGGGACATCGGCAAGGCTCCGCCTTTACTCACCTCCCGCCATTTGCGGGTTTTCCGGCCTGGCGAGGTCGATATTTTGCGCTGCCGCCCGGTTAATCTGGCACGGCGGGGCAGTAGCGACTTTGTTTTTTAAAGTTATTTGGTATTTATCGTTTTGGCAAGGAAAAAACCACCCAGATGCCAAAAAGGACAGCCGCGAGGCCGAACCAGGTCAGCGCATAGTCCAGGTGGGTGTTGCGAAAGTCGAGGCGGGTCGTCCCGCCCATCGGCCATTGCGCGCCCTCGCGGGCAAAACTGTCTATATAATAGGGCAAGACCTCAACCTGAGCCGCTTTTGCGAAGCGCACCGGATCGCGCACAAACCAAAGCCCGTCCGGCGATTGCTCAGCGCTCTGGAACCACGAGGCTGGCGGCGACAATTCTTCGCGGTATCGGAACAGGCCGGTGATTTCCGGGCTGTCCAGGAATTGAGAAAGCGGCGCCTGGGTTACTGTTTTGACTACGGATTGGGGAACAAAGCCAAAATTGACATAGACCAGACTGTCCACATTCTGTGGCTTAACGGCGGCAAACAAATAAATTCCGGCCGCGCCCTCATACGACCCGAACAAATGCGCCTCAAGGCCTGGCTGCAAACGACCGCTGGCCCGGACCGGTGTATATTCCATATCCTCGCCCGTCTCGGCCCGCGCAATCGCCTCTTCCAGCGCCAGCGGCAGCCCCTCTGCGCGCGCCTCGATTTTGGCGACGAGATCTTGTTTCCAGTCGAGACGCTTGAGCTGCCAGCCCCCGAGTGAGATCAGCATGGCAAGGCCTGCGAGTGTGAAAATCGTCAGTACAGGGCGAAATAAGAATCGCCGATTGTGAATGAGGCCGGCGAACATGGCGTTAATCCTGTGGCCGGCCTTCTGCGGCTTTGTTTACAAATTGAAGGGCTATGAAGGTCGCCTTGAAAGGGCGCAACAGCGAAAACGTTAGGCCCAAAGCAACCCCGGCGCTGATCAAAAACGCAAGCCAGAGAGGTGCAAGCCATGCGAAGCGCGCAATGAATGCAACGCCGACAGCAAAAAATCCGGCAATAAAGATAATGAAGACCGCCGGTCCATCGGCCGAATCGGCGCGCCCATAATCGAGCCCACAAACATCGCATGCCTTGCGCAAAGATAAATAGCCTTCAAACAAAGCGCCCTTGCCGCAACGCGGGCATTTGCCGCTAAGGCCGGCGGCGTATGGGGAGACCGGCGGATAATCGGTCACTCGGATACATCTGATGCGGGCGTCAGTTCCAACACCATTTCGCCACTGCCGGCGCCATCATTGCCGACATTGCCGCGATGATAGGCCTTCGCAGCCTGAGTGAGCCCGCTTAATGTGTTGACTACGCAGGTCTCAAAATCATCATCTTCGCTCGCCAGATCGCCGTTTGCAATCAGATCATCACGCAATGCCGCAGGTAGCTCTGCGCACATCATCATTGTCAGGCGAAAGCGCTTGCCGTTGCGTTGGCCGTAATAATACAGATAGCTGTCATCGCTATCTTCCGTGGTCTGAACAGCATAGCCGCGCCGTGCAATCTTGCGAAACCGGAACAGGCTCGGTTTTTCGTCCTCTTTTTCAAAACGATACAACCCGCCAGCATCATGGAATACGATCATCGCGTCGCAATCACTCGCATCGGCGTCATCGCTTAAAGGGCATGCGATATAGGCGCCGGGCTTGATCGGCGTCGCCCGGCCATTGGTCTCATCAAGAATTGGGTTTTCTGACACCAGGCACCCGCTAAACAGGCTGGCGCCAGCGACCGCAAGAACCACCTTCATTATAGCCGATGAGCGCATACGCCCTCTCTGGGATGGCTCCTAAGACCTTAAGACAAAAGCCCCTGATTGCCGAGCACATAGATAAACGCGAACAGGAACAACCAGACCACGTCAACAAAGTGCCAGTACCACGCCGCGGCCTCAAATCCGAAATGACGCTCGGGCGTAAAGTGGCCAGCCAGCGCCCGGAACAGGCAGACGGTGAGGAATAAGGTGCCGATAACCACATGCAAGCCGTGAAAGCCGGTCGCCATAAAGAAGGACGAGCCATAAATACCGCCGCCGGAGAACTTAAACATGCCGCCTGCAAGCGCTTCATAATATTCAATTGCCTGAAACGACGTAAAGATCAGGCCAAGGACAATGGTCACGATAAGACCCTGCACCAAACCCTTTTGATCATTATGTACAACCGCATGATGCGCCCATGTGACCGTAGTGCCGGACAGCAAAAGGATCAGCGTGTTCAAGAGCGGCAAGCCCCACGCGCTTAAAGGCTCAACCCCCACCGGAGGCCAGACCCCGCCCATCGCATGCAAACGCCCCTCATTGCCGCCAAAGGCCAGCTCGCCATTTGCATTTAACATTTGTGATCCATCGGCAAGGATCACCGGGTCGCCGGCGCCAGGAAACAGCGCCGCACCAAAAAACGCCCAGAACCACGCCGCAAAGAACATCACCTCCGAGGCGATGAACAGCAGCATACCGTAGCGCAGACCAAGACGGATAACCGTTGATGTGCTCTCTCCGGTCAGGCTTTCCTTGATGACATCGCGCCACCATCCGACGAAGGTCAGGAGGATGAGGCCAAAGCCGGTGAGGAACATCCAGTTACCGCTAAAAGAGAGAAACGGCTTCTCGCCGCCGCCAAAATTCAAACCAGACTCATTGGCGCCGGACTTCATCCAAACGACCGCGCCAATCATCATGACTGTTGCTGAGAACGCCCCGACAAGCGGCCACGCAGATGGTTTGACGAGATGGTATTCGTGTTTGACTTCAGCGTCGGCCATTTGTTGCCCCTATTTGCAAAGGTCGCAGAATTTATCTGGTTTTCTATACTGTGGCGGCCCGAAAATCCAAGTGCGGGGCGTGGTCCGGCCCGCGCCATTGCGCCGCAGTTTTGGTTGATTTACGGCGCGCCGCCCACTCCCGCAAGCTTTCCAGCATCTTCTGGCGCATCATCCCAAAGGAAAAATGTATAAGCGAGCGTAATCGTGCGGACCTCGTCGAGGTTTTTATCATCAGCCAGCGCCGGATCGACAAAATAGGTGACCGGCATGGAAACTTTTTCCCCGGGTTGCAGGGTCTGCTCAGTAAAGCAGAAACATTCGATTTTCTTGAAATAAATGCCCGCTTTCGCAGGCGAAACGTTGAAGCTCGCGCGCCCGGTGATCGGTTTGTCGGTGAGGTTTTCCGCTTCGAAAAAAGCCAAGCCCGTCTCACCGATATGTATGGTTTGCGAGATTTGCTCAGGCTTGAAGCGCCAGGAAAGACCCTGATTAACGTTGCCGTCAAATTGCACGGTGATTTTGCGGGCGAGCGTGCGGTCGGCTTGACTCTCAGCGCGTTGAGTGACCCCGCCCCAACCGGTGACCTGACAAAAAGCGCGATAGGCCGGAACGGCGGCAAAAGACATCGCCACCATACCGACGGCCAGGCCGGCAATGATGACGCCGGTTTTGCGGTTGTTGTCGCTCGCGGACATCTTAGTTGCCACTCAGGCGCAGCATGGTGACCGCAAAAATCAGCACAATGAATGCTGCAAGGCTCAAAGCCACGGCGAGGTTACGCTTGGCCAGCATCTTTTCTTCTACTGGCGTCCGGCGGTTTGTCGGCGATTGCGGTGTTTCCTGCTCAGCCATAAAACCCTGCCAGCCGCTCGATTAAAATCGCGGCGAATAATGCAAACAGATAGAAAATCGAAAACCCAAAGAGTTTCTTCGCCGGCTTTTGATCATCGTCTGTGGCCCGCAAGACGCGCCAGGACAGCAATACAAAGCCGGCGCCCAAAACCATCGCCGTCACTAGGTAAAAAAGCGTCGCCATGCCGACAAAAAACGGCGCCAAACCTACCGCCGCGAGCACCAGCGCATAGCCAAAAATCTGCCGCCGCGTCGCGCGATCGCCGTGAACATTCGGCATCATCGGCACACCCGCGCGCGCATAATCACCCTGTTTATAGAGCGCCAGCGCCCAGAAATGCGGTGGTGTCCACAAGAAAATAATTGCAAATAACACCCACGCCTCTAACGGGGCCGCGCCCGAGACCGCCGCCCAGCCGACAACCGGCGGCAACGCACCGGCGACGCCGCCGATGACAATATTTTGCGGCGTCAGGCGTTTCAGCCACATCGAATAGATGACGACATAGAAAAAAATTGTGAAGGCGAGGAGCCCGGCGGCGAGATAGTTGGCGGCAAGCGCCAACAGGGTGACCGACAGCACCGAAAGAAAGACGCCAAAAGTTGCCGCCTCAGGACGCAGCACCAGCCCGGCCGGCACCGGGCGATTTGCGGTGCGCGACATCACCGCGTCAATATCCGCATCCCACCACATATTCAGCGCACCCGACGCGCCTGCGCCAACAGCTATCGCCAAGAGCGCAATCACCGCCAACGCCGGATGGATGGCGCCGGGCGCTGCTACCATGCCGACAAGCGCGGTAAAGATCACCAGCGACATGACACGCGGTTTTAACAGCGCGAAATAATCGCCCGGCCCCGCCAGGGAATGAGAATGCCCCGCTTGGGACGACCGCCCAGAAAGAGAAGGTTTGTCCGCGTCCATAACAATATCGCTCATAGGCCGGCTTATGCCCTAATGAGCGACAGTATTCAAATAGCGGCGCTATGGGAATGGGCGCGGCCTGCGGTCGCAATGAAACGGCAGGTTAGCCTCTGGCGAAGATCGATTTGAGGCTGAACAGCACCAAAATCAGCACCATAAAGGCAATGAAATAGGCAAGCAGCGTGCCGGCTTGAAGCCCGGAGAATTCCATCCAGCTCGATTGCAGTTGAGCTACTACCCGGTTGCCGTCAACCACGTTTGAACTCGCCGGCTGCATAAAATAGCCGCGCAAGTAACAGCCAAACGCGAAAACAACCAAGGCCAGCAAAGTCATCGATCCGATTTGCGTGCCACGCCGCATCACCACTACGGCGATCAAAACCGACAGGACCGCAACAGCAATCGCCGTCCAGTCGCCGCTCATAAACGTCGCGCTGAAAACGCCGACAACATCATTTACAATAGACGCCAACATCCACCCCTCCTGCTAACGATAAAAAAGCCGGCGCCGGATGACGGCGCCGGCCAAAATCCGACCGCGGTTTGCGCGTATACGCTCCGCAATCAAATCCTGATTAATTATTCTCCGCGAAAGACCAGCGATTTGCCGATGAACAAAACGCCAATCGCTACAGCGAAAGTGACGAGATAACCGATCAGCGTCGTCCCCGACATTTCACCCATGACCGCCCAGCCCGATTCCAGCTGGCCAAGATAGCTCGCCGGATCTGACGGCGCTTCGCCAGTTGCCGCGCCATACACGAGCCAAATCAGCCCGAGAACAATCATTGCCAGAAGACTGACACATAAAATCTGCCCCAGATTTCTCATCGAAAAGACGCCAACCAGCGCCGCCACGACAACCATCCCGAGATAAATAAAGTCGCCGCTCAAAAACATTGATTCAGCGACCGCGCGAATTTCTCCAATCATACCTTCCATGGATATGCCCCGTTTGTTTGGTTATTTTCCCCTTAGTAATTGTTAACGACATTTTTTTTGCCGGTCACGCTGCATTGCAACATTTTTGTAGGTTTCGAGCACAAAAAAAGCCCGACGGCGGCGCGGGCGAGCTTTTTCGTGTCATTGGGGTATTCGGGTGTCGGCTAACACGGCGGCGCAGCCTAGGCTTCAACGATATCGTCTTTCAAGCCTGAGACAAAAGCGCCGACATCGTCGCATTCCTGCTGGGGGACCGCCAAAGCCTTCATCGTCGCGCCAGCATGGTCCAGAAATATCGACCAGTCGCTTTCGCTAATTTTCATACCGACATGTGATATCTTCATATCGCTGCCCGTGTAGTACATTGGGCCGCCGGCGTTTGCGCACAAGAAATCGATCAGCAATTGCTTTTCCCGCGCAATGCCATCGCTCCCCCGATTCTGCCAGAAACGTCCCAATTGGGAATCTGCTTGCAGACGCGGCAACAAATCATTGGCGAACGCCGTCACCCCTTCATAGCCGCCCAGACGCTCATAGAGTGATTTCTGCGCCATGAAACCTGCTTTCCCTATTGTGCCCAGCGCACGTTAAAATGCCTTGGCGCCAGGCTTATCGAAACGCGGCAGCTCGTTGAACTGGTGGAAAGGCGGCGGCGACGGCAGCATCCATTCCAGCGTTGTCGCGCCGACGCCCCACGGATTGGCGGGGGCTTTTTTCCGGTAGACGAAAAACGCATCGATCATGCAGACCGCAAAGACCAGAACGCCGACAGCGGTAATCTCGTACCCAATGGTCGAAATCTTGTTCCAGTACGCAAACGCTTCCGGATAGTCGATATAGCGCCTTGGCATGCCTTGCAGGCCAAGGAAATGCTGCGGGAAGAACACCAGATTGACGCCCACAAACATAAACAGGAAATGCAGATTGCCGAGCCATTCGCGGTACATCAGGCCGGACATTTTCGGAAACCAGTAATACCAAGCCGCAAAGATCCCCCACACGGCGCCAAGCGACATCGTGTAATGGAAGTGGGCGACCACATAATAGGTGTCGTGCATGTAGTGATCGACGCCGGCATTGGCGAGGACAACGCCGGTAACGCCGCCAACGGTGAACAGGAAGATAAAACCCATCGCCCAGATCATCGGCGTTCGAAATTCGATTGATCCGCCCCACATAGTCGCAATCCAGGAGAAAATCTTGATGCCGGTCGGCACCGCAATGACCATCGTCGCAGCGACGAAATAGGCCTTCATGTCAACGCTGAGACCGACCGTATACATATGGTGGGCCCAAACGATAAAGCCGACGAAGCCGATCGCCACCATAGCATAGGCCATGCCGAGATAGCCGAAGATCGGCTTTTTCGAAAAGGTCGAGACGATATGGCTGATGGCGCCAAAAGCCGGCACAATCAGAATGTAGACTTCCGGGTGACCAAAGAACCAGAACAAATGCTGGAACAAGAGCGGATCGCCGCCGCCAGCCGCATCAAAGAACGAGGTGCCGAAATTGCGGTCTGTAAGCAGCATAGTGATCGCGCCGGCAAGCACCGGCAGCGACAAGACCAGAAGAAACGCCGTGACCAGAACCGACCAGGCAAACAGCGGCATTTTGTGCAACGTCATGCCGGGTGCGCGCATATTGAAGATGGTGGTGATAAAATTGATCGCGCCAAGGATCGACGAGGCGCCCGCAAGGTGAATGGCGAGGATCAACAGATCCATCGCCGGCCCCGGACTGCCAGTGTTTGACGACAATGGCGGGTACAAAACCCAACCGCCGCCAAAGCCAAGCTGCCCGCCGTAACCCGGCGCAAACAGGGAAGCGGTGATCAATATGCCTGACGCAACATAGAGCCAGAAGGAAATATTGTTCATCCGCGGGAAGGCCATATCCGGCGCGCCGATCATGATCGGCACAAACCAATTGCCAAAGCCGCCAATCAACGCCGGCATCACCATGAAGAAGATCATCATCAAGCCGTGATAGGTGATCAGAACGTTATAAAAATTATACGCGGCCTCGACATTGCCGCCGGTAAAATTGGTCAGAAACGTCACCCCTGGATCCGCCAACTCCATGCGGATCAGACCGGACATCGCGCCGCCAGCAACCCCGGCAATGATCGCAAAGATCAAATAGAGCGTGCCGATATCTTTGTGGTTGGTCGAAAAGAACCAGCGAACAAAAAACGACGGCTTGTGGTCGGCGTGGTCATCATGACCCTCCGCAGCGTGTGCGTCTGCGGCGTGAACGTCTGCCATGTGGTTTCCCTGTCCCTTATTATTCTGAGAGAGCGCTGGCGTCGCCTTGCGCAAGTTTTACTGTATCGACGTCAAAGAGCGGCTCCATCCCCGCAAGAGCACGCTGGGTATCTATCCAGGCCTCAAAGGCAGGCCGTGACACAACTTCCACCGCGATAGGCATGAATGCGTGTTTGATGCCGCAAATTTCCGAACACTGACCGTAATAAACGCCTTCCCGGTCAGCATTGAACCAGGTCTCGTTGATGCGCCCCGGCACCGCGTCCAGCTTGATCGCAAAGGCCGGCAGCGCCCAAGCGTGAAGTACGTCGCTCGCGGTTATCGTCACGCGGATCGTCTCGCCAACGGGTACGACAATGCGGTTATCGACGGCGCGGAGATATAATTCCGGCGTTGTCTGGTCTTCTGGCAGCATATTAGAGAAAAAATCAAAATCGCCGAAATCGGGATAGGCGTAATTCCAGTACCACTGACTGCCTGTCACTTTAAGGGTCATGGTCGGGGCCAGGGTGACGTTGCCCCTGTGATCAACCGACCGACCGCCGCGAATGATAACCCGCTCTCCCGCCGCTGGCGGATTGGTCATCGACACCACAAGGTCAACCTCGCCAAAGCCATCGACACGATAGTCAGCGCGGTTTTTCAAAACCCGTCGTTCGTTCCCATTATCAATGATCACTTGCAGGTGCTTGGGCCGGCGCACCATGCGGCTTTCGGGAAAATCATTGGCGAAGATGAAATCAACCGTCTGACCATCGCCGGTCGCAACCACCTGCTGGCCGTCCGGCGTTACGTCTTCTTTGTAGAGCAGGTCGAAAGACGGCAGCGCTATCGCCAGAAGGATTAATACCGGAACCCCGGTCCAGATGATCTCGATCAGCGTGTTGTGGCTAAACTTGCTCGGCGTCGGATTGGCCTTGGAATTATACCGAAAAACAATCCAAATTAGCAGCGCCAGCACAAACGCGGAGATAACCGTGATGATCGGCATCAATATTATGTTGTGGAAAAACTGCACTTCTTCAGCCAGCGCAGAATTGGCCGGCTGCATACCGATCCCGCCAGGCGTGATCTGCGCGTTGGCAGCGGCGGCCGCCCAAACACCAAATCCGGAAAATAGCGCTGTCGGTTTTTTCACTGCCGTTAGTAAGGTCGCCAATCGTAATGTCATTGTCTGGTCCCGGGCTGTCGATCTTAAAGCTGCGCCGAAAATTAACGCGAATCGCCCTGGAAGGCGCCGCGCATGCGCGTCGATACGCTCAGCTTCCACCCCAGGTCAAATAATTCCGCAGCTTATAGGCTGCTCGCCGCCCTCGCGTCATCGGCAAGATAAGGAAAAATGGTCGCAGCGCCCGAGACCGTAACCATTGCCGTCGCGGCAGCCTCGCCTTAAGTCATTATCTATGAGCAAATCATTTTTCTTCTCCCGCACCGAACTTGACCCGAACAGCACCCAGACCCTTCTCGATGACGCCTTGAAAGGCGCTGATGACGGTGAGCTTTACCTCGAATACGCCCAGTCTGAAGCTTTCGTGTTTGACGACGGCCGGCTGAAAACCGCGAGTTTCAATGTTGATCAGGGTTTTGGCCTGCGTGCAGTCTGTGGCGAGTCGACCGGCTATGCCCATGCCTCGGAGTTATCCGAAGCGGCGCTGAAACGGGCGGGCGACGCCGTTCAGGCGGTCAAAGGCGGCAAGGGCGGGCAAATGGGCGTGGGGCCAGCGCGCACCAACGCCAAGCTTTATCCGGATGAAAACCCGCTTGGCGACATGCCATTTGAGGCCAAAACCAAGCTTTTGGAAGAAATCGACGATTATGCGCGCTCGAAAGATCCGCGCGTGCGTCAGGTGTCCGCCTCCCTGTCCGGCGAATGGTCGGCTGTGGAAATATTGCGGCCTGGCGGCGAAATCATCCGTGATTTCAGACCGCTAGTCCGGCTCAGCGTCTCTGTGACCGCCGGAGAAGGCGACCGCCAAGAGACCGGCTCTTACGGCGCTGGTGGGCGCGAGGGCTATGCGCGGTTTATCGCCGGCGACGCTTGGCGGCTCCAGGTCGATGAAGCGTTGCGCCAGGCGCTGATCAATCTTGATGCGCAAGCCGCACCGGCTGGCGAAATGGAAGTGGTGCTCGGGTCGGGTTGGACCGGGATTTTGCTCCACGAAGCGGTCGGCCACGGGCTTGAGGGCGACTTTAACCGCAAGAAAACCTCCGCTTTTGCCGGCCGCATCGGCGAGCGCGTCGCCGCTCCCGGCGTCACCGTTGTCGATGACGGAACCCTCGATGGTCGCCGCGGCTCGCTCACCGTTGATGATGAAGGAACGCCGACATCGCGCACCGTCCTCATCGAAGACGGCATTTTGAAGGGCTATCTCCAGGACCGGCTCAACGCCCGGCTCATGGGCGTCGATCCTACCGGCAACGGCCGCCGTGAAAGCTTCGCCCATAGCCCGATGCCGCGCATGACCAACACCTTTATGCTGGCCGGCCAGCATGACCCGCAGGAAATTCTGAAATCCGTCAAAGATGGTATCTATGCGGTCAATTTCTCCGGCGGCCAGGTCGATATCACCTCGGGGAAATTCGTCTTTAACTGCACTGAGGCCTACCGTGTACAGAATGGCGTCGTTGGCGCACCGTTAAAAAACGTCGCGCTTATCGGCGATGGACCAACTGTGTTAACGCAAGTCTCGATGATCGGGAACGACTTTGCGCTTGATCCCGGCGTCGGCGTTTGCGGCAAGGCCGGTCAAGGCGTGCCGGTCGGCGTCGGTCAGCCGACCATTAAAATCGACCGCATGACCGTCGGCGGCGCTGCGGCCTAATCAGCTTCCCAACATCGCGCGCATGACAATGGCGACCACGACTGCAAAGAGGATCATCAGATACAAAAACCCGACCATAAAGGTCGTGTAGATTGTTTTTACCCAGCCGCGCCCATAAGCCCGCTTCAACGCCATCGCAAAATAGGCGAATAACGCAACGCTCGAAAAAGCGCCGGCAAAAGGAACGCCCGCCTGCGTGGCGAGAATAGCGCCGCCGACGAGCACAAAACCCACGGCATGGCTATATAGAGACAACACTATGTGGTCGAAAAATAATCCGTCGCGCCCGCGTATGAAGACGCCTAAGATTATTGCCAACACCGGCGTCATCAAAAACATGATGCGCGGAAGCCATTTGTTAAAGGCTGCGTTAAAGGATTTCGGGTCTTCGACAGCCGTACTGACGCCTTGCGTTACCGAGCCCAAAATAGCCGTAAGCTCCTGCACTTTAGCGTCAGTCATCCCCGACGCGCCATCCTCGCTGGTTTCATTTTGTGCTTTCGCAATTTCGCCTTCCGCAGCAGCGTTTATGGCGCCAATACACTTGGCCCAGCGTTCATAATCATTGTCGAGCGCGCTGGCGCGCACGAAAAATCTGAGGCTGGCGCTAATATCGCAATCGAGCGCCGCTGCTGCTACGGCGCTGACCTCTACCTCATCACTGTCTATCTGTCGCACGCTCACGCTAAGGTCGGGGGCAGCGGCGCCAACATGAATAGCGACAAACAAAGTTTGCGTGATATTCAGCACCAAAAAGAATAGAAAGCTGACGATCAGGAACAGCCGCACCGGCGGCGTATAGCGTGAACGCTTGCCGTGAGCATAGTTCGTTGGGACAAGACCGGGCGCCGCGACCAAAGCGCCAAGCGTTCGCCACATCCGGCTGTCAAAACTAAACGTGTCTTCAACAAAATCGCGCGCAAGGAGAAAAAGGCTTCGCCGAAGGTCGTCGTTTTTCTGTCCGCAATTGGCGCAGAAAACGCCAATGGTCGGCGCACCGCAAGAAAGACAGGCGGAAGGCGTGGACGCGCCAAGAAACGGCTCGGTGCCGCCCCTACCAGCACTAGCCGGCGCTTCCCCCGTTTCACAATCTTCGACGCCCTCAAATTCACTCATAGCTTGCCCCGTTATTCTGCAATACCATAACGGCGCAAGAAGGCGAAACGAAGCCGGTTCACGAACCAAAGCAACAACAATTTTTGGCGCAAACCGTATCGCAAAGCTATAAACAAGGCGCCATGACCAACTTCATTACCCGCTTCGCCCCTTCGCCTACTGGGCTCTTGCATCTCGGCCATGCCTATTCCGCACTCACCGCTTATGACGCCGCCCAAGGTGCGCGTGGTCAACTTGTTCTGCGCATTGAAGATATCGACCAGACGCGTTGCAAAGCGGAATTTGAACGCGCGATTATTGAAGACCTCACATGGCTCGGCCTGACATGGGAAACACCGGTGCGGCGACAGTCCGATCATTTTGACGATTACACTGATGCGCTGCAGACGTTGCGCGATATCGGCGCTGTCTATCGGTGCTTTAAAACCCGTAAAGACATTGCCGATGAGATTGCCCACGCGCCGCATCTTTCACCCGACGGACCGGAAGGTCCACAATATGTCGGCGAAGCGCTCGCCGCCCACGAAGAACGCTCTTTACTTGCTGAAGGCGCACCCTTCGCCTGGCGACTTAGCACATCGCGCGCCGTTCACACTGCAAACAAAATCGCCGGACCGCTTAAGTTTACGGAGGAGGGTGCGGGTCCAAAAGGCGAGCATGGAACCATTACGGCGACGCCAGAAATCTTTGGCGACCCGGTGATCGCCCGCAAGGACAGCGGTACAAGCTATCACCTGGCCTCGGTCTGCGACGACGCGCTCCAGGGCGTGACCCACATCATTCGCGGGGAAGATTTATTTCCGGCGACACATCTTCACCGTCTGTTACAGGTAGTTTTGGGTTTGCCGACGCCAATCTATCTTCATCATCGTCTGATTACGGATGATACGGGCAAACGTTTCGCCAAACGCGACCGGGCGGCAACGATAAAAGCGCTACGAGAAAGCGGTCAGACCCCCACGGGCATTCGCCGCCGCGTTGGCCTGCCATGACACACCCCTGACCGCACTTATGGGGCGGTTCCAGCGATAGCATCGTTCAGGCGGTAGCGCCCGGTGATCTGCCAGTCGAACAAAACGTCTTCAAGCTGAGGCCCCGCACCGATATTATGCACCAGCATCGGCCGCCCGGAGGCGGCAATTTTATCTGTGACGATCCCGATATGCGGCAACCAACCGGCGTCGCCGCGGAGATTCCAGGCGACAATGTCGCCGGGCAAATAATCCGCCGGGTCATGACTGGGCGCAAGTCGCGCGCCGCGCCGCGTGAAATAGGCTTCCAGATTGGGCACCCGGCGGTGGTCGATATTCGCATCCGGCCGCGCGAGACCCCAATGATCCGGATAGGCGGAAAACGCGGTTTGCATATCCTCATGCACCAGCTGTTGCAGATCGATGTCCATAGCGCGCAAGGCCCGGATGATCACATCCGCACAGACGCCGCGACCCGCAGCAACATCGCCGCCCGGATAGGCAAGAGCGATATAGGCCGGATCATACGTGACGCGATGCAGAGTGCGCTCAATGGAGGCGGCGGAAAGCTCAGCGCCAAGCCCGCCAGCATTTGCAGGCAAAACGCTGGCCATATAGGCAATCACAAGACCCGTCAGCACTCTCATTTCCACTTAATATCCGCCAATAATGGCGCCGGCAGGGCGGATTTGAATACCCAAAGGAATTGTGATGCGACGCGGCGGCGCCGGGGCGCTATACAAACCCAACAGTCGGGAGGGCAAAATGAAAGCTGTATTGCTATTAGCGCTACGGATAACGACCGGTGCGCTACTAATACTCTGGGGATCGATCAAGGCGTTTGCGCCGGATATGGCGATCCATGTTTCTGATAAATATTACAATGGCGCGATCAGCGAAAACACACTGCAAACGCCGATGGGGCTTGCCCAAATTGTGCTAGGCGCACTGGTCATCCTCGGATTGTTCCGCCGCATCACCTATTCGATCCAGGCGATTATTCTGGTGGTCGGCGCTGTGGTGATCTGGAAATATATTGCCGACCCGCTTGGGCTTTACCTGATGACGGAAAAAACACGGCAGGTGTTGTTTTTTCCGTCCAGTACGGTCGCTGTTGCATCGCTGGTGCTGCTGGCTTTCCTCGATGAGGATCGGCTCTCGCTGGATCGGCTTTTATTCAAGCGCTAAAAGACGCATGCGCCAAGGCGCCGGCATGGTGCGATAAGCAGGGATGAAATCCGCGCTTTGCGTCTTATATAAAGGCGATAAGGAGGCGCATCATGTATCCGGACCACCCCCTCGCCGACCAACGCGGGCCGACGCCCGTTGCGTTGATCTTGAATATCTTGTGGCTGGTGCTCGGCGGCGCGTTAGCCGCGCTTGGCTGGTTTATCGCCGCCTTAGTTATGGTCGTCACTATTATCGGCATCCCTTGGGCGCGCGCAGCTTTTGATAACGGCGTTTATACGCTGTGGCCGTTCGGTGCACGGCCGATAGATCGCGACCGTCTTTACGGGGAAGATATTGGCACCGGCCCGCTCGGATTGCTCGGAAATATCATCTGGTTCCTGCTCGCCGGCTGGTGGTTGGCGCTTGGCCACCTGATTGCCGCTGCGGGCTTTGCGATCACCATCATCGGCCTGCCTTTTGCCTGGGCGCATCTGAAGCTTGCGGGCTTTTCACTGTGGCCAATTGGGCGCACAATCGTCGCCAGCGATATACGCAGCTACCACTAATCGGTCGCCGCGCCGGAGCAACAGCGATGACGAAAATCCCCTTAACGCGGCGCCCGGTATCAGCGGAACGCTCCGATGCGATCCGCAACGCCGTGCGCGGCGCTGAAGAAATGCCTTACGGCGCACACATTGCGACACAAGCAGACACCGACGCCTTCACCGCCCTGTTGATTGACCCGCAGATATCAGACCCGATTTATTCGCTGCCAAAGCCAATTAGCCGCGACGCCGTAAGCGGCTTTATCGATCGCCATCTGCAAGAACGTGCGCGCGGCGAAGGATTGTTGATGGTCATGGACGATGGCGAAGAGGCTGCCGCCGGTTATTACGACATTCAGTTTTGGCCCGAATGGGCGGCCTGCGAACTCGGCGGCGCGATCCGCACGAACCGTCAAGGCGCCCATACCGGTATGGACGGCGCCGCATCCGCGTTTGACTGGCTGTTTGATGAGATCGGCGTCGATCTCATTTGCGAAACGGCGGCGCGGGACAATGTCCGCACTGCAAAGCTGCTTGAGCATATCGGCTTTCGCTATATGGGCGAGATTGAGAGCGAGTTGCCCGGCGGCGGCGTGCGGCCATCACATTATTGGGAAATGACAAAGGCCGATTGGGCCACCACGAGGAAATAATATTCTCGCGCTACCCTGTCGCCCTTACATATACTTTGGTTCCCTCCGTGCGGATGATTTCAACCTGTGCGCCGGCGCTAAAATCCTCGCCGGTCTCGCTTTCGGCAAGCCATAAAGTGTCGCCGAGCCGGACTTTTCCAACACCGTTTTCAAAATTACTGTCAATCGTCGCCTTGCGGCCCACTTTCTGCGCGCCGCGGTCATTTAGCGTCATATGATCTGCTTGGGTATTTTGGAGCCATGGCTTGACGTAACGTGGCGCAAACACCGACAGCACAACGGTCAGGCTCGCAAATAAAATCAGTTGCATCTGCCAGGCGCCGTCAAGCGGCCACAGCGTTAAAAACCCGACCAGCACCGCGGCAATCGCCGGCCACAGAAAATAGGTTGAGCCGGTCAGCAACTCTATAGTGAGAAGGACAATTGCAAAAACCCACCAATGCCAGAACGGCATCGTCTGCACAAATTCAACAAAACCTTCCATAGTGCGCCTCCCGTTAATTCAGTAATTTGTATAAAGATTTTTCATAAGGCGGGCGCAAGCACATAGCGCCCGCCTCCATTTGTCCAAACAAGGCTTAAGCGCTTGGCACAGAACCGCCTGGCCGCGCCGTCTCATCGCCCCCTTCAAGGGCGCCTTTCGCCAGCGTACCGATGCCTGCAATGGTGCCCACAAGTGCGCTCATTTCAGCCGGCATAATAAGCGTTTTTTGCTGCGGCGAGATTGCCAGCTTTTCAAAAGCTTTAACGTAATCCTGGGCGATAAAATAGTTGATCGCTTGCACATCACCTGAGGCTATCGCATCGGAGACCATTTGCGTCGCCTTGGCTTCGGCCTCGGCTTCACGCTCACGCGCCTCGGCGTCGCGGAACGCGGCTTCTTTGCGACCCTCCGCTTCAAGGATCGCTGATTGTTTTTCACCCTCAGCGCGCAAAATAGCCGATTGCCTGTCTCCTTCGGCAGTTAAAATATCCGCGCGCTTGAGGCGTTCGGCCTTCATCTGGCGCGCCATCGCCTCGGTGATGTCACCGGGCGGTTCAAGGTCCTTGATTTCAACCCGCGTGACTTTAACGCCCCAGGGCTGGGTCGCAGCGTCGATCACCCGTAACAAACGCTCATTAATATCGTCACGGTTCGACAACACCTCGTCGAGGTCGAGCGAACCGATCACGGTGCGGACATTGGTCATCGCCAGGTTCGAAATCGCGCGCACCAGATTATGCACCTCATAGGCCGCCGCCGCCGCATCCATAACCTGAATGAACGCCACCGCATCGGTCGTCACCTGCGCATTGTCACGGGTAATCACCTCCTGCGCCGGAATGTCGAACACCTGCTCCATCATATTCATGCGCCGACCAATCCGATCGACAAATGGGATGATCAGATGCAAGCCCGGCTTCAGCGTATTGGTGTAGCGACCGAACCGCTCAATCGTGAATTCAAAGCCTTGCGGGACAATCTTGACCCCAGAAAACATCACGACAATGGCAAGCACAACCAGTCCGGCGACGAATATCTCGAACCCCATAAATTTCTCCTCCTGCTAGTTCAAACCCTATAAGTCGTGACGATAAGGCGCTGGCGCCAGACTTGAAATTTCGATTTTTTGCACTAGGTGGTTGAAAATCAAGCATATTTCTCGATATTTAGTCACGATTCTCAACCTGCGACCGATTGCGAGGCATCAATGCAACGGCTGCCCTTCAAAATTCTGCAACGGCCTCTAGCCCCCTACCGACTCGGTTAACCTGGCGTTAACATCCCCCCATGGGTGTGACGTGGACAATCGGCCGGTCGGGCAAGACCGTCGTAGCAATGAGGTTCGGCAAAATCGCGCTTGCGCTAGTCGCGCTCGGCTGGACGATGCATGGCTACGCGGCGGCGCAATCTGAAATTCCACCCGCAATCAATAACGGCAAAGAATGGAAAGTTTTTAAGGCGCGCTGGGATGCAACCGACGAAACTGGCTATGCGGCCTTCGTGCAAGGGTTGGGTCGCTCAACATGTTCATCGCTAGAGGCCTGCCTGAAAAGCGACGCTAACCCCTATCGTTCCGACACTGACCCGACACTGCGTGGCGACTGCGCTGACATGGCCTATATCCTCCGCGCCTATTATGCATGGAAGAACGGGCTGCCGTTTTCTTTTCAAAACGCTATGCGCACCGCCGACCGATCCGGCGATGACATACGCTACTCGCGCGCCGGAAATATTGTTAGTGGACGGCGCGCGATCCGAAACTCGGTCAGCAACGCCCACGCCTTTCTGCAAAGCATTGGCGGCGAGGTCTCAACTGCGATGTTCCGCACCCATCCGGAAACCGGGGGCGGGCGCTCCTTTGATGATTTCTACCCCGTTGAGATTTCGCGTGAGGCGGTCCGGCCCGGCATCATCGCCTATGACATTTATGGCCATGTCGGCATCGTCTACGAAGTGCTCAAAGACGGCAGGGTTCTGGTGATTGCATCGCACCCGGATCAATCGGTCACGCGCTCGGCCTATGGGCCGAATTTTATGCGCTCCAAGCCGGCGCTCGGCGCCGGACTGAAAGCCTGGCGGCCAATCTCCGTTGAGGGGGCGGAAACAAACGCCGATGGCTCCTTACGCGGCGGGAGCCTGCGCCCGGCGGCAAATAGTGATCTGCCGCATTATTCGCTCGAACAATATATGGGCAATACGCCCCACCCGTCCGGCGTCTGGCATTATGGTGAGTTTCGCTACAGCGGTCGGACTTACAAATATTACGATTACGTCCGCCGCAAAATGGCCGCACCGGGCTTTTCCTACGACCCGGTCGATGAATTGCGTTTCGGCCTCCAGACCATTTGCAGCGCCGTCAAGGCGCGCAAGATTGCAGTCGATAATGCGGTGATGTCACGTGTTTATCTAAAGCCACACCCCAAGCGCCTGCCGCGCAACATTTACGGGACCTATGGTGAGTGGGAGGAATATTCCACGCCGTCGCGCGACGCCCGGTTGAAAGTCAGCTTCATCGAATTGCGCCGTGGCATCCAGCACCTTGTCAGCGATTTTGAAAATGGCGCGACCGGCGTTCATTACAATGGCGAAGATCTCGCCGGCGACCTCGCCGCCGCGTTCGAAGAAGAAAAGAACGCTTGCACCATCACCTATTGGCGCTCGGACAAAACCCGAATGCGGCTAAATCTCGCCCATGTGATGGAGCGGTTGTTTGATCTCTCGTTCAACCCTTACCAATGCCCGGAACGGCGCTGGGGAGCGCGCGGCGCGGAGCTTGAAACCTGTACGGATGATACGGTCAAATCGCAGTGGTACATTGCGTTGCGATTTCTGCGCTATCAGGCTGAGCGCTCCTATGATGTGCGCATGGACTTCGCTCTTGATGAACTGAAATCGCCAATGAACGCCAGCGCCGGCGAAGGCGGCCTCGGTGTTGAGGCGCCGGCGGACGCCGATATTCGAGGCTATATTGCCCGGCTGGGCGGCGGCGATGCCCTGGCGGAGAACGAGCCCACAAGCAAAATCACGCCGGTTGCCTATGTCGCAACACCCCTTAAGGCGCCCGGCGCGGTGTTCTTTCCGGCATGGCACGCCCGGCTCAACCAGACCCGCCCGCGCTAATGCGTGGCTGAGACTTTTTTCAAAAACCAACAATCACCCCGCCCGGGACGTGGTAATACCTCCAAAGCGGGCCTATATTCGTTTCTCGAAAGGTTTTCTGATGAATAGCTTTGTTTTCTTCCTGATCCCGCTGGCGCTCGCCGCGACCGCCATCATTCTCGGCGTTGGCCTCTACTCGCTAGCCAGAGGCGGCGCATTTGCCAAAGAAAATTCCAACAGGCTGATGCGCATGCGGGTGATCGCACAGGCGGTGGCGATTGCCCTGATGGTGCTGCTTTTGATTTTGATCGGCAAAGGCCCCGGCAGCTGAAATTGACCGCTATTTTCTCGCTCAGACCCCAAGCTGGTTTTTATTTAAGAATTCATCAAAATCTTCAAGCGCGTTTAGCCAGAGCAATAAGCCTTCATAAAAGGCGCCCTCATCTTCCGGCCCGCTAACAGAAATTGTGTGATCCAGAAAAGGGTCGTCATCTTCGTCCAGAAACGCACGTCCAGCAGGCTGAGAAGCGTTCCATTGATTTATTTTGTCTAATGGAAACCCATTCGGCAAATCAAACCCAAATGAGAATAAAAACTCCGTGCAACGATTAGCACCATTGCAATTATACCCCGTAACGTCGAACTCATACCCCCACCCCTGCGCGACCAACCCGCCGCCGTCGGTTGCGGTCGCTTGCATCGACTTTCTCTGCATCAACGCGGCAACCTCTTGAATGGTCATTCCGCCCGAGATTATGAATGTCGTATTACTCGTATCGGTGGAGCGACCGTATGCCGGAGCCCCCGCCACAAGAGCGACAAGCCCAATAACAAATAAATTTCCTGACTTCACCATCACCACACCTTTTCCACATGTTCTATGCTAGGCAATAATTGACGCAGGACCAAGGCGCCATAACGGATTGAAAGCGCGATAATCCGCCGCTATGGTGCGCTGCGAAATTACCAAAAGCGGCGCGGCCAAGCGCACAAGCTGTATAAACCCCCGCACTTTCCAAGACGGGTCTGGAGCTGAAAATGAAAATCCTCGTGCCGATCAAACGCGTGATCGACTACAATGTTAAAGTCCGGGTCAAGTCGGACGAAAGCGGCGTCGATCTCGCCAATGTCAAAATGTCGATGAACCCGTTTGACGAAATCGCCATTGAAGAGGCGATCCGTCTGAAGGAAGCGGGCATAGCGACCGAAATCGTCGCGATTTCCATCGGCCCGGCGAAGGCGCAAGACCAGATCCGCCAGGCGCTGGCCATGGGCGCAGATCGTGGATTGCTGATCAAGACCGATGACGATGTCGAGCCGCTCGGCGTCGCCAAGCTCTTAAAAGCCGTGGTCGACGAAGAAAGTCCCGAGCTGGTCATTCTCGGCAAACAGGCAATTGACGATGATTCAAATCAGACCGGTCAAATGCTCGCCGCCCTGCTAGGCTGGGCGCAAGGCACGTTTGCCTCAAAGGTTGAAAAGGACGGCGACAAACTCAATGTCACCCGCGAAATTGATGGCGGGTTGCAAACCGTGTCGCTGACATTACCAGCGATTGTCACCACCGATTTGCGGCTCAACGAACCGCGCTATGCGTCCTTGCCGAACATTATGAAGGCCAAGAAGAAACCCCTCGATATCAAAGAGGTCGGCGATTACGGCGTAGACGTCGCCCCGCGACTGGAGACGGTGAAGGTCACCGAACCGCCCAAGCGCGAGGCCGGCGTTATTGTCGAGAGCGTCGCTGAATTGGTCGAGAAACTGAAAAACGAAGCGGGAGTGCTTTAAGATGGCGGTTCTTGTTGTTGCTGATGTGCATGGAAATTCGATCGATGATTCCACGCACAAAACCGTCACCGCCGCACTGGCGATTGGCGGCGATGTTGATATTTTAATCGCTGGCGAGGGCGCTGGCGACGCTGCTGCGCAGGCGGCGAGCATTGCTGGTATTCGCAAAGTCCTTCACGCTGACGATGCGGCCTATGCGCATCGCATTGCCGAGCCGCTTGCCGATCTCATCGTCAAACTGGCGAGCGATTATGATGCGATTTTAAAAACCGCCGCGACCACTGGCAAAAACGTCATGCCCCGCGTCGCAGCGCTGCTTGATGTAATGCAAATCTCTGAAATCGTCGCGGTCGAGGCGCCGGACACTTTCGTGCGGCCGATCTATGCCGGCAACGCAATGTTGACGGTGAAATCCAACGACGCGAAAAAAGTCATTACCGTGCGCACAACCGGCTTTGCCGCCGCAGAAGAAGGCGGCGCGGCGACCATCGAAAAGGTAGAGGCTGCCGGTGATCCGGGGCTGTCCTCTTTCGTTGGCGAGGAGCTGACCAAATCCGACCGGCCGGAACTTGCCGGCGCGAAAATCGTCATCTCCGGCGGCCGGGCGCTCGGGAGCTATGAGAATTTCGAGCAATATATCTTCCCCGTCGCCGACAAGCTCGGCGCCGCGGTTGGCGCATCACGCGCGGCGGTCGATGCCGGCTATGTCCCCAACGACTATCAGGTCGGTCAGACCGGCAAAGTCGTCGCCCCGGACCTCTACATCGCCGTCGGCATCTCCGGCGCGATCCAGCACCTGGCTGGCATGAAGGATTCAAAAGTCATCGTCGCCATCAACAAAGACGAAGAAGCCCCGATCTTCCAGGTCGCCGATTACGGGCTGGTGGCGGATTTGTTCAAGGCGCTGCCAGAGTTGGTTGAGGCGCTGGGGTAAGGCTGTGCACCGCGCATTCAAGAATCAAAACCCCGCCGAGGCGGGATTTTTTTACATGCGCAAGAATCGGGTCGCTCAGCATGCGACGCGCCGCCATTGTCGCTTCAGATACTAAGGAGCGATCCAATGTCTTTTTCTATTTCCGGCCTGCCGGCCGAAGAATTCCAGCCTTTATTCAGCTTGCCTGACGAGGAACTAAAAGCGCATGGCATCATCCGAAAAACCGCCTACGTAAAGCCCGGCTTTCCCTGCCGCATCACGCTGGAAGACGCCGAGCCTGGCGAGACCGTCTTGCTGCTCAACTATGAAAGCCACAAGACCGACAGCCCTTATCGGTCGTCTTACGCAATCTACATCCGCGAAAACGCCGGCGCGCCCCAAACTTTTACCGATGAATTGCCGCCTGTTTTCAAGGGGCGGCCAATCGCTTTGCGTATTTTCGACACGGACGGAAACCTGATCGGCGCCGACCTCGACATGACCGGAGACGTGTCCGCCAAAATCGAGCGCGCCTTCGACAATCCTGACGCCGCCTATATTCATGCGCACAACGCCATGCATGGATGCTTTGCTGCAGAAATCAGGCGCGCGTCATAATCGCCGGACAGCCGCCATAGGCTTGCCTCCTGAATATAGTGCAGTGCAGTATTACCGTTCCAAATCAGGAGTGAGTTATGGCGGGCATTCAATCGGTTGGCATCATTGGCGCAGGCCAGATGGGCGCGGGGATTGCGCAAGTCTTAGTGCTGGCCGGCTATGACGTGGTGTTGAACGACATTGATGCGGCGCAAATCGACGCCGCGCTTGAAAAGCTCAAGAAAGGCCTCGACCGCCAGGCCGCCAAAGGCGCGATCAGCACCGCGGACGCAGCCGCAGCCCTGTCGCGCATTCAACCGGCGACAGCATTTGATGCGCTTGCCGATTGTGATCTGGTGATTGAATCGGCTTCGGAAAATCAGGCGGTCAAGAAAGAGATTTTTACCGCCCTGTCAAAAATCTTGAAGCCGGGCGCGCTGATGGCGTCGAACACATCGTCAATTTCAATCACCGGCCTTGCCGCGGTTACCGACCGTCCGGAGAAGTTTATCGGCATTCACTTCATGAACCCCGTGCCGGTGATGAAACTTGTCGAGGTTATTCGCGGCATTGCAACCTCAAGCGAGACTTTCGAGACGACAAAGGCGCTTGTCGAAAAACTCGGCAAGACCATGGCGGTGTCGGAAGACTTTCCCGCCTTCATCGTCAATCGCCTGTTGATGCCGATGATCAACGAAGCGATTTACACGCTCTATGAAGGCGTCGGTTCGGTCGAGGCGATCGATACGGCGATGAAACTTGGCGCCAATCACCCGATGGGGCCGCTTCAGCTCGCCGACTTTATCGGCCTCGACACCTGCCTCGCCATTATGCAGGTTTTGTATGAGGGGCTTGCAGACACAAAATATCGTCCGTGTCCGTTGCTTGTAAAATATGTTGAAGCCGGGTGGTTGGGTTGCAAGACCGGACGTGGATTTTACGACTATTCCGGCGACGAGCCCGCACCAACACGGTAACCGTTTGATTTTATGCTGGCTCGCTGGTCTAATCACCCAAGCACGCTATCTGCGCGCCATTCATTGAGAGGAGGCCATCATGTCCGTCGCACGCGTTACGGAAATCATCTGTGGGTCATCAAAAAGCTTTCAGGACGCCATTGAGAACGGTCTTGAGCGCGCCAATAAAACACTCAGCAATATTGAAGGCGCCTGGGTGAAAGATCAGTCGATGATTCTCGACAACGGGAAAATCAAAGAATATCGCGTCATCCTGAAAGTTACATTCATACTTAAAGGCTGATCGACGTCTAACAAAAAACGGCCACTCATTTCGAGCGGCCGTTTTTGCATCATCCGTTCAGTTATTCTGTGTGCGTGACTTTAAGATCAAGCATGTCCGGTAAGGTCTGAGGCGTAACGTCGCCTGATTCCAATTCTGAGAACGAGACCGGCTCGGTTGGGTTGGCGCTGACTTCCAACGTCCCGCCCTTGGCGACGAAATTAGCGACCGCCTCAACATAGTCTGAAATCCTTGGATTGAGCTGCGCCACCTGCATGCCCGAGAGCCGGATCATTGCTGGCGCGGACTGGCGCAGATCTTCGCCGGATCCGCCCATCTGTAGGGCGGAAAGATCAAAGATCGCATCAAGCGCCTTTTTATCTTCCAGCTTCAACGAAAAATTGTTGAATGCCGCCAACGCCGCAAGCGGGTTGTTCTCACCATTGGCCATGGCTTCGGACGCCTCATCAAGTTTTAGCCCGCTAAGGCCAAGACCCATGGAAAAATTTGCCGCGCTATCTGCATTAACGATGTATTCTAATGCACCGACACCGCTATCAGGGTTCCATTTCCATTCGGCATAACCGTCACCCTTCACATGATCGAGACCATGGCGCTTGAGCACTTCAAGCACCGCCTCGTCGGTTTCGGACGCATAAGCAGTGAAATCATAAATCGCGCCCTTGGTGTCTGTGCGAAATTTTGATGGTACAAGCCAGGTGAATTCAGCCGAGGAAATTGTCGCTTCATCGACAGCCATCAACCGGCGCCCCTCGATAAAGGTTTCCATACCCGTTGCTTTCAATGTCCCGAGATTGATCAGCTCACGCTCCGTCACCGGCGGCGTCTCGCCTTTCAAACCCCAACCCAGTAAACCGGAAAAATCGATATCGCGCCAAGCCAAAGCGGCGACTGTGGTGCGTTGGTTTTCCAATGCCAGAAATTGCTTCAACGGCCCGTTCATCAGCATGGCTCCTTGCGGCCCAAACGCCTGGCTGAGATTGGCGAGCGACTCGGCGGACTGCGATACTTCATAATCAAGGTCATTGGCGATGATGGCACCGAGCTTGCCGTCGGCCAGCCCGACAAATCTGAGATCGGGCGCGTTCATCGCTATACTGGCGCCCTCACCCTCTTCTATGGAAATGGCAATATCTTTGAAATAAAGCCCGGCTAGACTGACAGCGTTAAAGAACCGGGCCGCTTCATTGCCCTCGCCGGAGCCTTCCGGGCCGCCCTGGCGGATAGCAAGCTTGTCGAATTCAATCCCTCCAATGGTCATTGAGCCTTCGTCTTCATCAATGCCTTCGGCGCTGATATCGAGGAGCCGCACTTTTTCGAACACCGTTTCGAACGGCGAGTCGACGCCTGCATCGACTGCATCATCGATGCGCGCAATCGCATCCAGATCAACCCCGTAAAATTCTGCACGCTTCACAACAATTGCATCATCGCCGGGGCCATCAGCAAAACGTAAGTTGGAGACAACCGTAGCGCCGAGTTTTTTATCAAATGCGACGCTATCATAGATCGGATTAGCCTCATCCGGCATCATCGCCAGAAGCGCCGCAATATCGACCTCTTCGCCGTCCTTGAGCCGAAAGTCAGCATTGAGCGGTGAGGCGGAGGAAACTTTTGCCGCCTTGGCGCTGGTCTCGCTCTTGATCGCATCGTCGCCCGCGTCTTTATCTCCGCAGGCAGCCAGCGCGAAGGCGGCGGCGCCAGCAATAAGTATTTTTGAAATTCGCATGAATTTCTGCTCCCTCTTTTAGATTATCCCAACACCCACAACGGCCGGCGCATATGCGCCAAAGTCGTAAACTAGTATGCGTTTAATCTGAAGTGTCTTTTCGTCTAGAATCGTCGCCACTCGCCCCGCTATGCACCTGCCGCCATATGCCGTTGGTCAGGGAATAGCCGATCTGACCAACCGAACCGCTTCCGGACTGGTCCAGTCCACCTCTCCGACCAGCCGTCCGACCTCACGCCCTTTGGCGTCGTACAAAATACTCACCGGCAGCACATTGGCGCCGCCAATGGAGGTTGCAAAAATCAGCCGCGGATCAGCATAAAGCTTGAGATTGGTGATTTCGAGGCGGTCGAGAAATTCCGCCGCCGCAACTGGCCCGCGCGGGTCAGCGGCAATCGCCACGACCTCAAATTTGCGCCCGCCAAGCTTTTCTTGCAACGCGTCCAGTGAGGGCAATTCCTTCAGACAGGGCGCACACCACGTCGCCCAGAAGTTGACCAGAACCGCGCGCCCACGAAAATCAGCGATCGATACATTGCGGTCCTCATAGTCAAATGAGATATTCGGCGCCCCGCGGGGCGGGAAAGCATAGACAAAATCGGCCATTTCGCCGGTCAGAAGCACGCGGTCATGGTTGAGTGCAGACGGCTGATTATCGCCGCGCGGCTGGACGCTGGCGGCTATAATAAAGTAGACGAGCGCAAGCGACCCCGCGCCACCCCACAAGAGTAGCCAAAACCGCGGTTGTCTCAATGCCGCCACAAGCATGCTCCTTTACGGACGATAGAAGAATACGATGACAGATAAGACCAACAGCAAAGAAAGCCAAATCTGGGGCGGGCGATTTTCGCAAGGCCCCGCCGCGATCATGGAGGAAATCAACGCCTCCATCGATATCGACCGGCGGCTGTGGCGCGAAGACATCGCCGGATCGAAAGCCCATAGCGACATGCTGTCCGGCGCCGGCATTATTTCCAGCGACGACAATCAGGCGATCCAGAAGGGGCTCGATCAGATTGCCGGCGAGATAGAGCGCGGCGAATTCACTTTCTCCAAAGCGCTTGAAGACATTCACATGAATATCGAGGCGCGGCTGAAAGAGATTATCGGCCCCCCCGCAGGACGCCTGCACACCGCACGCTCGCGCAACGACCAGGTGGCGACAGATTTTCGCATGTGGGTGCGGGGAGCTTGCGAACAGGCCGAGGCCGGTTTGAAACTGTTAATGGCAAGCCTTGCCAGCAAGGCGCGCGACAACACCGACGCGGTCATGCCGGGCTTTACGCATTTGCAAACCGCCCAACCGGTGACCTTCGGTCATCATCTGCTCGCCTATGTTGAGATGTTCTCGCGCGATGCGGAGCGCTTTGCCGATGCGCGCGTGCGCATGAGCGAATGCCCCCTGGGCTCGGCTGCGCTTGCCGGAACATCATTTCCGATTGACCGCAATGCGACGGCCGCCGCGCTTGGCTTTAACCGCCCATGCGCCAATTCGCTCGATGCGGTTTCGGCGCGAGATTTTGCATTAGAAGCCCTAAGCGCTGCAATGATCACCACCACGCATTTATCGCGCTTGGCGGAAGAGCTGGTGTTATGGACATCGCCGCATTTTGAGTTCGTGCGCCTGTCTGACAGTTTCGCTACCGGATCATCGATCATGCCGCAAAAACGCAACCCCGATGCGGCCGAGCTGGTCCGCGCCAAGGCCGGCCGGATGATCGCCTCACTGACCAATTTGGCTGTCGTCATGAAGGGGCTGCCGCTGGCCTATTCAAAAGACATGCAGGAAGATAAAGCCGCAACCTTTGAGGGCTTTGACGCGCTGGCGCTGGCACTCGTCGCCATGACCGGCATGATCGGCGACTTAACGCCCAACCGCGCGGCGATGAAGGTCGCCGCCGGGCGCAGTTACGCCACAGCCACCGACCTTGCCGACTGGCTGGTCCGCACGCTCAACATGCCGTTTCGCGAGGCCCATCACGTTACCGGCGCAGTCGTAGCGGCGGCGGAAAAACAAGGGCTCGACCTGGGAGCGCTCAATCTGAAGGCTATGCAAAAGATTGAGCCGCGCATCACTGATGAGGTTTTTTCCGTGCTTTCCGTTGACGCATCAGCAGCGTCGCGGACATCTTATGGCGGCGCGGCGCCAGCAAATGTGAAACGTGAAGCGGATCGCTGGATCGCCGCTCTTTCCAAGGAGATATAACTATGCGTGCACTGCTCATCCTAATGACCCTTCTGTTTGCGGTTTCGGCCTGCGGTAAGAAGGCGCCATTGCGCCCGCCAGAAGAGCCGCCCGAACAGTCCTTGCGCTAAGGCGCTAAACATGGCGCAATCTTGTGCATCACTTTACCTATAGAAACGATCGTCTGTTTGCAGAAGAAGTTGACTTGACGGCGCTGGCTGATGCAGTCGGCACGCCGTTCTATGTCTATTGCGAGGCGACCTTGCGGCGACATTTACGGATCTTCGCCGACGCCTTTGCCGACACCGATACGCTGATCGCCTATTCGGTCAAAGCCAGCTCGAACATTTCGGTTCTGAAAGTGCTGGCCAGCGAAGGCGCAGGCGCGGACGTTGTTTCCGCCGGCGAATTGCACCGAGCGCTCATCGCCGGCGTCGCGCCGCGGAAAATAGTCTTTTCCGGCGTCGGCAAGACCCGCGACGAGCTCTCCTTCGCGCTGGACGCAAATATCTATCAGTTTAACGTCGAATCCGAGCCTGAACTCATCGCCCTCGACGAAATCGCCCAAACCAAAGGTCTGCGTGCGCCTATTGCTTTACGTATTAACCCCGATGTCGCCGCCGGCGCGCACGAAAATATTTCAACCGGAAAATCTGAAGATAAATTCGGCGTGCCATGGTCCCGCGCGCGTGCGCTCTACGCGACGGCCCGCGCCATGAAGGGGGTCGAAATCAAAGGCGTCGATGTCCATATCGGCTCACAAATCGATGATCTGGCGCCATTCGAAGCAGCGTTCAAAAAAATTGCCGTACTGATTAATGATCTGCGTGCAGACGGCTGTACGATTGAACGGCTTGACCTTGGCGGCGGGCTCGGCATTCCCTATGGCGAAGGCGCTACGCCGCCGCACCCGCAAGCCTATGCACAGATGATCAAACAGGTGACCGCAAGTCTCGGCGTGCAATTGATCTTTGAGCCCGGGCGGATGATTGCCGGCAATGCCGGCGCCCTTGTCGCCCGCGTTATCTACATCAAAGACGGCGCGTCGAGGAGGTTTATCATTTTAGACGCCGGCATGAACGATTTGATGCGCCCGGCGCTTTATGACGCCTATCATGAGCTGTGGCCGGTGGTGAAAGACAACAATAAAGCCAGCGAAGACTATGATGTGGTCGGCCCGATATGTGAATCGACCGACCGTTTCGCCAAAGCCCGTACGCTGCCGCGCCAGAATACAGGCGACCTTATCGCTATCATGTCCGCCGGCGCCTATGGCGCGTCGCAAACATCACAATACAACACCCGTCCACTCATTCCTGAAATATTGGTGAGCGGCGGTCGCTATGCGATCATCCGCAAACGGCCAACACTCGATGAAATGATGGATGGTGAAGCGATTGCCGACTGGCTGCGCTAGAGCGCATTCACAAAAAGTGTGCGCGGTTTTTGGGTTCGAGTGAGGCGAGAAAGCGCCGAACGCGATCAGTAAAAAATCTAATCTATCAAGCGATTCCTCTTAATCGCTTGATAGATTAGAGCACGCCGGCGATCGCAAGATTGTTATAAACAACCCCGGCATTGATCGCTGACGCAACAGCGAAGAAGCTGATGACAATCCAGTGCGGAAACCACAATACCATAAAACTAATGACGCCCTGAAGCGCTAACTTTGCCGCGATCCATCCGTCGCCGGCATGAAACATCACACTGCGCACCAACGGATTTGCTTCAACCCCGGCGCCGCTATCAATCGCAGCGATGGTCGAATAAATATCGATAAAGCCGACGATGTTATACCCAATCACCACCGCCCAGGCCACTGTCCGACCCAACGCTGAAGCCCGCGATTTCGCGGCGTCCTGCGCCAGCGTATTACGGCGTTTTGCAGTACCTAAAAAAAACACCAACACTGCCTCTCCCGGAATTAACCGTTAACCGCCCATGATCTGCGCCAGTGCGGGCCTTAAAAAGGACAAAACAGGACCGCATTAAGTCGACGCGCAAGCGCTGCCGCTGTAGAGTGCAAGAAGTATGACGACCGAGTTGGCACACCCTACCAGCCGTGAACAGCACGCACCTGGCGAGATCACAATCATCGCGGCGCGGTGCGTCCTGTTTTGGGAGCGCGCTTGGCCGGCGATGCTGCCGGTCCTCGGCGTTGCTGCAATATTCATCATGATCAGCCTGTTCGGTGTCTGGGGGCGGATCCCCGGCTGGCTGCATGGGCTGACGCTAACTCTCGGCGCGCTTGTTCTCACCTCGCTGATATGGCGCGACTTGCGCGGCCTACGCTGGCCGGCGCGGCGCGCAGCGCTTGCCCGGCTTGAACAGGACGGCCGAGCAGAACACGCGCCGTTGCAGGCGCTGGATGATGCGCCCTTTGACCCTGCAAAAGCGACTAACCCGCTTTGGCTGGCGCACATCACAGCAAGCGCCGAGCGTGCGCGCAAAGCCCGTCTTGCCGGCGTCCGATCCACTGCAGAGGTGCGTGATCCTTACGGATTTCGCTTTATTGCACTTGGCCTCATCACCATCGGATTTGTCGCCGCCGGCGCGGACTGGCGCACGCGCCTTGTTGGCGGCCTCACGCCGGGCGCGCTGGCATCAGGCGGCGCCTTTGTCGCCGATCTCTGGATTGAACCACCGGCCTATACCGGCAAGGCGCCGATCTATCTTTTACGCGCAGGCCAAGACCTTCCCGATCAGCCCGGGCAGATCGATACGCCGTATGGCGCCCGGCTGGTCGCGCAAATCAACGGGCGGCGGCGAGTGCAGCTTCGGCTCGTTACTCAAAATGACGAGATCCGCGCAGAGTTTGAACGTGGCGCCAACGCCGCACGGACGGAACTTTCCTTGACGGCGAGCGGAGTATTGCAACTTCGGCTCAGCGCTGACGAGGTCCGCTGGCCGATTGCCATCATTGCCGATGACGCCCCGGCCGTTGCCTTCACGCGCTCGCCCGTTGCTGACGATCAAGGCTTGCTGGCGTTCAGCTTCTCCGCTCAGGACGATTATGGCGTTGATGCGGCACGGCTTGAAATGCGCCTCGACCCCGAGCAGGAACGCCCGCTCGACGCCCCGGCGCTTGATCAGGCAGCCCTCAGCGAGCGTCGCCAAATCCCGATTGACACCGCCGCCAGAGCCAGCCTCCAGCAATCGACCGCCTTCAATCTCCAATCCGATCCATGGGCAGGGCTGAAAGTCATCGCCAAAGTCGTGGTTGAAGATGGCGCCGGCCAGACCGGCGAGACCAAATCGGTTAGCGTTACCCTCCCTGCACGGAAGTTTTTTAACCCACTGGCAAAAACTGTGATCGAGCAGCGCCAGACCCTTGCAGTCGCGGCCGAGGACTGGCGCCGGGCGGGACGTTCCTTCGACGCCGTGACTATGGCGCCGGAAGTTTTCTTTGATGATACAAAGGACTATTTACTGTTGCGTGCAGCCTTCTGGCGGGTGATGCGTCAGGATGGCGACGGCTTTGAAGATGCGGTAGAAAAATTCTGGCCGCTCGCCCTGCAACTTGAAGATGAGGCCTTGGAACTCGCCCGCCAGCGGCTTGAGGCGGCGAAAGAGGCTCTGCGCCAGGCCATTGAGCGCGGCGCCAGCGATGTGGAAATCTCCCGCCTTGTAGAAGAGTTGCGCCGGGCGATGAACGATTATCTGACCGCGCTCGCACAGTCCGGCCAAACCCCGGAACAGGCGGCGCGCAATAGCCAACAACTCAACCAATCCGACCTAGACGAAATGCTGGACGCAATTGGCGATCTGGCGCGGGAAGGCGCCTCCAACGCTGCGCGGCAAATGCTGTCGGATCTTGAAAACCTTTTGAACAATCTCCGCGTCACCGAGGGCGGAACGGGGGGCGAGGGCCAGAGCGGCGCGGGAGCGCCCGGTCAAAGCGCAGGCGGTGAAGGCGAAGGCGGCCCATCGGGTGAGGCGGGCGAGTTGATCGGGCGTCAGCGCGAGCTTGCCGACGAGGCCTTCGAGCGCGGGCAATCTTATGGCGAGAACGGCGATGATCTGGCTGCAGCCGAAGACGCCCTTGGCGCTAACCTTGATGAGCTGATCGACGAAATTGAGGGCGGCGAGGCCGACCCCGAGGGCGATGCGGCGCGGGCCCTAGGTCAGGCCCGCAACGCTATGCGCGAGGCCGAACAAGCGCTCGGAAATGGCGACTTTAGCGCCGCTAATGACGCCATGGAGCGCGCCATCGAAAATCTTCGCGACGGCGCCAAACGCCTCGCCGGTGAGGAAATGCGCCAGGCCCGACAGGGCGAAGCGCTCGACCCGCTCGGGCGGCCCGTAGGCGAGACTGACGGCGACGGCATTGAGGTTCCGGAAGAAACCGACGCCGCGCGCTCACGAGCGGTTATTGAAGAACTACGCCGCCGCCTTGCAGAGCCCGGCCGCAGCGAAGAGGAAATCGATTATCTGGAACGACTGCTTGAACGGTTTTGATTAGCGCCCGTCAAAATTTCAACGTTCCGCGATCAGATTAAAATGACACCAGCGCAGCCTAGGCCGCACCGATAATCGGCAAACCCCTCCGACGACCGCCATCATCCATGCCATAGCCGACAAGGAAGTCGTCCGCGCCAGCTTCAAAACCGATATAGTTGCACTCCAAATCTTCTGCATGACCGGTGAGTTTTTTAACTAGGACGCAGGTTTTTGCATCCTTCGCGCCGCGATCCATCACCATGCCCCTGCCGAAATGAAGGGAGCGTCCAGTGTCGAGAACATCGTCAACGAGAAGCACGGTCTTGCCTTCGATATCGATTGAAAAATCCTTCAGCAGCGTCACCACCCCGGATGACGACCGTGCGCCGGCATAAGAGGAAAGCTGGACAAAATCGACATATGGATCGGCGCCATATTTGTGTAATGCGCGCAGGAGGTCGGCTGCGAAAATGAAGGCGCCGGTCAATACTGGCGCCATGAGAAAATCTTTAGGCAGATCATTGGCCATCTCTCGCGCCATTTCATCAATACGTTTGGCGATGGCGGCTTCGTCGAACAGGGTGCGCATGGGCGGCGGGTCCATTTTTGCTGAAGGTCAGCCCCCTCATAGGCATATTTTATCCGCCGCGCCAGCTCTGCCGGCGACGCTTCTCATGGGCCCATAAATCTGGATTTTCGGCTACTCGTCGCGGCCGGAAAGGAGGTCGCTGACGGCGCTTTTTGCCGGCGCAAAAGACAACGCTACCTCAGCGACACCGTCCGGCGCTGGGGCTCGGGTGACAAACTCGACCGAGCCGCCAACCGCAACGGCCGGGTCGCTGGCGTTGAAGGTCCAGCGCGACAACAACTCACCGCGGGGGCCGAGCGCTTCGGCTTGGAGCAACGGCGCATCTACCGCCGTTCCGCCTTCGTTTCTTAAGCTGCCGGTGATTTCGATGGTCGGCCCGCCGGTCGACATCGCCAGGCGGTGGTTCACATTTTCAATCGCGAGGCCGTATGGGTTCGCGGCAATGCCGACAACAGCGTAGGCGTCGGCTGTTGATGGCGCAATCTTCACAATCTCATCGCGATAGGCGACCACCGCATAAATCGTCCCCGCGACCGCGGCAACCCAGGCCGACCAGCCGAACGCGCGCAGCGGCGTCATCCGGTTTTTGTCGCGCGCCTCGGCGCGGCGGCGCGCATTGCGCAAGGCCTTTTCTAGCTCGCGCGGAGTGACCCGCAAGGATGCAAAAAACTCTTCGTCAAAGACGTCCGGCTCAAACCGGCGCACATCCTCCATCCGCGCAAGCGCCGTCGCGCGGCGGCGCTCGACCCGGACCCGGCGACCGAAACCACGCTCGCGAGGGCTGTACGCGTCGACATCTTCCCAATCCGCATCAACGACAGTCGACGCGTCAACGTTATATTCGTCATAATCAGCGCCGTCTTCACCATAGGCGTCGTCATAAGAGCCGCCTTCGTCAAAGACATCATCGGCCTCATCTTCATCCCTGTCTTCTTCGACGTCTTCATCATCAGCAAAACGCAAAGCTTCGCGCGCGTCTCGGCGGCTGGGTTTGTCGTCTTTGTCTTTTTTGTTTCTGCGCGAGAAGAACGATCGGCGTGGTTCTTCCTCCTCGTCATCGTCGATATCTTCGATGATGAACTGTTTGCCCTTGCGCCAGCCTTTTTCGACCGGCTCACCCTCTTCAGCGGCTTTAGGTTGTGCTTTGGCTTGGGGCTTGGCCTTTGCGGCTTTCATCTCAGTTTTCGCCGCTTTTGCTGATGGCTTTTTCTCGGCTTTGGCAAAGTCTTTGGCTTTGCGGGTCGCTTTCATGATCGGCGTATCAAACAGCGCGTCATCATCGTCTTCATCTCGGTCGCCGGCATCATCGACGACTTCCGGGTCACGTGCGGCGGCTTTTTTTACGGTTTTGCGGTTTTTCCGCTTCGGCTTTTCCGCTTCTTCATCAATACTGACTTTCAACCGGCCGCCGCTACGTTTAGACTTTGGCGGCGCGTCGTCATCGGTGATGCGCGAGCCTGGCGACAGCTCCTCAATTGCTTCCGGCGCGGGCACAAACCAGCTCTCGCCGCAATCGGTGCAGCGCACGGAGCGGCCTTTCGGTTGGAACCGGTCGTCGTCAACATCGTAGCGCGTAGCGCAATCTGGACAGGTGATTATCATAAGCGGCCAGAATCATTTAACTTGCCGCCATATGAGCGGGCGTTACTGGCCCCGTTAGGCAAAGCAGGATCGTATGAACGGAGCAGCATATCTTGGCGGCAAATGGTTTGATTATTGATTTTGAGAATGCGGGCCTTGCCTATGGCGACGCGCCGGAAACCCTGAGCGACGTTACTTTGCAACTGCGCGAAGGCGAGTTCCGGTTTTTGACCGGCCCGTCCGGCGCCGGCAAAACCTCGCTCCTGAAAATGATGTATCTTGCGCATCGACCGACGCGCGGGCGCTTTTCGCTGTTTGGCGAGGACGCCTCGAACGCCCCTCGCGAGGCACTGCCCCCGCTGCGTCGCCGTATAGGCGTTGTGTTCCAGGAATTCAGACTGCTCGACCATCTCACAGCTTTCGAAAATGTCGCCCTCCCCATGAAGGTCGCCGGCATTAACCAAAACCAATACCGCGAAGACGTAAGCGAACTCTTAAACTGGGTCGGATTGGGTCACCGGATGGGAGCAAAACCGCCCACTTTGTCCGGCGGTGAACAACAACGGGTCGCTTTGGCGCGCGCGCTTGTCTCAAAACCGGACCTCATTCTCGCTGATGAGCCGACCGGTAATGTTGACCCGGCGATGAGTGAACGGATTATGAAATTGTTCGTGGAGCTGAACAAACTGGGCGCTGCGGTGATCGTCGCTACGCACAATCTTCGCCTCGTGCAAACCCTTGGTAAACCTGTGTTAAGAATTTCCGATGGTCGGGTGTCGCGTGCGCCCGGCGCCGGAGGCGCCTTATGAGTAGTTTTGCTGGGGGCGCCTCATGAACCGACCCGAAATATCCCGGCCGGAAATATCCGGAGCCGAACGATCCCAGTCGGGGGGGCTTGGTGACGGCGAAAATCATGAATGGCCCAAACCATCGCTGTTCGCGCGGTTGCGCCGCGAACCGTTATTGCCGGAAGCCGGCGCCGGCGGTGCGCCCTTGACCGCCGTGATCGCAGTGATTTCATTCCTCGCCGTTCTCGCCATGGCGTCAGTTTTGGTCATCAATCAATCGGCGAGTAAATGGACTTCGGAGCTTCGCTCGGAAATCACGGTACAGATCAAAGGCGCCGATGCGGCGGAAATTGCCGCCGGCGCATCGGCGGCGCTGCGCGTGCTGGAGGGGACCGACGGCGTTATCGAAGCCACACTTCAAGGTGAGGCGGAAACCGTCGCATTGCTGGAGCCGTGGCTGGGGCGCGGCAATGTCCAGGCGTTTTTAAATATTCCGGCGCTCATTGAAGTTAAAGTTACGCCCGCGCTACGTGGCGATCTCGATCTGTTGCACAACCGCCTTGCCGCCGCAGTGCCGGGCGCGACGCTTGACGATCACGCCGTCTGGCACAACCGCCTCGCCACTGCAGCACGCTCCGGCCAGGCGCTGGCCTTTGCAGTCTTCCTTTTGGTGATGGCGGCGGCCTGCGCCATCTCTATTTTTGCCGCCCGAGCCGGCCTTGCCGCAAATCACGATATTGTCTCGGTCCTGCATCTGGTCGGTGCGACCGATGATTTCATCGCTGCGGAAGTGCAGCGGCGGTTTTTTATTCTCGGCTTCAGAGGCGCCGCCGCCGGGCTCGCCGCCGCGCTCATCGCGCTGGCGCTGGCTGCGGCAGCCTTTCGCACCGGCGTCGGTGCAGACGCCTTCCTGCCGCAATTCAGCGTCGGCGGCTGGCTGATTTTATGGCTATTTGCGGTCCCGGTTGTCACTTGTCTGGTCACGGCGTTGACAGCCCGCCTTACGGTTTTGAAAACCTTGCGCCAGCAGTATTAATCATACTGGACCGTCCGGGTCCCGATCCGCTATCTTCTAGACTTTAATGGCGGGCAAGATCAGGAGTAGGCTTTGCAGCGCGTAATCTTAAGTCTTGTTGTCGCCGGCCTGGTATGGGCGGTCGGACTGGCGGTTTTCATCGCTGGCCTGCCCCGGCCATCGCAATCGACGCCGGCAAAAGTCGATGCCGTTATCGTCTATACCGGCGGCGGCGGGGCGCGCATTTCCGCTGGCATGGCCGTTTTCGCCAACGGGGCCGGCGAACGGCTATTAATCTCTGGCGTTCATCCGGATACGTCGCGCGAAAGGCTGTCAGAATTTTGGGATGGAACGCCAGACCGGTTCGACTGTTGCGTTGATCTCGGGCGCATGGCGCACTCAACTCAAGGCAATGCTGAAGAAGCTGCGCAATGGGCGCGCGAGCACGAATTTAAAGGGCTGGTTCTGGTCACATCCGACTATCACATGCCCCGCGCGATCGTCGCCGCCAAAGCGCAAATGCCGGAGATGGAAATCACACCTTATGTTGTCGCCTCCGGTTATCTCAATGACAACCGCCGGCCAAATTCTCGCAAAGCGTGGCGAAAACTTAGCGGTGAGTACACCAAATATCTTCTCGCCCGTTTGGCGTCGCTGTTTTCCTTTGTTGGTCGCTGAGACGACGATGGGGCGGGTACGAGGCATTGCCTTTTTGGCAGTCATTTTTTCAAGCAGCCTCATTTATGGTGTTGTCGTCGCTCCACTTCTTTTATTTGGCGAAAACACCGCACGCACGGTTGCGAAATTCTGGGTACGGATGGCTCTTGGCGCGTTAAAATATATAACCGGCGTCACCTTTCGCGTTGAAGGCGCCACGAACATCCCTGACAGCGGCGCCATTGTCGCCTCCAACCACCAGTCGATGTGGGAGACGCTGGCGCTTTACCAACTGCTGCCGCGGCCGGTCTTTGTGTTAAAAAAAGAACTCGCCCGGTTGCCATTTTATGGCTGGGTTGTCGCTTGCGCCGGCAACATCGCGGTGGACCGCAAGGGGGGCGCGAAAGCGTTGCGCGCCATGCGGACGGTCGCCGCCAAGCGGATTGAAGAAGGCTGTCAGGTGATTGTCTTTCCTGAAGGAACGCGGGTTCCCCCCGGCCAGACGGCAAAATTTCATTCCGGCATTGCCGGCATTTACACCGCTGTGGGGGCGCCATGCGTCCCGGCGGCGCATAATAGCGGGCTGTTCTGGCGCCACCCCGGACCGGAAAAAACCCCAGGTGAAATCACCCTTCGATTTTTGCCGGCCATCAAACCCGGCCTTGATCGCAAGGCCTTTCTTGATCAGTTGAAGCAACAAATCGACGGCGCGCGACCTGACCTTCTCGACACCCCTGCAAACGGAACAGAACCATCCGATGGCTGACCGTTCATCACGCATATCAAAACGTTGGCTCTATGTCCCTTTCGTCATCGCCGCACTTATATTCGCTGGCTATTATCTCTTATGGCGCGCCGGCGCCCATGAAATGAAAAAGGCGGTTGACGGTTGGGTTATCGATCAACGCGCCGCCGGACTTGATGTTTTTCACGGGCCCGTCACCGCGGAGGGCTTTCCGTTTTTCCTGCGCGTTCACATTGAGGCGCCGGAAATCTCATTGCCGGAAGCATGGCATTGGCGAGCAGAAACTTTGTTTCTTGATGCGCTGCCGTATGATCTTAACCGGCTGATCCTCTCGCCGGGCGGCGAACAACTGTTAAGCGTCGATGGCTTTGGCGCATGGCGCGGTTCGGCGGCAGATCTGCGCGCATCGATTGCCAATGACAAAACCCGCGGCTGGGTGTTCGCCCTCACCGCCGGCGACGCTGCCGGCCGCCGCGATAGCGACGGCGCAACCTACCGCCTCGCCTCGCTGGTGTTAGATCTCGCGCCCGCGCCCGATGATCCAGCGGTGCTGACGCTCAATCTCGCCGCCAACGATCTTGAAATTTCAGCTGGTGGAGAGAGCTACGAAATGGTGCAGCTGCAAACCATAGCGTCTCTGTCTGCGACTGATATGTTGCTAGCGCCCACGCCAGCCGCCAGCTGGCGCGAGGCGGGCGGCGCGTTGACCATTGCGCATTTCTTTGCTGAAATTGAGACCATGAAAATAGCGCTTTCAGGCGCCATTCAACTTGACCCAAACCACTACCCGCAAGGCTCTCTAAAAACTGAACTGCAAAGCCCGGCAGGGCTTGCCAATCTGCTCGGCAAATCCGGCGCCTTGTCGCAAGCCGAAGCCAGCGCAATGGCGGCGGGCCTCACCTTAATGGCGCTACCATCCGGCGGCAAGATCACCGCACCGATTGAACTTAAAGAGGGTTTTGCGCAAATCGCCGGTGTAAAAATTGCTGATCTTCCAAGACTGGAATAGCGCGCATTAATTTTATCCGTAGAGAGCGCCCAGCGCCGGCTCGCTGGAGACGCGCGATTCTACCAGCCGTGCAAATTCGTCGAGATAAACCGCACCGTCTGGGGTCTTCTGTACAAGGACGACCCGTTTATCACCCGGATCGCGTACTCGTTTGACAAAGCCGAGAATGGACAGCGCATCCAGCGCGCGTGATATTGCGGGCTTGGGCACATTGAGATCACGGGCCAGCGCACGCACCGTATGCGGTCCCGGATTGAGATAGACGGTCAGTAAGATCGACCATTGACGCATCGAAAGATCCGGCCCATCGGCGCGCACAGCGTCGCACATCACATCGCGCCAGTTAGTCAATATGTCGATAGACGCCATCGCCGGCTCATTCCCTAGAGAATTACTTGCCGTCTGCTTGCAACTGTTCGCACCAGAAGAGCAAGAAAAAGTCCTGAAGAGGGATCGCCCGGTGCTCCAGTCAGGCCGGATAGCGCGCCGCCAGCACTTCAAACAGCGCCCTGATCGCCTGCGCCTCGCCGCCGACCGGGCGGCCCGGCGCCGCCTTCGCACGCCACGCATAAAGGTCAAAATGCATCCACGCGCCGCCATTTGGCGTGAACCGCTTCAAAAACAGCGCCGCCGTCACCGATCCGGCAAAAGCGCCGCCGGAGACGTGATTGACGTCAGCGATCTGCGAGGACAGCATCGCATCATAATTGCGCCACAGCGGCATCCGCCAGACCGGGTCGGCAAGTTTTGTTGACGCCGCTTGCAGGGCGGCGGCGAGATCATCGTCGTCACAATAAAACGGCGCAAGCTCAGGCCCCAGCGCTACCCGCGCCGCGCCAGTCAACGTCGCCAGCGAGATCATCAGGTCCGGGTCCTCTTCGCCGCCAAGCGCCAGCGCGTCGGCAAGAACCAGTCGGCCTTCGGCGTCGGTATTGCCAATCTCAACGCTGAGGCCTTTGCGGCTGGCTAGCACATCGCCGGGCCGATAGGCGTTGCCGGCGACAGCGTTTTCCACCGCCGCGACCAGCACCCGCAAGCGCAACTTCAGACCCGCCGCCATAATCATCCGCCCGAGCGCCAGAGCATGGGCGCCGCCGCCCATATCCTTCTTCATTAGCGCCATACCGGCGCCGCCCTTCATATTGAGACCGCCGCAATCAAAAGTGACGCCTTTGCCGACCAGCGTAAGCTTTGGCGCGGCGGGATCACCCCAGGTCAGGTCGATCAGCCGCGGCGACGCCGCTGCGGCCCGGCCGACCGCATGGATCATCGGGAAACCTTCCTTAAGGAGGTCATCGCCGGCAATGACCTTAAGGGTCCCGCCATGTGCGTTGGATATCACCCGCGCCTCGTATTCCAGCGCTTCCGGCGTCATATCGGCCGCCGGCGTATTAACAAGATCGCGGACCAAACCGATGGCGTCGGCGGCGCGCAAAACCGCCTCAATATCGACGCCCGAGGGCGCAATCAGACGCGCCAGCGCCGGCCTTTGCGATTTGTAACGATCAAAGCGATAACCGCCCATCAGCCAGCCGAGACAGGCCAGCGGCGCTTCATCTTCGTTTAACCATGCCGCAAAACTATAATCGCCCTCCGGCAGCTTATCGGCGGCGGCGGCGGCGATGAACGGATCGCCGCCATCGCCGAGGCCAAGCAATACGCCGTCTGCATTGGCGAGAACCGCACCAGCCTTGCCGATAAAGCCATTGTCGGCGGCAAGCCGCTTGAGGCTATCGGGGATATCCGCAGCGTCCAGCCCGCCCTCTTTGACGGTATGGATCATCCGCGACGCCCTGGCGGCGCCGGCTTCATATTCTTGCAAGAGATCTTTGCCCATCAATAACCCGCTATTTTCCTAATTTCGATAGCACATTAAGCATATGCTTAAGCCTTTTTTGAACTCCTGAGAGCATGATCGACCTGAAATTATCAGTGACCGAGGCACAATCATGGCTCTCCGCTCTCTCCCGCTTGGCTTAAAATACGTAGGCATCGCAGCCGCCGCTATTATGCTCCAGGCATGCAGCACAACGCAAAAGACCGCCTCCAACGGCGAGGCCGTCCAATATCGCGACGCAATTGGCGTATTTTCAAGTTCCGCAGCCGATGAAAGCATGGACCCTATCGCCGCCGCCGCCTTTTGGGGCACACGGTACAACACAGACCAGTCCGACTCAGCCATAGCAACACGATTTTCCAAATCCCTGCGCAAGATCAGCTCGGTTGAAGAGGCGGTGACCGTGATGCAAAAAGCTGCCAGCCTCCATCCTGACAGTCCTGAAGTTGCGCTGGAATATGGCAAGGTGCTGGTTGAGAGCGGTCGCGCCTTCGAGGCTGTACGCCATCTTGAAAATGCCGTCACCGCAAACCCAACGGATTGGAGCGCGCTTTCGGCCTATGGCGTCGCGCTCGACCAGATCGGCGAACATGGTGCTGCGCGGGCGAAGTATGATCGCGCTCTGATGCTGGCGCCCCGGGCCGTGTCGGTGCTCAACAACAAGGGCCTTTCCTATGCGCTTGAGGGCAATCTGAAAAAGGCGGAAGCAACGCTCCGCATGGCGGCCAGCAAAGCAGGAGGCAATGCGCGCATTCGCCAGAACCTTGCGCTGGTGTTGGCGCTGTCCGGTGATTTGTCCGGCGCTGAACGTCTGGCGCGTTCCGACTTGCCGCCGCAAGTCGCCAATAACAATATTGATTATTTCCGCCAGTTGATGAATCAACCGGCCTATTGGGGCGAATATGCAGCAACCAATGTTGACACGCCGAATTTCGACAGCGTCCCGGCGGCGCCGCTAACGCCGCGCCAGAACCCACAGCTTCGCGAACAGCCCAAACCCGAAGACAAAAAACCGGACGGCGCGCCGGTCGCACTGATCGAAACAACGCCTCTGACAAATGTCTCCGAGACCGTTGACGCTGGATCAGATTCAGAACAATAGCCGCATCAGTTTTGTTGCGTAAGCAAGTTGCGTCGCCGCCCCGGCCTTAACAGCCGGGGCGGTTTTTTATTGCGGCGGTGTGTAATGCGGAAAATCGCTAACGGATCCAACCGTTGCTCTCTGCGTGCTTCGAGTACCAGATCAAAAACGCCACCACCAATACGGATATACCAACGCCGATTGTCGCACTAAGTTGGCCAAGGGTAGTTGTCATCTGCACAATTACGCCAAGGAGCGACGCGATAAATACATAATATGCAGCCGACTTCCGGAACAAAAGCAGAAGACTGCCAAGCGCGCCGCCAAAGACAGCTATCACAAAAGCTCCGGTGGCCCATAAGGGCCGAGCTTCAACGATCGCACGATAGGACTGAGGCATGTTAGCGACCGTCTCTGGATTCATCTGCATAAAGAAATTCATAACGCCCATAAGATTCCAGATCAGCGCGCCGGCGCCGACGGCCCAGAAACTCCAATGAACGCCGTCAGCGGTCTTAAAGTTCATTGCATCCCCCGATTTATTTTTCCGCCTGCAACTCTGCGAAAATCTCATCCATAACAGCGTATCCGCCTTCCCAACCTTTGCCCATATTAGCCACAACGCCAGCAAAACAGGCCATCTCAGCATCGCTCGCCTCATGTGGCGCCCAAACCAGCCGCACCTTGGTCTTTGCGCCCTCATCTTCAAACGTCACGGTTGTTAAAAGCACACTAGGCCAGTCCGGCATCTTTGGGTTGGGGACCGTGTTCCATTTCTTATCTGTAGAGGAGTGGTGATGCCAAACCAGCCGTTCCAGCGGCGTTACTTCTTTGAAAACAGCCTTACTCAGCATGGAGTTATCGCCCATTTTCATCTCGTTGAGCCATTCGCCGCCGGGCTTCAAGTCAAATTTGTGGATGACGGTCTCAACGCCCGGGCCATACCAACGCGCGAGCAATTCAGGATCGGTCCAGGCCCGCCAAACCATTTCGCGGGGTGCATCGAATGTGCGGTCGAGAATAAATTCTGGTGAGTCACTCATTTGCTGGCTTCCTATTGTTTTGTTTTCTGCATACGAATTAAAATATCATCTAGCTGGTCGAAGCTGGTCTCCCAGAACTCTTTGAATTCCGTAAGCCATTCAACAGCCGCCGCCATGGTTTCCGCCTTCAACACCGCCGGGCGGCGTTGCTCATCAACATCGCGCGAGATCAACCCCGCCCGCTCAAGCACCTTCAAATGCCGCGAGACCGCCGGTTGGCTAATTTCAAAGGGAGCGGCGATTTCATTGACCGACGCCTGGCCATCCGCCAGACGCGATAATATCGCCCGGCGCGTCGGGTCGGCCAGCGCGGCAAAGACCGCGTCCAGGTTCGGTTGATGTCGTATATAACCTATATGTTCCATAACATGTTAGCTATATGACAAATAAAGCCCTGTCAATGCGTTTCATACGGGCGATAACTTTGCAGCGGCAAACGCCAATTGCCTCAATCCTGCCTAGCTTCCGCCTTCGCTGAAATTCGTCCGGGTTCCGCCCCTGCTATTGCCGGTTGGCTGGCCGCCTTTACCTCATCGAACCAGGCAGCGCGCAGGGCGATCAACACCGCGCCCATCGCGATCAGAATAAACAGCCCCGGCAGGCCGCCGAGATTGGACAACATGCGTACGCCGGCAATTCCCGTCGTCGATGTCATCACCCAGGCGATGGCGCCGACAAGCACGCCCCAGAACACTTTGACGACAAGCGCAGATGTTCCGTACTGGCCGCCGGGAGCATCCGGTTTCAGGCAAACGCTGGTAATTGAATGAGTGTTGGAATCCATCGCAGTGACAAATGAAATGAACGTCACCGCGACAAACGCGACGATAATGAAACCGGTCAAGGGCAATGTCTGAAACAGCGCATAGATTACGGCTTCCGGTCCGTCGCTGTTCAACGCCGCCGTCAGCGCACCGCCGGTAGCAACATCAATCTCAATCGCCGTGCCGCCAAATACTGTCATCCATAGAGCGCCAAACGCCGCCGGCGCCGCGAGATTGAACAGCAAAAACTCACGGACCGTATATCCGACCGCGATCCGCCCCAGAAACAATGCCGTGATCGGCGCCCAGGCCAGCCAGTTGGCGAAATAAAACACCGTCCAGTCACGGGTCCATTGATCACCGGCACGCTCTCCGAAGCTGAGACTACGGGGAAGAAATTCAACCACATACTCAACCAGCGCATCGCCGCCGAGCGATAAGATCGCAAGGCTGGGCCCTGCAAGAAAAACAAACGCACATAGCGCAAAGAAGAATTTGACGTTGATATCGGACAAAACCTTGATGCCACGCTGAATGCCGCTCACCGATGAGGCGACGAAGAAAACAACGATAGCAATCGTAACGCCAAGCCGCATCAACGCGCCATCGTACCATCCGGCGACGGTGTGGAGACCGCCGGCAACCGTCATCACGCCGGCGCCCAGCGATGCGGCGACCCCTGCGACCAGCGCATAAAGACCAACCGCGTCAATGATAGCGCCGCCCCGCCCGGTCGCAGCGCGGCCGAAGACCAGCGATAAAGGTCCGCTTAAGGAATAAGGCCGGCCGAGATTGTAATGCGCCAACGCAAACGCCAGCGCCGGCACAGAGTAGATTGCATAAGGCGTGATCGTCCAATGCATAAACATCGACGACAGCGCGAAACGCGCCGCGCCTTCGGAGCGCGCCTCAACGCCGGCAAAATCCGGCGGACTATTGACGTGAAACATCGACTCGGCTGTACCCCAAAACAAAATTCCAGTGGCGATAGTCGTGCACAAGGTGATGGCGAACCAGTTCCAGCGGCTTAAAATCGGCTTGGCCGTCGGCCCGCCAATCCGCACCGCACCGAGCGACGACATCCCAACCCAAGCCAGCAAAACCACGGCGGCGAAGGAAGCAAGACTGAACAGCCAGTCAAACCGGCTCAATATCCAGCCATTGGCGGCTGTAACGGCGGCGTGAAAATTGTCAAAATCTGCCAGGCTGAACACCAGCGCCAAGAGTAATAGGGCGACAGGCGGCCAGAACACCAGGGCTCGGGTCGATTTCAAGGTGGTTACTAAGATCAGGCGGCTCCCTCGCTGCAATGGCGCTAAATAGGCTACCCTAACATTGCGCGGCGCCCAAATCGTATCGGATACGCTTGACAGCGCGACTTTAGAGCGGTCGCATAGGCCGTGTTCAAGAAGGGGGCTTGTTATGTTGATACGATTGATCGCTATTTTAGCCTGGGGCCTGGCTGCCGGGTGCGCTAGCGCACAGGAAACCCCGCCCGAACAGACGCGCATCATCGCTATAGGAGATTTGCATGGCGACTATCAGGCGTTTGAAAGCCTGATGTTGGACGCAGGTCTCATTGACAAGCGCGGACGTTGGGCTGGCGGCAAAACAATCTTTGTACAGACAGGGGATGTTCCCGATCGCGGCCCGGACTCGCTGAAAATCATCAACCATCTGCGCAAACTACAAAAACAGGCGCCGCGCAAGGGAGGACGCGTTGTCACTCTTGTCGGCAATCATGAAGCCATGAATATTACGGGCGACCTTCGATATGTTCACCCCGGCGAATATAGCGCATTTACAAACCGCAATTCAAAGCGAGTGCGCGAACGGGTTTATGAGGCCAATCGCGAGAATATTGAGGCGTTCTACCTAGAACGCGACCCTGAACTCACGAGCGAAGACATCAAGGCGCAATGGATAGAAGCGACGCCCCTGGGCAAACTCGAACACCAGACCGCGTGGCGCCCGGATGGGGATGTCGGCGAATGGGTGGCCGCAAACCCAGCGGTTGCAATCATTGGCGATAGCCTTTTTGTTCATGGCGGCGTCAGTGAGAAATACGTGTCATTTTCATTGGATGAAATCAACGACGCAGTGGCCAAAGCGCTGACAGAACGTAGCACTGATCCTGGCAGCATCATTAATGACGCCGCTGGACCGCTGTGGTATCGCGGTCTTGTTGTCCGTACAGAGAGCAACACCACTCGCGCAACCGATATGGGAATGAGTGATACACAAACATCCGCACAGCTTTCAATTACAGATGAGATTGAGCTTGTCCTGAACGCTTTTGACGTCGCGCGCATAGTTATTGGCCACACACCATTACTGACAGGCATCGCCGCCCACAAAAATGGCACACTCGTACAGATCGACACCGGCATCGCGGCCTATTACGGCGGAACAAAATCTTTTCTTGAGATCAAGGATGGCGCACTCTACGCACATGATAATGGCGTTGTTACAACACTTGACAGCGACGCAGCAGGGGAAGGGAATTAATCATGGTCACATTATTCAAAAGTGCTGCAATTATTAGCGCATGTCTGGCGGCGATGCTTTCGCCATTGCTGGCAAAAAATGCAAAGCCCCTTTTTCGTAGCGATTCTATTTTAAAAATTCGACTAGAAGCGCCATTTTCAAAAATCAAAAGCAGCTCAGACAGATCAACAGATCCGTATCCCGCCACACTCTACCTAGATGGCGATACGCCTGAACGCCATGTCATAGAGCTGTCCGCCCGCGGCAAATCGCGACGTGACAAAAACACCTGCGCCTTCGCACCGCTGCGTGTGGCGTTTGGTGAAAAACCCGTCGACGGCTCGCTCTTTGATGGGCAAAAACGCTTAAAACTGGTCACCCATTGCCGATCTCCAAAAAGCTATCAGCAATATTACCTTCTCGAATACACAGCATACAAATTATTTAACGCCATAACACCCATTAGCCTTAAGGTCCGACTCGCCGAAATCGATTATATCGACTCAAAAAATGGCAAAACAGTCACCACACGTTACGGGTTTTTTATTGAAGACGCTGACGATACGGCCAAGCGAAACAAACTGAAAGAACTCGACGTCGCCGACGCCAGGTTGTCGCAACTTGATCCGCAAGCTGCCGCGCACTACGCGCTGTTTCAATACATGATCGGCAATCTTGATTGGGCCATGCATGACGCGGTTGCAGGCAAGGACTGCTGCCACAACACTAAGCTCCTCAGCCCTACCCACGACGCGAGCAGCGGCATTGTGCCCCTGCCTTATGATTTTGACTATTCCGGCCTTGTCGATGCGCCATACGCCGTACCGCCAGAGGGTATTTCGATACGCAGCATCAAAACCCGGCGCTATCGCGGCTTTTGCACGCACAACAACGCGGTGCGCGAAGCGGCAATTCATTTTAATCAAAGCCATGACGCGCTGTACCAAGCAATCGCCAAAACCCCTGGGCTTAGTAAGAAGAAAAGAGCCTCGGCATCGAAATATCTCGACACTTTCTTTGACGTGATCACCAATCCGGAAAAAATGGAACGGCGGCTTTTTTCTATTTGTCGAGGCTAGGGCCTTACATAGGGCGGGGATCCGCCTAACGCGGCGTTTGATAAACCGAAAGCTTTCCGGGACCGCGCCGCGCGCCCTCATCGGCGATCACAAGCTCGCCCGACGTCAACAACGTCACCCCCTCCGACTGCGCATGATGTTTGGCTGTAAGCGCTTTTGCATAGGCGGTGCGCCCGCTTTTATTTACAGCAATTAAGTGCTTGCTGCGTGCAGACAAAATAATCATCAATTGTCGCGCAGCATCCCATTCGATGGCGGAAGGCTGAAACTGCTGCGCTAATTTGTTGGGCAAGAGGTCCGTGTACAAAATATTGACCCATGGCTTCGTAACCACACGGCGTTCCGACACGCTCCACCGAAAGACGATCAGGCGGCCTTCTAGCGCCGAAACATACGCCTTCTTGCACAAAACCAAAAACTCACCTTCAGCGGACGCTTTAGCCAACCCTTCCGCTTCGCAAAACATTCCAACACCAGTATCGAAAACATTGTACTTGACGCGCTCCCGGTTAGCGCCTTTCGGCGCTTCATAAATCAACCCGGTTGAGGTCAGCAAATAAATGCGATCGTCGAGGGTGGCGACCCCCTCAAAATCAGCTTTAACCGTCGGATCGCCAAGCGCAAAAGCCGACAAAACCTTGCCGTCGGCCACAGCCAGCTCATAGACAATGCCGTGTTCGTCATTATGCGCATAAACGCTATTTTTTGACGCCGCCGCAAGACCGGAAATCTCCACCAACCCTTTAGCCAGCGGCGCTTGCATAGGCGGACCAGTCATTGAAAAATTACCCTCACCCCCCTGCCCTAGCGCCGTAGAGATCAAGCAACCTATAAAAATGATGGCGCTAAAGAAGCGGTTCATTCTGGCGCATCCGCTGCTTGCGTCGCACCGCCTTGCTGTTTCTTATAGGTCCGGCGCATATATCGATGAGCGCCCTTTTGCGCGCCGAAATCAGTGATCCAAAGCACCAAAAAACAATAGTTGAACGCCACGGACATGACGACGGCGATTTCCATCGCGCCAATACCGGCCGATAGCCCAATGCCTATCGCCAGCAAAATATATAGCGCGTCGCCAGAACTTTTCAGCGTATTGCGGAATCTGACGCCGCCGACTATTCCCGCCAGACTGAACGCAAGCGCGAGAGAGTTATGAACAATAACAACGATACTGGTTACAGCGATCGGCAATATAATGATTGTCTCCACCAGCGACTGATCGTACTCGCTACGCGCACGGATCGCCATATAAGTCCAGCTCACCGGCAAAATTGTCAGAATGGCGCCGCCGACAGCGATCACCATCCAAACAATACTATCGCCAAGATTTGAAATCCGCGTGGCGCCGATCTCGATCGCTTCAAACGGATCGTCTCCAGACCCGCTCAACAGCGTCTCGGCTCCGCCGATCGGCAGAAATTCCTGCAAAGCTGGATAGGCCGTCACGATGGCAAAAACCGTCGCGGAAATGGCAACATAGTAAATTGTCAGCCGGACAAATAGATGGATAGCCCGCATGTCACCCCTCATTTTTTGCAACCCGTGCAGCATATGCGGTTGCTATCAAGAGCGCAAAGGGGCCTTGATCGCCAGTGCGTCAGCTTGAAAATAGTGCGCATAGGCGGTTACAGAGACGCGCCTAACCCATTGAAATAAGATAGCTAATTTCTTGAAACAAACATTCCACGCCAAACCTACACCCTAAGTGATCCATGTTGAATTGGGGAGCAGCGCCCTTAGGCGCCTGATTATCCGTGTAGAACATATCAGATCTCTTTAGCCTTCATAGCCAGTTACTTCGATGGACCTATCTGGATATCCTCGACCTTATATGGCCTTTGAAGATGCAAGCTCTTTTCGCCACAGCCTTACCACTCATTGAACGCCGCCGAATCGGCCGCGATGCCCATGATGGGCAGCGCGTCAACCTTCTCATACATCACGAAGTTTTGTAAGATTTATAAGGGACAATATAAAAAGACCCGCCCGCTTTGAAAAAGCGGGCGGGTCGGCTGCGAGCAATGTCAGGCTGAGGTCTAAGTCGACCTGGCAATTTCGTTCGCAACCATCCGAACGTCTGCCAATAGCCAGTGTCTTTAGAATCTTACGCCCAATCTGGCAGCGGCCAGGTTTTGCGTATAGTCGGCCGATGCGAGGTTTGACGTAAAGTCGGAATATTCATATTCCACTGCGGTATATACGTGGTCCGTCACAGGAATTTCCAGTTCTGCCTGAAACCGGTGACGGCTATCGTCTCTAATCACGCCGATGGACGGTGTTATGGATGCGTAGTCACGTGACTCATAACGCCACCCCAGTTTCAATTTTGCCTTACGTTTACCCATAGGAAAACGTTTTGATATGCGTGCTTTAATGTTGTGGGATTGGAAATCGAACTCTGGGTCCGTGGCGTCCTCATCTTCATATTTATAACCAACAACAAAATATGTGTTCACGCCATCCACAAAGAAGTAAACATCGGCGCCGCCCGCATGAATGGTTGAATCGCGGTCTACTCTGTTTTCAAAATCCTTGTCTGTGTATGTATAATCAGCGCGAACAAAAACTTTCTTGCCGAAAAATCTTGAAGCATATGGCGAAAACTGTTGCATCTGCAAAAAGCCCGCACCGCCAAGCCGCGTATAAATAAACCTGTACGCGCCACCGAAATCGAATTCACCAAAATCATGCGATAGCCCAACAGAGGCAAAATGCGACTGGATATCGAAGGCCGTAAATTCATCATGCAGACTTTGTGAAAAACTGTAACTGACGTTTAGCTCGGTGTCTTCGCCGAGTTCAGTTTCATATTCGAGGTCTGCATCAATAACGGCGGAGAAATCATCTGCGCCAGTGCTGCTATCAATTTCATTGACAGAAATGTTGTCGTCATATTCAGCGCCAACGCTAAGTTCAACGCTGAATGGCGAGTCTGCACGTTTTTTAGTACCCTCAGACTGGGCAAACGCTTGCGCTGAAACACTCGACAATAAAGCGATGTAAATCAGACTGGTTTTGAACGTATCTTTCATGGTTTAGACCTCATTTTTCGAGATTGAAATTTTTGAACGAATAGCATGATGCGCGACGAGGAGTGTCTCGCCGCGCGCACATTGCTGATTACCCTTTGCCGCTATTGTCTTCAGCCTCGTCTTCAACCTCATCTTCAGCATCATCCTCAGCTTCTTCTTTTGCTTCTTCCTCGGCGGCCTCTCTTGCTTCTTCTTCAGCTTCGTCAGCAGCTTCTTTAGCTGCTTCTTTGGCTTCATCAGCGGCTTCCTTGGCGGCTTCTTCAGCTTCATCCGCAGCTTCCTTGGCCGCTTCTTTGGCTTCATCAGCGGCCTCTTTGGCGGCTTCTTCAGCTTCTTCGGCGGCTTCCTTGGCCGCTTCTTCAGCTTCTTCGGCGGCTTCCTTGGCAGCCTCTTCAGCTTCTTCAGCGGCTTCCTCGGCAGCTTCTTCAGCTTCTTCAGCGGCCTCTTTGGCGGCTTCTTCAGCTTCTTCAGCGGCTTCCTTTGCCTCTTTTTCAGCTTCTCGCGCTTCTTTGCGGGCTTCTTTTTCAGCCTGCTTGGCCTCACGTCGTGCAGCTTTTTCAGCATCCTTTGCGGCGCGTTCTGCTTCGCGAGCTTCATCGCGGGCAGCATCATCGCCGTCGTGACCGCGGCCCCGGCCTCTTCCGCGTCCACGGCCGCGGCGCTCTCCATCGTCGTCATCTAACGAATCGCCGCGACGACCTCTGCCTCGGCCGCGACGATCATCATCGTCATCTGCATCTGCTGTGTCGTCATCTGAACCTGGTTGGTCGTCATCAATAGTGCCGTCACCGCGGCGCTTAAGGCCATCGGGACCAATGTCATCGTCTACATCATCTTGGCCCGGCTGATCATCATCAATAGTTCCGTCGCCACGACGCTTGAGGCCATCGGCGTCGATGTCATCGTCGCTTGGGTCTGCGCTCGATTGAAGCAACATAGCTAGCTGGAGGCCGGTCGCGCCCGATGCCGTATTGGCCGGGGCGGCATTTGCCAGGCCAGACCAGCCTAGGACAGCCGCAATGGCGAAAGCAGAAGCATATATTTTCGCGGTACCCATACAAATTCTCCTGTGGTGGGCGGTTCTTGATAGTGACGGCTCAAGGACGCGATATATTCCCCAAAGAAGCTTTTTATTTGATGAGTTTTTTTTGCGTGTAGTAAACAAAACGTAAATTGCAGTAGCCGGAGAACGCGGCTGCAATCCGTCTTCGGATTTCCAGAAAAATATTTGGGTCGTTAATGGATGCCGTCAAACCATGACAAACACTGGCGATTTAATCGCCAAGCGGTCTAATCAAGCCATTCCCATAAATGGGATCAAATCCTTTGCGGCCAAGGTCAACTGCATTCGCCGTAAGGTCATTAAGTCGCATATCGCTGATATGCCCGTTCTCATCAGTGTAAAGAGACAATAGCGCGCTGACAAAGGGCGCGGCGATGGATGTGCCTGAGGATGCGGCAAACTCACCATGGTCCAATGCATGCTGAACGTTTACGCCAGGGGCTGCAAAATCCACATGCTCACCACGGTTGGCGAGACGGTATATCTTCATTTTCTTTGTGATCGCGGTGACGGCGATGACATTGCTGTAGGCGGCCGGATATAGCGGCGGCGCCGTTGGGCCGGCATTGCCAACAGCGGCGACAACAATTGTTCCTTTTTCATAGGCATGATCGATTGCGCTTTTTAAAATCGCATTTTCCGGGCCCGTAAGGCTCATATTAACAACAGGCACATTGTTTTTTGTCATCCAATCAAGTGCGCGAACCAAACTCATGGTAGTCGCCGCTTCTTCCCCTGTTGGAGAATTGAAAAACACGGATGCAGCGTAAATATCAGCCTTTGGCAACAGGCCTTGATATGCGTCACTGTCTCCGGCCAGGATAGATACGATAGTGGTCCCATGGGTTTCGGGTCGCGCATGCGTATAGGGCACAAAATCTCCGACCTGAATGTGAGCATTTTTGAGCGTTCCGTGGGTTACATCAACATTAGTATCGATAATCCCAATTGACCGCCCCTTACCGCCGTCAGCTTCCGGCATTTTAAATAAATCCGTCGGCGTTGCGCCATGACGCCCTTTTCGGATTTGTTTCGATCCCGGCGTATAGTGATGTTTGTAATAGATATGATTATAGTCGACCTCAGCGCCTAATGCTGTGTCCTGAACAATCGCCTCTGCTTCTTTAAGGCTGTGACGATCAGAAGCTTCTATGCGCGCGAGTACAAGATTAAGCCCATCCAACTTTTCTATTTCTGTTGTAGAAAACCCTTGTGCTCTCAACTCTTCTAAAGCATCTGACGGCGTCAGCATTAGCCATTCGCCGCGTTCTATCTCATTGCCGCTTTCGTCAAGGGCGACAGAAAATATTCTGTCGTTTAGGGATTGAGAAGATCCGCTATTGCCGGACCCCGAATTTGAAGATCTGGATTCCGAATTGTCCTCATCTTCACCCTCATCTTCGTCTTCGTCACCCTCGTCATCACCATTGTCGGAGCCGGAATTTTCTTCATCATCATCGTCGTCGTCATCGTCATTACCAGAGCCCGAATTAGATGATCCAGATCCGGAATCGTCTTCCAGGTCTTCATCGTCATCGTCGCTACTGTCTGAATTTGAAGATCCTGAACCGGACGATTCCTCATTGTCGCCCTCAAGCATTTCCTCTTCGGCGCTAATTGATAATAATGTGGTCGCTAAGGTTTCATCGGCCGATTCATGCGCAGCATCGCGACCCTCCTCTGCGGCCTCTTTCGCCAAATCATATTCCGCTTCAATTGCCTCCACATCAGCATTTGGCGCAGCCAATGCGTCATCACGGGCAAATTTGGCTGCGGCCCGCGCCGCATCTCGTTCTGCGTCTGCTGCAATCCGCGTAGTGTCACGCTCCGCTTCCGCGAGAGCTTTAGCCTCATCAAAAATATCGCCTAAACTTTCGCTGGCATCTCTTTGGTCGCTGACTTCCGAACTGATCTTATCATCAATCTCATCTTCAAGATCACGATCACTCGCGTTCCCCGAACCGCTATTGTCTTCGATCTTCGTGTCAATGTTATCGCTGACTTCGCTATCCACTCGATCTTCGACACCGTCTTCAACACTATCCTCAACATCATCTTCAACGTTGTCCTCGACGTCATCTTCGACACTATCTTCAACATCGTCTTCAACGCTGTCTTCAACGTCATCTTCGACACTATCCTCAACATCGTCTTCAACGCTGTCTTCAACGCTGTCTTCGACGCTATCCTCAACATCGTCTTCGACACTGTCTTCAATGTTATCTTCAACACTATCTTCTATATCGTCTTCGACGCTGTCCTCGACGTCATCTTCAACACTATCCTCAATATCCGTTTCGACACTGTCTTCCAGTTCCTCTTCGATACTCTCTTCAACATCATCTTCAATGTCGCCCTCAATATCGTCTTCTGGCGTGCCCTCGCTGCCAGACCCTGACTTGGCCATCGCGGCGCCTGGCGAACCGACGATTGGCAGGCCAATGACTGGAAACGCCGCCGCCAGGAAGCATAATATATATAAAAATGGTCGGGGCATACGCGATGGAACCGATCGTTTGCGTGTGGGGCGCCTTTTATACAAGCTGAACATATCTCACCAAATTTAACCAATCGAGTCTATCATACGACATCGTAAAGGTGACGTTTCGAAAGTAGGGAAAATTCCCACTTTTTAGGGAATAATTTCGAGACCCAGCACGTCAATAGGGTGAATGTCGATGAAAACGGACGCGCTGCGTCAAGGCATTGTCGAGCTATTACCGCGGTTACGCCGATATGCGTATGCGCTTACGGGCGCTCGCGCTGACGCCGATGACTTACTACAGGCGACGGTTGAACGCGTATTGAAGAAGGGCGCGCCCGATGACGTGAATTTGGGAAAATGGGCGTTTCGTGTGTGCAAAAATATCTGGATCGACGAGATACGGTCACGAAAAGTACGGGGTGCAGCGGTCGAAAGTGGCAAGATTGGCGGCGAAGAAAAGGTCGATGGAGAACGAATGATGATGGATAAAATAGCCTTCAACGAAGTGAATAAAGCGATGGGTGCGTTGCCCGATGAGCAACGCGCGGCTTTATCACTCGTTGCTCTTGAAGGCTTTTCCTATGCTGAAGCAGCGCAAGCGTTGGACGCGCCAATCGGCACAATCATGAGCCGCATTGCCAGGGCGCGCAAAGCGCTGATCAAAACACTTGGCGCGAAGGGCGCCGGTATTGAAACAAATGCGATTATTGGAGCCTAATCATGACGATTACGGACGAAAAACTCTCTGCCTATATCGATGGCGAACTGGCTGATAGTGAATTGGACATGATTAGCCAGGCGCTACAACAAGATGACAGGCTTGCGAGAAGGGTTGAGCAACTAAAAAGCTCCAATCATTTGATTGTCGCCGCCTATAGCGACATTGACAAGACGCCTATGCCACAGGCCGTGCTTGATATGCTTGAATCAACTGATACTGCTGAGCGCCCACAAAATGTCGTGCCCTTTCCATTTCATCGCCTGCCAAGAGCAGCACAGCAATGGGCGATGCCAATTGCTGCATCCATGATGCTTGTTGTTGGGCTTGGTTTGGGCATGCAAATTACACCAACCGGCACAGCCGTACAGCGTAACAATGTTCTGGCTGCCGGCGCCCTTGATAAAACCAGCCCTCTTCATCATGCGCTCGAGAAAGTCGCGAGCCTTGATACATATATTATCAACGCAACAAACGATGCCGCGATAACGCCGTCGCTGACATTTATGTCAGTCAATGGCGATTACTGTCGTGAGTTCATGGTGACGCAGAACGAATTGACTAACCGTGCTGTGGCCTGCCGCAAAACAACGACATGGGAAGTCCAACTTGTCGCTCTTGTGCCCGCACAAAATGTAGAAGATGGCGTCTACTCAACCGCATCCGCAGGGTTCAACGCCCAATTTGATGAGTTTGTTGACGGCCTCATTTCAGATGAACCGCTTGATGCTGACGAAGAGCATGCGCTCCTCAATAAATGGTAGCGCTCAATTTTATGAACGCACTTTTCGCTGAATACCAAATTCAAATATTTGCTGACGGGCAATCCTAAGCGGGCGAATTTAATTTTGGATGCTAGTGAACGTATTCCTACTCGGCTCGATGCGCCTCACCCAGCGAGTTTTTTATTAGCCAGTGGCCGTCGTATTTTGCTAAGTGGAAGAAATCAGTACCCCATTCGGCGGTTAATTTCGCGCTTGCAGTAAGATCGAGAATTTCGAAAATCGTGATGTCCATTTTGGGCTCATCAGGAAGCTGTACTCGTTCAGTATAAAGCGTTCTGCACTCCTCTATGATTTCATGATAGGAATGTGTTCCGCTGCTAACGGTTCCGTCGGGGCGTTGCCAAAAGCCGCCTTTGTCCAAATTTGGGTGAAAAGCGCGCGCCACGCGCTCTGTATCGCCGTCATAACATCCCTCCACGAAATCGAGAATCGCCGTGCGAACAGACGTTGTTGCGTCTATGTTTTGCGCGTGAGCTGGGTATGGCGCGAGCAATGCCAGTACTGCAAACGTGATTGCCTTATTCATAACTTACCTCCCGTTTTGTCGCATAATGATTGTGTGACGGCGCCAATTACCAGATTCGTTGTTACCCTTCGCGATCACTATTCGGTGATCGGATCTTTTGCTCAAGCCATTTGCGAAATTGACATGCCGCACAGCGTACGGTGCAAACTATTTGCGTATGAAGAAGGTTGCCATTGCCTGCAGTGCATTCCTGAATCTCGAAGGTTGCTTTTGTGGCGTGGCATCAGCGAAATCAGAGTTGCAGTGCGGTTGTTGACAATAAGAGTTCATTGATCCGCTAGCCCTTGTCACGATATGCGGCGCTATGTGACCATTCCAACATCTTCAAGCACGAACACGCTCCGCGATGCGCGCACGCCCTGTGTCTTTAAAACGTAGTCAAGGATTATCAGCGATAGGCTATCCATGTCCTCTGCGAGCACCTCCAGCATGATATCGAACTCGCCGCTCATGACATAGCAGCTGACTGTATGCTCAATTTTGCTCAGTCGCCGTGCGGCGTCCCGAAAGTCCGTATCCGGAGAGCACGTGACGCCGATAAAAGCGTGAACCGTTAGACCAACAGCTTGTCTATCAATCAATGCCTTATATCCGCGAATGACGCCGTCACTCTCCAAACGTTGGATGCGTCGCGCGCACGCAGAATGAGTAAGACCGACCCTTTTGGCGAGTTCGATATTTGTAATGCGTCCGTCATGTTGGAGAACGGCTAGGATTTGCTTGTCAGTATTGTCCATGAGTAATCTGAAAATTCTTTGCAATCGCCATCGCAAGCGGCTAAACGAACTCAAAACATTTGCATAATATATACTATTTGTCAAATTATTTGCCTTCACAGGCTTGTGATAACAAAGTAATAGCGCAAACAGATAGCCTCGCGCTATATTGCCTTGCGGTGGGGAGGTCTGGGATGCCGCCGTTTTACACCACCGGCAAACAATTATTACAACGCATGCTGAATATTAACATTTGATCTGGCGGATTAAATCCTGACCGGCAGGCTCAGCCGAAAGAAAGCCCACAACAATGAGTTTAAAACATCTAGTACATGTATCTGTTCTCTTCTTTGTAGCTTCGAGCGCAACAGCACTGGCGCAAGCGGATATAGATAATGCCGTCGTCGAGTCTCATGACCTTGGTAGAGGCATTTATATGCTATCCAGTCTTGGTGGAAATATAGGCGTTTCCATGGGCGAGGATGGAGTATTCCTAATTGATGATCAGTTTGCTCCTTTAACCAAAAAAATAGTTGCCAAAATTGAGGAGTTAGGTGGCGGATCAATCAATTTTGTTATCAATACGCATTGGCATGGTGATCACACAGGGGGCAATGAGAATTTTTCAGAAATCGGGGCGTATATTGTTGCACATGAAAATGTTCGAAAGCGGTTAGGCACGAAGCAATTTATCAAGGCGATCGACGCAAAAGTAGAGCCAAGACCCAAAGAGGCGCTTCCGGATATCACCTTTAGAAGCGATTTGTCATTTTATCTCAATGGCGAAAACGCCCGGCTCATTCACTCACCGCATGGCCATACAGACGGCGATTCAATGATTATTTTTGAAGATGCCAAAATAATTCACATGGGCGACGTGTTTTTTAACGGCAATTATCCGTTTATTGATACGAGTTCGGGAGGTAGCATTGATGGCATAATAGCTGCTGTGGATGTAGCGCTAAATATTGTTGATGACAGCTGGAAGATCATTCCCGGCCACGGGCCACTCGCATCTGAGAGCGATCTTATTTCCTATTATGACATGTTAAATTCCGTACGGATGCGCGTAAATACGAGAATGGAAAATGGCGAAACGCTTCGCGAAATCGTCGCCGCTGATCCGCTGTCTGACACCAATGGCAAATGGGGGCAGGGGTTTATAACAGCGGAGCGCATTATCACACCGGTGTACGAATCTCTGGATCATTAAGTGATATTTGGAAACGTTAATTTCTTTTCTTAATTGCAAGCTTGATCCTGGGGTGACGCTTCATTTTCCTATTACAGCGTTCAGATTAGGGAAGGGTCGTGGTCGCCTTTCGTATATACGGGATGCGCAAATGATCTTCGTTGAACTCACCGATTGAAATCACGCCAACCGAACCGATTAGGAAGCGGAAATGATTTTCCTCCTTATCCCGATTTTGGATGCCCACCTTGCATCATCAACATCATTGCGATTGAGATCGTCATCAAGAATAGTTTGAAAGGTGGCGTACGAGCGTCGCAAACTATTGTAAAAATTTAGAAATTTTATGTAAGTGGTGCCGCATAGGTGACTCGAACACCTGACCCCGTCATTACGAATGACGTGCTCTACCAACTGAGCTAATGCGGCCCAAACCTCCCGGGCCTTCAAGGAAACCGCGTCATAGCTTGGCGGCGCGCGATCTGCAAGCCGCTATTGGCCAGCACAGGCTCGGCTTTACGCCCGCAAAACCCCGCCCGTTGCTTTTGTCGCCTGGGCGACGATCCTGGCGGCAATCGCTTCGATTTCCTCATCGGTGAAGGTCTTGCCCTGCGGTTGAATGGCAACCTCGACCGCTAGCGATTTCTTGCCGTCGTCAACACCCTTGCCGCGATAAACGTCAAACAATCGAACCCCGGTAATGTATTTTTTGTCAGCGCCAAGAACCGCTTTTAACAGCACCGCAGCAGCGATGTCTTCGTCGACGACAAACGCAAAATCCCGGGTTAACGCCAAAAGCTCCGATGCGTTGAGCGCGGGCCGGGTTTTGGTCGGCTTTTTCTTCGGCGTTGGAATGGTGTCGAGGAAAACTTCAAACCCGTGCACCGAACCGTCAATGTCCATCGCCTTCAACACGCCCGGGTGCAGCTCGCCAAAATGCGCCAGCACCTTGGGGCCGAGGCGCAAGACGCCGGAACGGCCCGGGTGGTACCAGGATGGAGCATCAGCGCTCGCCTGCAGGCTCGCCAGCGGCGCGCCGGCGGCGTCAAGCGCGACAAGCGCGTCGGCTTTTACATCAAACACATTGGCTGGCGCCTCCGCGCCCTGCCAGTGTCGCGGCGGGCTAGAACGACGCGCGCCGGCGGCGACATTTATCTGTTTGTCAGGAGTGTCCCCTTGATAGACGGGCGCGACCTCAAACAGCGCCAGGTCATTGCGGCCATGGTCGGCATTGCGCTGAAGGGCGGCGGCGAGGTTCGGCAGGATTGACGGACGCATCGCCGCAAGATCGGAAGAAATCGGATTAGCGAGTATAAGCCCTTGCGCCTTCAGCCACTCTTCGCCGCTATGTTCAACTTGCGGACAAAACAACGCCGCGGCGCGCGCATCCATGAACGACCAGGTGACAATCTCATGAAGACCATGAGCGGCGAGCCCCCGGCGCGCCAGCCGGCGCCGGTCCTGCGACAGCGTCAGCTTCGGCATTTCAACAGCGGCGCGTTGCGGCAACATCTGCGTTGGCAAGTGATCGAACCCAATAATGCGCGCAATTTCCTCGACAAGATCGGCCTTGCCGCCAATATCCGGGCGCCAGCTCGGCGCCGTCACCTGCCACGGGTCGGACTTGGCGACAGCGAAGCCGAGCGCGGTCAAGATGCTCTCGCAATTCTCAGGCGAGGTCTTCATGCCCGTGAGGCGTGTGACCTCCGATGGCGGAAACAGAACAACATGATCAGTCTGCGGAATACTCCCGGAAAGCGTGATCTCGCTCGGCGCACCACCGCACATGTCCATCACCAGCCGCGTCGCCATTTCCAGCCCAGGCATAACAAAGTCGGGGTCAACACCGCGTTCAAAACGATAGCGCGCATCAGAATTAATGCCGGTTTTTCGCCCTGTCTTTGCTGTGCGCAGGGGATCGAAACAGGCGCATTCGATAAAGACGCTCGTGGTCTCGGGCGTGCAACCGGTGCTCTCGCCGCCCATCACCCCGCCGAGCCCTACTACACCATTATCGTCGGCGATCACCGTCATGGTCTCATCGGCCACATATTCCTTGCCGTCCAACGCAAGGAAGGTTTCGCCGCGCTCGCCGAGCCGGGCGTGGATTTCGCCGTTTAGTTTGTCGGCGTCATATACATGAAGCGGCCGCGCGCGGTCATAGGACATATAATTTGTGATATCGACCAGTGCATTGATTGGGCGCAAACCTATGGCGCGCAACTTGTCCTGCAACCATTGAGGGCTGGGGCCGTTTTGAACATTCTTGATAATGCGCCCCGCAAAAGCCGGACAGGCATCTTGCGTCGCATCAGAAAAACGGAGACCGATCTTTTGTGCACAAGGGAAGTCACCTTTAATCGCAACCGGTTGCGGCGTGATCAACTTGCCGAGCCCGGCGGCGGCAAGGTCGCGCGCAACGCCGTTGACACCATTCGTATCGGAACGATTTGGCGTGACCTCAAAATCAATCACTGGATCATTAACGCCAAGCCACCCCGCAACCGGATCGCCGACAGCAGCCTCCGCCGGCGCCTCGATAATCCCGTCATGATCGTCGCCAAGCTCCATCTCGCGCGCTGAACACATCATGCCGAAACTTTCAACACCGCGGATTTTCGCTTTCTTAAGCGTGACGTCGATGCCGGGAACATAGGCGCCGACCGGCGCATAGGCGATCTTGATCCCCGCGCGCGCATTCGGAGCGCCGCAGACGATCTGCATCTCGCCGTCTTTTGTGGCGACGCGGCAGATCTTCAGCTTATCGGCGTCGGGATGTTTATCCGCCTCCAGCACTTCGCCAATCGTGAATGCGGCCAGCCGCTCGGCCGGGTTCTCGACGTCTTCAACCTCAAGACCAACCGAGACCATCGCCGCAACAATATCGTCGAGACTGGCGGATGTTTCCAGGTGCTCTTTGAGCCAACTAAGAGTGAATTTCATTTTTCTTTCTCAACAAAAGAGTTGGTTTCAAATGCGTCATCTACAGCCCCTCAACAACCCGTGTCAGCGCCTCTTTCACCGGACCGGCGATATCAGTAAGGCTTGGGTTTTCTACCGCCTGCATCGAGGCTTTCGGGTCTACCGCTGCGACTTCGACGCCTTCATCCGTTTTCTGAACGATGACATTACAAGGCAACATAACGCCGATCTTGTCTTCAGCCATCAGCGCCTTGTGGGCCATTTTTGGATTACAGGCGCCGAGAATACGATAGGGGCGAAAATCGACATCGATTTTTTTCTTCAGGGTCGCGGCGACATCGATCTCGGTCAAGACGCCGAAACCTTCGGCTTTGAGCGCCACGATGACGCGCTCAATAACAGCGTCAAAATCACCGGTGACGGTTTTTGCAATATAGTAGGTCATGGCCGCTCGCTCCTTCTTCCAATGCCTTGCTTTATCGCGACAATCCCGTCGCCAGGTTTGGCTGGTCCAGCGGGTCAAAGCCGTAATGTTCAAGCCACCGCGCGTCAGCGGCGAAGAAATCACGCAGGTCGGGAATGCCGTATTTTAGCATAGCCAGGCGATCTATGCCCATGCCAAAGGCGAAGCCTTGAAAGTCGTCTGGGTCAAGGCCGCAATTTTCCAAAACATTCGGATGCACCATACCGCAGCCCAAAATCTCCATCCAATCGGCGCCCTGGCCGATGCGGATTTCCTTCCCTACACGCTCATAACCGATATCCATTTCCGCCGAAGGTTCCGTGAACGGAAAGAAATGCGGGCGAAACCGCGTCTTGACGCTATCGACCTCAAAGAACGCTTTGCAGAAGGCTTCGAGCGTGCCTTTCAAATGGCCCATATTGGTTTGCCGATCGATCACCAGCCCCTCGACCTGATGGAACATCGGCGTGTGGGTCTGGTCTGAATCGCAACGATAAGTCCGCCCCGGGATGATAATCCGGATCGGCGGCGGCTGCGTTTTCATGGTGCGGATTTGCACGGGCGAGGTATGCGTGCGCAGCAACATGCGCTCGCCGTCCGCTTTCGGCTCAAAGAAAAACGTGTCGTGCATATCGCGCGCCGGATGGTCGGCGGGGAAATTCAGCGCCGTAAAATTGTGAAAATCATCTTCAATATCCGGGCCTTCGGCGACGTCAAAGCCCATCGCGGAAAAGATAGCGACAACCTCCTCCGTCACCTGGCTGACAGGGTGGATCTTGCCTTTGGGCGAAGGCCGCACGGGAAGCGTGATGTCGACCTTCTCTGAAGCCAGTCGCGCGTCAAGGGCGGCGGCCTCTAATGTCGCCTTGCGCGCCTCAACCGCTTGCGTTATGCGCGCCTTCAGCCCGTTCAGCGCCGGGCCCATCTGTTTGCGCTCGTCCGCGCTCATTTTTCCGAGGGTTTTCATCCGCTCGGAAACAGCGCCTTTTTTTCCGAGCGCAGCAACACGCACCGCTTCGAGCGCTGCTTCGTTGGAAGCGGCGGCGATCTTGGCGGCTAATTCGATTTCGAGCTTTTTAATGTGTTCCATATCACCCTGTTTGCACTATTGCGTTCGTGCATAGATTCCCGGCCGCACTATTTCCATAAAAATTTCCGGGCGCGCCAACGGTGTAAATCCGACTTTCTGATACAACGAATGAGCGTCACGCGTCGCCAGAGTTACCCGCCGCAAAGCCTTCACGGCCTCTTGTTCAAACATCGCATCCATCAACCACCCGGCGAGACCAAGCCCCCGATGGGGCTCAACAACAAAAACATCAGCGAGATAAGCAAATGTCGCATAATCAGTGACCAATCGCGCAAAACCGACCTGACCCTCGTCAGGTGCGTAAACGCCAAAACACCAGCTCCCCTCAATTGCGCGCCTGACAACATCTGCCGGAATATTGCGCGACCAATATGCGCCTTGCAAAAACTCGGAGACCAACGGAAGATTCAACCGCGTCTTGTCGTCTGATAATTCGTAGCCGTCGGATCGTTTGGCAAACACTGGCGCCATGGAAAATATCCTACACGAAAAAAGCGTCACTCGTTTCCGAATGACGCCTTATCGAAATTGTTCAAGAACGTCACCCATTGCTTGATTTCCATCCCTCACGGCTCGCCGTCATTAAGGCTCGCACATCAAGATGAGGCCAAGGGGCGGCGTGCGCTAACTAAGCGAGCGCGGCTTTTGCTTTTTCCGCCAGCGCCTTGAACGCCTCGGGCTCGTGGACGGCGAGATCGGCAAGCACCTTACGGTCAACTTCAATCCCGGCGGCGTCGAGCCCGTGAATAAATCGGCCATAGGTGATATCGAGCGCGCGCGCGGCGGCGTTGATGCGCTGGATCCACAGCGCGCGGAAATTTCGTTTTCTGACGCGGCGGTCGCGATAGGCGTATTGGCCGGCCTTTTCCACCGCCTGATTGGCGATGCGGAAGGTGTTTTTACGGCGGCCGTAATAGCCTTTGGCCTTGCTGATGACTTTCTTATGGCGGGCGTGGGCGGTGACGCCTCTTTTTACACGTGACATGCTGGCGTCTCCTTAGCGATTATACGGCATATATTTTTTGACGATCTTAGCATCAGGGGCCGATAGCAGGTCCATGCCGCGGTTCTGGCGGATTTGCTTGGACGTGCGTTTAATCATGCCGTGGCGCTTACCGGCGACACCGGCTTTGACTTTGCCGGTCGCGGTCATTTTAAAGCGCTTTTTCGCGCCTGATTTGGTCTTCATCTTGGGCATTTCGCTGTTCCTATAAGGGCCCTTTCGGGCGCGCAATGATTGCGTTTCAAGATCGCCAAGGCATGCCTAAAGGCCCGGCGATCGGGTCGAAGCGGCGGGTTATAACGCGCCAGCCGCATGGCGCAAGGTATACGAGAAGGTTTTTCGCTATCGCAGCAAAGGAAAGCTGCAACCCGACCGCTCAGCACAGTCAGCGCCGCTATCCGTCAGGCCGGCAGCGCCTGCAGGCGCGATAGCCGGCGACCTGAGCCTCAGCTGGTGATTTGACAAAAAAGACATTTTTCCGGAGCGGGCGAGCGGGGCAGGACGGGAAACAATAGACCCCGGTGGTCCGCACGCAGCTCCAAAACTGCCCATCGGCGGCTTTTTCACGGGTTTGCACCGCCTCCCAGCGGGCGTCGTCGGTTGTATAATGACGCGTCATCGCCAGCTTATAGCGCACTAGACCGAATGGCCGCATCCCGTTTCTTGCGATTGATCCGCCCCAATGCACTGCGCCGGACGAAACGATCTCACAATCGGCCGAAACGACTGGCGCGATCCGCCAATTGCCCTAAAATCAACTTCAGGGGCGGCCATTCACAGACTGCGCCTCAGGGAGGCGAGCCGTGCCGCGCATCGCATTTTTCTTATGGCTTTTGCTTGCGGGGACCGCTTTCAGCCTGTCCGCACGCGCCGCCGACCCAATCGCCGAACTTCCCTATCGCATCGATTATGAGGGCTGGGTCACCGTGAGCGTTATGGTGAACGGCCAGGGACCTTATGATTTTGTTCTTGATTCCGGGGCGACGATTACCGCGGCATTCCAAAACCTCGCCGACGAAAATATTTTCACCCCCGCGGATCGGGAGCCGATCCGCATTCTCGGCCTTGCCGGGTCCGAAATTCTGCCCGCGATCAATATCGGCGACCTGACCATCGGCGATCAGCGCCTGGACAATCATGTCGGTGTGGTTTTGCCCGATTGGCGAGAAACCCGGCAAACGCCGGGCGGCATTTTGGGGCTCGATTTTTTAACCCAGTACACAGTTCTATTTGATGCCGACAAACAAACGATCCGACTCTATGACCGGCGTGATCCGGTTAAGGATTTACCGCGCGGCTGGTCAAAAACCCGTATGCGCGCAAGAAATTTCGGCGAAGGCGCGGGCACTCTTTATCGCATTACCGTCAGCATACACGGACGAAAAGTCCCGTGCATCATCGATCTCGGCGCCTCAGGAACGCTGATAAACAACCGCGCGATGCGGCGATTGCTCGGCGGTGTCGTCATCGAAGGATCAAGAGCCTCCGGATTTAGAACTGGCAGCCGCTTAAGCGATATTTTCGACCGCGTTGAAGTTGCAAGCCGCATTCGGGTTGGAACAATCAGGATTGCTAAGGCAAGATGGAGCAAACGTATTCTCACCGTTTTCGATGCGCCTATATTTGAAGAGCTGGGCGTTCACGAAAAAGCGTTCTGTCTTATCGGCTCCGATCTGATGACGGAGCGCAGTTTCATTTTCGACTTTGCCCACGAAAAGCTATATATGGGACCCAAGGCAAGGCGCCGGTTGACCATGCAAGACAAAAACGCAGCTACCTGAAGACAAACACGAATTCCGCATACCCAAATTTAACGAGGTTTTTATGAAATTCCTGTCCGTGCTTGCGGGCGCCAGCGCTATGATTGCAAGCGCTCTGGCGGCTGATTATTCGATCGTCCATGCCGGCCGCCTCCTCGCGGAGCCTGGCAAGGCGGTTTTGACTGAGCGCAGCATCATCATTGAAGACGGAAAAATCACCGGTGTTCTAGCGGGATATGTCGATGCCGCCTCGACCGGCGCAACGCCCGACGACAACGTCGCACTGTATGACCTCAAAGATTATTTTGTGATGCCCGGCTTCATCGACAGCCATGTGCATCTAACAAGCGAATTGGGACCCAGGGCGAAATTATCCGTGGTCGAGCGCTCCGACGCGGATGTCGCGGTGATCGCCGCCGGATTCGCAAAAAAGACACTGCTAGCGGGGTTCACCACCGTGCGCGATGTTGGGGCAAGCGGCGATGACGCCGTTTTCGCCCTGCGCGATGGCATAGAACGCGGCGATGTGATCGGCCCGCGCGTTTTCGCCTCCGGCCATACGATATCGCCCACTGGCGGGCACGGCCAGCGCCACGGGTACCGTGGTGACGTGTTCGATGTCATCCAATCAACCGGCGTTTGCGACGGCGCCGCCGAATGTCGAAAAGCGGTGCGCGACCAGGTGCGTCGCACCGCTGACCACATCAAGCTTGTATCAACCGGCGGCGTGTTGTCGGAAACGGCGGCTGGCACTGGCCAGCAATTCTTCGACGATGAGCTGAAAGCCATTATGGATACAAGCCATGCGCTCGGCCGGAAGGTGACCGCGCACGCCCATGGCGCCGATGGAATAAACGCAGCACTGCGCGCAGGGGTAGATTCGATCGAGCACGGAACATTCTCCGACGCGGAATCCTTTCGCCTGTTCAAGCGCTACGACGCCTATCTTGTCCCCACAATCCTGGCGGGCGTGACGGTCGCGGAAATAGCCAATGATCCAAATAGTTTTTTCCCGCCGCCGATCCGCAAAAAAGCAAAGCAGGTCGGCCCGCAAATCCTCGATATGGCGCGGCGCGCCCATGCGGGCGGGGTCAAAATCGCTTTCGGTACGGATAGCGGCGTTTCTAGGCACGGCGATAATGCCCGTGAATTCGCGCTCCTTGTTGACGCAGGCATGACGCCGATGGAGGCGATCAGTTCCGCGACCATTGTCGGCGCGGCGCATCTTGGCCAGTCCGATCTGATCGGCGTGATCGCGGTTGGCAAATCCGGCGACCTCGTCGCTGTGGGTGGTGATCCACTTACGGATATTACCGAGCTTGAAAATATCGATTTTGTGATGAAAGAGGGCGTCGCTTATAAGGCGCCATGACAGGCGCCGCCTATCCCTCCAACACACGCCACCGCTCAAGACTCTCCGCCGGCCAGAAGTCCTTTTTGCTGTAATACTCTGCCACAATCAGGGCGGCGCCTTCCAGATTGACCCAAGCCTGTTTGGTTGATGTGAAAATATGAATATCCGGCGCCAGAACGTCTGGATTGTCTAACGTCCCCACACGGATGAAACATAGCTTGGCGCCCATGCCGGCATAGTGGCTCCACAATGCGATCTGGCAATCCGGGCAGCGGTGAAATTCCTGCCCCTTGCCGCTATGTGATGGAACAACAACCGGCGCCGATACGCCCTTCAATATTTCCACCCGATCAGCCTCGATCAGTGCATTGAGCGCAAACGCGGCGCCGCTCTCGCGCTGGCACCATCGGCAGTGACAGCAATGCACAAATAGCGGCCCTGATGTCATGCGATAGCGCACACCGCCACAGGCGCACCCGCCCTCGGCGGAGAAATCATGTTCGTCTTGCATAGGCGCCGCCTCTCATGGCTTTGAGTGCATGACTGGATGTCGCGCATGTTAACCGGGACCACCATACACAACATTGTTGCACTGTGCTCTTGCGCATGCTCTGAAACGGCCATGGAAAATCCCGACTCTTCCAAACGTAATGATGCTTTAAATGCCGGCGCGGCAAGCGCTGTCACTGAAGCTGAAAATTTTGCAGCGTCATCGCCAAAGGCGCGACGGATCGCCTTTATGCTGCTTTTGGCCGGCGCGGTCTGCGCTGGCATGGGCCAGACCATCATCTTTTCGATCTTGCCGCCGATTGCCCGCGACATCGGCGTGTCCGATTTGCAGGTGGTTTTGATCTTTATGATCTCGGCTGTGTGCTGGGTTTTCTTCGTACCGCGTTGGGGTCGACGCAGCGACGGTGGCGGGCGCAAGCCATATATATTAATCGGTCTGGTCGGCTTTGCCGTCTCGATGATTCTTTTCGGGGCGACGATCAAGCTGGGACTTTTGGGCGCGCTATCGGGTGCGCCTCTCTATGTTGTTCTGGTCGTCACGCGGAGCTTTTATGGCGCCTTTGGCTCAGCCGGCCCTCCCGCAGCACAAGCCTATATCGCCGACCGCACCAGCGCCGTCGATCGGACCGCCGGAATTGCAAGCTACTCCGCAGCATTCGGCCTCGGCGCGATGATTGGTCCCGGCTTTGGCGCCGTGGCTGCTCTGCTCGGGCCAACGGCGCCTTTTTTCGCCATTGCCGGGCTTGCCGCCATTATGAGCTTTGCGGTCTACCTCTATCTGCCAGAGCACACGCGCCCGAAACAACGCAAAAAATCAATCAAGATGAAATTAAGCGACAGGCGCATTCGCCCATTCTTGATTTTCGGGCTCACCTTTGGCATCGCCAACGCCATCCTGGTACAGACGATTGCGTTTTATTTTATGGATGCGTTGGGCGTAACCACTGAAATGGCGCCGCAACTTGTGGGCCTCGGCCTTATGGGCGGCGCAATGGCGGCCTTGTTCTCGCAGATCGTCATCGTCCAGCGCTTTGGCGTTGAGCCGCGCTTGTTGATGCGCATTGCGCCGGTCTTAATTGTCGCCGGACATGGTTTGATATGGACATTGCCGCATCTGGGGATCGTGATCTTCGGGATGGTGCTTGCCGGTTTTGGCGCCGGCCTTGCGGTTCCCGGCTTTAACGCCGCCGCCTCTCTGGCGGTCACGCCGGACGAGCAGGGCGCGGCCATCGGCCTAACCGGCGCGGCCGGCGCCTCCGGCTTTATTATCGCTCCGTTGCTCGGCGTCGGGCTTTACTCCATAGCGCCGCAAATTCCCTATATCTGCACAAGCTTGCTCGGCGTAGCGCTATGGATATTTGCGATGACCAGCCGCGCGGTCGGCGAGGCAAGCCCATCGCGCATCGCCGCGGCCAGTCAGGCCGAATAAGTAAAACCAGAAACTCCGCCGGACGATTATTCCGCCGCCTTGGCGGCGCTATCTTCTACGTCAAAAAACAAGATGTCCCCGGGCTGGCATTCAAGCTCATGACAAATCGCCTCAAGCGTTGAAAAACGAATGGCTTTGGCCTTGCCGGTTTTCAGGATCGATAAATTCGCGATCGTCACACCGACCCGCTCTGACAATTCTGTCAAAGACATCCCGCGATCGAGAAGTATGCGGTCGAGTTTTACCGAAATCGCCATGATTTAAACCGTAAGATCCTGTTCTTCTTTCATCCGCGCGCCTTCGTGAAACACTTCTGCAAGCACAAAAACAGTGATGATCGCCAGCCAGGTGATCGGCTGGGTGTCAATTTCAATGTCGGCGCTGGTGATCAACGAAAGCAGCCCGAAAGCGATTTTGGCGCCCTCCCCAATCAGAAGAGCATAGCCAACGGTACGAAAGTGGTCGGCGTTCTCTTTTACGAAGGGCGAGCCGAAACGCAGCGTTTTCAAAACTTCCAGCAATCGGGTGATGACAAACAACATGACGCCAAAGCTGACGAATTGATATGCGATTTGGATATAATCTGCGCCCTCGACAAGAGCGTCGCCGTCATCAAAGCCCTGGAACATCCCGTAGACGATCGACGCTAAGGGAATAACCACCAGAGCAATCGAAAACCCGATAAAGGCAAGCCACAAAATAATCCGTGTTATGTTCAGACCCATAGCGAGGATAGACGCTAGTGATCCTTTTCCTATCGCGCGCATCCGCCTGTCTCCGTCCTAAGTCCCAAATTTGCGCTTTTGTGAAAACGCCCCGGCATGATGTCAATCTGCCGACTGCGGATATCGTCGGGCGATTCTGCCCGCCAGACGATCAGCGCAACGCCTTGACTTTCCCCAAGCAGCCCCAGAGCAGGGTTCAAAAGAAAGCCACAAAACATATAGCTTTTTGACAGAGGTTAGCGCCCGCAAGCGTAGCGCCTGGTCCTTGCTCGGCCGCTATCGCGAGCCCCGCAAGGCTCGCTGCGGCAACCGCCGCCAACAGAGCCGCGGCTGCAAATTGAAAGAATTTGGACATTACGCAATGCCTGCGAATGAGCCGAGGGCCGTGAGGTAGCCAGCGCCGATCAAGGAAATCGTGACCAAAACGGCCAGACCATTGACAATGCCGCCAAATCCACCGAAGTTATCTGTTGAGTGTTTGTTAGACATGGGATTTCTCCTTTTCTTTTTCCCTAGTTGAAGCGACGCAACTCATTTCTGATCTTCTGAGCGGTCTGGGCTTTCCCAGCCGCTCTTTTTTTGTTCCGGCTTTGCCGGTGATTTTTATTTCCAGCCTTCGCTGGAGGGTCTTGTGTTCGGATCGCCGGTCTTGTTTTTATCGCCATCTGGCTTTTGGGCCGGTTTTCCGTTGCGGCGTTTGTTTCGCCGTCTTGTTGATTATCGATATACACTTATCGAAAAACAATGCAAGGGTTTTTTCTCGAAAAACGATAAATATTTTCCGAAAAAGGGTAAAACATGATCGAAAAGCGACGAAAATTGCCTCCTGGACGGCTTATTATCGCCTCTCACAACGACGGGAAAATCATAGAAATCAATGCATTAGTGACCCCCTTCGGTATCGAGACGGTGTCCGCCAAAAAAATTGGCCTAAATGACCCTGAAGAGACCGGAAAAACCTTCGCTGAGAACGCTATTCTCAAGGCGAGGGCCGCTGCAGACGCCTCAAACCTGCCTGCCCTCGGCGATGATTCCGGGCTGGCGGTTGCTGCTCTCAGCGGCGCGCCCGGGATTTATTCTGCCCGCTGGGCCGGCGAGCCGCGCGATTTTGGCCGCGCGATGAAGAAAATCGAGGAACAGCTGACAGAACGCGGCGCACGCGACCTCTCCGCACGCTTTGTTTGTGCGCTTTGTCTTGCCTGGCCGGATGGGGCTGAGGAAGTATTCGAGGGGGAAGTGACAGGGACACTCACCTTCCCGCCCCGCGGCGACAACGGATTTGGCTATGATCCGATCTTTATACCTGACGGGTATGATGTCACTTTTGGCGAAATGGCGCCGGATGCGAAACACGCAATGTCGCATCGCGCCAATGCCTTCCGTAAACTGACGAAAGCGTGTTTGGAAAATGATTAGAAATCTTACACTTTGGATATTCGGCGGACTGTTGCTTGCCGCCTGCACTTTGGCGCCCACGTCGCAACACGGACTTGCCCAAGAGGGTGGCAATCCTGACTTGGCGCTGGAGAAAATCGCTGAAGATGTCTGGATCCACAAGAGCTACGAAACTATCGAGCCCTGGGGGCTGATTCTTTCGCAGGGACTTATCGTTAAAGACGACAACGAACTAATAGTTATTGATACTGCCTGGAGTAATGCGGATACGGAGCGGTTACTCGATCTGATCGACGAGCAGATATTCAACGGCCCGGGAACACTTGTTCCGACCCACGCCCATGCCGACAAGATGGGGGGAATGGACACTGTCAACAAACGCAACTGGGTCACGTTAGCTTTCGAGTTAACAAATGAGGCCGCCACCAAGCGCGGCCTGACCCCGGCCAGAGATTCTGTTCCCTATTTCGATTATCAGCGTGGAGGCCCAGCATCCTGGGAAGTCGGGAGGATCCAGTTTTTCTACCCGGGCCCCGGCCACACGCGCGACAACATCGTCGCCTATGATCCAAAGACGAAGGTACTGTTCGGGGGATGTCTGATCCGGCCGGACGAATCGAACAGCCTCGGCAGCACGGCCGACGCAGATATCGCCGCATGGGCCGATACGGTGCGCCGCGTCGCTGCCGAATTCCCCGACGCCGAAATTATTATCCCGAGCCATGGCGCACCGGGCGGCCGCGACCTTCTGGATCACACGATTGCGCTGGCCGAGGCCGCTAATGGCTAACCATACGCCGCTTGGGGTTTATGTTCACTGGCCTTATTGTGCGCGAATTTGCCCTTATTGCGACTTTAATATTTACAAAAACAAAGCCCTTGATGCGGCGCGCTGGGCAGAAATGTTGACGCGCGATCTTGAACTCATGGCGGCGCGGACGCCAAACCGTAAGCTGACCAGCCTCTATTTTGGCGGCGGCACGCCGTCGCTGGCGCCGCTGGACGTAATCGATGCGGTGATCTGCACTTGCGAACGGCTTTGGGGGTTTGAACCCGGCCCTGAAATCACCATTGAGGCCAATCCAACGGATGCGGAGCAATCGCATTTTGAGGCGCTGGCCGCCGCCGGCGTCAATCGTCTGTCGCTTGGCGTCCAGTCGCTGCGCGATGATGCGCTCGCCTTCCTCGGGCGCGATCATGACGCCGCCAGCGCAAGACGGGCTATCGAAACGGCGCAACGGACATTCAAACGCACCACATTTGACCTCATCTACGCCCGGCCGGGACAGACGCTGAGCGCCTGGCGCGATGAACTCGGTGAAGCGCTTAATTTTGGCGTCGGCCATCTATCGCTCTACCAGCTCACCATCGAGCCAGGCACAGCCTTCGCCAAGGCCGTCGCCGCCGGGCGATGGGCGCCGGCAACCGAAGATCAATGCGCCGACCAGTTTGACCTCGCCCAGGAGATGACCGCCGACGCCGGGCTTCCCGCCTATGAAATCTCAAACCATGCCGCACAGGACGCGCGCTCACGGCACAATCTCATCTATTGGAATTACCATGACTATATCGGCGTCGGCCCCGGTGCTCATGGGCGGTTGAGCATTGATGGACGCCGCCTCGCAACGGAGGCCGCCAAGACGCCTGCGGACTATTTGTCAGGTGGCGCCGATCGCTATGTAACCGAAGTGTTGGATGAGACCGCGCAGCTAGTGGAGCGCCTAACCATGGGTCTGCGCCTCACTGACGGCGTAACGCTCTATGCTGACGATTACTTCTATGCCGATGAGCGCCGCACTGAGCGCCTTCACGCGCTCATCGACGACGGTCTCGTAACGCTCGATTGCGGGCGCTTGCGTGCTACAGTAAATGGGCGGCGCGTACTCAATGCCGTGCTTTATGAATTGCTGCGCTAAAGCCTTTTGCGCTTGCCGCTTTATTCAGTATCGGCCACGGGAGATGCCGGTGGATCGATGCGTTCAATATCAAAATAGCTCTGGCGGCTTTGTGAGGTGAATGATTTCAACACTGCCTTGCCATTGGCGGCGCCTTCGCTTGTCTGCAACAACGCAACGCCATCGCTGTCGGGAGCTGCAAAGGTCTGGCTCTGGGTCATCGATTTTATTTTTGCAATCGCGGCTGGTTTGAACGGCTTTATTGAGCGCATATCGATCTGCGAGACAAAACCGGCGGCTTTGTTGAGCATAATCGTCATTTCCAAAACACCTTCCGGCAGATCCTCACTGACAACTGGCGCGGTGAAAATCGCGTCAGCTGTGGTTTCCTCTACCAGAACAACATCACCGAGCATGTCTTCCAACTTGTCATAGACGAGCGCATCGTCGGGATTTTCTGATTTCTGAAATTGCTTGAAGGCTTTCCTTTGAACTTTGGACAGATCGTCGAGGGAGGCGTCCAATAGCGACCATTGTTCGCCCTGAGCCATCCGAGGGTCAAACCGCAAACGCAGATTAAGCTCCTCGCCGTTCTGTTCGCTCCAGTGATCAAGGCTAAACGCATAGCGCACATCACCAAACGCCGCGGCTTGCCCAGCGGCCGCCGTCAGAGTGTGAATGGCTTGTGGCGGCTCGTCTTCAGCCTGCGCCGATGCCACAAAGAAAAGTACGCCAAGAACGCAAGGCAGAATACGCAATATCTTTATCTCCGGTAAACAAACCCTGCCGCCCGCGTTGCAGGCAACCGTCAAAAGCTCGGCGCGAAGCTGCGCGGCGCGGGATCGATGGTTAAAATACCGCCGGGCTGAATTTCCAAAATCGCCAAGCCGCGCTCAACGGATCCATCCGCATTCAGGCGGAACAGGCCGTCGGCGCCGAAATAACCATTGGGATCGGTAATCGTCTCCACCGAAAAGCGGTTGCGCTTGCGCTCGCTCGCCGCAAGCCGGGCGGCGAGGAGAGAAGCGTCATAGGCCAGCGAGGCAAGCCGTGGCGGCGGCGCGCCAAACGCGCCAGCGAAACGGTTTTCAAAATTGCGCGTAATCTCGGGATCGGGCGCGGCAAACCAGCCGCCGCGCAAGGCCGGCTCGCGGGTCAGGCGCGGGTTTTTCCACGCCGATATGCCAAGCAGTTTCACCCGCGTGATATCAACGTTGTAGAACGGCAAGAGCGGCGCGAGCGCGCGCAACAGCGTGCCCTGCTCCGGCATCAAAACCGCCTGATAGCCTTGAGTGTAGCCAGCTTCTTCAGCACCAGGCTCTGGCTTCTCGCCATTATATTCATGGCGCAGTTCGAGCGGTACGATTTCTTCCGAAAACCGTGCAAGCCGTTTGGCCGGCGCCAACATCGCGTCCGGCTCCTGCATATAACGCTCTTCGTGAATTATAATCCCGCCGCGTACAAACACCGCTTCGGCGAATGCGCCAGAGACCCGGTTGCCATATTCGGTTAGCGGCGCAAGCACGCCGAAGCGCGTTAATTCCTGGCTAACCGCATATTCGGTGACGCGTTCGATTTCGAGCTCCGGCGGGAAGCTCAACAGATAAACTCCGTCGCCGCCGGATTTGAGGTCGGAAGAAAATGCAATCATCGGCGTTGCAGCGGCGCGCGTAACCACCGCCGCCGCCTCAACCGATTCAGAAAATAATGGCCCTAAAATAATTTCAGCGCCATCGGCAAGCGCGGAGCGCGCCGCATCCGCCGCGCCAATCGCGGTGCCTTTGGTGTCTTTTGGGATCAGCAAGAAGCGCTCATCGCCGGCGTCGAACGCAGCCAGCTGGGCGGCGTCAAACATCGCCGAGGCGACCTTCTGGGCCGGCGCGCTATTGGCGGAAAATGGCAACAGCAGGCCGACGCGCACTGGCTCCTCACCGTCCATATGGCGCGGGCGGGCATAGCCGCGACGATCATAACGGCGCGCTTCCTGATCAAATTCCGGACCGGGCGTCGCTGCACTCTCCGGCGCTTCAATACCGGGCTGGCCGGGCAGCGTGACCACCGAAGGACTCGGGCGCACCGGCGCGGTCTCACAAGCGACAATCGCCGCCGCCATAAGGCTCGCGAGCCCTACCCGCAATCCAAAACCAACATCCATGCGCATAAACTCCGCCCTTACTATTGTGATATGCGAGCGCAAGACTAACCGCCGCCGCCCGCGCCGTAAACAAGCCTGATCGACCATCCCGTCCATCGTCCCGATTGACGGGCGCTGCCGACCGGGCCAATCGTTGCGTTGATGACCCATACGCCCCTACGCCTCGAACCCGGCCTTTATGTGACCGCAACGCCAATCGGCAATCTCGGCGACATAACCTATCGGGCTGTCGAAACGCTTAAGGCCGCCGATTTGATCGTCTGCGAGGACACCCGCCAGACCGCCAAGCTTTGCGCCGCCTATGGGATCAAAACCCCGCTCAAAGCTTATCATGAGCACAATGCGGCCCGGACGCGCCCGGGCATTATTAAAAAACTGCAAGATGGCGCGGCGATGTGTCTGGTCTCCGACGCCGGCACGCCGTTGATCTCCGATCCGGGCTATAAGCTGGTGCGCGAGGCGCGCGAGGCGGGCGTTGCGGTCACCCCAATCCCCGGAGCGTCGGCCGTGATCACTGCGCTGTCAGCCGCCGGAGCGCCTAGCGATCATTTCCTGTTTGCAGGGTTTGCCCCATCACGCGCCGGGGCCCGCGACAAGGCGTTCGCCACCGTTGCAGAGGTCGCCGCGACGCTGGTCTTTTATGAGACAGGCCCGCGCCTTTGCGCCTGCCTTGAGGCAATGGCGAAAGCTTTTGGCGAGCGTCGTGCGGTGGTCGCCCGTGAGTTGACAAAACTCCATGAAGAATTTCGCGAGGGTGAATTATCTGAGCTCGCAGCTGGTTATAAAGACGCGCCGCCAAAGGGCGAGATTGTCGTCTTGGTATTTCCGCCCGAGCCCAAACCCGTCACTCCAGAAGCGCTCGACCGCTTCCTCAAAGACGCGCTTGAAACGATGAGCGTTAAGGACGCCGCTGCGCAAGCGGCAAGCATCCTCGGCGTTGCGCGCAAAAGCGCCTATGCCCGCGCACTCAAATTAAAAGACCACCGATGAGCCGCCCCAACAGCGGAGCGAAGCAGCGCGCAGAAGCCGCCGGCCGGCGTGGGGAAAGGCTCGCCGGTCTGGTCTTGAGCTTGAAGGGTTTTACGATTATCGCCCGCCGCTTTAAGGCGCACGGCGGGGAAATCGACCTGGTCGCCAAACGCGGCAAACTGCTCATCTTCGTTGAGGTCAAAGCCCGCGCCAGCCTTGACGATGCGCTGGAGGCAGTTAGCTACGCCAATCAGCGCCGAGTCAGTGATGCGGCGTCAATGTTTTTAGCGCACCATCCGCGACTTGCGCATTGCGATATGCGTTACGATATTATCGCCGTCTCCGGTTGGCGCTGGCGCCATATTACCAGCGCCTGGTTGGATGACGATTAATTGTTCCGCCAGGGCCGCTGAAAAAGTCGTCAATCATGTTAAACTCCGCCCGCCCGGCGCTATAGACCCGCCCCCCGAAACCTTAAGCGCGAAAGCCCGCCATGTTGAAAATCGCCTTCCAGATGGACCCCATCGACGCCGTCGACGTCAACGCCGACACGTCCTTCGATATGGCCTTTGAAGCCAACGCCAGAGGCCACGAGATTTGGGTCTATGGGCCAGAGACGTTGCAGCTCTATGGCGACGAGGTGCGCGCACGCGCGCAGCGCATCGACCGCATGAGCCGCACCCAAGGCGAGCACGCGACTCTTGCAGCGCCCGAACTGATCGATCTGCGTTCACTTGACGTTGTCCTTATTCGTCAGGACCCGCCTTACGACATGGCCTACATCACCGCCGCGCAAATCCTTGAACGGCTGCAACCGGACGTGATGGTTCTGAACGATCCGCGCGCCATTCGTGATGCGCCTGAAAAGCTTTTCGTCACCGACTTTAAAGACCTGACGCCGCCAACACTGATTACAAGTGACGCAGACGCGATCCGTGAGTTCCGGGCAGAGCATGGCGACATGATTTTAAAACCGCTTTACGGCAATGGCGGCGCCGGCGTGTTTCGCCTCCGGCCAGAAGATGGCAATTTCAATGCACTGCTCGAACTTTTTGAGCAGATGTTCCGTGAGCCAATTATTGCGCAGAAATTTCTACCCTCCGTTTCCGAAGGCGATAAACGTATCATTCTGCTTGACGGCGAGGCGGTGGGCGCGATCAACCGCGTGCCGGCAGCGGGCGAGACCCGTTCCAACATGCATGTTGGCGGGCGCGCCGAAGCGATTGAGATGACCGCGCGCGATCAGGAAATCTGTGACCGCATCGGTCCGGCCCTGTCCGAGCGCGGCCTCGTATTCGCCGGCATCGATGTCATCGGCGACTATCTCACCGAGATTAACGTCACCTCGCCGACCGGGGTGCAGGAGATGCGCAGATTTGGCGGCGCAGATTTTTCCGCCCTGTTCTGGGACTGGGTTGAGGGTCGACTGGAGAGCGCCTAGCGCCGCCGATCCGACCACAGCCATGCCGGCTTTGCCAAATCGAGACAAGACGGCCAGCAGCGTCTGCTAAATGAACCGCGCACCCTCGCCAGTAGAATATTCACCGCCGCCTTCCCGAGTGGTCCGGAATTCGCTACACAACACAAACCACGCCGGTCCGTTAAGGAATTGGCGACACATCAACACCCGGTGACAAAACGCCGTCCATGCATCTCATTGACCGCTATATTCTGCGCACTGTCATCACACCGCTACTTCTGGCGCTAAGTATCGCCGGCATGCTGTTGCTGCTTGAGCATATGCTGCGACTGTTCGATTTTGTGCTCGCTGAGCAAGGCCCGATCGATGTGGTGTGGCAAATGCTGGCCAATCTGGTGCCGCACTATCTGGGCCTCGCGCTGCCGCTCGGCACTTTCCTCGGCATCATGCTGGCATTCCGCAACCTCTCGCTATCGAGCGAGCTTGACGCTTTGAGTTCAAGCGGCGCCTCGTTTGGCCGGCTGTTGCGGCCAATCTACGTGCTGGTCTTGTTTATCATGGTGCTCGACTTCCTCCTGGTCTCCTATATCCAACCCTATTCGCGTTACGAATACAGCCAGATCCGTTTCAATGTGACCAGCGGCGCACTCGGCATAAAGGTGCCCGCAGGCGAGTTCGTCGATATCTCAGACCGGGTCACCATCCGTCTCGGCGCCGTCAACAAAGACACCCGCGACGCAGAAAATATTTTCCTGGAACGCCGTGGACTGGATGGCGGGCGCACAACGATCACCGCCCGCTATGGCGCCATTTCAACCACTCCGGATATCCGTTCGTTGCTGTTAAAGCTCGAACAAGGCCGCCAGGTGATCATTGATCCGCTCGGTGAACAAATTCAGGCGTTGAATTTTGATTCCTTCGACCTTGAAATCGCCCTGCCTGCTATCGGCGTCTTCCGCGAACGCGGCGGCGACGAACGCGAAGCGACATTTGATGAAATTGTCAGTTTTCTAGGGCGGGAAACGCGCGCGTCCTCACCGCTCTATGACAAATATCGCGGCGGGCTGCACTGGCGCATCATTCATCCCTTGTCCTTCCTGGTGATGCCAATATTGGCGATCGCGATGGGCATTTCTGGCCGCCGTCAAAAGTCTTCGATAAAACCTATTGTCGGCATTGCAATTTTAATCGTCTATCACGAAACGCTGGAGGAGTGGGGCAAGGTTGTCGCCGGCAATGGCGAACTGTCGCCTTACATCTCTATGTGGGGAGTGTTTGCAGCTTTTGCCATGATATCGATGTTGCTCTATCGCGGCTCGGTTGATCGTGCGCGCACAGCGCGCGTGATGACCCGCCGAGAAACTGAGACTGTGCGCCTTGCCGGTGCTGAAGGCCCGGCACCCTCGGCGACGGCAGGCGAGGCTCAATGAACGCCGCACGGGGCATATTCACGCTTTATGTCGGGCGGCAGTTTTTGATCCGCTTCATCGGCTTCTTGCTATTCTTTGTTATCATAATGCAGATGCTCGATCTGTTAAATCGCTCGAGTGATATTCTGGCGGCGGACGGCGCCACGGCGGACTCATTAATCCGCTACATTCGTTTACGCGCACCGCAAGTCGTTGCGCAGTTTACGCCTTTCGCGGCGCTCCTCGGCATTGTCGTCACCCTTGCCGGCCTTAGCCATACGAGTGAAATTACCGTCATGCGCGCGGCCGGCATGTCAGTGCACCGGGTCCTCTTACCGCTTGGGATAGTTTGCGTAATTATCTCCGTCGCGCATTTTATCTTCTTTGAAACGGTGACGGTCAAATCATCCGAAGCACTCGATTACTGGGCGGCGAATGATTACGCCCTAGATCTGCCGGAAGACACCGGCACACGAACCAACATCCGTATTAATTTCGACAATGAATATATCAGCGCGCACAGCGCCGCCCGGTTCGGCGGTGCGGTCTTACTGTCTGATGTCTCAATCTACGATCTTGATGAAGACGGCCTTGCTTCAAAAGTTATAGAGGCGCGCGCCGCACGTCATGAAGACGGGGTTTGGCGACTGTTCGGGTTAAAAACATTTGATGCCGAGACCCTTGTCGTCACCGAGAACGCCGTCGCCTTGTGGACCAACAGCCTCGACCCGGAGCTGTTGTTTGCGCTGACCTTAAAACCTGACCAAACCAGCCTCGGCGACTTGTCAAAAAAAATTCGCCAGCTGCGCCGCGAACAAGCCGAAACGCGCGAAGCGATGACATCCTTTTTGGGGCGGTTCTCCAAGCCGATGGCGACGCTGGTGATGCCGCTCCTGGGCGCAATCGCTGGCTTCGGCATGCACCGCCAGGGCGTTCTCCTGGTCCGGGCAATCTCCGGGTCGGCCCTCGGCTTTACCTATTTCGTTGCTGAAAGCCTGGCGCTCGCGCTCGGCAAGCTCGGGGTCATCCCGGCGATCCTTGGGGCTTTCTCGCCGCTTGCCCTGTTTATGATTGTTGGCTTTTCAATCCTTCTGGCGATGGAAAACTAGTCAGGACCCGGCTGAGGCCGGTTCAAGCCCGTTTATGTTGGGCTTCATTCTCTGTTAACTTTCTATTTATAGTTGTATCGTATTCAATTTATGGTTGTATACTTATGTGCGCTCATGAGTGTTTGTGAAACAAGCGGAGACAAGTTTATGGCCGGTCTGATTTTAAAGCTTCGCCCCTATGAAGAGCTGATGATCAACGGCGTTGTGGTTGAAAATGGCGACCGCAAAGCCCGGCTGCGGGTCAAAACCGACGGCGCTCACATCTTGCGGCTGCGCGACGCGATGAAGCCGGAAGACGCCACAACCCCGTTAAAGCGCGCTTACTATATCGCCCAAATGGCGGTCGCGGGACAATTAGCCAACACCGAGGCCGGCGACCTTGCTCGCCACGCACTTGAAAATTATGGCGGGTCGGCCGCTGAAGAGACCCGGCGCGAGGTCAATCTCCGGATTGCCGAAAATGAATTTTACAAAATCATGCGCTACCTTGGCGAGGTGATCGCCGCCGAGCCCGAAAAAGCCGCCGTGTTCGCACAAACCGCTAACGCTCCAGACCACCCCTTTCCGCAAATATTCGGCGGCTCCGCCCCATAAAGCCGCTCTGGGGCGCGCGCCCTTGTTCTCTGCGCCGTCTTAGCCCAAACAAGCGCGCATGTCCGCCAATCTCGATATCATCTCGCTTGGCTGCCGCCTCAATCTGGTGGAGAGCGAAGCTATGCGCCGGCTTGCCGGCGCGGCCGGGTTAGACGACGCCGTGGTGATTAACACCTGCGCGGTCACCAACGAAGCGGTGCGGACCGCACGCCAGAATATTCGTCGCGCAAGACGCGCGCGGCCGGGCGCCAGGATTATCGTCACCGGCTGCGCCGCGCAAACCGCACCGGATGACTTCGCAGCAATGGCGGAAGTCGACGCCGTCATCGGTAATCAGGAAAAATTGACCCCGCAGGAATGGCGCACGCTTGCAGAGGAGCCGGACGCCAATGATGCGCCAACCATTCGCGTCAATGACATCATGTCGGTCCGCGAGACCGCCGGCCATCTGATCGATGGTTATGGCGATCACGCGCGCGCATTTTTGCAGATTCAAAATGGCTGCGATCACCGCTGCACCTTCTGCATCATTCCGTTCGGGCGCGGCAATTCGCGCTCGGTGCCAGTGCGTATCGCAGTTGAACAAGCGCAGCGACTGGCCGCGTCTGGCCACCAGGAGATTGTGCTGACCGGCGTCGATATGACCTCTTACGGGGCCGATCTCGAAGGTGCGCCAACGCTTGGCGCACTGGTTGCGGCGATCCTTGATCAGGTCCCGGCGATTGCCCGCCTGCGTCTGTCGTCGGTTGACGGCGCGGAAATCGATGACCAGCTGTTTGAGCGCATCACCGGCGACAGCCGCGTTGCGCCTTATTTGCATCTATCGCTACAGTCCGGCGACAACATGATCCTTAAGCGTATGAAGCGCCGCCACACACGCGAGCAGGCCATTGAACTTTGCCATAATATTCGCTCCAGGCGCGCCGATGTCGCTTTCGGCGCCGACATAATCGCCGGGTTCCCGACCGAGAGCGAAGAGATGTTCGCCCGCAGCCTCGATATTATCGACGAAGCGGGCCTGCAATATCTGCATGCCTTCCCCTTCTCACCGCGCAAGGGAACCCCGGCGGCGCTGATGCCGCAAGTTCCGCGTGCGATCATTAAAGAGCGCGCCGCGCGGCTGCGAGCGAAAGCTGCCGACGCGCTGCACGATTTTCTGGAGGAACTTGTCGGGCGCGAGGAACTCGCCATCATGGAAAGCGGCGGCCGCGCCCGGCTTGGCAATTTCGCCAGTGTTAAAGTCACCAATGGCGAGACCGCAACCATTGGCGCTGCATGCCAACTTCGTCTGTCCGCACGCGCAGGCGACCTCCTGATCGGCGAGGCGGTATGAAATCCATCGCTCGCCTGACGTTAAACGCACGCCCAATGTTGCAGGAGTAAATCAACCGTGGCGAAGAATTTCCTCTCCGGCCTGTTCAGCAAAAAAAAGCCGCCCGATGATACGGCGCTGGAACAACAATCTGCGCAGGAAGATGCGCCCACCGCCGATGATGGCGCACCGGAGGCCATAGCGCCGCCGCAAAATGCCGCCCCCGAACCGACCGCGACGCCGGCGCCTCTAACTGAAATCGTCGAGCCCGCATCAGACGATGAACCCGCGACCCCGACGTCGCCCCCAGAGCCGACCGAGAAAAACAATCCGGGCTGGCTGTCGCGGCTTAGCCAAGGGCTTTCCAAATCATCATCGCGAATTTCCGACGGGGTCGCCGGCATTTTCACCAAGCGCAAGCTTGACCAGGAAACGCTGGATGAGCTTGAAGAACTCCTGATCACCGCCGATCTCGGCGTCGCCGCCGCTGAGCGTATTACCGATAGTCTGGCGCAGGACAAATTCGACAAGGAAATTACCGATGCGGAAGTTCGCGAAACTCTAGCCGGCGAGGTCGCGGCAACGCTTGAGCCGCTCGAAAAACCGCTTCTGATCAACGCCGAGAACCGGCCGCACGTGATCTTGATGATCGGCGTCAACGGTTCCGGGAAGACCACCACCATCGGCAAGCTGGCGCAGAAATTTAAAGATGACGGCCTGTCGGTGATGCTGGCGGCTGGCGACACCTTCCGCGCCGCCGCCATAGAGCAGCTGTCCGTCTGGGGCGAACGCACCGGCGCGCCTGTGATCGCGCGCGAGGTTGGTGCAGATGCGGCAGGCCTTGCCTTTGACGCCGTGAAAGAAGCAAAAGCCGCCAACGCCGATGTTTTATTCATCGACACTGCCGGCCGGTTACAAAACAAATCCGCATTGATGGACGAGCTTGCGAAAATTGTGCGCGTCCTGAAAAAGCTCGATGCAACCGCGCCACATGACGTCATTCTTGTGCTTGACGCCACCGTCGGCCAGAACGCAATTAGTCAGGCGGCCGCATTTTCTGATATCGCCGGCGTCACCGGTCTGGTCATGACCAAGCTTGACGGCACCGCCAGGGGCGGCGTCCTGGTTGCGCTAGGCGACAAATTTGTACTGCCGATACACTTTATCGGCGTCGGCGAAAGTGTTGACGATTTACAAACCTTCCACGCCGAAAGTTTTGCCCGCGCGCTTGCCGGCGCGGTCGATTAATCCAGATTAGATTTCCCAGCCCCCGAGGAGCGTTGCATGAACGAGACAAAAACCCCTGAGCTACGGCTTTCCGGCGGCGCCAAATTCGCTGTCGATATGGGCCCGCTCGCAGTGTTCATGATCGCCTATTTTTTCGGCGGCCGTCTCGCCCCCCTGATCGGCGGGCTGGTCGGTCAAGGCTGGTCGATCTCCGAGGGCGAGGAAATGTATCTCGCGGTCGGGCTGTTTCTACCGGCCTACCTGGCCGCCTTCGTCTATTCGGTTTGGAAGGAGCGCCGTGTGGCGCCGATGCTGCTGGTCACCGGCGTCATTGTCGGCGTCCTCGGCAGTCTGACGCTGATCTTGCACAACAAGATGTTCTTTTACATGAAACCTACGATTATTTACATGCTGTTCGCCTCGACCCTGGCCGGCGGCATGATTGCCGACCGTAATTTCCTCAAAATTGTCTTTGACGGCACCCTGCATCTGCCGGACGGCGCCTGGCGCACGCTGACAAAACGTTATGCGGTGTTTTTTGCAGTCCTCGCCATCGCCAACGAGATTGCCTGGCGCTATTTCATGCGCGATTGCGACCTCACTGGCGGGGCGGGCTGTTCTGGGGAAAAACATTGGGTCAATCTGAAAATATTCGGATTCACCGCCGCCAGCCTGGTCTTCACCGGATTTCAGGCGTCGCTGATCGCCCAATATATGCCTGATGAAAACGCCGCTGAAGAACCGAGCGAAAACTCTGCTGGGGAAAACTAACGCCCGACGCCGTCCCCGATTTTTAACTTTACGTAACCCAAACGCACGATCACACGTCTGCTGATTATCCGCCCAAAGCTTAAACTCGCCATTTTGTGATCTGGTGCGGCAATTTTGCCAATGACGGACAACTTTCAATCCACTATGTACATGCACGGTTCAAACCGTCCGCGTCAGGTGTAATTTTGCATTTCTTCTGGAATAGTTCTAATGACGCCCAGTCTTATGGTATTCAGCCTAACGACATTCAGTCTCATGACGCTGAGGGTGACGCAACGTTTTCGAATATTCAGATTGCAGCGCACAAATTGAACCCATTCGAGATATTTCCTATACAGCCGAAACACGGAGAAATTCATGGCTTATTCGCTTAAGACTTCACCAGGCCACCTATTACGCCGCGCCCAGCAATATGCACACGACCTTTATTCAAAAGAAGTTGGTTCAACCGGCCCGACGCCGCGTCAGTTTGAAGTTCTGAGCGTTGTCGCCAAGAACGAAGGGTTGAGCCAGACGGATCTCGTGCGCCACACCGGCATCGACCGCTCGACGCTGGCCGACATGATCGCACGGATGATCAAAAAAGGCCTGTTGACGCGCAAACGCACCAAAGAAGACGCCAGAGCCAACGCGGTCAGCATCTCTGCCGCCGGCAAGCGCATCCTCAAATCAGCCGACGCCAAGGTCAACAAATCTGACCGCGCCGTTCTGTCGGTCCTGCCTAAAACCCAGCAGGCCGGCTTCATGAAAGCGCTCAAAGCTTACGCCGATGCGCTCGACAGCATGGAATCAGCGGCTGCCGCACCCAAAAAACGCGCCACAAAACGTAAAGCGGCGAAGAAAACCGTAAAACGTAAAACCGCGAAAAAAGCTGTAAAACGTAAAGCCAAACGCCGGACTAAGCGCCGCTAAGATAGTTAAGCTAAACGTTTAATTCTTAACGCCGCCGGCCCAGCGCCGGCGGCGTTTTCTTTTCCCCGCATTTTCCGCCGCGCCCAAGGCCTTCCTGGCCAAGTAGACGCGAGCCGGCGTTTCATTGCATTGTACCGCCATGAGCGAGACCGAAAAAAACAGCGCCGACGACCGGATCAAATTTCTGGTGATTGCCTCCGATTGTCCCGAAGCACGGCTGGCGGCATTTTTCTCCGGACGCCGCGCCAAACGCTCCACCGCCCGCGTGACCCTGTTGCATGTGGTCGAACCGCCGGAATTTGGCCATTGGGCGACGGTCGCGGAGACGATGCGCGCTGAAGCGTATGAAAATGCCGAAGCGTTGCTGCATGAATTTGCCGCCGAAGTGAAAGCCCAAACCGGCGAGGCCCCGGAAGAGATCATCCGCGAAGGCGTCGTCGTTGAGGAAATCGGCAAGTTGATTGAAGAAGACCCACAGATCGCATTCTTATTTCTCGGCGCCTCCACCGAGACTAGCGGCCCCGGCCCTCTGGTCTCGGCGCTGGCGCAAAACCCTGCCTATCTTGGCGTGCGACCGATACCGGTGGTGGTGGTGCCAGGGGCGGTGACGCGCGACGAATTACGCAAACTTTCCGGGTAACCCATGGACCGCGATAAATTTCACTTGCCGGGCAAGCATTATTTCCTGTCGCATTCTGTCGGCGCGCAGCCAAAAACCATGGATGCGGCGATGGCGCGGAGCTTTGCAAGCCCATGGCGGCGCGAGGGCGCCGGCGTCTGGGATGCCTGGTTTGAAACCCTGGCGCTTGCGCGCGCTGGCCTCGCGCCACTGATTGGCGCCGAAGCGCACGACATCTGCCTACAGAGTAATGTCACGAGTGGGATTTCTAAAATCCTGTTCTCGCTTCCCGAACGAACGGGACGAACGAAAATTGTTCTCAGTGAAGATGATTTTCCGACCGTCGGCTTCGCCCTCGCCCAGGCGCAGCGGATTGGCTATGAGCTGGTGTTCCTGCCCGGCGGGATGCGCCTTGCCGACCCGGATGCATGGGCGCCGGCATTCGAAGACGATGTTCAGCTGGTGGCGGCCACACGGGTCTATTCCAACTCCAGCGTCATGGCGCCGGCTGGGGAAATCGCCCGCCGCGCCCGCGAGGCGGGCGTTTTCTCGCTCCTCGACGTCGCCCAGGCGGCCGGCGCCGTGCCGGTGCGACTGAATGAATGGGCTCCTGATTTTGCCGTCGGTACGTCGCTAAAATATCTCTGCGGCGGGCCAGGCGCTGCATTCTTATGGGTGCGAGACGACACCGCTGCACAATGCGCGCCGATGGATGTCGGATGGTTTTCCCATGAAGACCCGTTCGAATTGGATATCCGCCATTTTGAATATGCCAAAGGCGCAGCCCGCTATACTGGCGGCACGCCCTCGATCGCGCCTGCCGCTGGCGCGCTGGCTGGCTTTGAGATTATCGGCGCACACGGCGTTGATGCAATCTACGCGCATAATCAGGCGCTATTGTCGCGGCTGTTTGACGGCCTGCCGGACAGCGCAGTGCAATCGATGATGACCGAGGGCGCACGCGGCTCTGGCGTTCTGATCAACGTGCGTGATTATGATGCGGCTGCGGCGGACCTGGCGGATGCCGGCGTCATTCACGACACAAGGCAGGGCGTGGTTCGGCTTTCAGTTCATCTTTATAATGATGAAAGCGATATTGACGCACTAATGACGGCGCTTGCGCCGCATCTATATATCTAGCGTCAGTGACACGGGCGCATGATCGGAAGGCCGCTCCCATCCGCGTGCGTCATCATGGATTTGATAGGCTTTACGTCCGCCATCGAGCGCTGGTTTTTTGAGCGTCGGGCTCACCCAGATATGGTCAAGGCGACGACCGCGATTGGATTGGCGCCAATCTTTCGCCCGGTAGGACCACCAAGTGTAGAGTTTTTCCGGCTCAGGAACGAGTGCGCGCGCGACATCAAGCCAGCCATGTGAGGCGATGACAGCGTTCAACAGCTCGACCTCGACCGGCGTGTGCGAGACGATTTTCAACAATTGCTTGTGCGACCAGACATCGTTTTCGGTTGGCGCAACATTCAAATCACCGACCAGAATAGACTTTGAACGCGGGCCCAATTCTGAAAACCAGCCCCGCATTTCATCCATAAAATCGAGCTTATGGGCGAATTTGTCGTTCTTCTTCGGGTCAGGGACATCACCGCCGGCCGGGACATAGAAATTATGGATGCGCACGCCGCCCGGCAGGCTGGCGGCAATATGGCGGGCGTCTTCCTTGCCGCAAAACTCACGCTTTTCAATTTTCTTGAGCGGCAGGCGCGAGGCAATCGCGACGCCATGATATCCCTTCTGACCGGAAACGGCGATATGTTCATAACCGGCATCGCGAAACGCCTTGGACGGGAAGGCGTCTTCAACGCATTTGATTTCCTGCAGACACAACACATCCGGCGCCTGTTGTTTTAAAAACTGTGTCACAAGATCAATACGTAGGCGGACGGAATTAATGTTCCAGGTGGTGATTTTCATGGAGAACTCTGGTTGAGGGCGAACCGTGGCGGCGGAGCGAGGCTCTATGGCTATGCGCCGAATGCAAGGTCGTCAAGCCAGCTTATTTGCCGTGGCGGCCAACCGCCTATATCAAGCGTTGCATGGATCTCATCACCCTCTTGCCCGAAGGATTGCCCCTATGGGCGGCGCTTGGCGCAATCGTTGCGGCGTTTTTTACTGCCGCCCTTACGGCTGCTTTCGGTCTTGGCGGCGGGCTTGCGCTGCTTGCGGTGATGAGCGCGATTTTTCCCGCCACTGCCGTGGTGCCGGTGCACGGCGCTGCTCAGCTCGGCTCAAACGCTGGACGCTTCTACCTACAACGCCGCGACGTGGTGTGGCCTATTGTTTTATGGTTTACCGCTGGCGGGCTTCTAGGCGCTGGGCTTGGCGGTCGGCTTGCTGTGGAAATGCCGGTCTGGGCGCTGCGCGCAGGCGTTGCCGCCTTCATCCTTTACACTGTCTGGGGGCCGCGCCCAAAAAGCTTCTCGCCCGGCGTGAAAACCTTTTTCGCAACCGGCGCGGTCGGCGCATTTCTCACCATGTTTTTTGGGGCCACCGGCCCGATTGCCGCAACCATGCTGTCGGCGACCAGGCTGGACCGGCTCGGCCGCGTCGCCACCCATGCCGCCTGCATGGTCGCCCAGCACGGTATCAAAATTATCGTATTCGGCGCGCTCGGCTTTGCCTTTGGCCAATGGGCGGCGCTGATTGCTGCAATCCTTCTGTCGGGCTTTGCCGGCACGGTGATCGGCACGCATTATCTAAGACGGATGCCGGAAGCCCACTTTGACCGAGGTTTTAAAATGATCCTGACACTGATCGCTGTCTATTTGCTGGTCGCGGCTGGGCTTGATTTTAAAACAGGTTGAACGAAAGCCCGGTGACGCCCACAGGCCAGCGCCCGAACTCAAACAGACGAAATTTTGCGGCGAACGGATGCGCTTCAATATCGAAGTCGGGATTGGTCGCCGCGAGAAGCGCGAGCGCGGCGCCATTAGCCGCCTGAACCGCCGCACCGACCGCGATGTTGCGCGGGCCCTCCTCGACAATATCAAAAATCACCGCCGCCTGTTCCATGCCTTCCAGCGCCGGCTCGGTGATTTTATCGGCAATCAGCGTCATGCCGATATGCAGCGCCTCTTGCGATAAACACTCAAGCGCGCGCCCGGTGAGGTCGGCGCGTTGCATCTCTTCGGCCTCCCAGGCGGGGCTCTGCCAGTCGAGGCTTTCGGTCGCCGCCGCTGCATCGTCCCAGTCGATTAAGATGGCGACTTCTGCGTCGGGAAACCCCAGCCGAGCGACATATTCCTCAGCAGCGGCGCGCGCGCCGGGCGTCAGCGGTTCACCGAGGTTAGCAAACCACGGAATCCGGTCCAGCGTACGGGCAAACCGCGTCAGGACGGTCAGGCTAGGCAGCTCACGCTCCAGCTCTTCCAGCTCATTTTCGTCCATGGCGACACGTTCTCCGCTGCTTGGCCTGGGTCATAGCCCACCCAAAAGAAAAAGGCGTCCGACCCTGAAGAAAGATCGGACGCCAAGCTGCGCTGTTGCGCCTACGCCGGGAGGGGATATTCCGGCGACGCGACTGGCTTTCAGGCCTGCAAGCGGGGGGGCAACGCTGGCCTGATAGAACACCCTTCGCGTACTGTTACATTAACGCATCACTGATAAGGTTTTCAATAGGCAAACTAAAAAAAAGCTTGATTGTGACCCTGTAACAAAAGCAGCAAATTGCTGCGATATTTGTAGCATTGCTAATTTTTAAGGAATGCTCCGCCCGCATCCGGAGGCCGGAAGAGCCGGTTGGCGAGACGCTCGCCTGCGATCACATTATCAATCGTGACGACGGTTATGCCGTTTTGTAAATCGCGGACAATCCAGCGGACCAGCGTCATTTCCGGTGCTTTGACGATAACCGTCAACTCGCCCTCTGTGTCGTCTTTTTTGGAGGCCAGCGTGATCGCGACATTGTTAACGCCGCGGTCAACGTCAACCACTGTGGTTTCATCGAAATTGAGCTTCCGGCTCAGCAGAAATTTGAGCGGGGTTTTACCTAAGGGATAGGAATCGGTCGTCTCCAGGGCATCGTCATAGACATAAACCATGCCGCCATTGGCGACGATCAGGAGTGGGTCCGGCGGATCATATTCAAACCGTAAGAATCCCGGCCGGCGCAGATATAATTGACCAGTCGAGATCGCGCCGGACGGGGCAATCTGGGTGAAATCGCCCGTCAAGGTGGTGGTTTGCTCAAGGTAATCGACAAAACGCTGCACCACCGCATCGTCGCTTTCGCCTTCAAAGACGAGCGGGCCGACGTCGTTCTCCTCGACCGCTGCGGCCGGAGCCGGTTCGCTGGCCGGCGCCAAAATAACGCGGTCAATCTCACCTGCCGACGGCGTGGTGAGTTGCGGGTCTGCCGCGGCCTGAACCGCAACTACAATTGGCGTGACCGCCGCGCTCGCCGGCAACGGCCGCGCCGCCGCCGCGTCGATGCAAATCAGTGATATCGCCGAAAACATTGCGATGCTCATCGCTTATTCCTCATTTATCAGGCCGCCTGGACTGGCCCTATTGGCCTCTTAGCTAAGCCCCACCGGAGGCGAAAGAAAGCCCGGAAAATGGCGCCGGCGTGGCGCAGCCACACGACATTGTTACCGGATGAGCCCATAAGGGCCGCCCTTTTCCACCGCTCGCTGATAGGCGGGACGGGCATGAATACGGCCCAAAAAAGCAGAAATATTTTTGTAAAGCGCGATATTGCCGCGCGCCGCAAAGCCCTCGAGCGGAAAACTCATAATGATATCAGCAGCGGAAAACGCATCGCCCGCCAGCCATTCGGATTGTCCAAGCGTCGCCTCGGCATAATCAAACAGCCCTTTCATGGTGTGGTCGAGATAGGCGTCGCGCACGCCCTTCGTCAGTTTGCGCGCTATGGGTTTGGCAAAAAACGGCATCGGCGCGGTTTCCATGCGGGTGAGCAACAAAGCCGTCACCATGATTGCCGCGAACGAGCCTTCTGCCGCATGCATCCAGTATTTGTAGCGTTGATAGTTTGGCGCACCCGACGCCGGCGCCAAGGCGCCGTCATGCTGCTCGACAAGATACTCCATAATCGCACCAGTCTCGGCGATCACCTGCCCGTTCTGTTCCACGACTGGCGATTTACCGAGCGGATGCACTTTTTTTAACGCGGCCGGTGCGAGGCTGGTTTTCTTGTCGCGTTTGTAGTGTTTGATTTCATAGTCGGCGCCCAATTCCTCAAGCAGCCAGAGGACGCGCTGGGACCGTGAATTTTCAAGATGGTGAACCGTAATCATTTTATTCTCCAGATCAGAACAAGTTATTTCAGTAAAGCGTCGCCAGCGCGTCTTTTGAAAATGCCGCCAGTTCGTCGTTTCGCCCGTCACGGATTTTTGTCACCCAGTCAGGGTCCTGCAACAGCGCCCGGCCGACCGCGATAAGATCAAACTCCCGCGCTTCCATGCGCCGGATAAGCTCATCAAGGCTGGCGGGCTGCGAGACTTCGCCCGCATAGGTAGCGGTAAATTCGCCACTGAGCCCGACCGAGCCGACAGAAATTGCCGGCTTACCGCTGAGCTTTTGGGTCCAGCCAGCGAAGTTGAGATCGGAGTTTTCAAACTCCGGTTCCCAGAAACGCCGCTGCGAGCAGTGGAAAATATCAATCCCGGCATCGACCAGCGGCGCCAGCCATTGCGCTAATTCATCAGGAGATTTTGCCGGCCGTGCAGAGAAATCCTGTTGCTTCCACTGCGACAGCCGGATCAGCAACGGAAAATCCGCACCCACGCGTTCCCGGGTGCGGCGGATAATTTCTGCAGCAAAGGCGGTGCGGCCAGACCAATCCGGGCCGCCCCATTTGTCGGTACGCAGATTAGTCTCTTCCCAAAAGAAACTGTCAATCAGATAACTATGAGCGCCGTGAAACTCCACGCAATCAAAGCCGATCTCCTTTGCCGCCACAGCGCCGTCAACAAATTCGGTGATTGCGATCTCGATCTCAACGTCGCTCATCGGCGCGCTAACCTGTTTGCCAGGAACCTTCACGCCCGACGCCGACCAGGAAGGAGTGTCGGGATGCGCCGTCTTTGCCGGATTGCGAAACGCCCCCTCATGCCACAGCTGAACGCCAATGACGCCGCCAGCGGCCTTGACGCCGGAAACCACCCTCGCCCAGCCGGCCTTGGCATCATCGGTGACAATATTGGGTACATTCGGCGTGCCTGAGGCCGTTGTCGTGTTGGTCGAGACGCCTTCGGTGAGGATCAGACCGACCCCGCCCTCTGCACGACGGCGGTAATAGGCGGCGACATCCTCGCCCGGAACATTGCCCGGCGAGAACGAACGCGTCATCGGCGCCATGACGATGCGGTTGGCGAGCCTTAACGCCCCCATCTCAAACGGTTCGAACAGGACGTCGACATTATCCGGCATAATCACTCCTTCGCTAAAACTGCCGCACACCATAGGCAATGATACGTAAGAGCGCACGCAAAGGCTGCAGCAACATGCCGGTGGCCAATATCCCAGAGCCCGCTATAACCCGCCCATGAAATTTCTTGATCGCACCAAAATCTATGTCGAAAGCGGGGCCGGCGGCCGCGGATGCTTGTCGTTTCGGCGCGAGAAGTTCATCCAATTTGGCGGACCGAATGGCGGCGACGGCGGGGCTGGCGGTCATGTCTGGGCCGAAGCGGTTGAGAACCTCAATACGCTGATAGACTATCGCTACAAGCAGCATTTCAAGGCCAAGCCCGGCCGCCCCGGCGAGGGCTCCAACCGCACCGGCGCCGGCGGCGATGATTTGATCATCAAGGTCCCGGTCGGCACGCAGATTTTCGAAGAAGATGAAGAAACCCTGGTCGCCGATCTCGACACGCCGGGCGAGCTGTTCCTACTCGCCAAGGGCGGCAATGGCGGGTTCGGCAATGCACGGTTTAAATCCTCCACCAACCAGGCGCCGCGGCGGGCCAATCCCGGTCAGCCCTCCGAAAAACGCACCATCTGGCTGCGCCTCAAACTGATCGCCGATATCGGTCTTGTCGGCCTGCCGAATGCGGGCAAATCAACCTTTCTCGCCGCCGTCTCCGCCGCCAAGCCGAAAATTGCCGATTATCCGTTTACGACGCTTCACCCCAATCTCGGCGTGGTCCGCGTCGGCGAAGGCCACAGCTTCGTGCTCGCCGATATTCCAGGCCTGATTGAAGGCGCCCATGAGGGCGCCGGTATTGGCGACCGGTTTCTCGGTCATGTGGAGCGATGCGCCGGCCTCCTCCATCTTGTCGATGGCACCGAGAGCGATCCCGCCGGGGTTTACAAAACCATCCGCCGCGAGTTGGCCGCCTATAGTGCGATGCTTGCCGAAAAGCCGGAATTCGTTGCACTCAACAAGATTGATGCTTTAAGCGATGAAGAAATTATGGAAAAAGCCACCGCTCTGGAAAAGGCGGCCGGTGCGCCAGTCAGACGAATTTCCGGTGCGAGCGGCGCTGGCGTGAAACCCTTGCTCGGCGAGCTGATGACGCTTTCCAACAAGATGCGCAAAGCCGCGACCGCTCCCGAAAATAGCGAAGAAAGCGCCTGGACACCATAAATAGGCTTACCCCCAACCGATTTTTCACGCTTGCGCCGGTTTTAATCTCTCACCCGGGCGTCTATGTAAGCGGCCACGCAAACGCCGTCGCACCGGAAACGTGATGTCCTCTGACAAGCTCTCTCGCCGCCGGATCGGGCTTCTCGGCGGCTCCTTCAATCCCGCCCATACCGGGCACCGGCTAATTTCTTTGGCCGCGCTGGAAAAGCTTGGCCTGGAAGCGGTGTGGTGGCTTGTAACGCCCGGCAATCCGTTAAAGGATGCGGGCCAATATGCGCCCTATGAGCTACGGCTTTCAAAGGCGCGCGCCGTCGCCGACCATCCCGATATTGTCGTCAGCGATTTTGAACGTCGACACAATCTTCAGTATACGATTGATACACTTGAGCGGTTGCAGGTTACCAATCCTGATATCGATTTTATCTGGCTGATGGGCGCGGACAGCCTGGCCGAATTTCATCGCTGGAAGCACTGGCGAAAAATTGCCGAGCTGGCGCCAATGGCGGTGTTCAATCGTCCCGGCTATACTGACAACGCGCTGTCAGGAGAGGCGGCAAAAGCGCTTGACGCTTTCCGCATCAATGAGGAAAACCTCAACCAGTTGACCCGGAACGATCCGCCGGTCTGGGTCTATTTTTCAGACACCGACAATCCCATTTCCTCCACCGCAATCAGAAACAACACGCTTGCATCACCCAACAAACCTTCTGGAGACATTCACAACGTGACCGATATAACCGCGCCTTATGGGTCGCTGGCATTTTTTCTCGACCTGCATCCCGATCTCGGCGACTTTAAAGCTGATGCGCTTGCCGGATTAGCGCAGACGCAAAAAAGTCTCTCGCCAAAATATTTCTATGATGAGCGTGGCTCGAAACTGTTTCAGCAGATTACGACGCTCGATGACTATTATCCGACGCGCACGGAAAAAGCGGTGTTTGACGCTAACGCCGCCGACATCACAGACCAGATCGGTTCTGGCGCAGCGATTTTTGAATATGGCTCAGGCGCCAGCGAAAAAATCGCCTGGCTGCTCGACGGCCTTGACCAGCCCGCCGCCTATGTGGCGATGGATATTTCCAAAGACTATCTGATCGAGAGCGCAACCGCGCTTACCGACAGGCATAAACTCCCCGTGGCGGCTGTCTGCGCCGATTTTCATGCGCCGGTGACCATCCCGGCCGGGCATTTGCCGCAACCGGCGCATTGGCTGGGATTCTTCCCGGGCTCCACCCTCGGCAATATGCAGCCCGATACCGCCGTTAAGTTTTTAAACCGCGCCAGCCAGACGCTCGGGCCCGACGCCAAATTCCTGCTCGGGATTGATCTCGAAAAAGACCCCGCCGTCCTTCAGGCCGCCTATAATGACCGCGACGGCGTCACGGCCGCGTTCAACCTCAATCTTCTCGTGCGGATGCAGCGCGAACTGGACGCCATATTAACTATCAGCGATTTCGAGCATTACGCATTTTACTGCGAAAAAAACTGCCGCATTGAAATGCATCTACGGGCGCTGCGCCCGACAGCCATAACAATTGATGAACAGAAATTTACCTTTGCGACGGGCGAGACCCTGCATACGGAGAATTCTTACAAATATTCGCCCGAGCGGCTGGACGCGCTTTTCGCCAAAACGCCGTGGCGCAAGGAGGCCATCTGGACCGACGATAAGGGCTGGTTCGCGGCGTGCCTTTTAAGCAACAGTTAATTCCCCGGCGCCCGCTTGGATGCCGCCCCAAAAGCTCCTATATTCACCGAACGAGGATTTCTCGTGTTGCAAATGGAGAACTGCGCTGAGTTCACTTGACGGCGCCGCGGCTGCCGGAAAGGCCGCATTAAGACTTGTCGCTGATAGCGATGACGACCACAGCCGGGTCACAATTCCGGACGCTTTTGTCGGCCTGACGCCGACTGAGATTGGTCGCAAAATTCTTTCCCTCATTGTTGAGCAGCTAGATGACGACAAAGCCGAAGATGTCGTCACCATCGACCTTGCCGGCAAGTCAGACATTGCCGATTTCATGGTTGTCGCCTCCGGCCGTTCGCAGCGCCATGTCGGCGCGATGGCCGACAAAATCGTCGCGCGCCTCAAGGTCGCCGGCGTTACCGGCGCCCATGTCGAGGGCTCGGGCGCCTGCGATTGGGTCTTAATCGACGCTCATGATGTGATCGTGCATCTGTTCCGCCCGGAAGTGCGTAGCTTTTACAACATTGAACGCGTGTGGTCGGAAGCGGCGCATGCGCCGGTCAAGACCGAGGCTTAATTAAAAGCCTTCGCTAGAACAATATCTGATCGGCACGATCGGATATTGTTCTAGATTCTTAGTGGCCGCATTTTCTGGCGCCCAACCGGTACCCGCTTGGTCGGAAAATGCTCTAGTAAAGGTAGTCATGCGACTGATCATCGCCGCCATTGGGAAAATGCGCGCCGGCCCGGAAAAAACGCTTGCATGCGATTACCAGGACCGGGCGGGAGCGATTGCCCGCAATATCGGTTTTTCTGGCCCTGACATCTTAGAATTTGAAACACCGGCGAAGCTGAAAGGCGCAAAAAGATGCGCCCGCGAAGGGGCGATGCTTTATGGCGCCGCACCGCCGGGATCGGTTCTCATCCGTCTCGACGAGCGCGGCCGCAACTATTCCAGCCAGGCCCTCGCCGACATGCTCGCCCGCCAGCGCGATGACGGCGCCAGCGCCGCGGCGTTTTTGATCGGCGGCGCCGACGGCCATGACAAATCGGTCACAGAACGCGCTGCGCTATCTTTGTGCTTTGGCGTTGCGACCTGGCCGCATATGCTTGTCAGGGTGATGCTGATGGAGCAATTATACCGCGCAATGACCATCCTTACCGGCCACCCTTATCACCGCTCATGACCGCGCGCGCACTCCTGCTTTCCCTTATTGTTGCGGCGACAGCCTTGGGCGTGCCTGCGCAGGCAAGTGCGCAGACGGACCCGAGCCAGCTGCAAGATGTCGAGCGCCGCCTCAAAGACCGCGCCGAAGAAGAAAAGCGTCTGCGCCGCGAGGCCGCTGCGCGCGAAAAAGAAGTCGCGGCGCTGCGCCACCGGATGATTGAAACCGCCAATTCAATTCAGCAGGCCGAGCGTAAAATTACCGGCCTTGAAGGCTCGATCGCCGAACTCGAACAGGAAAAGGCGCAAGCAGCGACAGCGTTGCGCGCCGAGAGCAAAAATGTCAGCGAAGTTTTAGCCGCGCTGCAATCGCTTGAGTTGTCGCGCCCGCCGGCGCTGCTGGTCTCGCCGGAGGACGCCAACAAATCAGCGCGCGCGGCGATGCTCTTATCTGACGCCGCCCCGGCGCTGGAGGCCAGAGCCGCCCGCCTGCGGGTTGCGGTAGAAAGCTTGGCCGAACTGTCGGCGGCGCTGGCGCGCGAGCAAGCCGCTTATGCCGGAACCAATACCGAGCTTGCCGCCCGCCGCGACGTCTTGGGCGATTTAATGAAGCAAAAGGAAAAAGAACGCGATGTCGCCGCCGGGCTTGCCGCTGCGGCCCAGAAACAGACCGCTCGCCTGGCGGTTGAGGCGACCAGCCTGCGCGAGATGCTGCGCCGCCTGGAGCGGCTGGCGCATCTCGTAACCCCGCGGCTCAAACCCCCGCCGCCGAAAAAAATCGCCCTCAGCCCCCTCGAAATCACCCCGGCGATCAAGCCGATAGCCCCTGAGCCCTTTATCGCCACCAAGAATTTCGCCGCCGCGCTTGGCCGGTTGCGACCGCCGGTTGCCGGAAGGTTAACGGGCGCCTTCGGCAAACCCCGCCCGGAAGGCGGTGTTTTTGAAGGAATCCGCCTTTCTGCGCGCGATCAGGCAATTGTGACCGCACCATTTGAGGGCCGTGTGGTAGTGGCGCGGGATTGGCAGCCAATTGGTAATCTGGTGGTTCTGGACGTTGGCGGCGGCTTTCATATATTGTTATTGGGCGTCGGCGACATTCTGGTTGAGGAAAACCAGCAGATTACCGCCGGAGAGCCGGTGGCGACCATGGCCGAAGGCGGCACAGATTTGGATCTTCAGATCCGCAAAAAAGGTGAGCCCGTTAACCCCGCGTTGTGGCTCTCAAGCAAGAGTATCGAAGAACTGGCATTCTAGCCGGTATGAAAAGGTAGTAAAATGAAGAAGCTCTCTTCCCGCGCTCCCAGAATTCGCCCTTCGGCGGCGAAACGCTATTCCGCCAGCGCGCTTGCCGGCGCCGCAGTAGGCGGCGCGCTCCTATTCGGGGTTTTGTCCAGCGCGGTGTTTGCGCGGGCATCCATCTCAGCAGACACATTCCGCCAACTCGATCTCTTTGGCGAAGTCTTTGAGCAGGTGCACGAGAACTATGTCACCGACCCGGAAGACGGTGAGCTGATCAAGGGCGCCATTAACGGCATGCTCGACACGCTTGATCCGCATTCAAGCTATCTGACGGCTGAAGACTTTCAGACCATGCAAGAGCAGACCCGCGGCACCTTTGCCGGGCTCGGCATTCAGATTGTAATGGACAATGAAGGCGACGACAAAGGCTACGTTAAAATTGTCGCGCCAATCGAAGACACTCCCGCCGACCGCGCTGGCGTTCTCACCAACGACCTGATCGTCGAAATCGACGGCGAGGTTGTGCTGGGCATGACCATCGATGAGGCTATTTCCAAGCTTAAAGGCGAGAAAGGCACAAAGGTCGATATCAAAATCCTGCGCGACCGCGACGCCGAGCCGTTTGAGCTGACCATCGTTCGCGATATTGTCACCGTCCAGGCGGTCCGATGGCGCGCGGAGGGCGACTTTGCCTATGTCCGCATAGCAACCTTCAGCGAACAGGCTGAGGACGGTGTTAAAAAAGCTATCAAGAAATTGTCAAAAGAAATTCCGGGTGGACCGAAAGGGCTTATTTTGGACCTGCGGTCAAACCCCGGCGGCTTGCTTGATCAAGCGGTCGCTGTTTCAGACGTATTCCTTGAAGGCGGCGAGATTGTTTCAACTAGAGGCCGGCGCCCGCGCGACACCTTGCGTGAAATGGGCACGCCGGGCGATAAGCTTAGCGGAAAACCGGTCATTGTACTGATTAATGGTGGCTCGGCGTCTGCCTCGGAAATTGTCGCCGGCGCTTTGCAGGACCGCAATCGCGCACTTCTGCTTGGCACAAAATCCTTCGGCAAGGGCTCTGTGCAAACCGTCATCCCGCTGCAAAATGGCCTTCAGGGCGCCTTGCGGCTGACCACGGCGCGGTATTACACCCCCTCCGGCCGTTCAATCCAGGCGCTCGGCATTGATCCCGATATCGCCATGCCGGTGACCTATCCGGGCCAGGATGAGAATGCTGCGCGCCGGGCCGAACGCGACCTGCCAGGGGCGCTTGACGTGAGTGAAGACGTCGTCGAGGCGACGGTGAGCGCCGATGGCGATGATGATGCCGCCGCGCCGACCATTGAATCGGTCGAATGCCCGTTCGAGGAAGATGGCGAGACCCTGAGGGATTGCCAGCTTGAGCGCGCCGTTGAAATCTTGACCGACGCCACCACCTACCGGCAATTGCTGGCCGATGCTGGGGTTGCGCGCCAATAACGCACCTTACCATACGATTACAATCGAGACGGGGCAGCCTTTCAAAGGCCGCCCCGTTTTCAATTGGTTAACCGTATTATCCGTATTTATGACGGGTAAGTTAGATAGAGGCGCGCACCCCTCGCGCCAACAGGTAAAATGGTAGCCCACCGCCGCCGCAGATTTATTCTCCCGGTCCTGAGCCGCCTGTCACTGGCATGGCTCAGCGCTCTCGGCGTGCTCGGGATTCTTGCCGCGGGGCTCACCTACTCGATCACCAGCGGCAATGGGCCGGGGCGGGTGTCCCTGCCGATTGACGGGATGGAGCGGATGGCGCGCCATGAACCGTCGGTGACGGTCAGCGAGGCCCCGGCTGCAAACCAGGCCGCAACGGGGACCCCCGGTCTGCGCCTCGCGCCGCCGAATTTACGCGACGCCGGCGAGGCGGCGATGGAAGCCATAGAAGGCGTGGAAAGCAAAGACGTTCTTCTCTACCCGGATGAACCTGACCTGGCGGCAGATGCGCAAGACACCGACGAAATCGTCATCACCATCGCCGGCGGCGGGCCAGCAGCTACACCGGCAACCGCCGCATCCCTCACCCACTCACGCGCCGCCAAAATCGCCGGACCTGATCCGGCTTTGCTTCGCACAACGCCGTTCGGCAAGGCGCCGCGCATCAGCCCTGATGGGCGCAAGGCCATGCATGTTTACGCCGCCGCCAGCCCGGAGCAGGACGGCGCGCCGCAGATCGCGATAATTGTCGGCGGTCTCGGGCTGAATTCGGCGCTGACGCAACGCGCGATTGACGAGCTTCCCTCAACAGTCTCGCTGGCTTTTGCGCCCTATGCAAAAGATCTGAAATTCTGGACCCAAAAAGCCCGCGACGCTGGTCATGAAATCCTTATAGAACTGCCGATGGAGGGCTATGGCGCCAATGTCGACGCGCTTGGTTCCGCGGGCCTCCTGACGACGCAAACCCGCGAGGAAAATCTCCAGCGCCTCGATTGGTTGATGTCGCGATTTGGCGGCTATTTCGCGGCGACGAATTATCTTGGCGCCAAATTCTCCACCCAGAACGAGGCGATGGCGCCGGTTTTGAAAAAACTCGAGGATGCGGGCGTCGCTTATATTGACGACACCGGAGCTGCGCGTATTGCCGGCGGAACGCGGGGCGGTGATGTCATCATTTCCGTCAATCGCATTGTACCGCCTGCCCCCGACCCGTCGCGCCGCAACGCCGTGCGCCGAGAGTTGCGCGCACTGGAGCAAATCGCCAAACGCGACGGCGTCGCACTCGGCAAGACCTATGCTTATGCGACCACGCTCGATGAAATTGCCGCATGGGCGGACGGGCTTGAAGACAACGGTTTTGTCGCCGCGCCGGCCTCGGCCGTCTTGCAGAGCCAAGCGTCCCGGCGCTAAACATCGGCGACAAGTTATTTACGGCGCACAAAATTCTATGGACCCCGAAACTCGCCTCAAGAACTATCGCCCCAATGTCGGTGTTACCCTCTTCAACCGCGAGGGCTGTGTCTGGTATGGACGGCGCGCCGGAGACTTCTCTCCTGAGCTTGCCAAAGACCCGATACAGCGATGGCAGATGCCGCAGGGCGGAGTTGATCCGGGTGAAGATATTATTGCGGCCGCCTTTCGTGAACTCAAAGAAGAAACCGGCGTTGCCTCCGCCCGGCTCCTCACCGTCACCCCAGGCTGGCTCGCTTATGATTTTCCCACCACCTATAAAAAGAACAAGTGGGAAGGCCAACGCCAGAAATGGGCGGCAATGCTGTTTGAGGGCGAGGACAGCGAGGTTGACCTTGACGTCCACGATCACCGCGAATTTGACGACTGGCGGTGGGGCGAGCTGGAAGAGGCGCCGTCCCTGATCGTACCGTTCAAGCGACATATCTATGAGGAGCTGATGGCCGCGTTCACGCCACTGCGGGATTTTCTGCGCAGCTATAACGCGAAACAAGCGCCGCCTTTCCCCAAATAGCTTCACCAAAAATAAACCCGCCTGCGGTCAAAATGGCGCGGCGTGAGGCCGCTGCGGCCACTGGCGCGGCGCCATCCATTGCAGTAGTTTTATGAGCCTCAGGGCCGGCGCGCAATCCGGCCAGGGGAGTTAGGTTTAGACATGAAGGATGACGAACAACGCAGCGCTCCAGGAAATGAACCGGAAGCGCAGACCCGATCCGCAAGCGACGCAACCACGCTCGCCCACAATGGGCAGACGGCGCAAAATGGAACCGCCGCGGAAACCAGCCAGGCAAAGCCCGCAAAAGCTGGAGCGGTCCTCCACGCACTAGCCGAGATGCGCCACGACCAGGAAGCGATCCGGCGGGCTTTTGAAACCGGTGAATATCCTTACCGGCGGAAAATTTCGCGGAAAGTCTATGAGCGCCATAAAGCTGAATTACAGGTCGAGCTTTTAAAAGCCCAGCGTTGGGTGGAGGAAACCGACCAGAAAATCGTACTCCTGTTTGAGGGCCGCGACGCCGCTGGCAAGGGCGGCACGATCAAGCGCTTTATGGAGCATTTAAATCCCCGCACCGCGCGGGTCGTCGCGCTGTCCAAGCCGAGCGAACGCGAACGCAAGCAATGGTTCTTCCAACGCTATATCCAGCACTTACCGGCTGGCGGCGAAATCGTCATGTTTGACCGCTCATGGTATAATCGCGCCGGGGTTGAGCGGGTCATGGGATTTTGCTCGCCCAATGAATATCTTGAGTTTATGCGCGAGGCGCCGGCGCTGGAACAGATGCTGGTCAATAGCGGCATCATTCTTTTCAAATACTGGTTTTCCGTCACCCGCCAAGAGCAGCTTCGCCGTTTCAAGTCGCGTGAAGGCGATCCTTTAAAACAATGGAAGCTGTCGCCGATCGATAAGGCGTCATTAAATAAATGGGATGACTATACGGAAGCAAAAGAGGCTAAGTTTTTCTACACCGACACAGCCAACGCACCGTGGATTGTGGTGAAATCTGACGACAAGAAGCGTGCGCGCCTCAATTGCATGCAGCATTTTTTATCGTCGCTGCCCTATCCGGAAAAGAATACCCACGTAGTCAGAGGGCCGGACAATCTGATTGTTGGATCCGCCAGCCATGTAGTCGGCCGTGATGATCACATTTTAGGAAAAAGCCTGCACCCGGACTTGCGACGAGGACGCTAAAGCGCGGCCTGTAGCTCTTTTAAACGATCGAGCGACTGTTGGGCGGCGAGCTTTTTTTCATCGCTGTCGGCGTCGGCGAGGTCTTCTTCTGCGTCCTTGACCCGCAAGGCGATTTTTTCCGCGTCGAGCTCTTCCGCCGGCATTGCCTCTTCGGCCAGAAGCGTCAGTCCTGCGGGCGAAATTTCCGCAAAACCGCCTCGCACGAAGATCTGCTTTTCGTCTGAACCGGTGCGGATCCGCACCATGCCGGGCGCCAGCGTTGTCATTAACGGCGCATGGTTCGGCAATACGCCGATCCAGCCTTCCGCACCCGGAATATCTACCTGGTCAACATCCTCAGACATAAGCTCGCGCTCAGGCGAGACGAGATTGAAGTGGAGTTTATCAGCCATCTGAACCTACGCCGCTTCCGCCGCCAATACGGCGGCTTTTTCAATCGCCTCGTCCATGGAGCCAACCATATAGAACGCTGCTTCAGGCAGGTGGTCGTAATCGCCGGCGACGAGGCCTTTGAAGCCTTTGACGGTTTCCGCCAACGGCACCAGCTTGCCCGGGCTGCCGGTGAAAATTTCAGCCACAAAGAATGGCTGCGACAGGAAGCGCTCAACTTTGCGCGCACGGGCGACGACGAGTTTGTCTTCTTCCGACAGCTCATCCATGCCGAGAATGGCGATGATGTCCTGCAGTGATTTATAGCGCTGCAAAATACCCTGAACGTCGCGGGCAACCTGATAGTGTTCCTCGCCGATGACCCGCGGGTCGAGAATGCGGCTGGTGGAATCGAGCGGGTCAACC